>NZ_JBWKWI010000003.1:0-386479 GCF_059422145.1 Stenotrophomonas sp. GW821-FHT01H02A
CGGTGGCGTAACCGGCCTGCCGGCCGTTGATCAGGATCTGCAGCATGGCGTAGGGCTGTGCGCTACCGCTCAACGTCGGGATGCGGTCATCGGTAGTTCCGCCATGCTTGATGAAGCCCGCTTCATTTACATCGTCATAGACATTGATGGTCGGCGGTGAAGGCGGATTTGGGGTGGTCGCATCAATGGGTGTCACGATGATGGGGAAGGGCTCGCTGCGCTGCAGGCCTCCGGAATAATCCACTGCGCTGAATTCGTGCCCGCCGTCGCTCAGGGGTATTGTCGGAATGAAAGTCCAGTTACCGAACATGTCAGCATCTGTTTGACCGATGTATCGATTGCCGTCATAGATCATCAATCGTGCGAAACGCTGCGCGGTGCCGCTCAGCTGCGGCTGGTGATCATCAGTCCGGTCGAAGGGATTGAGCGGGCCGGTGTTGGCGCCTTGCCGATCAAGCACTTGAGTGATCACCGGAGGTGGTGGAAGAGCGCGTTGGGTCATGGGTGGTTCCAGAGAAGAGGGTGAAAGTAGCGCCGTCGACAGCCCATCACCGCCTCACGGGGCAGAATGAGCAGATCTTGATGCAGCGCTCCCTGTAGCCTCTCAGCCCGGAACGTATCGCCCTATAGAAAGTGTTTGAATTGGACGCCCCGAGTCGGTCGGGGCGTCATCGTTGTTGTCTATCGAACAGGCGTCACAAGGGCAGGTCGAACACGATGACTTCCGCATCGTTGCCGTTTTCCAGCGTCAGCTGTGCCTCGTCGCTGACCTGCAGTGCGTCACCGGCATCCAGGGTGATGCCATTGACCTGCAGCTGGCCGCGGGCAACCTGCACGTAGGCACCGCGGCGCGGCGCCAGCGCGAGGTGGACGCGATCGTCGCCGTCCAGGATCGTGGCGTAGAGATTGGCGTCCTGGTGGATCTGCAGCGAGCCGTCACGGCCATCGCGCGAGGCGATCAGGCGCAGCTGGCCGCGCTTGGTCTCCGGCGCGAAATGGGTCTCCTGGTAGCTGGGCGTGATGTTCTCCTGGTCGGGGAACAGCCAGATCTGCAGGAAGTGCACCGCGTCGTCGGCCGAGTGGTTGAACTCGCTGTGGCTGACCCCGCTGCCGGCGCTCATGCGCTGCACATCGCCGTAGCGCAGGACCGAGCCGGTGCCCATCGAGTCCTTGTGCTCCAGCGCGCCGCCCAGCACGTAGGAGATGATCTCCATGTTGCTGTGGCTGTGGGTGCCGAAGCCCTGGCCGCCCTGCACGCGGTCCTCGTTGATCACCCGCAGCGGACCGAAGCTCACGTAGCGCGGGTCGTAGTAGTTGGCGAAGGAGAAGGTGTGCAGGGAGTTCAGCCAGCCATGGTCGGCCTTGCCACGGGTGTTGCTCTTGCGGATCTGCAGCATGGGAATCTCCTTGGTGTTCGATGGTTTCGATGGTGGGCCGGGGCGGTCGATGACGGTCCCTTTCCTGTTGGCGCCAGTATCCGCTTGCTCTGGTGCGTTGAAAAACGGATAGTTTTGCAAGCCATCATCGAAAAATTCGAATGCTCAAGCTCAGCCTCGACGCCCTGCAGATCCTGGACGCCATCGACCGCCGTGGCTCGTTCGCCGCGGCCGGCAAGGCCCTGCACAAGGTGCCCTCGACCATCTCCTACACGGTGTCCAAGCTGGAAGAGGACCTGGGCGTGCAGCTGTTCGACCGGGTTGGCCCGCGCGCGCAGCTGACCCCGGCCGGGGAGGCCCTGCTGGAAGAGGGCCGGCATCTGCTGCGGGCGGCGCGCGAGCTGGAGATGCGGGTGCGGCGGGTGGCCTCCGGCTGGGAAGCCGAGCTGACCGTGGCGGTCGATTCGATGTTCGTACCGGCGCTGCTGGCCGAGGATGTGCGCGCCTTCACTGCGGTGGCCGAACAGACCCGGATGCGGCTGATCAGTGAATCGCTCTCGGGCACCTGGGAGGCCCTGCTGGACCGGCGCGCGGACCTGCTGGTCGGTGCGGCGGGCGAGGGGCCCAGTGGCGGCGGCTACGTGGTCGAGCCGATGGGTGTGGTGCGTTTCGTGTTCGCGGTGGCGCCCTCGCATCCGCTGGCCGCTGCCGCCGGGCCGCTCGGCCGCGAGCAGCTGGCCAGCCACTGCGCCATTGCGGTGGCCGACTCTGCGCGGCGGCTGCTGCCGCGCACGGTCGGGCTGCTGATGGGGCAGGAGACCGTGACCGTGCCGGACATGGTCAGCAAGTTCCGCCTGCAGTGCGCCGGACTGGGCTTTGGTTTCCTGCCCGAGCCGTATGTGCAGCAGGCGGTGCGGGACGGCCGGCTGGTGATCAAACAGGTCGAAGAGCCCAAGCCGGACGAGACCTTCTGGCTGGCCTGGCGCACGGGCGAAGAGGGCGCGGCATTGCGCTGGTGGCGGGAACGCATGCGGCGCCCGGAGGTGCTGGCGGGCTGGTGGCCCACCATGGAAGGCTGGCTGGGCGGATCGCAGGCCGGGGCAGGGGCGTGCGCTGCGATCCCGGCGCCCGTCCGCTCAAGCTGAATCGTGGCTACGCTGTCATCGGATGGTCATACGGATGCGATAGAGCGGCACCGACGCGATCGGTAACCTGCCGGACTCGTTTGGTTTTTCCGACTCTGCCCATGAAGCGCTTGCTGCTGTTGCTGCTGGCCGGGGCCGGCCTGTGGCTGGCTGCCTGCTCCTCCTTGACCTCCACCGCCGCCTCGACCTCGTTGAGTGATCGCCTGATCGCTCCCGGTGGCGTGTCCACCCTGCTGGACATGCCGCGCATCGCCGACGCGGTGGACAGCGTGCCCAACCGGCATGGCCGGGTGACCGGGCGCGCGGGCGTGCCGATCTTCTGGCGGGCGTTCGACCCCGGTCAGTACGGGGTGCACTACGCGTACCTGCCCCAGCAGCACGACAACGGCGAGCCGCTGCGCACCGGGATGGCGCTGGACCTGCCGCACCCGTTCCAGCCACAGGCGCCGCGCGGCACGGTGGTACTGCTGCACGGCTGGATGATGAACGGTGATGCGATGCTGCCGTGGTCGCTGCAGTTGGCGCAGTCCGGCTACCGCGTGGTCACCATCGACCTGCGCAATCATGGCCATTCGGGGGCGGGTCCGTCCGGCTATGGCACCTTCGAATCGGATGATGTGGTGGATGTCATCGCCGCGCTGAAAGTGCGCGGTGAGGTGGTCGGGCCGCTGTACCTGTTCGGGGTGTCCTACGGTGCGGCCACCGCGCTGTTCACCGCCGACAAGCTCGGTGACCAGGTCACCGGCGTGGTGGCGATGGAGTCGTTCGCCAATGCCGGCGATGCGATCCGCAGCATGATCCCGCACCTGATGTCGCTGCAGCCGACCGCGTGGAAAGCACAGGCCATGGCCGCCTACGGGCGGTGGCGCTATGGCGGGCAGGACATCGACCAGGTGATCGCCGCCGCCAGCCAGCGGCTGGACTTGGACCTGGACCGCGTCGATGTCACCCGCGCGCTGGCCGACAGCCGCGCCTGCGTGCTGCTGCTGCATGGCCAGGATGATCAGCATGTGCCGGTCGGGCAGGGGCGCCGTCTGGCGGCGGCCAGTCCGCGCGTGCACTACATCGAACTGCGAGGCGAAGATCACATCACGCTGCCGCTGCGCGTGGACCTGCTGGGCGGTGTGATAGACGACTGGCTGGCGCATGACGACCACGCCGGTGGCGAGTGCCCGGCGCCGGAACTGCCGGGCGAGGCTGATCTGATGGCGATGCAGGCGGCACGGGCGCACGTCCCGCCGCGCGGCTGAGGCAAAAAAAAACAGCAACCGATGGCTGCTGTCTTCGTCGATGCAATGGTGCGCCCGGAGAGATTCGAACTCCCGACCGCCTGGTTCGTAGCCAGGTACTCTATCCAACTGAGCTACGGGCGCATTTGCATTGTCTGGTTGTGTGTCCTGCCGCACGTGTCGCCACGTTCGACGGGAAGGCAGGCGAGCCTGCCGTTCGATGTAATGGTGCGCCCGGAGAGATTCGAACTCCCGACCGCCTGGTTCGTAGCCAGGTACTCTATCCAACTGAGCTACGGGCGCATTTACATCGAATTTTCATTACTGATACCGACGGCGAAATCGATACCCTGCTGATGGTGCGCCCGGAGAGATTCGAACTCCCGACCGCCTGGTTCGTAGCCAGGTACTCTATCCAACTGAGCTACGGGCGCGTCAACAGGAGCGGAATTATGCGGATCGGCGTCGCATTCGTCAACGGTTTTTGTGAAGGTCTTCATTCAAATGAATGAAAAAGCTGCTCCACCACGGCTTCCGGGGTTTTCATCCAGGCGAAGTGATCCGCGCGCGTGCCCAGCGTCGGCGCGCTCAGCACACTGAGCTGCGCACGCATGCCTGGCATCTTGGCCAGCAGCCCCTGCATCGAGGAGGGCGGCGCCAGCCAGTCGTGGTCCATCACCACCGCGGTGGCCTGGCCCTGCAACGCGCGCATGCCGGCCTCCAGATCGACCGTCATGCCCGCGGCCGCGTAGTGGTTGTTGAGCCCGACGCGTGACCAGTCGCGGATCAGGCCGCGGGCCTCGGTGCCACCGAAGCCGAGCTGCTTGCCGTGCAGGACCCCTTGGCGCTGGGCCAGCCAGGGCAGGAAGCGATACACCAGCGGCAGCGTCCAGCCGCGCGGGGCCGGGAAGGTGCGCCAGTACGGCGTACCGCTGGCGACCAGCCACACCCGTGCGAAGCGCTGCGGGTGCAGCCCGGCGAAACAGCAGGCCAGCTGCCCACCCAGGCTGTGGCCGCCGATGACCAGCGGTGGGGTGTTCGCTTCGGGCTGCTGCGCAAGACTGGCCGGCAGGTCGTGTTCGAGGATCTCGCGATACCCCCAATCCTGGGTGCGTGACGGACGCAGGCTGCTGCTGCCGTTGCCGCGCCACTCGTGCAGGTACACCGCGACGCCGCGCGCGGCCAGCGCCTCGGCGAAGGGCAGGTAGTGGCGCGCGGCCACGCCCAGCGCCGGCAGCCACAGCAGGCGTGCGCGTGGCTGCGTGGGCACGCGCGCCAGCAGTTCGACGCGATGGCCATCGCCGGTCTGTACGGGCAGGGGAGAGGCGTCGATCATGCCGGTCGCGCCGCGCCGAAGTTGTCGATCACCAGTACCTCGCTGCGGCCGGGGTAATAGCCGCTCTGCAGGCCACGCGCGACGTAGTCGATGGCCGCTTCGCAGGCGTTCGGCAACGACAGCCCTTGGCACAGCTGCGCGGCGATGGCCGAGGCCAACGTGCAGCCGGTGCCGTGCGCATCGACCGGCAGCCGGGCATGGATGAACTCTTCGCGGGTGACGCCGTCGAAATAGCGATCGATCACGCGGCTGCCTTCGTCGAGATGGCCGCCCTTGAGCAGGACCGCGCCGGCCCCCAGCTCGAGCAGCGCGTCGGCGGCATCTTCGGCATCTTCGGCGCTGACGATGCGGCGGCCGAGCAGCAGTTCGGCTTCCGGGGTATTCGGGGTGAGCAGCGTAGCCAGCGGAATCAGGCGCGTGCGCATCGCATCCAGCGCACTCGCCTCAAGCAGCCTGGCCCCACTGGTGGCGACCATCACCGGATCCAGCACCACATGCGGTGGGCGATGCTGTTCCAGCGCATCGGCCACCAGCCCGATCACCTCGGCGTTGGCCAGCATGCCCAGCTTCACCGCATGGATGTCGAAATCGGCGAAGCAGGCATCGATCTGGGCCTGCAGGAAATCCAGCGGCGGCACGTGCACGGCGGTGACGCCGCGGGTGTTCTGTGCGGTCAGCGCGGCAATCGCGGAGAGGCCATGCACGCGATGGGCGGCGAAGGCCTTCAGGTCGGCCTGGATGCCGGCACCACCGCCGGAATCGGAGCCGGCGATGGTCAGGGCGGAAACGGGGCTGGAGGGCGTCATCACCGACCTGCAGGCGGGCCGTTGAACTGCACGTCCGAGAACGTGCCGCTGGCCGGGTCGAACAGCGCGCCCCAGAACTGCGTACCGCCATCGCAGACCCGGATCGCCTCGCGTGCTGGATCGATGTCGGCGTCATCGGGCAGATGGAAGGCGTTGAGATAGATCAGCTGCCGGCCGTCCATGTCGATCCCCACATACTGGCGGTCGAAATCGGCGGCCTTGGGCACCTGCGCCTCCAGCGACGGCAGTCGGGCTTCCAGTTGCTCCACCTGTTGGCGGCTGGGCGCCCAGTAGCCGGTAACGCGCCCCGGCTCGCGGCCGGGGCTGGAACGTGAGCAGGTATCCAGTACCTGGGCGGCGACCACGGGGCGGGTTACCACCCAGGACTGGCCGGTCTTGACCGCGGTCGGGACGCTGGCGCCCGGCCGCGTATTGGCAGGCGTGCAGGCGGCCGCCAGCGCAGCAAGCGCCAGCGGCAGGACGGCACGCGACAGGGAACGGCTCACAACACCTCCGAAGCGTAATCGGCCAGGCGCGAACGCTCGCCACGGCGCAGCGTGATGTGCGCGCTGTGCGGCCAGTTCTTGAAGCGGTCCACCGCGTAGGTCAGGCCCGAGGTGGTCTCGGTCAGGTACGGGGTATCGATCTGTTCGACGTTGCCCAGGCACACGATCTTGGTGCCGGGGCCGGCACGGGTGATCAGGGTCTTCATCTGCTTGGGAGTGAGGTTCTGCGCTTCATCCAGGATCAGGTAGCGCGACAGGAAGGTGCGGCCACGCATGAAATTCAGCGAGCGGATCTTGATCCGGCTGGCGATCAGGTCGTTGGTCGCCGCACGCCCCCACGCGCCGCCTTCCTGGGTATGCGTGAGCACTTCCAGGTTGTCGGTCAGCGCGCCCATCCACGGCGTCATCTTTTCTTCCTCGGTCCCGGGCAGGAAGCCGATGTCCTCGCCGACGCTGACCGTCGCGCGGGTCATGATGATCTCGCGGTAGCGCTGCTGGTCCATGGTCTGGGCCAGGCCGGCGGCCAGGGCAAGCAACGTCTTGCCGGTGCCGGCGGTGCCGAGCAGGGTGACGAAATCGATCTCCGGGTCCATCAGCGCGTTGAGCGCGAAGTTCTGCTCGCGGTTGCGCGCGCTGATGCCCCATACCGCATGGCTGCCATGGCGGAAATCGTTGACCAGCGCCAAGGTGATCCTGTCGCCGTCCACCTTGGCCACGCGCAGTTCGACTTCATCGTCGCCGGGCAGGTAGGCGTACTGGTTGGGATGCCAGTTCTCGTCTTCGCTGGCGATGATTTCGTAACTGGTACGGCCCTTGTCGCTCCAGCTGCGCAGGTTGTCGGTGTGCTTCTTCCAGAAGTCTTCCGGCAGCTCGGTGGCGCCGGTATAGAGCAGACTGAAATCGTCGAGCGCGCGGTCGTTCTCATAGTCTTCGGAGACGATGCCGGCGATCGCCGCCTTGATCCGCAGGTTGATGTCCTTGGAGACGAACACCACCGGAATCTCGGGCACCTGTTCCTTCAGGGCCAGGATCGCACCGAGGATGGCGTTGTCCGGAATGACCGCGCCGAAGCTCTTGCCCGCTTCGAAGTGGCTGGTCTGGAAGCGCAGCAGGCCCACGCTCTGCTTGCTGCGCAGCTGCAGGCCGTTCGGGCGCTGCAGTGGAATGCCATCGGCGAGGTTCTCCAGGCCCGAGGCCTGCACCAGTTCATTGAGGAAACGGCTGACCTGGCGCGCGTTGCGGCTTGCCTCGGTGGTGCCCTTCTTGCCGTTGTCCAGCTCTTCGATCACCTGCATCGGCAGGTAGACATCATGCTCCTCGAACTTGAACAGCGCGGTCGGATCGTGCATGAGCACGTTGGTATCCAGTACGTAGATGCGCTTGCCTCGGGTCATCGTCAATTCCTGGTGGCAGAACAGAGACAAGCCATCACGACCTGCGGGGCAGGGTGATGGCCATTGGGGGTGCCGGGTTGATCACTGGGCTTTCGCGGCCTTCAGGGCTTCAAGGACGGTGTCTGCGTGGCCGGCCACTTTGACCTTGCGCCACGCCTGCACGATACGACTGTCGGGCGAAATGAGGAAGGTGCTGCGCTCGATGCCGCGCACCTGCTTGCCGTACATGTTCTTCAGCTTGATCACGTCGAACGCGGTGCACAGCGCTTCGTCGCCATCGCTGATCAGCGGGAAGCCGAAACCCTGCTTGGCGCAGAAGTTGTCGTGGGATCTGACCGAATCGCGGGAGACGCCGAACACGCGGGCGCCGGCCTTCCTGAACTGCGGGAGCAGCGCATTGAAATCGATGCCCTCGGTGGTGCAGCCCGGGGTGCTGTCCTTGGGGTAGAAGTACAGCACCAGCCACTGGCCGGCCAGATCGCCGAGGGTGGTGGTGTCGCCGCCGGACAAGGCCAGCGGAAGCGCGAGGGTGGTGCTGTCCAGGGTGTCGCCGTCGTTCATGAGTTCCTTTCCGGATCCTGGGGTACGTCTACTACAACTGCATGAAACCCCGCGCGCCCGTGACGAGCGCGCGAAACATCAGAACTTCATCGGGTCCATGATCGCATCGAGGTTGAGGTGATCGCAGAACTCGAGGAAATCATCGCGCAGCGCGGCGATGTGCATGTTGGCCGGCACGCCGATGGTGACCTGCGCGGAGAACATTTCCGCACCGGTCTGCATCGCGCGGTAACGCGTGCTCTGCAGGTTTTCGATGGTGATGCCCTGGCGGTCGAAGAAATCGGCCAGCTGGAACAGGATCCCCGGCTTGTCGGCGGCGATCACTTCCACGATGTAGGGCAGCAGGTTGGACTGCGCCTGCTTGGCACCGGTGCGGTACCAGACCAGCTTCAGGCCTTCCTCACGCTCCAGCCGGGTCAGCATCGCCTCCAGCTTGGCCACCGAGTCCCACGAGCCGGTGGCCAAGGCGGTGACGGAGACGTCGCGACCGACCGTGGCCAGGCGGGCATCGACCAGATTGCAGCCACTGTCGGCGATACGCCGGGTCACAGGCAGCAGGGGGGACTCCGGATGCGTCGTATAGGCGTTGATCAGGAGGTGGTTTTCGGTCGGCGCAGGCCGCGGCGTGGTGTCGGTCAAGATGGTTCCGGGTGATGCAAGGTGAGTCTGAACGGCCGGACGACGGCACGTTCGCCGGAGTCCAGCATACTTGCCCGCGCTTTCGACCCGCAAGTAACATGCAACGTACATCTGGCCGGCGTTTACGCAGGCACGGTGCCCCCTTTCTTCCGAGCACGATGTCCTTGTCCCTTTCCGGTCTCATCACCGCGCTGGCGACGCCCTTCCAGGCGAACGGCGCATTGGATCCCGACGGTTGGCAGCGCCTGCTGCATCTGCAACTGGAGGGTGGTGTTCACGGGGTGGTGGTGGCCGGTTCGACCGGTGAAGCCGCGGCCCTGTCCGACGACGAATACGACCAGCTGCTGCGCAGCGCGGTCAAAACCGTTGCCGGGCGCATCCCGGTGCTGGCCGGGACCGGCCTGTCGGGGACGGCAAAAACGATCGAGCAGACCCGCCGCGCGGCCGCCAATGGCGCCACCCACGCGCTGGTGGTGACCCCGCCGTACGTGCGCCCGACCCAGGCCGGCCTGATCGCGCATTACCGCGCGGTGGCCGACCAGGGCGGCCTGCCGGTCATCCTGTACAACGTGCCCGGCCGCACCGGCTGCGACATGCTGCCCGAGACCGTGGCCGAGCTGGCCAGCCACCCGAACATCGTCGGCATCAAGGAAGCGGTGGGCGATGTCGGCCGCGTGCATGCGCTGCTGGCGCTGCGTTCGCCGGACTTCGTCATCCTCAGCGGCGACGATGGCACCGCCGCGCGCTCGATCCTGTCCGGCGTGGACGGCCTGATCTCGGTGGGCTCCAACGCCCTGCCGGGCGCCTACCGCCGGATGTGCGATCTCGCCGCGGCCGGTGAGCGCGAGGCGACCGAGTCCTGGGACGCCCGTCTGGAGCCCTTCCACGAATTCTGCGGCGTGGAGTCCAACCCGATCCCGGTGAAGGAGCTGCTGCGCCGGATCGGCATTGGTGACGGCCTGCGCCTGCCGCTGCTGCCCCTGTCCGCGGCCCATCACGCCGCTGCCGAACACCTGGCCACCGATATCGGTGCGCTGGAAGCACTATCCAACCACTGATCACAGTGGTCACCCAGGAGATTCCCATGCGTCAATCCGTTTCCGCCATCCGCGTGCTGTCCTTTGCGATCCTGGCCACCGCCACCCTCGTCGGCACCACCGGCTGCTTCAAGCGCGGTGCCAAGGGCGACTATGCCCTGGCCCCGGAAGTGCGCCCGCTGGAAGTGCCGCCGGACCTGAACGTCCCGGCTGGCCAGGCCGCTGCCACCGCGGCCACCAGCTCGTCGCTGGCCTCGCAGGCCGCGCGTCCGGCCCCGTCCTCGACCCAGGCGCCGGCCAACAACGCCGGTTTCACTGTGGCGGGCACCAAGGATGAGGTGTTTGCGAAGGTCGGTGCCGCGCTGGAGACCGTTGAAGGCGTGAAGATCGCCAGCAAGGCGCAGCTGCTGGGCTCCTACGATGTTGCCTTCGAAGGCAGCGACTTCCTGGTCCGTGTGGTCGCCGTCGATGCCGGCGCCTACGTGTCGGCGGTCGACCCGCGTGGTCTGCCGGCCACCGCTGCGGCGCCGACCAAGCTGCTGGGCGAGCTGAAGGCGAAGCTGGCCCCCTGATCCAGAGGGCCATCCCCCGGATGCATGGGGGAGGAAACGAAAAGGGCGCCCTCGGCGCCCTTTTTCGTGCCCGCAGGAACCTGACGACTCAGCGTTCCAGCAGTTTCAGCTTGTCCGGCTTGCCGTCCCATTCGCCGGCGTCGGCAGGCGGGTCCTTGCGCACGGTCAGCACCGGCCAGGCCTGGGCCAGTTCGGCGTTCAGGGCGACGAAGACTTCCTGTCCGGCGGGCACGTCGTCTTCGGGGAAGATCGCGTTGACCGGGCACTCCGGTTCGCACAGGGTGCAGTCGATGCACTCATCCGGGTCGATCACCAGGAAGTTGGGGCCTTCATGGAAGCAATCCACGGGGCACACTTCCACGCAATCGGTGTGTTTGCACTTGATGCAGTTTTCGGTGACGACAAAAGGCATGGCTGGATCTGAATCCGACAGTAAGCCGGACAATTCTAGAACAGGTTGGTCCACGGCGCGGGATCGGATCCTGCCTGAATCCCCGAAATGCCGCTGGCACAAGGCTCAGGCCCAGCGGACGAAGCGCTCGGGCAGGCCAGGGATGCCGGTCTCCAGCGCAGATATGCCGCCGGCGCTCGGCACACAGGGGGCCGAACACCCGCTTGCCGGTGCGATCGGTACGGCCGTCGCTGCTGCGTGTCCCCCCGCAACGGGCGGGCCGATCAATACCGTGTGCGCTGCAGGTGTGAGAATCTGGCCGCCAGTACCTGCCGCGCTGATCCGCAACCTCCTTTCGATCGAGGTATGTCCATGTCCCGTGCGTCGCCCAGCAGCATCCGCGCAGGCCGCGGCGAGAACACCGGCTTCATCGTCCTGATCAGCTGCGTGGCCACCCTCGGTGGTTTCCTGTTCGGGTTCGACAGTGGCGTGATCAACGGCACCGTCGATGGCTTGAAGGACACCTTCCAGTCCAGTTCGGCCGGGATCGGTTTCGAGGTCGCCTCGATGCTGCTGGGCTGCGCGATCGGTGCTTTCTTCGCCGGCCGCCTGGGCGACCGGCTCGGCCGCCGGGGTGTGCTGATCATCGCGGCGGTGATGTTCCTGTTCTCTGCGCTCGGTGCCGGCGCGGCGCACAGCTCCACGGCGTTCATCATCGCCCGGGTGATCGGTGGCATTGCCGTGGGGGCGGCCGGCGTGATGTCGCCGGCCTACATCGCCGAGGTCGCCTCGGCCCGCTATCGCGGGCGGCTGGCCACGGTGCAGCAGATCGCGATCATCAGTGGGCTGTTCTGCGCCTTCCTCAGCAACTACCTGCTGGCCAGGGCGGCCGGCGCGTCCACCGAGGCGCTGTGGCTGGGCCAGCCGGCATGGCGCTGGATGTTCTGGATGCAGGCGGCTCCATCACTGCTGTTCCTGTGCCTGTTGCTGGTGATCCCGGAGAGCCCGCGCTTCCTGGTGGTGAAGGGGCGCCGGGAACAGGCGCTGGCGGTGCTGACCCGGCTGTACGGGGCGGCCGAGGCACAGGCCAAGATCACCGAGATCGAAGGCTCGCTGGCGCAGGACCAGCACCGCCCGACGTTCTCCGACCTGATCAACAGAACCACCGGCAAGCTGCGCCCGATCGTCTGGGTCGGCCTCGGCCTGGCGGTGTTCCAGCAGTTGGTCGGCATCAACGTGGTCTTCTACTACGGCGCGGTGCTGTGGCAGGCGGTGGGCTTTTCGGAGAACGACGCGCTGCTGATCAACGTGCTGTCCGGTGCGCTGAGCATCGGCGCCTGCCTGGTCACGGTGATCCTGATCGACCGCATCGGCCGCAAGCCGCTGTTGTGGTTCGGCTCGATCGGGATGGCGATCTCGCTGGCGCTGGTCACCATCGCCTTCGCCAGCGGCTCGCTCGATGCCGGTGGCACGCTGCAGCTGAGCGACACCATGGGCGTGCTGGCGCTGGTGGCGGCCAATGTCTACGTGATCTTCTTCAACATGTCCTGGGGCCCGGTGATGTGGGTGATGCTGGGCGAGATGTTCCCCAACCAGATCCGTGGCTCGGGACTGGCGGTGGCCGGTGCGGCGCAGTGGACCGCCAATTTCGCCATCACCGTCTCGTTCCCGGTGCTGCTGGCCAGCATCGGCCTGGCCGGCGCCTATGGCATCTATACGGTCGCCGCCGTGGTCTCGGTGTTCTTCGTGCTGCGCTTCGTCAGGGAGACCAAGGGCCGGGAACTGGAGCAGATGGAGGGCTGAGTCGCTTCCGTCGCCCGTCGGGCAGGGGCGCAGCGCCGGGCCTGGAACGCAAAAAACCCCGCCGTGGCGGGGTTTCTGGCTATCTGCACCGCGACTGGTGCTCCCTAGGGGACTCGAACCCCTGTTTTAGCCTTGAGAGGGCCACGTCCTAACCTCTAGACGAAGGGAGCAGGCTTTGTCGCGAACTGCGCAGCGCGCTAGTATATGGACCTAGATGCCATTGGGCAATCCCGAAAACTCAACCGGAAGCGCCAACATCAATTCCTCTGCTACATCACCGTTCAGCCTGCGCGTGATCCCGCGCGATCAGCACAACATCTCCCGCAAGGACATCAGCCCCAACGCCCTGCGCGTTCTGTACCGGCTGCGTGATTCCGGGTTTGCCGGTTACCTGGTCGGCGGCGCCGTCCGCGATCTGCTGGTGAACGGCCACCCCAAGGATTTCGACGTCGCCACCGACGCGACGCCCGAGCAGGTCAAGCAGTTGTTCCGCAACTGCCGGCTGATCGGCCGCCGCTTCCGCCTGGCGCATGTGGTGTTCGGCCGCGAGATCATCGAGGTCGCCACCTTCCGCGCCAACATCGACGATGGCAGCGGCGACCGTGAGATGGAAAACGGCATGCTCGTGCGCGACAACGTGTACGGCAGCATCGAAGACGACGCGATCCGCCGCGACTTCACCTGCAATGCCCTGTACTACGCGATCGAGGACTTCTCGGTGCGCGATTACACCGGCGGCTTCGAAGACGTGCAGGCCCGCCTGATGAAGCTGATCGGCGATCCCGAGCAGCGCTACCGCGAAGACCCGGTGCGCATGCTGCGTGCAGTCCGGCTGGCGGCCAAGCTTGGTTTCCAGATCGAAGAAGCCACCGCCGAGCCGCTGCCGCGCCTGGCTAATCTGCTGGCCGAGGCTGCCCCGGCACGCCTGTTCGAGGAAGTGCTCAAGCTGTTCCTGTCCGGGCACGGGGTGGCCAGCTTCGAGGGCCTGGAGCGTTACGGCCTGCTCGACGTCATGTTTCCGGAAAGCGCCGCCGCGCTGCGCAGCAACCGCAGTGGCGCGCTGCGCCGCATGGTCATCGAAGGCCTGCACAACACCGACCTGCGCGTGGCCAATGATGAGCCGGTGTCGCCGTCGTTCCTGTTCGCACTGCTGCTGTGGCCGGCGTTCTGCCGTGCCCTGGCCAGCCTGCAGAAGCAGGGAGTCGCACTGGAAGAGGCGCAGCGCCGCGCGGCCGACCGCGTGACTCTGCACCAGCTGACCACGATCGCGCTGCCGCGCCGCTTCTCGCTGCCGATGCAGGAGATCTGGCTGCTGCAGGGCCGGTTCGGCTCGCGCCAGCGCAAGCGCGTGATCCGCACCCTGACCCATCCGCGTTTCCGCGCCGCCTACGACTTCCTGGTCCTGCGCCAGGTCGCCTCCAGCGAGCACGAAGCCGATGTGGCGTTCTGGCGCGAAGCGCAGCTGCAGTCCGGCACCGAACTGGATTCGGCACTGGATGCTGCCCAGGCCGAAGGTGAGGGCGAAGACGGCGCACCGCGCAAGCGTCGCCGCCGCCGTCGTCGTCCCGGTGGAGCGGCAGGCGAGTAAATCGTGAGCCTGGCCTGCATCGGATTGGGCGCCAATCTCGGGGACGCCGCGCAGACCCTGCGCGATGCCTTCCAGGCGCTGGCGGCGCTGCCGCAGACCACGCTGCGCGCGCGCTCGCAGCTGTACAGCACGCCGGCCTGGGGCAACGAAGACCAGCCGGCGTTCGTCAACGCCGCCGCGCTGCTCGACACCGCGTTGCCTGCACCGGATCTGCTGGACGCCCTGCTGGCGATCGAGCGCCGCTTCGGCCGTGTGCGTGATCCCGCCGTGCATTGGGGTCCGCGCGCGCTGGACCTGGACGTGCTGCTGTACGGCGACGACGTGATCGATCTGCCGCAGCTGCAAGTGCCACACCCGTACCTGCACGAGCGCGCCTTCGCGCTGCTGCCGCTGGCCGAGATCGCGCCGGAGGCGATCATTCCCGGTCACGGCCGCGTGCGGGATGCTGTGGTGCGGGTCGAGGCCTGCGGGATCGCTCCAATAGGAGGATAATGCGGGGCTTATCGCCACCGGTTATCAGCTCATGAGTACCCACGCAGACAGCAAGCCCTGGACCGTCCCCGCATTGGCGGAGGCCAAGCGCAATGGGCAGAAGCTGGTGATGTTGACCGCCTACGATGCTGGGTTCGCCCGCAGCTTCGACGCCAACGGCGTGGACCTGATCCTGATCGGCGACTCGCTGGGCATGGTGGTGCAGGGGCACGATTCGACCCTGCCGGTGACCACCGACGACATGGTCTACCACACCCGCGCCGTGGCCCGCGTGCTGCAGCGCGCACTGCTGGTGGCCGATCTGCCGTTCGGCGCCGATGCCACCCCGGAGCGCGCGCTGGAGGCTTCGCTGCGCCTGCTGCAGGCCGGCGCGGAGATGGTCAAGATCGAAGGCGCCGGCTTCAAGCTGGACATCATCCGCTACCTGGTCGAGCGCGAGATTCCGGTCTGCTCGCACCTGGGCCTGACCCCGCAGTCGGTGCTGCGCCTGGGCGGGTATCGCGTGCAGGGCCGTGGCGACGCGGCCCAGCAGCTGCGCGATGACGCCAAGGCAGCGGCTGCCGCCGGTGCCAGCCTGATCGTCCTCGAATGCGTGCCCACGCCGGTTGCCGGCCTGGTCACCGCCGAGGTCAGCGTGCCGACCATCGGCATCGGTGCCGGCCCGCAGTGCGATGGCCAGGTGCTGGTGCTGCACGATTTCCTCGGACTGGACAGCGGCCATCGCCGTCCCAAGTTCGTCAAGGATTTCCTTGCCGAAGGCGGGTCGGTTGCCGGCGCGGTCCGTGCCTACGCCGACGCCGTGCGCGACGGCTCCTTCCCCGACGCAGAACACGCCTACGCCTCATGATCGAAACCGTCACCGAACTGTCCCGTCTGCGCGCCATCGTCAACGGCTGGAAGCGCGAGGGCCTGCGCGTCGCGCTGGTCCCGACCATGGGCAACCTGCATGCAGGGCATTATTCGCTGGTCACGCTGGCCCGGCAGTACGCCGACCGCGTGGTCTCCAGCGTCTTCGTCAATCCGACCCAGTTCGGCCCGAACGAGGACTTCACCCGCTACCCGCGCACGCCCGAAGCCGATACCACCGGCCTGGAGCAGGCCGGCTGCGATGTGCTGTGGCTGCCCACCGTTGAATCGATGTACCCGTTCGGTGTCGAGCTGGCGGCCAGCGTCAACGTGCCGGGCATCAGCGGCCTGCTTGAAGGCGCGCACCGCCCTGGCCATTTCGATGGTGTCTGCACCGTGGTCTCGCGCCTGTTCAACCAGGTCCAGCCGGACGTGGCGGCCTTCGGCAAGAAGGACTACCAGCAGCTGGCGGTGATCCGCCAGATGGTGGAAGACCTGGCCTTCCCGATCCAGATCGTCGGTGGCGACATCGTGCGCGAAGACGACGGCCTGGCGATGAGCTCGCGCAACCAGTACCTCAACGCCGAGCAGCGCCCGGTCTCCACCACCATCCACCAGGTGCTGCTTGGCATGCGCGAGGGCTTCATCGCCGGCAAGAGCCGCACGCTCATCGAGGCCGAAGCGGCCGCCGCGCTGCAGGCGGCTGGCTTCCAGGTCGACTATGCCGTGGTCCGCCTGCCGGACCTGTCCGAGCCGGCCGATGCCAACGACGGCACCCGCGTGGCATTGATCGCCGCGCGGATCGGCAATACCCGGTTGATCGACAACCTGGAGTTCTGAGCCCGCCAGCGGGTGCCAGCACAGGGCCATCTTCGGGTGGCCCTGTGCGTTTCCGGGCCCCAACCCCGTCCGCCCGCTCTGGCTGAACGGCCGGCAGCGCCGGAGGGGGAGGGCAGGGCTGCCCCCTGCCGCCGGGTCCCCGGGTGCTAGAATTTCCCTTTCCTTTACCGTTTCCCCGTTGCCATGCATCTGTCCCTGCTGAAGACCAAGATCCACCGCGCCACCGTCACTCACTCCGAGCTGAACTACGAAGGTTCCATCGCCATCGATGACAACCTGCTGGCCGCGACCGGCATCCGCGAGTTCGAGCAGGTGCATATCTGGGACGTGACCAACGGTGCGCGTTTCTCCACCTATGCCATCCGCGCCGAAGCCGGCAGCGGCGTGGTGTCGCTCAACGGTGGTGCCGCGCGCCACGTGCAAGTGGGCGACATCATCATCATCGCCGCCTTCGCCAGCATGAGCGAAGAAGAAGCTGACAGCTTCAAGCCGAAGTTGGTATATGTGGACGGCAAGAACCAGATCTCCCACACCAACGACACGATCCCGACACAGGCCGCATGACACAGCACAACGGATTCGACCCGCTTCATTCCCATGCCCAGCGCCTGCGCGGCGCGAGCATCCCGTCGTTGATCGCCGCCGAACCGGGCCGCGCACAAACGCTGGGGGTGCGGGTCGGTCCGTTGTACGTCAATTTCGCGCGGCAGAAGTACGACCGCGCGGCGTTGGACGCACTGCTGCAGCTGGCTGCCGAGCGCGATGTCGCCGGCGGCTTCCAGCGCCTGTTCCGCGGTGAAACGGTCAACGTCACCGAGGGCCGCGCCGCGCTGCACACCGCACTGCGC
Source organism: Stenotrophomonas sp. GW821-FHT01H02A (assembly GCF_059422145.1). NCBI lineage: Bacteria > Pseudomonadati > Pseudomonadota > Gammaproteobacteria > Lysobacterales > Lysobacteraceae > Stenotrophomonas > Stenotrophomonas sp. GW821-FHT01H02A. The sequence goes on from NZ_JBWKWI010000003.1 coordinate 17,410, forward strand.
GGCGATGCCAGCGGCGCGCCGGTGGCCGGTGAGGCGTTTGCCACTGCCGCCCAGGTGCGCAGGCAGATGGGCGAGCTGATCGCCGCACTGGAAGCGACCAACATCACCGATATCGTGAGCGTCGGCATTGGCGGCTCGGACCTGGGTCCGCGGCTGGTGGCCGATGCGCTGCGTCCGGTCTCCGGTGCGCGTTTCCGCGTGCATTTCGTCTCGAACGTGGACGGCGCCGCGATGCAGCGCACGCTCGCCACGCTGGACCCGGCGACCACCGCCGGCATCCTGATCTCCAAGACCTTCGGTACCCAGGAAACCCTGCTCAACGGGCAGATCCTGCATGACTGGCTGGGCGGCAGCGAGCGCCTGTATGCGGTCAGTGCCAACCCCGAGCGCGCGGCCAAGGCCTTCGCGATCGCCGCCGGCCGCGTGCTGCCGATGTGGGATTGGGTGGGGGGGCGTTATTCGCTGTGGTCGGCGGTCGGTTTCCCGATCGCGCTGGCGATCGGCTTCACGCGCTTCGAACAGCTGCTCGAGGGCGCGGCGCAGATGGACGAACACGCGCTGACCGCACCGCTGGCGCAGAACCTGCCGGTGCTGCATGCGCTGACCGATATCTGGAACCGCAACCTGCTTGGCCACGCCACGCATGCGGTGATGACCTACGACCAGCGCCTGGCGCTGCTGCCGGCCTACCTGCAGCAGCTGGTGATGGAAAGCCTGGGCAAGCGCGTGCAGCTTGATGGCAGCCCGGTGGCCAGCGACACCGGGCCGGTGTGGTGGGGCGGGGCGGGCACCGATGTGCAGCACAGCTTCTTCCAGGCCCTGCACCAGGGCACCAGCGTGATCCCGGCCGATTTCATCGGCTGCGTGCACAACGATGATCCCTACGTGGTCAACCACCAGGCGCTGATGGCCAACCTGCTGGCGCAGACCGAGGCGCTGGCCAACGGCCAGGGCAGCGAGGATCCCCATCGCGAGTACCCCGGCGGCCGCCCGAGCACGCTGATCCTGCTCGATGCGCTGACCCCGCAGTCGCTCGGTGCCCTGATCGCCATGTATGAACACGCCGTGTACGTGCAGTCGCTGGTCTGGAACATCAATGCGTTCGACCAGTTCGGCGTGGAGCTGGGCAAGCAGCTGGCCAGCCAGCTGCTGCCGGCATTGCAGGGTGAAGCGCATGCGATCACCGACCCGGTGACGCTGGAGTTGCTGGGGCGCCTGACAGCCTGACCGCCTGATCGCCGCGTAGAGCCGACCGTTGGTCGGCTATCGCGCGCAGCGCGCGGTGTCGATCATCATGGCGAAGAGCAGCCGACCCACGGTCGGCGCTACCGGTGTCTGCGCGGGCGACCGGCGGTCGGTATTACCGGCTTGGGTCGCGCTCCGGGCTGGGCCGCTTGGCCAGCTTGCGCTGCAGCGAGCGCCGGTGCATCCCCAGCAGGCGCGCGGCGGCGGACACGTTGCCGCCGGTCTCGTGCATCGCCTGCTGGATGTGCTCCCACTGCAGGCGGCTGATCGGGGTCATCGCATCCGGTGGCTCCAGGTCGCCGTCATCGGCGGGGCCATCATCCTCTTCGCCGAGCGCACGCAGGATCATCGGCACCGTGGCGGGTTTGGGCAGGTAGTCGTCGGCGCCGAGTTTGATCGCTTCCACCGCCGTGGCGATGCTGGCATAACCGGTCACCAGCAGGATCCGCATGTCCTCGCGCAGGGCGCGCAGCGGCTGGATCAGCGCAAGGCCGGACTCGCTGCCGAGCTTGAGGTCGATCAGCGCGTAGGCCGGTGGTTGCTGCCGGGCCAGCAGCAGGGCCGAGGCGGTGTCGCTGGCGGTCACGGTTTCCAGACCCTTGCGGGCCAGGCTGCGCTGCAGCGTGCGCAGATAGAGCTCGTCGTCGTCGACCAGCAGGCCATGGCTGGCCTGGCCGGGCGCGGGGGTGAAAGCGGTCATGCGGAAGTCTCCCGTGGGGACAGGGGCAGGCGGAAGCCGACGCGGGTACCGGCGCCAGTGGCCGGGCGCATCCACAGCTCGCCGTCCAGGCGTTCGATGGTGGCGTGGGACAGGGCCAGGCCGACACCCATGCCGTCGGTCTTGCCGCTGTTGAACAATGTGCCGGGCAGCACGGCCTGGCGGGCATCGAAACCGTGGCCGTAATCGCGCACCTCGCCGATCAGGTCATCGCCTTCGATGCGCAGCGACAGATCCACCTGCGGTCGGTCGGCCTTCTCGCCGGCATCGGCGGCATTGTTGAGCAGCACCATCAGCAGGTGGCCGATGCCCGGGTCCAGTGGCAGGGTGAGCGGGGCGTCTTCATTGCGCTTGAGCGCGATGGTCGGGCGCACCAGCCGCCACTGTTCCAGCACCTGTGGCAGGGTCACCGCGTCGCGGCCGGGGGCGTCGCCTGCGGCCGGGCGGGCCAGCGCCAGCACCCGTTCGCGACACTGCACCAGCAGCTCGCGCAGGGTTTCCACATCATCGCGGACCTCGCTGCTTTCGGTCTGGTCGGCGATGTCGTCGGCGAGCAGGGTCATCGTCGCCAGCGGCGTGTTGAGCTCGTGGGCGACCGAGGCGGCATGGGTGGCCAGTGCGACGATGCCTTCGTTGCGCACGAAGCGTTCGCGCAGCAGCGCCAGCTCGTGTTCGCGCTGGCGCAGGGCGATCGCCAGCCGGGTGGCGAACACCAGCACCACCGTCGCCGACAGCAGGAAGTTGCAGACCACGCCCCACTGCTGCATCTGCGCGCCGGTGAAATAGCCGCTGGGCAGCGGCAGGCCGAACACGCCGCTGACCGCGTAACCGATCAGGCAGGCCGCGGCCACGGCCAGGGTCCAGCGCAGGGGCAGGGCGAGCGCGGCCAGTGCGATCAGGATCAGGAACAGCGAGCCGAACGGATTGGCGACACCGCCGCTCCAGCCCACCATCCAGGTCAGCACGGTGACGTCCACGAGGATGTGGCCGAAGGCGGTCACCGGCGCGGTATCCGGGCCGTGTACACGCAGTTGCGCGTACAGGTTGAACAGGGTCAGCGCGGCGACGCCGGCCCACAGCGGCAGCTGCGGCAGTTCCAGGCCGAGCACCCAGGTGGCGACCAGGATCGTGGCCGCCTGGCCGGCCACGGCCAGCCAGCGCAGGCTGCACAGAGTGCGGAGAAAGGGGGCGTCGGTACCGGTCATCACCGCACATCCTATGCGCTCCCGCCAGCGGCTGCCTGCGACAATCGGCCGCATCGGTGTGTGGCAGGCGCCGGCCGCCGCCGAACATGAGTGCCAACCAACGGGCGGACACCTACCTGCACGCTGGGCGCGCTAAAATAGGCGGATGCATGACGCCGTGACCCGACCGACCCAACCCGCCGACTCCGCCGTGTGGGCCCGCCGCCAGACCCAGCCCGTCCGTATCGGCGGCGTGGTCGTGGGCGGCGGCCATCCCGTGGTGGTGCAGTCGATGACCAACACCGACACCGCCGATGTCGCCTCCAGTGTGAAGCAGGTGGCTGAACTGTGGCGCGCGGGCTCGGAGATGGTGCGGTTGACCGTCAACAATCCCGAGTCGGCCGCGGCCATCCCCCGGATCGTGGAAAAGCTGCAGATGATGGGGATCGATGTCCCCCTGATCGGCGACTTCCATTACAACGGGCACCAGCTGCTGACCCAGGAGCCGGCCTGCGCCGAAGCCCTGGCCAAGTACCGGATCAACCCGGGCAACGTCGGCTTCGGCAAGAAGAAAGACACCCAGTTCGCGCAGCTGATCGAATTCGCGATCCGCTACAACAAGCCGGTCCGCATCGGCGCCAACTGGGGCTCGCTGGACCAGTCGCTGGCCGCGCGCCTGATGGACGAGAACAGCCAGCGCCAGCAGCCTTGGGATGCCGGGCGCGTGCTGCGTGAGGCGCTGATCCGCTCGGCGCTGGATTCGGCCGAAACCGCGGTGGAACTGGGCCTGCCGCGTGATCGCATCGTGCTCTCGGCCAAGGTCAGCGGCGTGCAGGAACTGATCGCGGTGTACCGCGACCTGGCCCAGCGCTCGGATTTCGCGCTGCATCTGGGCCTGACCGAAGCCGGCATCGGCAGCAAGGGCATCGTCGCCTCCTCGGCGGCGCTGGCGGTGCTGCTGCAGGAAGGCATCGGCGACACCATCCGTATTTCGCTGACCCCCGAGCCGGGGCAGTCGCGCACCGCCGAGGTGATCGTTGCCCAGGAACTGCTGCAGACCACCGGGCAGCGGGCGTTCACGCCGCTGGTCACGGCCTGCCCGGGCTGCGGCCGGACCACCTCGGAGTTCTTCCAGGAGCTGGCCAAGGTCGTGCAGAACCACGTGCGCGAGAAAATGCCGATCTGGAAGGTCAGCCATCCCGGTGCGGAAAGCATGACCCTGGCGGTCATGGGCTGCATCGTCAACGGGCCCGGCGAATCGCGCCACGCCAACATCGGCATCTCCCTGCCGGGTACCGGCGAGACGCCGGCCGCGCCGGTCTTCGTGGACGGTGAAAAGACGGTCACCCTGCGCGGCGAGAACATCGCCCAGGACTTCGTGGCGCTGATCGACGATTACGTCGAACGCACCTATGTCCGGAACATCGGATAAGCCGGCGGCGCTGGCCGCACCGGAGCCGGCGGCCGGCTTCCGCCACTGGATGGGCCACAACGCCTGGCGCTTCGTGCTGCTGTTCGTCGGGGTGCTGCTGCCGCTGGCGGGGTTCGTCGCGCTGGCCGATGAGGTCCACGAGCTGGAATCGATCTACTTCGATGCCCCCGTGCTGTGGAAGCTCCACGGCCTGCATTCGCCGGGCCTGGACCAGTTCTTCGTGCTGCTGTCCAAACTGGGCTACGAGTGGTTCCTGATCCCGGCCGATGTGCTGATCGTGGCGCTGCTGGCCTGGCGCAAGCGTTGGCGCGAAGCCAGTTTCGTGGCGATCTGCTTCGTCGGCTCGGCGCTGCTCAACCTGGGCAGCAAGCGCTTCTTCCAGCGCGACCGGCCCAGCCTGTGGGAATCGATCGCCCCGGAAAGCACCTTCAGCTTCCCCAGCGGGCACGCCATGGGCTCGATGACCCTGGCCGTCACCCTGGTGCTGCTGGCCTGGAACACCCGCTGGCGCTGGCCGGTCGCCCTGTCCGCAGTGACCTTCGCGGTGCTGGTGAGCCTGTCCCGGGTCTACCTCGGGGTGCATTACCCCTCCGACATCCTGGCCGGCTGGTGTGCCGCCCTGGTCTGGGTGGTAGGGTGCTTCCTGGTCATGTTCCGCCGCCGGCACCCCTGGCGGCATCGCCATTGAGGGCATTACGGCAGTAAACTGGCCGAAAACGGCATGAAAGGGGGCTGCATCGATAGGCTGTTTCTTTGGAACGGGCTAGGATGACCGCTACAGGGGGAGGGGCAGGACAGCACGTCTGTGATGCGCGGACCAGAACGCGATGATGGGGAACCAGGTTCCTTGTGATCGCCACATCCCGCGGCTAGGCTTGCCCCCGTTCACAGTGTTTGACGAGGTTGGCGGATGACGATTCGAGTGTATCTGGTGGACGATCATGCTCTGGTACGCACGGGCATGAAGATGATCCTCTCCAACGAAACCGACATCGACGTGGTCGGCGAGGCGGAGAGCGGTGAAGATGCACTGCCGGACATCCGCCGCCTGCGGCCCGACGTCGTGCTGTGCGATCTGCACCTGCCCGGCGTCAGCGGCATGGAAGTGACCGAGCGCGTGGTCCGTGGCGATCACGGTACCCGCGTGGTGATCGTCTCCGTCCTCGAAGATGGCCCGATGCCCAAGCGCCTGCTCGAAGCCGGCGCCTCCGGCTACATCGGCAAAGCCTGCGATGCACAGGAACTGCTGCGTGCCGTGCGCGATGCCGCGCTGGGCCGTCGCTACCTGGGCAACAGCATCGCGCAGAACCTCGCGCTGTCGAACGTGGAAGGCAACCACTCGCCGTTCGATACGCTGTCCCCGCGCGAACTGGAAGTGGCGCTGCTGCTCACCCAGGGCCTGCGCCAGGAAGACATCGCCAAGCGCCTGAGCCTGAGCGCGAAAACCGTCAACACGCACAAGGCACGCCTGTTCGAGAAGATGGGCATCAACGACAACATCGCGCTGGCGCGCATGGCCAGCCAGTACGGCCTGGTGGATCCGGCGCGCCCGATGTAATCCTCGCGCGGGTGCCAGATAAAGAAACGCCCGGGCATGCCCGGGCGTTTTCGTTCAGTGCGCGCGGACCCGCGCCACGATCTTCGCAGCCTGGGCCGCGCTCTCGCGCACCTTGTCCCACTCGCCACGCTCGATCCAACCGCCCGGCACCATCCACGAGCCACCGATGCAGACCACGTTCTTCTGCTCCAGGTATTCGGCGGCGGTGTCTTCGGTGATGCCACCGGTCGGGCACAACTTCAGATCCGGAATCGGACCGGCCAGGCCCTTGATCATCGCCAGCCCGCCCACGGCCGAGGCCGGGAACAGCTTGCACACCCGGAAACCGCGCGCATACAGCGCCAGCATTTCGGTCGGCGACGCCGCACCCGGCACCACCGGCAGCGGCGCCTGCGCCAACGCATCGGCCATGTGCGCCGGCGTCCCCGGCGTGACCAGGAAATCCGCGCCCGCATCGATGGACTGCTGCATCTGCTCCACGGTCAACACCGTGCCCGCACCCACCACCACATCCGGCAGCTCGCGCTTGAGCATGGCGAGCGCGTCCATCGCCATCGGCGTACGCAGGGTCAACTCGATCGCCGGCAGCCCACCCTCCAGCAAGGCCGCACTGACCGCACGGGCCTGATCCAGCGTATGCACGGTCACCACCGGCAGAATGCCGGCAGCCTTCAACAGCGTTTCAGCGCGTTTCTGATGTTCGGCGATGCTCATGCGTATCCAATCCTTTTTTCAAAATATGCGGCGCCCCAAAGCGCCGAAATGTGTCCGGAGGCAGCGGGATGGCCCCGACCAGGGCCGTTACAGCGCCATGGATGGCGCTGACGAGCCCCCATGGACGGGTTCACGGCGCGTCCTGGTCGGGGTCATCCCGCTGCCTCAACCAGGAAACCCCGCCGCTGCTTTTTGCCTCAGCTCAGGCGTCCTTCGCCTCATGCGGCGCATGCGCCGCCGCCGCATCATGCCCAAGCTCGTACTCCGCATCGTAGTTCCAGATGCTGCCGTCATCGGCCGCCGGACCGCACGAAATCGACATCGCCCCCTGATCGGCCGGGCCCACCAGACGGCGGTTCATCGCGAACAGATTACGGCCCAGATCATGCGCCGCGGGTGCCGTGTTCGGTGCCGGCTCGCGTGCGGCGAACTCCGCCGCATCCACCAGCAGCTCCAGCGTGCCGGCTTCACCATCCAGACGGATGATGTCGCCCTCGCGCACCCGCGCCAGCGGACCACCGCGCGAGGCTTCTGGCGTCATGTGGATCGCGGCCGGGAACTTGCCCGAGGCACCGGACAGGCGACCATCGGTGACCAGTGCCACGCGGCGGCCCTGGTTCTGCAGCAGGCCCAGCAGCGGCGCCAGCGAATGCAGTTCCGGCATGCCATTGGCACGTGGGCCCTGGTAACGCACCACCGCCACGAAATCGTGCGGCAGCACGCCGGCCGCGTGTAGTCTGTTGAGCACCTGCGGCGCATCGACCACCACTGCCGGGGCTTCGATCGTGCGGAACTGCGGCTTCACCGCCGAGAGCTTGATCAGCGAACGGCCAAGGTTGCCGCGCAGCAGGCGCAGGCCACCCTGGGCTTCGAACGGATCGGCCACGCCACGCACCACGTCCGGGTCAGCGCTCTCGCGCACGCCATCGATGTAGGTCAGCTTGCCGTCGCGCAGCGCCGGCTCCTGGCCGTACTGGTGCATGCCACCTTGGGCCACGGTCTGCAGGTCGGCGTGCATCAGCCCGGCCTCCATCAACTCGCGGAACACGAACGCGGTGCCACCGGCGGCGGCGAAGCGGTTCACGTCGGCTTCGCCGTTCGGATAGACGCGGGCCAGCAGCGGGATCAGCTGCGAGAGCTGGTCCATGTCGTCCCAGGTCAGCACGATGCCGGCCGCACGCGCGACCGCGATCCAGTGGATGGTGTGGTTGGTCGAGCCGCCGGTCGCCATCAGCGTGACCACCGCATTGACGATCGCGCGCTCGTCGATCAGACGGCCCAGCGGACGGAAATCATCGCCCAGCGCGCTGATTTCCAGCGCACGCACGGCCGCCTGACGGGTCAGCGCATCGCGCAGCGGCGTATCCGGATTGACGAACGACGCGCCGGGCAACTGCACGCCCATCGCCTCGAGCAGGGTCTGGTTGGAGTTGGCGGTGCCGTAGAAGGTGCAGGTGCCGGCGCCGTGGTACGAGGCGGCCTCGGCTTCCAGCAGTTCCTCGCGGGTCGCCTGGCCAGCGGCGTAGCGCTCGCGCACCTCGGCCTTCTGCTTGTTCGGGATGCCCGGGGTCATCGGGCCGGCCGGCAGGAAGATCGCCGGCAGGTGGCCGAAGGCCAGTGCGCCGATCAGCAGGCCGGGCACGATCTTGTCGCAGACGCCGAGGTAGACGCTGGCGTCGAACATGTCATGGCTCAGGCCGATCGCGGTCGACTGGGCGATCACATCGCGCGAGAACAGCGACAGCTCCATGCCGCCACGGCCCTGGGTGACGCCGTCGCACATCGCCGGTACGCCACCGGCCACCTGGGCGGTGGCGCCGAGTCCGCGTGCGGTCTCGCGCAGGATCTCCGGGTAGTGTTCGAACGGCTGGTGCGCCGAGAGCATGTCGTTGTACGCGGTGATGATGCCCAGGTTGGGCGTCACGCCGCCGCGCAGGCGCGATTTGTCGGTCGGGCCGCACGCGGCGAACCCGTGGGCGAGGTTGCCGCAGCTCAGGCGCGAACGGAACGGACCGTCGCGCAGCGCCGCGTCGACACCGGCCAGGTAGGCGGCGCGCGAGGCGGCGCTGCGCTGGACGATGCGCTCGGTGATGGCATGGAGTTTGGGATGCAGGCTCATTGGCTACCGGCTATGAGAAGGCGAACGGAACAACACCGGGGCAACTCAGTCACACCAGTGGACGCGCAGTTTCGCGCCGTCGAGATCGATCGCGTTGAGGATGGGATACAGCTGCGGGTTGTTGCTTTCCAGCGCGTGCTTGAGCACTTCCAGCTTCTGCTTGCCGCGCAGCAGCAGCAGGCGCTGGCGGCTCTGCTTCAGGCCGTGCGGGGTCAGGGTGATGCGCAGCGGCCACTGGTTGGCACCGGGGCAGCCGGTGGCATCCAGCGCCGCGTAGGGCAGGGTGCTTTCCAGGGCGCGGGTCAGGTCCTTCGAGCCCGGGAACAACGACGCGGTGTGGCCGTCGTTGCCCATGCCGAGCACGCTCAGGCACGGCCTCTGGCTGTGCTGGGCCTGCAGGTTGGCGCTGTAGACGCACTCGGGCAGTGGCTTGCCGACCCGCACCAGCGGATCGAAATGGGCGCCTTCGGCACGGTTGAGGAAGCTTTCGCGGACCAGCCACGCATTGCTGTCGCGATCCTGCGGCGACAGCCAGCGCTCATCGACCAGGCTCACTTCCACCCGGTCCCACTGCACGTCCAGCTCGGCCAGCGCCTGGTAGACCGGTGCGGGCGTGGTGCCACCGGAGAGCAGCATGCGCGCCCGGCCGAACTCGGCGATGTCGCGGTTGAGCTCGGCCGCCATTTCCGCGGCGACGGCCTCGATCCAGGCATCGGCGTCGCCGTGACGGACCAGGGTGAAGCGGTCGGACGTATCCAGGGTATTCATGCAGTGCCTCCCGGCAGATCGCGTTCCACATCCGCCGCATACGCGGCTGCACCGAGCAGGCCGGGGCTGGGGTGCATCACCGCCAGTGACGGCACCTTGGACATGATCGAAGAGAAGCGGCCCTTGTGTTCAAAACGCTGGCGGAAGCCGGAGTGCTGCAGCGAGTCGAGCATCTTCGGCACCAGGCCGCCGGTCAGGAACACGCCGTCCCAGGCGCCCTGCATCAGCACCAGGTCGCCGGCGATCGCGCCGAACACCGCGCAGAACACATCCACGGTGCGCATCGCCTGCGGATCGCCATGCAGCGCCCGCGCGGTGACGTCCACCGGCTGCAGCTGGCCCGGGTCGATGTCGGCCATCTCGCACACGGCGCGATGGATGTTGACCAGGCCGGGGCCGCAGATCAGGCGCTCGTTGGAGACCCGCCCGAACTGCTCGGACAGGATCTCCAGGATGCGGATTTCTTCCGGCGTGCCCGGCGGGAAGCTGACATGGCCGCCCTCGGTTTCCAGCGGGTAGCAGCGGCCATGGCGCAGGATCAACCCGCCCACGCCCAGCCCGGTGCCCGGACCGATCACCGCATAGTTGCGCGGCTGGCCCGGCTTGCCCGGAACCCACGAGGCGCCGCCGACCTGGATCACGTCCTGCGGCTGCAGCAGCGAGATCGCCATCGCCTGCGCAGCGAAGTCGTTGATCAGGTGCAGCTCGTCGAAGCCGAGCATGTGCGCGGTGCGCATGCGCGAAATCACCCACGGGTGGTTGGTGATGCGCGCTTCGTCACCGTCGACGCGGCCGGCCACGGCGAACACGCCGCGCCTGGCTTCCGCGCCGATCTGGTCCAGGTAATGCCGTGCGGCTTCGCCCAGCGAAGGGAAGTCAGCAACCGCGAACTCGCGGATGCTGTCCTGCTTCAGCGGCGCGGCCAGCGAGGTGTCGGCCAGTGCGAAACGTGCATTGGTACCGCCGATATCCGCGACGAGGACCGGCTGGGACAACACCGTCATGCCTGGCCACCACGGGCAGCGTCGGCATCGGCTTCGGCGGGCAGGAAGCCGGCGGCTTCCGCCGGACCCCACTCACCGGCCGGGTAGGGCTGCAGCGGCAGCTTGGCTTCCTTCCACGCGTCGCTGACGCTGTCGATCCAGGCCCAGGCAGCGCGCACTTCGTCATCGCGCACGAACAGTGCGTGGTTGCCGTTGAAGGCATCCAGGAACAGGCGCTCGTAGGCGATCCGGCGGTGCAGGCCGGTCGGCACGGACAGTTCCAGTTCCAGCGGATGCAGCTCCAGCGCGCCCCATTCCGGTCCGGCCAGCGAGCTCATCAGGCCCAGCTCGATGTTTTCCTGCGGCTGCAGCTGGAAGGTGATGCGGTTCGGGGTCGCGTTGCCGCGGTGCGGGCGCTCGAACAGCCAATGCGTGACCGGCTTGAGCGTGACCACCACGCGGGTGGTGCGCTCGGCCAGGCGCTTGCCGGTGACCAGGTGGAACGGCACGCCGGACCAGCGCCAGTTGTCGATATGCGCGGTGACACCGGCGAAGGTTTCCACGTCGCTGCCTTCCGGCGGCTGGTAGGCCTGCGCGGGCTGGCCGTTGATGGTGCCGGCGGTGTAGCGGCCGCGCACGCTGTCACGCGCGGCGTGCTTGGCGTCGAGCGGACGCAGGGCGCGCAGCACTTTGACCTTTTCGTCGCGGATGCGATCGGCTTCCAGCGAGGCGGGCGGTTCCATCGCGACCAGGCACAGCAGCTGCAGGATGTGGCTCTGGACCATGTCGCGCAGCGCACCGGAGCGGGCGTAATAGGCGTCGCGGCCGTCCACGCCCTCGCTCTCGGCGACCAGGATGTGCACCGATTCGATGTAGTTGCGGTTCCAGACCGCCTCGAGCAGCGTATTGCCGAAGCGCAGCGCGATCAGGTTCTGCACCGCGGCCTTGCCCAGGTAGTGGTCCAGGCGGAACACGCGGTCTTCGTCGATCCACTGGCCGATGGTGGAGATGATCTCCTCGGCGCTGGCACTGTCGCTGCCGATCGGCTTTTCCAGCATCAGCCGATGCGGCGCCGCCAACGCGCCGCCCTTGGCCAGGCCTTCGCAGGTGGAGATGTACAGGCCCGGCGGGATCGCCAGGTAGCTCACGCAGTTGCGGTCGACCAGGTCCTGGACCGATTCGGCCACGGACTCGGGATTGCGCAGATCCACCGAGCGGTAGTCGATGCGCTGCAGCAGCGAATGGATGTCGTCCTGGCTGGCCATCGGCATGGCCTGCTGCAGGCGCGGGCGCAGGATCTCGCGGAAGGCCTCGGTGTCGTGCGGCGACAGCGCCAGCGCACGGACCTTGAAGTCTTCGGGGAGCAGGCCGTCGCCCAGCAATCGCAGCAGCGAGGGGAACAGATAGCGCTGGGCCAGGTCACCTGTGGCACCAAACAGGAAAAGGGTGTCGTGCATCGCTCGAGTTTCAGATCCGGGTGACATCGTTGTCAATCGCTTCTCGTCTATGTTCTCGGGGGTCGGGCGGGGTCCGTTGTCTGCTTGATGCAGGTGCAGCACGCCCCATGGATTCCGCCCGGCATGATGGCCTGCCGACCGGGTGTCGTGGGAGATATCGCATCCTCCCCGGCGCCCCGGTCACGGCCGACTATCGGATACTGCCACGTGAAAACGTTTACATGGCAGAATGCGCAGACTGTATTCGATTGCAGTGGTCGCCGTCATGCGGCACCACGCCATCGACCTGCCATCGGGAGGGCCGAAGGCAGTTCCGCATAACAGCCCGGAGACCGGGCGGACTGGAATGGTGATATGGCAAAAGTGCAGTTGCAGGGCGTTCGCAAGGTCTACGACAACGGTCAGGTGGCCGTGCAGGGCGCAACCTTCGAAGTGGCCGATGGTGAATTGATGGTGCTGGTGGGGCCGTCCGGGTGTGGCAAGTCCACGCTGCTGCGCATGGTCGCCGGGCTGGAAGAGATCAGCGCCGGCACGCTGACGATCGGCGACCGCGTGGTCAACGACGTGGCGCCCAAGGATCGTGACATCGCCATGGTGTTCCAGAGCTATGCGCTGTATCCGCACATGACCGTGGCCGAGAACCTGGCCTTCGGTCTGAAGCTGCGCGGCCACGACAAGGCCACGATCAGCAAGCGGGTCGGCGAGGCCGCCGAAACCCTGGGCCTGACCGACATGCTCGACAAGCTGCCCAAGGCGATGTCCGGCGGCCAGCGCCAGCGCGTTGCGCTGGGCCGCGCACTGGTGCGCGAGCCGGCGGTGTTCCTGCTGGATGAGCCGCTGTCCAATCTGGACGCCAAGCTGCGCCACAGCGTGCGCACCGAAATCGCCCAGCTGCACCGCAAGCTGGGCACCACCATGATCTACGTGACCCATGACCAGGTCGAGGCGATGACCCTGGGCCAGCGCATCGTGGTGCTCAAGGATGGGGTGATCCAGCAGATCGATACCCCGATGGCGCTCTACGACCGCCCGGCCAATCTGTTCGTGGCCGGCTTCCTCGGCAGCCCGGCGATGAACGTGCTGCGCGGCACCCTGCAGCGTACCGACAGTGGCTATGCCGTGCAGGACACCGGGCTGACCGCGCCGCTGGGCCAGGCCCGGATCGATCCGGCGTGGGTCGGCAAGGCGATCGCCGTGGGCGTGCGCCCGGAGCATCTGCAGCCGGCCGCCGCGGATGAGGTGACGGCGTTCGACGCGATGATCGATGGCATCGAGCCGGTCGGCAACGAGATCTTCGTCAACATGACCAGTGGCGGCCAGCCCCTGGTGATGCGCGTGGCGCCGCAGGCGCTGCCGTCGGTCGGCGAGCCGATCCGCGTCGCGATCCACCCGCAGGGCCTGCATTTCTTCGATGCCGGCACCGGCGAGCGCTTGAACGACGCCTGAGGCGCGGGCGGATCACGGGGGCGCCGACCAGCGGTCGGCGCCTGCCGGGCGGCAGGTCACCACCGTGGGTCGTGACCGCGATGCCGGCGGGGTGCGTACGTATCGATCAGCGGTCGATGGCGGTTACCGCGCCAAGCCATCCAGCAGGGGCAGGTGGGCGGCTTCGACGCCACCGACGCTCAACGGCTCCGGCGCGATCTCCAGCGGCAGCACCGCCAGGGCCAGATCGCCGGCTACCGAGGCCACCGTGCCGATCGCTGCGTCCTTTTGATGTACCTGCGTGCCGCTGGTCGTGCCCTCCACGACCCGCAGCAGCTGCAGGGCGCGCTTGGCCTTGCCCAGGAAGTGGGTGCGGGCCACGATTTCCTGGCCCGGGTAGCAGCCCTTCTTGACGCTGTACCCGTTCAGGCGGTCCAGCCCCAGCTGCTGCGGCGTCCACTGCTCGCGCTGATCGGCGTCCAGGCGCGGCAGCCCGTAGCGCAGATCGGACTGGCGCCAGGCCAAGGCGATATCGGCACTGTGCGCGGTCGCGGCCACAGTCTCGGCCGATCCGATCCTCAGGCTGCGCGGAAGCGCATCGCTGCCCAGGTCCAATTCGATGTTCTCACCGGCAAGTTGCGCAATCGCGGCCCCGGATGCCGCTTCCGGCGCGGTGAAGCTCGCCACCACGGCAAGATCGTTTCGCACCTTGATCCGCACCTTGCGACGGAACACAAAACGCTGCAATTGCGACGCAATCGCATCGGCGTCGCCGTCGGCGAGCAGCAGCACGATGCGCTCCTGGTCCAGCCGCAACAGCTGGAACACAGCAATGGTGCGGCCCTTGGCCGTCAGCCACGCGCTCCACTGCCAATGTCGCAGGGGCAGGGCGGTGACGTCGCTGGAGAACTGGGCATGGGCGAACGCGGCCGCATCGGCACCGCTGAGACTGAGCAGCTGGTGACCGGGGAGGCGCGAAAAGCCGGCGAAATCGGAGGGCAGGTTGTCAGGCACGTGAACGGGGTCTAAAATTTGTGCGTTGCGAGACCACCCATGATAGGCCAAACAACCCCCTCTCCAGATTCTGAAGCTGAAGGCGCGCTGGTACCGGAGAAGCAACCGCTTCCCGAGACCCCGGCGTTGCCTTTGGAAATCGGCGGCCGCGGCGGACTTGATCCGGTGCGGTACGGAGATTGGGAAAAAAACGGACGCTGCATCGATTTCTGATCAGCATTGAGCCAACGCGGCATTGCGCCGCCCAGCCGAGACAACGAGCCCAGCGAATGGCCGCCAGAGAACGTCCCCTTTCCCCGCACCTTCAGGTGTATCGCTGGCAGATTCAGATGGCCACCTCGATCCTGCATCGAGCGACCGGCATCTTTCTGTCTGTTGGAGCCCTGATCATTGCCGGCGGCCTGCTCGCCCTGATGATGGGTCCTGAATCCTGGAACTGCTTCACCGGCCACGCCGGCAGCTGGTACGGCAAGCTGTTCCTGTTCGCCTGGACCTGGTCCTTCGCCTACCACCTGTGCAATGGCATCCGCCATATCGTGCAGGACTTCGCGATCGGCTTCTCCATTCCCGCCTTCGTGCGCAGCAGCTGGGTCTCGGTGTTCGCCAGCCTGGTGATCACCGCCCTGGTCTGGGCCTACGTCTTCATGGGAGCGGCCGCATGAACAAGTACCGTACCCCGCTGAAGAACGTGCGTGGCCTGGGCGCCGCCAAGACCGGTACCGAGCACTTCGTGATGCAGCGCCTGACCGCCACCGCGCTGGTCGGCCTGACCATCTGGTTCCTGGTGTTCGTGCTGAGCCTGATCGGCGCCGATTACGTGACCGCCACCGACGCGGTGTCCAAGCCGTGGAACGCGGTGCTGCTGGTCGGCTTCCTGGTCGCGATGTTCTGGCACGCCCAGCTCGGCCTGCAGGTCGTACTGGAAGACTACATCCATAACTCGCTGCTGGCCCTGGCGCTGCAGACCACGGTGAAGTTCATCGCCGTGCTCGGCGCGATCGTCAGTGTGTTTGCGGTCGCCCGCATTGCGCTCGGCGTTGCCTGAGTCCAGGCACCAAGACAGGAATCCAGATTAGATGTCCGCTTACAAGATTACGGAACACAAGTACGACATGGTCGTGGTCGGCGCCGGCGGTGCTGGCCTGCGCGCCACGTTCGGTCTTGCCGCCAAGGGCCTGCAGACGGTCTGCCTGACCAAGGTCTTCCCGACCCGTTCGCACACCGTGGCCGCGCAGGGCGGTATTTCCGCCGCGCTGGGCAACATGGGCGAAGACGACTGGCGCTACCACTTCTTCGACACCATCAAGGGCTCGGATTGGCTGGGTGACCAGGACGCCATCGAGTACATGTGCCGCGAAGCGATCCCGGCCATCATCGAACTGGAACACTACGGTGTGCCGTTCAGCCGTACCGAAGAAGGCAAGATCTACCAGCGCCCGTTCGGCGGCATGACCACCAAGTACGGCGAAGGCCCGTCCGCGCAGCGCACCTGCGCCGCCGCCGACCGCACCGGCCACGCCATGCTGCACACGCTGTACCAGCAGTCGCTGGCGCACAACGCGCGCTTCATGATCGAGTACTTCGCGCTCGACCTGATCTTCGATGAGGAAGGCGTCTGCCGCGGCGTGCTCGCACTGGACATGGCCGACGGCTCGCTGCACCTGTTCCGCGCCCATGGCGTGGTGCTGGCCACCGGCGGCTACGGCCGCGCCTACTTCAGCGCCACCTCGGCCCACACCTGCACCGGCGACGGCGGCGGCCTGGTCATGCGTGCCGGCCTGCCGATGCAGGACATGGAGTTCGTGCAGTTCCATCCGACCGGTATCTACGGCGCGGGCTGCCTGATCACCGAGGGCGTGCGCGGCGAAGGCGGCATCCTGCGCAACAGCAATGGCGAGCGCTTCATGGAGCGCTACGCACCGCACTACAAGGATCTGGCCTCGCGCGACGTGGTGTCGCGTTCGATGACCATCGAGATCCGCGAAGGCCGCGGCGTCGGCGAGCACAAGGATCACATCCTGCTCGACCTGACCCACCTCGGCCCGGGCGTCATCGACGACAAGCTGCCGGGCATCGCCGAGAGCGCCCGCATCTTCGCCGGCGTCGATGTGCACAAGCAGCCGATCCCGGTCATCCCGACCGTGCACTACAACATGGGTGGCATCCCGACCAACTACCACGGCGAAGTCGTGCGCAAGGTCGGCGACAATCCCGATGCGGTCGTCCCGGGCCTGTACGCCATCGGCGAAGCCGCCTGCGTGTCCGTGCACGGCGCCAACCGCCTGGGCTCGAACTCGCTGCTGGATCTGGTCGTGTTCGGTCGTGCGGTGGCCAACCGCTGCGCCGACACCATCAAGCCGGGCCAGCCGCACAAGACCCTGCCGTCCGATGCCTGCGACAAGGCCCTGGGCCTGCTCGACAAGCTGCGTTACGCCAACGGCGACACCCCGACTTCGGTCATCCGCGATCGCATGCAGCGCACCATGCAGAACGACGCGGCGGTGTTCCGTACCAGCAAGACGCTGGAAGAGGGCTGCGCCAAGATGGCCGAGATCTTCGACTCCTTCCAGGACGTCAAGGTCTCCGACCGTTCGCTGGTGTGGAACTCGGACCTGATCGAAACCTACGAGCTGAACAACCTGCTGCTCAACGCGGTGGCGACGATCAACTCGGCCGAACAGCGCAAGGAAAGCCGCGGCGCGCATGCGCATGAGGACTTCCCGGACCGCGACGACGTCAACTGGCAGAAGCACACGCTGGTCAACGTCGACGAGAACGGCAAGTGCGAGTTCGACTACCGCCCGGTCCACATGTACACGCTGAGCAAGGACGTGGACGTCGTCCCGCCCAAGCCGCGCGTTTACTAAGAGACCTGCGGCATGACCTCCGTCCACGCAGCGCCTGCGACCGCCGCCACCCGCACGGGTGGGGTGGTGCGTGCGCCGCGGGCCGGTGGTGTCGACTTCCTCATCTTCCGTGCTACCCGCGCCTGCACCGCAGCGCGAGCCGCCTGAGCCAACGAGAACAGCCATGGCCGAGTTTTCCCTCCCCAAGAATTCCAAGATCGGAAAGGGCAAGCACTTCCCCGCCAAGAGCGGTGCGAAGAACACCCGCACCTTCAAGATCTACCGCTGGAGTCCCGACGACGACAGCAATCCGCGCACCGATACGTATGAGATCGATCTGGACGCCTGCGGCCCGATGGTCCTGGACGCGCTGATCAAGATCAAGAACGAGATCGATCCGACCCTGACCTTCCGTCGTTCGTGCCGCGAAGGCATCTGCGGTTCGTGCGCGATGAACATCGACGGCACCAACACGCTGGCCTGCACCCGCGCCATCGCCGACTGCGGCAAGGCCGAAGTGCCGATCTACCCGCTGCCGCACATGAGCGTGGTCAAGGATCTGGTGCCGGACCTGACCCACTTCTACGCGCAGTACGCCTCGATCAAGCCGTGGATCCGTACCCAGACCCCGCCGCCGCCGGATCGTGAGCGCCTGCAGTCGCCGGAAGACCGCAAGAAGCTGGACGGCCTGTACGAGTGCATCCTGTGCGCGTGCTGCTCGACCAGCTGCCCGAGCTACTGGTGGAACGGCGAGCGTTACCTGGGCCCGGCCATCCTGCTGCAGGCCTACCGCTGGATCATCGACTCGCGCGATGAAGACACCGGTGCGCGCCTGGACGAGCTGGAAGACCCGTTCAAGCTGTACCGCTGCCACACCATCATGAACTGCTCGCGGACCTGCCCGAAGGGCCTGAACCCGGCGCTGGCCATTGCCGAGATCAAGAAGCTGATGATGGCGCGCCGCGCCTGATCCAGCGGTTCATGTCATCGCTGCCCGTGCGGCGGCGATCGCGGCGGCACCGACCGGAAGGTCCGGTGCCGCTGTTGTTTCCGGCCCTGGTTGGCCGGCACCCTGAGGAATGCGATGTCGATGGACGAAGCCACTGAACTGAAGAAGCTGCGCTGGCGTTGCCGCCGCGGCATGCGCGAGCTGGACCAGCTGTTCGGCCGTTACCTGGACCGTTGCTGGCTGCAGGCACCGACGGACGAGCGCGAGGTTTTCCTGTTCCTGCTCGAAAGCGAGGACGATAAATTGTGGCGCTGGTTCATGGGTTACGAGGAGTGCCCGCATGCCGCGCCCGCCGCCCTCATCGCCAGGATCCGCGCCCTGCCGGCTTGAGTGGCAGCCCTCGCGTTGGCAGTGCTGCGTGCTTATCGCCATGGGCGCGCTGATGCCCTGGGCGTTGGGGGCCACCGATCTGCCGACGCCCTGGGGCCTGGCATCGGGTTTGGTGGCGATGGCCGGGACGTGGCTGGAGGCGTGGCGGTATGCGCGCCGCCCGGGCTGCATGTTCGTGATCCCCGCGGATGACGACCCCGCACAGGTGGACGACGCGCCGGTCGAGGAGCTGCAGATGCGCCGCCGCGGCCCGCTGGTGCAGCTGGCCTGGCGGCAGCAGGGCCGCCGCCACTGGCGCCTGTTCTGGCCCGATACCCTTCCGCCGGCGCAGGCACGTGAACTGCGACTAGCCGTCCGGGCACACTGCATTTCCCGTTCACCCCCTGCGGTGGCACCATAGCCTGAATTGTCCGGCGTACCTGCATGTTCAAACCCATACCTGTCTCGATTGGCCTGCGCTACCTGCGCGCCAAACGCCGCAACGGCTTCATCTCCTTCATCTCCATGGCCTCGATCCTCGGCATCGCCTTGGGCGTGACCGTGCTGATCACCACCTTGGCGGTCATGAGCGGTTTTCAGAAGGAAATCCGCGATCGCCTGCTGCAGATGACCGCGCATACCACCATCACCACCGACGGCGCGCCCATGGCCGATTGGGCGCATGCGGTGGAGGTGGCCAGGAAGGACCCGCGTGTCGCCGGGGCGGCGCCGTACATCGAAATCCAGGCCATGCTCAGCGGCCCCCGCGTGCAGGGCGCCATCGTGCAGGGCATCGACCCGGCGCTGGAGCCGAACGTCTCGGTGATCAACCAGAAGGTCAAGAAAGGCAGTTTCGATAGCCTGACCGCGGGCAGCTACAACCTGCTGGTCGGCCAGGAACTGGCGATCTACCTCGGTGTCGGCGTCGGCGATACCGTGCTGGTGACGTTGGCCGAAGTGCAGGGCACGCCGATCGGCGCGATCCCGCGGATGAAACGCTTCACCGTCAGCGGCATCTTCGAAGCCGGCTACAACGAGGTTGACCGTGGCGTGGCCTACGCCAACATGGCCGATCTGGAAAAAGTGCTGCGCATCGATGGCGTCACCGGCGTGCGCCTGAAACTGCATGACATGGACAAGGCGCTGGACGTCGGTGTCGATCTGGCCCACAACCTGACCGGTGCCTACCGCGTCAGCGACTGGACCCAGCAGAACGCCAACCTCTACCACTCGCTGCGCATGGAGAAGGTGGTGATGGGCATCCTGCTCTCGCTGATCATCGCCATGGGCGCGTTCAACCTGGTCTCCTCGCAGGTGATGCTGGTCACCGACAAGCAGGCCGACATCGCCATCCTGCGCACCCTGGGCCTGACCCCGGGTGGCGTGATGCAGGTATTCATGGTGCAGGGCTCGCTGATCGGCATCTTCGGCACCGTGCTGGGCGTCATTGGCGGCATCACCCTGACCTTGAACCTGGAGCGCATCCTCGGCGCGATCGAGACGCTGTTCAACGTCAAGCTGCTGCCGGAGGACGTGTACTACATCACCGGCCTGCCCACCGACATGCAGACCCCGGACATCATCGTGATCACCGCCGTGGCGCTGGTCATGAGCTTCCTTGCCACCCTGTATCCCGCCTGGCGCGCGGCACGTACCCAGCCGGCGGAGGCCCTGCGTTATGAATGAAGCACTCACCCTGGGCCAGGAAGTCATCCGCGCCGAAGCCCTGGCCAAGACCTACGCCGAAGGCCGCATGCAGACGCCGGTGTTCAACGGGCTGGACCTGCGCGTGGCCGCCGGCGAGACCGTGGCCATCATCGGTGCCTCCGGCGCCGGCAAGAGCACCCTGCTGCACCTGCTCGGTGGCCTGGATACGCCGACGGCGGGCGAGGTCTATGTCGCCGGCCAGCGCATGTCCGGCCTGTCCGACAGCCAGCGCGGCAGGCTGCGCAACCGCGCGCTTGGCTTCGTGTACCAGTTCCATCACCTGTTGCCCGAATTCACCGCGCTGGAAAACGTGATGATGCCGGTGCTGCTTGGCGGCGAAGAAGTGGCGGATGCGCGCACTCGCGCGCAGGCGCTGCTGGAGTCGGTCGGCCTGGGCCATCGCCTGGACCACAAGCCCGGCGAGCTGTCCGGCGGTGAGCGCCAGCGCGCTGCCGTGGCCCGCGCGCTGGTCAACCGCCCGGCCTGCGTGCTCGGCGACGAGCCGACCGGCAACCTGGACGACAAGACCGCCGCGACGGTGTTCGAACTGATGCTCGAACTCAACCGCGCACACCACACCAGTCTGGTGCTGGTGACCCACGACCGCTCGCTGGCACGCAAGTTGGACCGCGTGCTGGAACTGCGCGAAGGGCGGCTGCACAGCCTGGCGCACAGCGAGGTCTGAGCGGCCTTGTTGCCTGCCTGAGCGCTGAACACCCGGCGGGTTCCTCTCGCCGGGAGCACGCCAGGCGGTGCATGATCGGCGCACAGTCCCCAGCAGGAGGCGTCATGAAGCAGATCCTTGCCATCGCGGCCCTGTGCCTTGGGCTGGCCGCATGCGCCAGCACCGGCCGCCTGTCCACCGCGCAGAAGCTCGACCTCTACCGCGCCCACGCCGGGCCGCCGCAGCAGGACATGCCGCTGTACGGTTCGCTGTCAGGCTGGACCGAACTGGGCGAGAGCGCGCTGGCGGTGTGGACGCGTCCGAGCGAAGGCTATCTGCTGGAACTGACCGGGCCGTGCCAGGGGCTGGACTACGCCCCGGCGATCGGCCTGACCAGCCGGGTCGGCCGTGTATCGGCCCGCTTCGACAAGGTGCTGGTGCGCGACCCCACGCCCGGACCGATGAACATGCCGTGCTTCATCAGCAGCATCCGCAAGCTCGATACCAAGGCGCTGCGCGCCTCCGAGCAGGAGCTGCGGCAGGCGCAGCTGCAGGAGCGCGAAGAAGGCCAGCAGGCGCCGACCCGGTAGTGCCGGGCGCTGGCCGGCCAGGGCCTATCGAGGATGCACCGCGATCTCGCGGTCGCCACAACCTGGCGGTCACCACAACCCCATGATCGCCACAACCTGGCGATCGCCAACAAGCTCGGAGCCCCGATTCTCGCGGTAGATACCGACCGTTGGTCGGTATCAGGCCCGGTCACGCCTCCGGAACGAACCCGGCCGGTTTTTCGGCACCACCGCTGAAGAGATACTTCACCAGTTCCTCTTCGAGGAATGCACGGTGCTTGGGATCACGCGGCGACAGCCGGTTCTCGTTGATCAGCATGGTCTGGTGCGCCAGCCACGCGGCCCACGCCGGCTTGCCGATGTGGTTGAAGATGCGCTGGCCCAGCTCGCCGGGGTAGGGCACGAAGTCCAGGCCTTCGGCGTCGCGTTGTTCGTACTGGCAGAAAACGGTGCGGGGCATAGCGTTACTCGTTGTCTTGGGATGTTGCTGCGCGCCGCATTGTACGGCGCTTGGGCTGAGCGGGCGGTGCACCGGTCTGGAGCAGCTTGCGGATCGGCGCGGGCAGGCCCAGCGTGGCCAGCTCTTCGGCGGCGACCCAGCGCAGCCCCTCGGCCTCGTTGCGCAGGCCCTGCACGGCGGCCACCAGTACCTGCAGATGCAGCCGGTAGTGGCTGAAGGTGTGTTCCAGCACCGGCAGCGGCTCGGCATCGTCCAGCGAGCCGTCGATATGCGCGTCGAACCAGTCCTGCAGCGCGATGCCGCTGTCGGCCTGGGGCAGGGTCCACAGTTGCGCCCAGATGCCGGTGTCGGGCCGCTTCTGCAGCAGAATGCGGCCGCGCGGGTCACGCAGCAGCAGCGCCACCGCCTCGCGCTCGGGCAGGGTCTTGCCGGGTTTCGGTGTCGGCAGTTGATCGGTGCGGCCCTCGCGGCGGGCGACGCAGGTCGCCTGCAGCGGGCAGATCACGCACGCCGGCTTGCTGCGGCTGCAGACGCTGGCACCGAGGTCCATCTGCGCCTGGGTGTAATCGACCATGCGCGTCGCGGGCACCTGCGCGGCGTGCGCCTCGGCGACCGCCCACAACTGCTTTTCGATCGCCGGCAGACCAGGGAAGCCCTCGATGCCGTGATAGCGGGTCAACACGCGTTTGACGTTGCCGTCGAGGATCGCGAAGCGATCATTCCAGGCCTGGCTGAGGATCGCGCCGGCGGTGCTGCGGCCAATGCCGGGCAGCGCATGCAGGGCATCGAAATCGCGCGGCAGCTCGCCGTCGTGCAGCTCGACGCAGCGCTGTGCGGCCGCATGCAGGTTGCGGGCACGGGCGTAATACCCCAGGCCTGCCCACTGCGCCATCACCGCATCATTGCTCGCCGCGGCCAGATCGGGCAGGGTCGGGAACACCGCGAGGAACTTCAGGAAGTACGGGATGACCGTGCTGACCTGGGTCTGCTGCAGCATGATCTCCGACAGCCACACCCGGTACGGCGAGCGCGGGTGCTGCCAGGGCAGGTCGTGCCGACCATGGTCGTCGAACCAGTGCAGCAGCCGGGAAACGAACACATCGTCGGCGGGCAATACGGCGCTGGCGGGAGGCTGGCGGGTCATGCAGATTCCGGAGAAGGGCTGGAACCACGCCATGCGTGGCTGCATCGGCAGCCAGGGGGAGGGCGGTCACGGAGGTGAAGCAGCCACCCATGGGGTGGCTCTACAAGTGAAGCCGCTGCCTGGCCCGGCGCTGATCAGGCGCCCAGCGCTTCCGGCAGCAGGGCGTCGACAAAGGCTTCCGGATCGAACACGCGCAGGTCTTCCGGACGCTCGCCGATGCCGCAGAAGCGGATCGGAATGCCGAACTCGCGGGCCAGCGCGAACACCACGCCGCCCTTGGCGGTGCCATCCAGCTTGGTCACCACCAGGCCGGTCACATTGACCGCGGCATGGAACTGACGCAGCTGCGAGAGCGCGTTCTGGCCGGTGGTGCCATCGATGACCATCAGCACTTCATGCGGCGCATGGGCGTCGATCTTGCCGAGCACGCGGCGGATCTTGCCGAGCTCGTTCATCAGCCCGGCCTGGGTATGCAGGCGGCCGGCGGTATCGGCGATCAGCACTTCGGTGCCGCGCGCCTTGCCGGCCTGCAGCGCATCGAAGGCGACCGAGGCCGCATCGGCGTTCTGGCCCTGCGCGACCACGGCCACGCCGTTGCGCTCGCCCCAGGCCTGCAGCTGTGCGACGGCGGCAGCACGGAAGGTATCGCCGGCGGCCAGCATCAGGCTGTGCCCATCGTCCTTGAAGCGCTTGGCCAACTTGCCGATGGTGGTGGTCTTGCCGACGCCGTTGACGCCGACGGTCAGCACCACGAACGGCTTGGCGGTACGGTCGATCACCAGCGGCTTGGCGACCGGCTGCAGGATCGCGATCAGCTCGGCGCGCAGCGCGGTGAGCAGCGCATTGGCATCGGCGAACTCGCGCGCCTTCATGCGCTTGCGCAGGCCTTCGACCAGGGCGGTGGTCGCGCCGACGCCGACATCGGCAGTGATCAGCGCGGTCTCCAGTTCGTCGAGCAGGTCGTCATCGAGCTTGGGATTGCGCGAGAACAGGCCGCCGAAGCTGCGGGCGATCACGCTGTTGCGCAGGCGCTCGCGCCAGCCGCTCTTGCCAGCCGCGGCGGGGGCGATGTCCTGTGAGGACGGGCGCTCGGTGACGATGGTCGGGGCAGCCGGAGCCGCCGGCGTAACAGGCGTAACAGGCGTAGCCGGAGTGACCGGAGTGGGCGCAACCGGCGCGGCGACCGGCGGCGCGACGACGGCAGGCGCAGGCGCAGCCGGAGTCGGGACAACCGGTGCGGTCACCACGGCAGCGGGAGCAACCGGCGCCGGGGCAGCCGGCGGTGCGACCACGGGCGCAGGGACGACGGGAGCAGGCACTACCGGGGTGGCAACGGCAGGCGCAGGCTCAACCGGCGTCGGCGCGATCACGCGCTCTACCGGGGCTGCAGCAGGCGCCGGGGTTTCCACCACGGCCGGCAATGGTGCAGACGGTGCAGCAGGCTCCGGACTGGCCTGCGGGAACGCAGCAGCCAGCTCCTCGGTGGAGTAATGCTGGGTCTTGGCCGCCTCTTGGGGGGCGTCCTGGGGCTTTTTGCGACGGAAGAAGCTGAGCATTGGCAAAAGACGCTGAAATCAGAGGGGTATGCTACCACTGCGCCCCGAAGGCCCATGGGCGTGCAGGTGCGGTGGGGCGGGACTCAAGTAATGGCCGATGCGGCCGTTACCGGTTGTGAAGGGCTGCGCCATGCGGGCGTGGCCGGAACAGCGAAACGGTGAACGATGAGCGTGATGTCCATTGCCAGCACCGGCATGCGTGCCGCCTCGCTGGGCCTGCAGGCCGCCGCCGCCAACGTGGCGCGGTTGCCGGTCACGGATGCGACACGGCTGGGTGTCGCGCAGGCGACAACGGCTGGAGGCGGTGTGACCGCCGCCGTGGTTGCCGCGCCCGACGATGCCAATGCGCCGATCGCGGACCTGCTCACGGCCAAACAGGCCGCGCTGGCGTTTGCCGCCAACGCGACCGTGGTGCGCCGCCAGGACGAAATGCTGGGCACCCTGCTGGACCGCTGGGCCTGATCCCGGCGGGTGCGCCGGCCGCTGCCCAGCGCCACGCATCACCGTCCGCAACAGGGCGCCGACACGAAGCCGGCGCCCCCTGCAGAACGCCTTACGCCGACAGTTCCAGCAGCAGCTTGTTGAGCCGGCGCACATACGCCGCCGGGTCCTTCAGCGTGTCGCCTGCCGCCAGCGCGGCCTGATCGAACAGCACGCGGCTCAGGTCATCGAAGCGCGCGGCATCGCCTTCCTGGTCCAGCTTGCCGATCAGCGGGTGGGCCGGGTTGAATTCGAACACCGGCTTGCTGTCCGGCACCTTCTGGCCGCTGGCTTCCAGGATCTGGCGCATCTGCAGGCCCAGGTCCTGTTCGCCGATCGCCAGGATCGCCGGGGAGTCGGTCAGGCGGTGCGAGACACGCACGTCGGCAACGTCATCGCCCAGTGCGGACTTGATGCGGTCCACCAGCGCCTGCTTGTCCTTGGCAACCGCTTCCTGCGCCTGCTTGTCTTCGGCGCTTTCCAGCGCGCCCAGGTCCAGATCGCCACGTGCGACATCGACGAACGACTTGCCGTCGAACTCGGTCAGGTAGCCCATCAGCCACTCGTCGATGCGGTCGGTGAGCAGCAGCACTTCCACGCCCTTCTTGCGGAACACTTCCAGGTGCGGGCTGTCCTTGACCTGGGTGTGGCTGTCGCCGGTCAGGAAGTAGATCTTGTCCTGGCCCTCGATCATGCGGCCCACGTAGTCGGCCAGCGAGACGCTCGGCTCACCGCTGTCATCATGGGTGGAGGCGAAGCGCAGCAGGCCGGCGATTTTCTCGCGGTTGCCATAGTCTTCCGCCGGCCCTTCCTTGAGCACCTGGCCGAACTGCTTCCAGAAGCCGGCATAGACCTCCGGCTTGTCCTTGGCCAGCTTCTCCAGCATGTCCAATGAGCGCTTGGTCAGCGCCGACTTCATCGAGTCGATGACCGGGCCGGACTGCAGGATTTCGCGCGAGACGTTCAACGACAGGTCGTTGGAATCCACCACGCCCTTGATGAAGCGCAGGTACAGCGGCAGGAACTGCTCGGCCTGGTCCATCACGAACACGCGCTGCACGTAGAGCTTCAGGCCCTTGGGCGCGTCACGGTGGTACAGATCGAACGGGGCGTGGCCGGGGACGTACAGCAGCGAGGTGTACTCGAGCTTGCCTTCGACCTTGTTGTGGCTCCACGCCAGCGGATCCTGGTGATCGTGCGCGGCGTGCTTGTAGAACTCCTGGTACTCGGCGTCGCTGATCTCAGTGCGCGGGCGGGTCCACAGCGCGCTGGCCCGGTTGACGGTCTCCCATTCGACCTCGGCCGGGGCGTCTTCGCCGTGGTGTTCCTTGACCATCTGGATCGGCAGGCCGATGTGGTCGGAATACTTCTTGATGATGCCGCGCAGGCGCCAGCCATCGGCGAAATCGCGCTGGTCGTCCTTCAGGTGCAGCACGATGCGGGTGCCGCGCTCGGGCTTGTCGATGCTTTCCACGTCGAACTCGCCTTCGCCACGCGAGGACCAGTGCACGCCCTCGCTGGCGGGCAGGCCGGCGCGACGGGAGTAGACGTCCACCTGGTCGGCGACGATGAAGGCGCTGTAGAAGCCGACGCCGAACTGGCCGATCAGCTGGGAGTCCTTTTTCTGGTCGCCGGAGAGCTGGCGCAGGAAGTCGCCGGTGCCGGACTTGGCGATGGTGCCCAGGTGGGTGATCGCTTCGTCGCGGCTCATGCCGATGCCGTTGTCGTCGATGGTCAGCGTATTGGCCGTGGCATCGAAGCTGACGCGGATGCGCAGATCGCCGTCGTTCTCGAGCAGCGCCGGCTGGGTCAGTGCTTCGAAGCGCAGCTTGTCCGAGGCATCGGCAGCGTTGGAGATGAGCTCGCGAAGGAAGATTTCCTTGTTGGAGTACAGCGAGTGGATCATCAGCTGCAGCAGCTGTTTGACTTCGGTCTGGAAGCCCAGGGTTTCTTTTTGGGTCTGCACGGTCATGGGTCGTGTTGCTCCTTGGGACATTGCCGCGCCCGGCGCGGCGGCTGGCTCAAGGGGTAGGGGTGGATTGTCCCGAATTCAAGTGGTGTGCGTCCGCCACGGCGCCTGCCTGGCTGCGCAGGGAGGATGGCGGGTACGGGGTGCCGGGACGCGGCGTGAACCCATTCATGGGGCCTCGTGGGCAGCATCCCTGCTGCCCAACGTTCCCGGCACCCCGTACCCGCCATCCTCCTGTCAGGGATCCGGTGTGGTGCAGGTGGACCCCTCCGGCAGGTTGGCATCGTCGTAACGGCACGTGGTACGTGAGCGAAGGGCGCGGGTTTTACTGCGACAACCTAGAATGTCAGGCTGAATCGCCTGCCCTCGGTGCCCATGACTCTTTTCCGCCCCTTTGCCCATCCCGTTTCCCTTTGTCTCCGGAGCCACGCATGAAACCGCGACAGCCGGCCGCCGCCGTGGGCCAGGTGCGGATCATCGGGGGCAAGTGGCGCAATACGAAGCTGCCGGTGCCGCTGTCGCCGGGGCTGCGGCCGAGCAGTGACCGGGTCCGCGAGACGCTGTTCAGCTGGTTGATGCCGCGGCTGGGCGGGGCGCGGGTGCTGGACCTGTTCGCCGGCAGCGGGGCGCTGGGGCTGGAGGCGGTGTCGCGGGGGGCGGCGCAGGCGACGCTGGTGGAGCGGGACGCGGCATTGTCCCGGCAGCTGCGCGAGTCGGTGGCCAAGCTGGGGGCGCAGGAGCAGATCGCGGTGGTGCAGGCCGATGCGCTGCAGTGGCTGCGGCAGCCGGCGGGGCCGCTGGCGGACATCGTCTTCATCGATCCGCCGTTCGCCGATGGGCTGTGGGACGCGGTGATCGCCGGGCTGCCCGCGCATCTGGCCACCGATGCCTGGCTGTACGTGGAGTCCCCGGCCGACCAGGCACCGAGGATGCCCGCGCCGTGGCTGCTGCACCGCGAAGGGGGCACCCGGGAGGTCCGTTTTGCCCTGTATCGCCGCGCCACTGCTACACTTTCACCAGACCAACACGCGTAGCTACCGTATGACCGTGGCCAACCGCCGCATTGCCGTGTACCCGGGCACCTTCGATCCGATCACCAACGGTCACATCGACCTGGTGAACCGTGCTGCGCCGCTGTTCGAAAAGGTGGTGGTGGGCGTGGCGCAGAGTCCATCCAAGGGGCCGACGCTGCCGCTGGAGCTGCGCGTCCAGCTGGCCCGCGATGCACTGGGCCATAACCGCAACGTGGAAGTGCGTGGTTTCGATACCCTGCTGGCGCATTTCGTGCGCTCGGTACAGGGCGGGGTGCTGCTGCGCGGCCTGCGCGCGGTGTCCGATTTCGAATACGAATTCCAGATGGCGAGCATGAACCGCCATCTGATCCCGGAGGTCGAGACGCTGTTCCTGACCCCGGCCGAGCAACACAGCTTCATTTCGTCTTCGCTGGTCCGCGAGATCGCCCGCCTGGGCGGCGACGTGTCCGGCTTTGTGCCGTCCGCAGTGCTTGAGGCGCTGCGCAAGGTCCGTGAAGCGAAGTCGGGCCAAGCGTAGTACCTGTCAGACCCATACATACCAAGAATCACCAAGGGAGGAATTCCATGAACAACACCATGCGTGCCATGTTGATCGCGTCGTTCGCGCTGGCCTTCACCGCCTGCAAGAAGGAAGAGGCCGCACCGGTCGTCGAAGCCCAGCAGGCGCTGGTCGCCCCGGCTGCCGATGACGATGCCGGCTGGAAGAAGTACCTGCAGGCCGTGGCCGTGCAGAACATGGGCAACATCACCAACAGCCCGTACCTGTATTACCTCGCCCCGGAATCGGACCCGGAATTCGCCGCCAAGTATGAGCGCCAGGTCGAAAGCGCCACCCAGGCCGTGGGCCGTGGCGTGCAGCCGGGCAACATGCTGGCCTTCGGTTCTTCGGCCTCGGCCAAGATGGCCGACATGATCCAGGCCGTGTTCAAGGACGTCTCGCCGGACTCGATGAAGGGTGTGCGCGTGGTGTTCATCGGCAAGGCTGCCGACAACGCCCGTGTCCAGTCGATCATCCAGCCGACCGGCGCCGAGTACATCTTCGTCGAAGCCAAGTAACCCGTGCAGTGGCGGCCGTGCCTCGTGCGCGGCCCGGGTGGCGCCCGCAGGGGCGTCACCGATGACCGGCCCGCGCGCCCGCGTGGGCCGGTTCTCATCCGCCGGCGCGGGCGTGGAGTAACGCCATGTCGCTGAAAATCAATGAGCTCTGCGTCAATTGCGACGTCTGTGAGCCGGCCTGTCCCAACCAGGCCATTTCGATGGGTGAAACCATCTACGTGATCGATCCGGCCCGCTGCACCGAGTGCGTGGGACATTTCGACGAACCGCAGTGCGTGGTCGTCTGCCCGGTCGAGTGCATCGATCCCGATCCGGACATTCCGGAAACCCAGGACGCCCTGCTGGCCAAGCTGCACGGGCTGCAGCGCGATCATCCCGAATTGTATGTCACGGAGTTTCTGCCCAAATGAGCACGCTGTCGCGTCGTTGGTTGCTGTTGGTCCTGCTGGTCAGCCCGGGCCTCTGGGCTGCGGAATCCCCGCAGTCGACCCTGGCCGGACACCCTGATGGCGTGGCCGTCGCCAGTGGCCATCACCTGGCCACGGAAGCGGGCATGGAAATCCTGGCCAAGGGCGGCAACGCATTCGATGCGGCCGTGGCCGTTTCGGCGACGCTGGCCGTGGTCGAGCCGATCAGCTCGGGCCTGGGCGGCGGCGGGTTCTTCCTGCTGCACGATGCGGCCACCGGCAAGGACGTGATGCTGGATGCGCGCGAGACCACGCCAGCGTCCGCCACCCCCGCCGCGTTCCTCGACAAGAAAGGCGAGCTGGACCGCGACCGTTCGGTCAATGGCCCGTGGTCGGCCGGTATTCCCGGCCTGCCGGCGGCACTGGTGGAACTGTCCTCCAAGCATGGCAAGCTGCCGCTGAAGACCTCGCTGGAACCGGCGATGCGCATCGCGCGCGACGGTTTCCCGGTGTATGCGCGGATGGCCAAGGGCTACGAATCGCGGCGCGCGGTGATGCAGCGCTACCCCGGCACGCGCGAAGTGTATGAGCGCAACGGCACGCCGATCGCCGAAGGCGACCTGTTCCGCCAGCCGGAACTGGCCCGGACCATGGAGCGCCTGGCCGACCAGGGTTTCGATGGCTTCTACCGGGGCGAGACCGGCAAGCTGCTGCTCAAGGGCGTGAAGCAGGCCGGTGGCCAATGGACCGCCGAAGAACTGGCCGGCTATCGGGTCAAGCTGCGCGAACCGATCTCCTTCAAGTACCGCGACTGGACCATCACCACCGCCTCGCCGCCGTCCTCCGGCGGCATCGCGCTGGCCGCCATGCTGCAGATCCTGGAAGGCTGGGACCTGAAGGACCTGGATCCGGCGCACCGCACCCATCTGGTGGTGGAAGCCATGCGTCGCGCCTACCGCGACCGCACCTTCTTCCTGGGTGACCCGGACTTCGTGGACATCCCGCAGAAGGTGCTGACCAGCAAGGATTACGCGCAGGGCCTGCGTGCCACCATCCATCCGGACAAGGCCACCCCGAGCGACCTGCTGTCGGGCAACCCGACCCCGCTGGAAGATGACGAGACCACGCACTTCTCGATCATCGACCGCGAAGGCAACCGCGTCGGCGCGACCCAGACCGTCAACCTGCTGTATGGCTCGGGCCTGATTCCGTCGGGCACCGGCGTGCTGCTCAACAACGAGATGGACGACTTCGCGTTGAAGCCGGGCACGCCCAATGCCTTCGGCGTGATGGGCTATGCGGCCAATGCGCCGAAGCCGGGCAAGCGCATGCTCAGCTCGATGACGCCGACCTTCATGGAGTCCGCCGACAAGGTCGTGGTGCTCGGCACGCCCGGTGGCAGCCGCATCATCACCATGGTGCTGCTGGGCATCCTGGGCTACGATGATGGCCTGACCGCGCAGCAGGTCGCTGCGCTGCCGCGTTACCACCACCAGTGGCTGCCGGATCTGATCGAAGCCGAGGATGGCACCTTCGATGCCGGCACCATCAAGCAGCTCCAGGCGATGGGCCACAAGATCGATCTGCCCGGCGATACCGCCGCCGGTGGCCGCGGCTCCAGCCACGTATGGGGCAACCTGCAGACCGTGGAATGGGACCGCCGCAGCAACCTGCTCAGCGGGGGCAGCGACCCGCGCAATCCGGTCGGCAGTGCCGAGGTCAGCCAGGCGCACTGATTCAACCCAGAAACGAGAAACCCCGTCCCAGTGGCGGGGTTTTTTCATGGGCGGTGGCTAGCGAATATTTAACGGCCACACGACGATAATTTGCGAATGAAACTATGGTCCATCCGCGGTAACTCCCAGAAACTCGACGGCGGTGCGATGTTCGGCAACGCGCCGCGCGCCGTCTGGGAAAAGTGGGCAGTGCCGGACGATCTCAACCGGATCGAACTGGCCTGCCGCGCACTGCTTGCCAGCCCGCTGGCCGGCAGGACGGTGCTGTTCGAAACCGGGATCGGCGCGTTTTTCGAGCCTCGGCTGCGCGACCGCTATGGCGTGCAGGAACCCAGCCATGTGCTGATCGAATCCCTGCGCGAGGCCGGTTTCGAGCATGAGGATATCGATGTGGTGGTGCTGAGCCACCTGCATTTCGATCACGCCGGTGGATTGCTGGCGCCGTGGAGCGAAGGTCGCTCGCCGGAACTGCTGTTCCCGAACGCGACTTTCCTGGTCGGCGCCGGGCACTGGGCCCGCGCGCTGCATCCGCATCCGCGTGACCGCGCCAGTTTCATCCCCGAACTGCCCGGCCTGCTGCAGGCAAGCGGGCGACTGGAAATCGTCGATGGCCCGTACTCGAAGACGCTGGGCGACAGCGTGCGTTTCAGCTTCAGCGACGGGCACACGCCGGGGCTGATGCTGGCCGAGATCACGGGGCCGGAAACCGTGGATGGCCAGGCACGGGGTGGGGTGGTGTTCTGCGCGGACCTGATCCCGGGCCGCTCGTGGGTGCACGTGCCGATCACCATGGGCTACGACCGCAACGCCGAACTGCTGATCGACGAGAAGCGCAGCTTCCTGGAAGACAAACTGGCCCGTAACGTCCATCTGTTTTTCACCCATGACCCGCAGTGCGCGCTGGCGCAGGTGTCACGCGATGAAAAGGGCCGCTTCGGCACCGTGCACGAACAGGCCGAACTGAAAGCCCGCGCCTTGGCGTAACGCCCAGGGCTGTCCCGGCCGCGTAACCACGCCGGTCGGTGCCGACCGTTGCTCGGCACCGATCCCCGTGGCACGGGCAACAGCCCGGTTCGACGCCTCAATGCGCCTTCAGGCAACCGCTCATGAACGTTTTGCGCGCATCGCCGGCCAGATTCTTCGCGGCCGCATCGGCGTTGCAGCTCTTCATGCGTTCCTGCGGCGTGCTCGCCACCGGGGCGGGGCCGCTGAGGCAGGCCTTCTGCGCGGACTTGTAGTCCTCGCCGGTCTTGCCTTTGTTCTTGGCTGAGCAGTCGGCCATGCGCTGTTGCTGCGGCGTGGCGGCACTGACAATCACGGGGCCACCCAGAAGCAGCAGGCAGGCCAGCAGGGACACGGTCTTCATGACGCAGCTCCACGCACGGGTTGATGGTGCGCGCAGCTTCTGCCCGGCCATGGCTAGGCCGTGTGAAGCCGCGGCGGCCGGTGCTGGCCGCCGGTCAGCACGACACCATCAGCCGACCACGCGGGTCCCGAAGATGCGGTCGCCGGCATCGCCCAGGCCCGGCAGGATATAGCCCTTCTCGTTGAGCTGGGCATCGATCGCGGCGGTGAAGATCTCCACGTCCGGGTGCACGGCCTGCACGGCGGCGATGCCTTCGGGCGCCGCGACCAGGAAGATGCCCTTGATGCGGCGGGCGCCGGCGCGCTTGAGCATGTCGATGGTGGCGATCAGGGTGCCACCGGTGGCCAGCATCGGGTCCAGGATCAGCGCATCGCGCTCTTCCAGGCGGCCGGTCAGGCGCTCGAAATAGGGCACCGGCTGCAGGGTTTCCTCATCGCGCTGCAGGCCGACCACGCTCACCCGCGCGGCGGGGATCAGCGAGAGCACGCCACTGAGCATGCCCAGGCCGGCGCGCAGGATCGGCACCACGGTGATCTTGGCGCCGGCGATGCGCTGCACCGTCACCGGACCGGCCCAGCCGGCCATGGTGTGGGCTTCGGTATCCAGATCGGCGGTCGCCTCATAGGCCAGCAGCCCACCGAGTTCATTGGCCAGCTCGCGGAAGTCCTTGGTGCTCAGGGACGCATCGCGCATCAGGCCGATTTTGTGCTGCACCAGCGGATGGCGCACTTCGACGATTTTCATGGGGGGAGGGTTGGCAAAGGAGAGGCTGATAGTGTGCCGCAGCCGCACTGTACCGGGCCAGAGTCGCGTGACGGAAAGGTGACGGGGGGGTCTCTGGAGCGGTGCCGCATCCACCGGTGTCATCCCCATGCAACCTGCCGGACATACCGTGCTGACCCATTCTTTACACAGATTGGGGAATGCAGTGCAGAAGAAGCGTCCGTTGGGCCTGGCGATCAGCCTCTCGTTGCTGGCGGTGATCACCCCGTCCGCCCATGCCGCCGACGCGCCCGATGGCGGTGCGGTGACCAGCGGCGCCGCGGCCGGTGCCGCGGCCATCGATCTGGACCGTGTAGAAGTACGCCCGCAGCTGGAGTCGCAGACCCGCGCGGTCGACCTCAAGCGCAGCAGCGATGCGATCGAAGACGCGGTGTCCTCCGATGCCATGGGCGTCTACCCGGACAAGAACGTGGCCGAGTCGCTGCAGCGCCTGCCCGGCGTGAGTGTCACCCGTGACCAGGGCGAGGGGCGCTTCGTGGTCATCCGTGGCCTGGATGCCAATCTCAACAGCGTCAGCGTCGACGGCATCGCCATCGGCACGCCGGAGGACTCCAGCCGCGCTGCACCGCTGGACGTGATTCCCTCCGACTCGACCGAGCGCCTGCGCGTGGTCAAGTCGCCGACCCCGGACATGCCCGGCGACGCCATCGGTGGCGCGATCCTGGTCGAGTCGGCCTCGGCGTTCGACCGCGAAGGCCGCAACCTGCGCGGCAAGATCGAGGCCAGCCACCAGCAACTGTCGGGCAACACCAGCCCGAAGGCCGCGATCAACTACAGCGAAGTGTTCGCCGATACCTTCGGCGTGGCGCTGGGCGTGAACTACCAGAACCGCAAGTTCGAGTCGGACAATACCGAAGTGGAGTACGGCGAGTTCGACGGTGGTGCCGAGGACGACCTGTTCGCCAACAGCCTGCAGCAGCGCAAGTACGATATCGAGCGCAAGCGCATCGGCGCCAATCTGAATCTGGACTGGCATCCGGACGACGACAATCGCTATTACCTGCGCACGCTGTACAGCCAGTTCGATGATGCCGAAACCCGCCAGCGCACGATCTTCAACTTCGGCGATGGCGAGGTCACCGCGCTGGGCAACAACCAGTATCGCGTCGATGACCTGCCCGCCGATGCGATCCAGAAGCGCATGCGCTACCGCACCAAGAAGGAAAATACCTTCACCACCAGCGCCGGTGGCGAGAACCGCCTCACCAACGCGGTGGTCGATTACAAGGTGGGCTACACGCGGACCGAAGAGCGCGTCAACGACGAGATGGAAGCGCGCTTCGAGTACAACGGGGATGACCTCGGCGCCACCGTCGATCAGACCAGCGGCATCCCGCGCTACACCCTGACCAGCGCGCAGTGGATGGACAACGGCAACTACGACTTCGACCGCTTCGTGCTCTCCCCGAAGCAGGTCAACGACAGCGAGCGCAGCGCGCAGATCAACGTGC
Organism: Stenotrophomonas sp. GW821-FHT01H02A; assembly: GCF_059422145.1. Classification (NCBI taxonomy): domain Bacteria; kingdom Pseudomonadati; phylum Pseudomonadota; class Gammaproteobacteria; order Lysobacterales; family Lysobacteraceae; genus Stenotrophomonas; species Stenotrophomonas sp. GW821-FHT01H02A. Next base: position 52,573 of record NZ_JBWKWI010000003.1, read on the forward strand.
GCTTCGATGGGGATTCCTCCAGTTACAAGATCGGCCTGCTGGGCCGCTGGCGCGACCGCGACGTCAACGTCGATGAGCGCGAACTGCGCGTCGGCCCGGACGTGGCATTGTCGGACTGGACCACCGCCACTCCCGATCACCGGGGTGGCAGCCTCGGCCAAGGGATGAGCTCGGACGCCATGCGCCGCTACTGGGCCCAGCATGGGGGCCAGTACAGTGCCCGCCCGCAGGATGCCGGTGGTAACGCGCTGACCTCGCTGGAAGAGGACTACACCGCCAGCGAAGACATTTTCGCCAGCTACGCGATGGGTACCTGGGATGTTGGCGCGCTGCGCATCATCGGCGGCGTGCGCGTGGAAAGCACCCAGTTCAGCGCCACCGGCAACAGCGTGGACGTGGCGCCCAACGGCCGCAGCTTCACGGTCACCCCGCTGAGCGTGAGCCGCAGCTACACCAACGTGCTGCCCGACCTGCATCTGCGCTACGACGCAGGCGATGACTGGGTGCTGCGCGCGGCCGCCAACAAGACCGTTTCGCGCCCGTCGTTCGGTGACGTGGCACCGCGCGTGGGCCTGAGCCGTGGCGATGAGGAAGTCCGGGTCGGCAATCCGCAGCTGGATCCGTACGAATCGAAGAACATCGACCTGTCGATCGAGAAGTATCTCGGCAGCACTGGCATCGTTTCGCTGGGCGTGTTCCACAAGTCGATCGACGGCTACATCGTCAACACCGTGAGCAACAGCGATCCGGCGTATCCCGGCTTCGAAGTCACCCGGGTGATCAACGGCAACAAGGCCACGGTCAAGGGCGCCGAGTTCAACTGGCAGCAACAGCTCGCCTTCCTGCCGGCCGGCTGGGATGGTCTGCTGGTCGGCGCCAGCGGCACCTGGCTGGATACCGATTTCGACCCGGGCGTGGCCGGCCGCGAGCGCGACGATTTCATGCTGCCGCGCGCGTCCAGGCACGTGTACAGCGCGCACATCGGCTATGAGAAGGCCGGCTTCAGTACCCGCGTGGCGGCGGTCTACCGCAGCGAGTATCTGGACTCGCTGGGCGACAGCCGCGCCTATGACATCTACGTCGCACCCAACACCCAGCTCGATTTCAGCATGGACTACAAGATCACCTCGAACGTGAGCGTCTACTTCGAAGCGCAGAACCTGCTCGACAAGCCGCTGGAGCTTTACCAGGGCGTGCGCTCGCGCACCCTGCAGAACGAGGAATACGGTCGCACCTACGCCCTCGGCCTGAAGGTGGCCCTGTGATGCGCGCCACGCATTGCCTGGGCCTGCTCACGCTGGCGTTGTTGAGCGCCTGCAAGCCGGGCGGCGCACCGGAGCCGGCGGCACCCGCCGCGCCGACCGCGGCCGTCGATGCCCGCACCGCACGCCATGTCGCCACCGTCGCCGAGGCATTCCTGACCCCGATGACCCCGGACGACAACATCGACTCGCCGGCCAGCTGGACTACCCCCGAGGGCCAGGTCTGGCTGATCGCCACCGCCAAGGCAACCGACAAGCTGGTGGTCTATGACGGGCAGACTGGCGCGCACCTGCGCGACGTCGGCAGCCTCGGCACCGCCCCGGGCCAGTTCGACCGCCCCAACGGCATCGCCGTGGTCGATGACCTGGTGCTGATCGTGGAGCGCGACAACCACCGCGTGCAGGTGCTGCAGCTGCCGGACTTCACCCCGCTGGGCGTGTTCGGCGCCGAGGACCTGCGCAAACCGTACGGGCTGTGGGTGAACAAACAGGGCGGGGGCTACGATGTCTACGTGACCGATTCCTACGACGCTGGCGAAGACGCGCAGGGCAACGACGTGTTGCCGCCGCTGGCCGAGCTGGACAAGCGAGTGCGCCGCTATGCGCTCACCGTGCAGGACGGCATGGCGCAGGCCTCGCTCACCGCCAGCATCGGTGACACCACCGACGCAGGCGCGCTGCGGGTGGTCGAATCGATCTGGGGCGACCCGGCCAATGACCGCCTGCTGATCGCCGAAGAGGACGAAACCTACGCCAGTGAAATCAAGGTCTACACGCTGGAGGGCCGTTTCAGCGGCACCACGTTCGGACGCGATGCATTCCAGGCCCAGGCCGAAGGCGTGATGCTGCGGACCTGCGGCAAGGATGGCTGGTGGATCACCACCGAGCAGGGCAAGCAGCGCAGCGTGTTCCATCTGTTCGACCGCCACAGCCTGAAACATGTCGGGGCGTTCCAGGGCAATACGGTGGCCAACACCGACGGCATCTGGTCGATGCAGGCGCCGTCCGCGCGTTTCCCGCACGGTGCGCTGTACGCCGTGCACGATGACCAGGGCGTGGTCGCGTTCGACTGGGCGAGCATCGCCAGGCAGTTGTCGCTGCCGCTGGAGTGTGGCGCGTGAGCCGCGTTCCTGCCGCCCTGATCGCACTGGCGATGGCGCTGCTGCTGTGCAGCGGCAGTGCCGTGGCGAAAAAAGATGCCGAGAACGGCGCCGAGCCGAACACCCAGGTACCCGCGGGCAACCGCCACTACGCGGCGACCGGTTTCCCGGACCGGCTGGTCGCCTCGCCGGCACAGGACGCCGCGCGCGACTTCTCGGTCGCCTGGCGCACCGACACCTCGGTGAAGTCGCCCGTGCTGGAATGGGTCGTGGCCGGCGATTCGCCGGATGTCGGCACGCCGACCCGCATCACCGCGACCACCCAGGCGCTGACCACTGAACTCGGCGCGTCCCATCATCACCGTGCCGACGTGACCGGCCTGCAGCCGGACACCCTGTACCTGTGGCGCGTACAGGGCCAGAACACCTGGAGTGCCTGGAACCAGCTGCGTACCGCCGGCCGCGCCGAGCAGCCGCTGACCCTGCTGTATTTCGGTGACACCCAGAACAAGAACCTCAGCCACGTCTCCCGGGTCATGCGGGCCGGCCTCAAGGCCGCCCCGGACGCGCGCCTGAGCCTGTTCGCCGGGGACCTGGTCAGTGGCGGCGACGGCCAGGATGACAGCGAGTGGGGCGAGTGGTTCGCCGCCGCCGGCTGGCTGCCGCAGGAAACCGCGGTCGCCCCGGCGATCGGCAACCACGAGTACGTCGAGGAGTTCGAAGACACCCCGCAGGAGCGTCGCGTGCTCGGTCGCCACTGGCCGGTGACGTTCGCGCTGCCGCGCAATGGCGTGGACGCCGCCGACACCAGTACCTACTGGTTCGACTACCAGGGCGTGCGCATCGCCGTGCTGGATGGCACCTCCGCGCTCGACCTGGGCACGGCGAACGCCCAGGCGGCGTGGCTGGACAAGGTACTGGCGGACAACCCGCAGCCGTGGAGCATCGTGCTGCTGCACCAGCCGTTCTATTCGCCGCGCGAAGGCCGCGAGAACACTGAGCTGCGTGATGTGCTGCTGCCGGTGGTGCGCCGCTACCAGGTCGATCTGGTCCTGCAGGGGCATGACCACACCTACGGCCGCCGTGGCGAAGGGCAGGACGCGACGCCGCAGTTCGTGGTCACCGTGGCCGGGCCGAAGCAGTACCGGCTGTCCGATGAGGCCCGCGCCACCATGGCGCCGGTCGGAGAGGACACGCAGTTGTTCCAGGTACTGAAGATCGATCCGACGCACCTGCGTTACGAGGCGCGCACCGTTACCGGACGCCTGTACGACGGTTTCGAGTTGACACGTGGCGCCGATGGTCGCAAACAGAAGGCCGAATTGATGCAGGGCCGCATCGCCCCCCGTGACTGCACGCGCGCCCAGACCCTCAAGGGCCGTGCCGACCGTTGCTGGGAATGACTGATCGGCCGGGCCGCTGCGGCGTGCCCGGCCATTCATGGAGACCGAGATGATCCATCGACGCACCCTCCCGCTGGCAGCGCTTGCCACCGTGCTGCTGCTCATCGCCGGCGCGGGCGTCGCCGCCAACGCGGTGCTGCACCCGTTCCTCGCTGCGCAACCGAAGACCGCGCCCGAGGAGGTCAACCTGGCCGTGGAGATCCCGGCCGGCAGCTTCACCAAGTACGAGATCAAGGACGACGGTCTGGTCCATGTGGACCGCTTCCAGTCGATGCCGGTGGCGTATCCCGCCAACTACGGCTCGATGCCGCGCACCCTGGCCGGCGACAACGATCCGCTGGACGCACTGGTGCTGACCCGTGAGCCGCTGCATCCGGGGGTGATCGTCCGCTTCCGCCCGATCGGCTTCCTCAAGATGGTCGATGACGGCGAGCAGGACGAAAAGGTGATCGGCGTGCCGACCGACAAGATCGACCCGACCTACGCCAACATCCGTGACCTGGATGACTTGCCGCTGATCGAACGGCAGCGCATCGAAGCCTTCTTCCGGGTCTACAAGGACCTGCCGGCCGGGCGCAATCCGGTCCAGCTCAACGGCTGGGGCAACGCCGCCGAGGCCAAGGCCCTGATCCGCGCCTCGATGCAGCGTTTTGACGCCCATCAGCGCCGCGCCAGAGGCGACTGACCAGCGCGGGCGCGGTACCGGGCGCTCACGCCCGGCCCACGTCCGCCTTCTGCAACCGGCGCAGGAACACGGCCATCTCCTTGACCGCCTGCTTGTCGCCATTGGTCCCGGCGACGCGATGGCCTTCCTGCCATGCCTGGGCCGCGGCGGCCTTGTCGCCGCCCGCCAGATGCGCTTTACCCAGCCATTTCCAGCCCGCCGAGTACTGTGGATCCTGTGCGACACAGCGCTGCAGATGGATGACCGCCTCCGCGGTGTCACCCGCGTCGAGCAGGGCCTTGCCCAGACCGAAGCGGAGCAGGGCGCTGTCGCGACCCTGTGCGAGCAGACGTTGCAGTGCGGAGATATCCATTCGACGCAGACTCAGGCAGTGGTGACGCGGGCGTAGCGCCCGCGGTGGAAGGCAAGGGTGTCGCCGGGAGCGGTATCCAACTGCACCACCTGGCCGATGACCAGCACATGATCACCGGCGGACAGGGTCTGTTCGACCGTACAGATCAGCTGCGCAACCGCGCCGCGGACCAGCGGTACGCCACTGGGGTGCACCATCATCGTGCCGGGCACCGGCACGCGCCGCCGTTTTCCATCGGCGAAATGCCGCGCCAACGCGATCTGCCGGGCGGCCAGGATACTGATCGAAAATGGCCTGCCGATGCGATACACGGCCACATCGGGCGAGCGGTTCGACAGGCTCCACAGCAGCAGCGGTGGGTCCAGCGACAACGAAGCAAAGGAGTTGATCGTCATCGCGAACAGGGCATCGTCGTCATTGTGAGTGGCGACGATGGCGACCCCGGTCGGGTACTGGCCGAAGGCATGGCGCAGCGCGGCCGCAGACAGCGGCGGGTCCAGCACTGCAGCCTCGGACAACGTGGCGGAGGGCTGCGTGCCGAGGCCCAGTGCAGGACCCGTGTCCATCAACGGCCGCCGGCGGCCTGGTAACGGCGCGCGACTTCGGCCCAGTCGATCAGCTCGAAGAAGGCGGCGATGTAATCCGGGCGGCGGTTCTGGTAGTTCAGGTAGTAAGCGTGCTCCCACACATCCAGCCCCAGGATCGGTGTGCCACCGGAGAGGCCCGCGACCTCGCCCATCAACGGGTTGTCCTGGTTCGGGCTGCTCTCCACCAGAAGCTTGCCATCGCGGCTCAAGGTCAACCACGCCCAGCCACTGCCAAAGCGGGTCTGCGCGGCTTTGGTGAAGGCCTCCTTGAACGCGGCGTAGCCGCCGAGGTCGCGATCGATCGCTTCGGCCAAGGCGCCTTCCGGCGTGCCGCGGTTGGCGGTCAGCACCGTCCAGAACAGGCTGTGGTTGGCATGCCCGCCACCGTTGTTGCGGACGGCGTTGCGCACACCTTCGGGCAGGGACCCGATATCGGCGATCAGCGCGTCGATATCCGTGTTCTCGATCCCGGCATCGGCGAGCGCGGCATTGAGATTGGTGATGTAGGTCTGGTGGTGCTTGGCATGATGGATTTCCATCGTGCGTGCATCGAAGTGCGGTTCGAGTGCGTCGTAGGGGTAGGGCAGGGCGGGGAGGGTGTAGGCCATGTGCATCTCCAGGGGGGGGAGCGGAAGGGAGGACGCCACGATAGAACCTCAAGCGTGATTGAGGTCAAGCGTGGCGATGTGGAACAGTGCGGGCCATCCGCGCGTACCCGCTGCCTGTCCTTCACCTGCACTGGCTATGATTGCCTCTCGAATCTTCCGGGGTAGTCTCGTGTCGGTAGCGTTGGTGTGGTTTCGCCGTGATCTGCGGTTGCAGGACAACCCGGCCCTGCAGGCCGCCCTGGATGCCGGCCATGTGCCGGTGCCGGTCTACATCCACGCGCCACACGAAGAGGGCGATTGGGCGCCCGGTGGCGCGTCCAACGCGTGGCTGCATCGTTCGCTGGCGGCGCTGGACGCTGACCTCCGTGCGCGCGGTTCTTCGCTGGTGCTGCGCCAGGGCGACAGTCAGTCGCAGCTCCAGGCGCTGATCGAGCAGACCGGTGCGGTGGCGGTCTACTGGAACCGCAAGTACGAACCGGCCACCCAACCGCGCGATGCGAAGATCAAGCGCGAACTGCGCGAGCAGGGCATCGAGGCCGACAGCCACAACGGCAGCCTGATGTTCGAGCCGTGGGACGTGGCAACCCAGCAGGGCGGGCCGTACAAAGTGTTCACCCCGTTCTGGCGCAATGCGCTGACCCGCCTCCAGTTGCCGGCGCCGAGCGGTGTACCGGACCGGTTCCCCGGGCACAGCGCGAGCGGCGGAACGCTGGAGTCACTGGGCCTGGCGCCGGCGATCCCATGGGACCGGCAGTTCTGGACGCATTGGCAGCCCGGCGAAGCCGGCGCCCACGAGGCACTGACGGTCTTCATCGACGGTGCCCTCAACGGCTATCGCGAGCAACGTGATCTGCCGGACCGGGTCGGCACCTCGCTGCTGTCGCCGCACCTGCATTTCGGCGAGATCGCCCCGTGGCAGATCGTCCGCCGCTTGCAGGGCGAGCGCAGTGCCAGCCGGGATGCCGACATCGACGGCTACATCCGCGAGCTGGGCTGGCGCGAGTTTTCGTATCACCTGCTGCATCATTTCCCGCAGACGCCGGATCACAATCTCAACCCACGCTTCGATCAGTTCGAGTGGGCCAAGCCCGATGCGGGCGCGCTGCGTGCATGGCAGCAGGGCCGTACCGGCATCCCGATCGTCGATGCCGGCCTGCGCGAGCTGTGGGCGACCGGTTACATGCACAACCGCGTGCGCATGATCGTCGCCAGCTACCTGTGCAAGCACATGCGCCAGCACTGGCGCGAAGGTGCACGCTGGTTCTGGGACACGCTGGTCGATGCGGACCTGGCCAACAACACCATGGGCTGGCAGTGGGTTGCCGGCACCGGGGCGGACGCCGCGCCGTACTTCCGGATCTTCAATCCGGTCACGCAGTCGCAGAAGTTCGACCCGCAGGCGCGTTACATCTCGCGCTGGGTGCCGGAGCTGGCCGCATTGCCGGTCAAGGCGCGCTTTGCTCCGTGGCAGTCACCGCAGTTGCTGGCCGAGTGCGCGCCAGGCTATCCGGCCTTGCCGCTGGTGGATCTGTCCGAGGGTCGGGATGCCGCCTTGGCCGCGTATCGCCACACGGGCGGAGCGTGACCCACACCCCGGATCGAGCATGGCAGCCGTAAACGATTACCTGAACAGGGAGCTGCCGAGCATTCCATTCATCATGCCGGCATCGCGTTGGGCTGTTTATGCTCTTCACGGCCCGCACGCCGGCGCCGTCCGGTAACCAAGGAGAAACCTCATGATTCGACCCGCAACCCGCAACGTGGCCCTGGCCCTGATGACTGCTGCCGCCCTGACGGCCTGCGCCACCGGTGGCTCCTACGTGCAGAGTGACCAGTACGGCAACCCCGTCGAACAGCAGAACCGCACCGGCCGCAACGCGTTGATCGGCACTGCCGTCGGCGTCGCCGCCGGCCTGCTCAGCGGCAACAGCGCCACCGAGCGCCGCCAGCACGCCATGATCGGTGCCGGTATCGGCGCACTCAGCGGCGCGGCGGTCGGCCAGTACCAGGACCGTCAGGAACGCGCGCTGCGCGAACGTACCGCCAACACCGGTATCGACGTCTCCCGCAATGGCGACAACCTGGTCCTGAACCTGCCGGACGGCATCACCTTCGACTTCGGCAAGTCCACCCTGAAGCCGCAGTTCTACAGCTCGCTCAACGGCGTGGCCAGCACGCTGGCCGAGTACAACCAGACCATGATCGAAGTGGTCGGCCACACCGACAGCATCGGCAGCGACGCAGTCAACAACCGTCTCTCCAAGGAACGCGCCGATTCGGTCGCCGCCTACCTGGCCGGCCAGGGCGTGCAGCGCGCCCGCATCGAAACCCTCGGTGCCGGCAAGGCCTACCCGATTGCCGACAACAACACCGATGCCGGTCGCGCGCAGAACCGCCGCGTCGAAATCCGTGTGATTCCGTTGCAGCAATAACGCGACGGGTCTTGTTGCAACGTTCGCGCCGCAAGCGGGAACGGAACGCCAAAACGACAACGCCGCCCAAGGGCGGCGTTGTCGTTCATGCGGCACTGTACTGATGAAGCATCGCCAGGATCACACCGCCGTCACCGTCTCCAGAATCCGCTTCCCGGTCGCCTGCAGCTCGGTTTCCACCTGCGTCTGCTGCTGCTTGGCCAGCTTCGCCGCCGGGCACTGGGCCAGCATGTAGTTGGCGTCGAAGTTCATCTTCTCGACCAGGAAATCGACGAACGCGCGCACCTTCGGCGAGACCAGCCGGCCGCCGGCGAACACCGCGTTGAAGTCCACTTCCGGCCCGGTCCAACCGGCCAGCACGCGGCGCACCATGCCCGATTCGACGAACGGCTTGGCCATCACGTCACCGGTCAGCAGCAGGCCTTCGCCACACACCAGCGCACCGTTCAACGCGGACGGATCATTGGCCACCAGCAGCGGATTCACCGGGAAATCCAGCAGTTCGCCGCCGTTTTCGCCCAGCTGCCAGAAGAACCGGTTGTTGTTGAGGTTGCGCGCCTTGCGCATCGCCAGGATGCGATGGAACTGCAGCTCGTCCGGATGCAGCGGCTCGCCATAGCGTTCGATGTAAGCCGGGCTGGCGAACACCTGCGTGCGCAGGCTGCCGAGCTTGCGCGCGACCAGGTTGGAGTCGGGCAGGGTGCCCACCCGCAGCGCCAGATCCGCCTCACCGGCGATCAGGTCGAGCTTCTCGTTGCCCAGGTGCATGTCCAGCTGGATTTCCGGGTACTGCGCATGGAACTGACCCAGCAGCGGCGCGATCCAGGTGATGCCGATCGAATAGGGCACGGTGAAGCGCAGCCAGCCACGCGGACCGGACTGCAGCTGGTTGACCGCGCCTTCGGCTTCTTCCAGTTCGCGTGCGATGCGCTGGCAGTGCTCGTGATAGACCGAGCCGGCCTCGGTGAGGCCGAGGCGGCGGGTGGTCCGGTGCAGCAGGCGCGCGCCGAGGCGCGTTTCCAGTTCCTGCACTTTGCGGCTGACCGTCGTCTTGGGTAGCCCCAGTGCAGTGGCGGCGGCGATGAAACTGCCTTGCTCGACCACTTTGACGAAGATCAGCGTGTCGTTGAGATCGTGGGCCATGACGGGATCCAAAGTCGGGGGAGGGAAAGAGTGCCGCAAATGATTGTGCCGGGCACGGGATGATTATTCCCCTAAATCCGGACTAATCAAGGGGGAGTTTGAGGACTAATCTGGCGCCATTCCAGATATGAAGGACGACAACCATGTGGTTGCGGAACATTCTAGGCCGCCTGCGTAGCGGCCCCAACGCCCCGCTCGACCTCGCGATGACCGTGGAAGCCCGTCCGGGTTCCTTGTCCCGTAAGGCTTTCCGGGAATTCACTCCGCCTGCCAACATGCAGCGCGGTGGCAGCATCCAGCTCGGCGCCCGCAGTGGCGACCGACTGGGTCGAATTGGGATTATCCCGGCGACGGGAGTGAAAGTCCCATGAATGGGACATTGGCCCCCGAGGTGCTGGTGCTCGGTGGCACCGGCAGCGTGGGCCAGGGCATCGTGGCGGCCTTGCTGGAGGCCGGCAGCCCCGTGCTGGTGGTCGGCCGCGACCCCGGCCGTCTGGCTGCGCTGCAGGAGCAGTTCGCCGATGAGCCGGGCCTGGAAGTCCTGCTCGGCTCGCTGGGCGATGACGGCTCGGCACGCAGCGTGGCCGAGCGCATCGGCGGGCGGCCGCGCGCGCTGGCCGCGGTGGTGGATGCGATGGGCGGCCCCTACAACCGTGGGCGGGTGACCGATCGCAGCGGTGATGCGTTGTTGCAGGCGCTGCAGGCGGATGTGATGCCGCACGTGCACGCCGGGCGGCATCTGCTGCCGCTGGTGCGCGGTGGTGCGCAGGCGCGGCGCTATGTCCTGGTCGGCGGCCCGGCCGGCTTCAAGCCGTGGGCCGGGCATGGCGAGTCGTCGATCACCATGTCGGCCACGCGCATGTACGCGCAGGTCCTGCACCAGGAAGCCCAGGCATTGGGCGTGCGCGCGCAGATGCTGGAAGTGTGCGATCCCGTGTGCACCCCGGCCAATGCAGCGAAGGCCTGCATCGAATGGCCGAGCGCGCTGCTGGTCGGCCGTCGCGTGGTCTCGCTGCTCGACAACTGCACGGACAACCGCGCGATCGTGCGCTGCGACGCGCGCGATGCCGAACTGCCGCGCGGACTGCTGCACCTCGACCGTCCTCCACCGCTGTCGCGCAACACGGCCGGCACGGCTTGACCTCTACCGAGGTTCAGGTCCCAGGCTACGCCCCCACGTCGCCCCACGTTTTCGATTCTGTATCACCACCCCTACGTACGGATGCATGTCATGACTTCCAACTCCTCCCCGCAACGTTTCACCCGACGGCTGGCCATGGCCGGCGTTTCGATCCTTGCCGCCGCGGTGCTGACCGCCTGCAGTGGCAGCCACGCTGAAGAAGCCGGCATGCCGCCGCCGCCGTCGGTCAGTGCCGCGCCGGTGCTGGTCAAGCAGGTCAGCCAGTGGGACGACTTCAGCGGCCGCGTCGAAGCGGTCGAAAGCGTTGAGCTGCGTCCGCGCGTCTCCGGCTATATCGACAAGGTCAACTATGTCGAAGGCCAGGAGGTCAAGAAGGGCGATGTGCTGTTCACCATCGACGCACGCAGTTACCGCGCCGAGCTGGACCGCGCCACCGCCGAGCTCAACCGCGCGCGCACCCAGGCCCAGGTGAGCCGCAGCGAAGCCGACCGTGCCCGCCGCCTGTCAGACCAGCAGGCGATCTCCACCGAAACCTGGGAACAGCGCCGTGCGGTGTCCGAGCAGGCACTGGCGCAGGTGCAGGCTGCACAGGCCGCTGTTGACGCAGCGCGCTTGAACATGGAGTTCACCCAGGTGCGTGCCCCGATCAACGGTCGCGCCGGCCGCGCGATGGTGACCGCTGGCAACCTGGTCACCGCCGGCGACAGCGCCAGCGTGCTGACCACGCTGGTCTCGCTGGACAAGGTGCATGTGTACTTCGATGCCGATGAAGGCACCTTCCTGCGCTACGCCCAGATGGCGCGCAAGGGTGAACGCCCGAGCGAGCGCGACAGCGAACTGCCGGTGAAGGTGGGCCTGTCCGGCGAGGACGGCTACCCGCATGAAGGCAAGGTCGACTTCCTGGACAACCAGGTGACCCGCAGCACCGGCACCATCCGGGTTCGCGCGCTGCTGGACAACGCCGACCGCGCCTTCACTCCGGGCCTGTTCGCCCGCGTGCAGCTGCTGGGCAGCGGCCAGTTCCAGGCCATGCTGATCGATGACAAGGCCGTGCTGACCGACCAGGACCGCAAGTTCGTCTACGTGGTCGACAAGGACAACAAGGCACAGCGCCGCGATATCCAGCTCGGCCGCAATGCCGACGGCCTGCGCATCGTCGAGCAGGGCCTGAAGGCCGGCGACCGCGTGATCATCGACGGCGTGCAGAAAGTCTTCATGCCCGGCATGCCGGTCCAGGCCAAGGCCGTCGCGATGCAGCCGGTTGCCGCACCGGTAGCCGCGCCGGCTGTTGCAAAGAACTGAAGGGCAGCCGACTGACCGTCGGTTCTACATAGCAGCCGACCAACGGTCGGCTCTACCGTGACTGCCATCGCCCCGTGCAGGGGAACCCGCCACCGCTGTCGCCTGCGACAGCGGCCGGGGTCGTGCACGCCGGCGCTGGTGAAACCCCAGGAATCCACCCATGGACTTTTCCCGTTTTTTCATTGACAGGCCGATCTTCGCGGCGGTGCTGTCGATCGTGATCTTCGCCGCCGGCCTGATCGCGATCCCGATGCTGCCGATCAGCGAGTACCCCGAAGTGGTGCCGCCCTCGGTGGTGGTGCGCACGGTGTACCCGGGCGCCAATCCCAAGGTGATCGCCGAAACCGTGGCCACGCCGCTGGAAGAAGCGATCAACGGCGTCGAGGACATGATGTACATCAAGTCCGTCGCCGGCTCCGACGGCGTGCTGCAGATGACCGTGACCTTCCGCCCGGGTACCGATCCGGACGAAGCTGCGGTCAAGGTGCAGAACCGCGTCGCCCAGGCGCAGGCGCGCCTGCCCGAAGACGTGCGCCGCCAGGGTGTCTCCACCCAGAAGCAGTCGCCGACCTTCCTGATGGTGGTCCACCTGACCTCGCCGGATGGCAAGTACGACTCGCTGTACCTGCGCAACTACGCCCGCCTGCACGTCAAGGATGCCCTGGCACGCCTGCAGGGCGTCGGCGATGCGCAGATGTTCGGTGGTGGCGACTACGCCATGCGTGCGTGGCTGGACCCGGACAAGATCGCCGCGCGCGGCCTGACCGCCAGCGACGTGGTGCGTGCGATGCGCGAGCAGAACGTGCAGGTCTCGGCGGGCCAGCTCGGTGCCGAACCGATGCCGAGCAGCGACTTCCTGACCCTGATCAACGCGCAGGGCCGCCTGCGCAGCGAACAGGAGTTCCGCGACATCGTGCTCAAGGCCGGTGACGACGGTGAAGTGGTGCGTCTGTCCGATGTCGCCCGCCTGGAACTGGGCGCCGGTGACTACACGCTGCGCTCGCAGCTGGACGGCAAGAACGCGGTCGGTATCGGTATCTTCCAGGCCCCGGGTGCGAACGCGCTGGAGATCCGCGACTCGGTCATCCACACCATGGATGAGCTGACCAAGCAGTTCCCGCCGGGCGTGAAGTACGAAGCGGTGTATGACACCACCATCTTCGTGCGTGACTCGGTCAAGGCCGTGGTCTCCACGTTGCTGGAGGCGATCGCGCTGGTGGTGCTGGTGGTGATCCTGTTCCTGCAGACCTGGCGTGCCTCGATCATTCCGCTGATCGCCGTGCCGGTGTCGATCGTGGGTACGTTCGCGGCGCTGTACGTGCTGGGATTCTCGATCAACACCTTGACCCTGTTCGGGCTGGTGCTGGCGATCGGCATCGTGGTCGATGACGCGATCGTGGTGGTGGAGAACGTCGAGCGCAACATCGAAGAAGGCCTGACCCCGCTGGCCGCGGCGCACCAGGCGATGCGCGAAGTGTCCGGCCCGATCGTGGCGATCGCGCTGGTGCTGTGTGCCGTGTTCGTGCCGATGGCGTTCCTGTCCGGCGTGACCGGTGCGTTCTACAAGCAGTTCGCCGTCACCATCGCCATTTCGACCGTGATCTCGGCGATCAACTCGCTGACCCTGTCGCCGGCGCTGGCGGCACGCCTGCTCAAGCCGCACGGCGCGCCGAAGGATGGCCTGACCCGTCTGATCGATCGTCTGTTCGGCTGGATCTTCCGTCCGTTCAACCGCTTCTTCAAGACCAGCTCGGACAAGTACCACGGTTCGGTCGGCCGCCTGCTGGGCCGTCGTGGGCTGGTGTTCGTGGTGTACGCCGGCCTGCTGCTGGCCACCGGCCTGATGTTCAAGGCGGTGCCGGCCGGCTTCATCCCGACCCAGGACAAGCTGTACCTGATCGCCGGCGTGAAGCTGCCGGAAGGCTCCTCGATCGCACGTACCGACGCCATGCTGTCCAAGGTCGCCGAGATCGCGCGCAACACCGATGGCGTGGCGCACACGATCCAGTTCCCGGGTCTGAACGCGCTGCAGTTCACCAACACGCCCAACACCGGTGTCGCCTTCGTTCCGCTCAAGCCGTTCAGTGAGCGCAAGGGCCGTACCGCCGCGCAGATCAATGCCGAGATCAACGCCAAGATCGCCGGGCTGCAGGAGGGCTTCGCGTTCTCCATGATGCCGCCGCCGATCCTCGGCCTGGGCAACGGCAACGGCTACCAGATGTTCATCCAGGACCGCGGCAACCTTGGTTACGGCGCGCTGCAGACCGCGGTGAGCACGATGCAGGGTGCGGTCGCCCAGACCCCGGGCATGGCGTTCCCGATCACCAGCTACCAGGCCAACGTGCCGCAGCTGGATGCCGAAGTGGACCGCGTCAAGGCCAAGGCCCAGGGCGTGGAGCTGACCGAGTTGTTCGACACGCTGCAGACTTACCTGGGCTCGGCGTACGTGAACGACTTCAACCAGTTCGGTCGTACCTGGCAGGTGATCGCCCAGGCCGACGGCCAGTTCCGTGACAGCGTGGAAGACATCGGTCGCCTGCGCACCCGCAATAACCGCGGCGAGATGGTGCCGATCGGCTCGATGGTCACGGTGAAGCAGACCTACGGCCCGGACCCGGTGCTGCGCTTCAACGGTTACCCGGCGGCCGACCTGGCCGGCGAAGCCGACCCGCGCATGCTGTCCTCGGCCGAGGCCATGACCAAGCTGACCGAAATCGCCGGCAAGGTGCTGCCGGTGGGCATGCAGACCGAATGGACCGACCTGAGCTACCAGCAGGCCACCCAGGGCAAGGCCGCCTTCATCGTGTTCCCGGTGGCGATCCTGCTGGCGTTCCTGGTGCTGGCTGCGCTGTATGAGAGCTGGTCGCTGCCGCTGGCGGTGATCCTGATTGTCCCGATGACCCTGCTGTCGGCGTTATTCGGCGTATGGCTGACCGGTGGCGACAACAACGTGTTCGTGCAGGTCGGCCTGGTGGTGCTGATGGGCCTGGCATGCAAGAACGCGATCCTGATCGTCGAATTCGCCCGCGAACTGGAAATGGGCGGCAAGGGTATCGTCGAGGCTGCACTGGAAGCGTGCCGCCTGCGTCTGCGCCCGATCGTGATGACCTCCATTGCGTTCATTGCCGGCACCATCCCGCTGGTCATCTCGCATGGCGCTGGTGCGGAAGTCCGCTCGGTGACCGGTATCACGGTGTTCGCCGGCATGCTGGGCGTCACCCTGTTCGGCCTGTTCCTGACCCCGGTGTTCTACGTGGCCCTGCGCAAGTTCGTCAGCCGTAACGGCGGCGGGCAGCTGGTGACCCACGGTGAACCGACCATCCACCATTGATTCCTTCCCCCGCGAGGTTTTTCACATGAATACCGCTACCCAAAAGATCGCCCTGGTCACCGGTGCCACCCGCGGCATCGGCCTGGAAACCGTCCGTCAGCTGGCCCAGGCCGGCGTGCATACGCTGCTGGCTGGGCGCAAGCGTGACGTCGCCGTGGCCGAGGCGCTGAAGCTGCAGGCCGAGGGCCTGCCGGTCGAAGCGATCCAGCTCGACGTGGGCGATGCCGCCAGCATCGCCGCGGCGGTGCAGACCGTGACCGAGCGTCACGGCCGCCTGGACATCCTGGTCAACAACGCCGGCATCCTGCTGGACGACATCAAGCTGGCCCCGTCGGCGCAGACCCTGCAGACCTGGCGCGACACCTTCGACACCAACGTGTTCGCGGTGATCGCCGTCACCCAGGCCTTCCTGCCGCTGCTCAATGCCTCGCCGGCCGGCCGCATCGTCAACGTGTCCAGCATCCTGGGCTCGCTGACCCTGCACAGCCAGCCGGGCTCGCCGATCTACGGCTTCGCCGTGCCGGCCTACAACGCCTCCAAGAGCGCGGTGAATGCCTGGACCGTGCAGCTGGCCTATGAGCTGCGCGACAGCACCACCAAGGTCAATACCGTGCACCCGGGTTACGTCAAGACCGACATGAACGGCGGCGAAGGCGAGATCGAAATCAGCGAAGGCGCACGCTCCAGCGTCGGCATGGCGCTGATCGATGCCGAGGGTCCCAATGGCAGCTTCACCTACCTCGGCGAGGTGCTGCCATGGTGATCCGCCTGTTGACCGTGGCCGTGACCAGCGCACTGCTGGCCGGCTGCGTCAGCGTCGGCCCCAACTACCAGGCGCCACCGGCCGAGCCGGTGACCCTGCAGGGCGCCGCCGCGCCGGTGTTCACCACCAGCTCGCCGGTGGCGAGCTGGTGGGCCCAGTTCGACGATCCGGTGCTGGAGCAACTGGTGCATGAAGCGCTGGGCACCAACCTGGACCTGCGCATCGCGATGTCGCGCGTGCGCGAGGCCCGCGCGGTGTTCGTCGAGCAGCGCCTGGACCAGTTGCCGCACGTCACCAGTGGCGGCAGCTATGACCGCCGCAAGCAGCCGGATGCCACGGTGGGTGGCGAGCGCGTCTTCAGCGAGACCTACCAGCTCGGCTTCGATGCGGGCTGGGAGCTGGATCTGTTCGGTCGCCAGCGCCGCGCCGCCGAAGCGGCGCGTGCGGACCTGGGTGCCGAGCAGGACAACCTCGCCGATGCCCAGGTCACCGTCGCTGCGGAAGTGGCGCGCAACTACTTCGAACTGCGCGGCACCCAGAAGCGCATCGCGGTGGCCAAGCGCACCCTGGTCAATCTGCGCGACACCCAGAAGCTCACCGAAACCCGGTGGGAACTGGGCGCGGGCAGCGAGCTGGACGTGCAGAGCAGCCGTGCGCGCCTGAAGGCGATCGAGGCCGACATTCCGCTGCTGGAAGTAGCCGAGGTGCAGTCACGTCATCGTCTTGCAGTGCTGCTGGGCCAGCGCCCGGACGCACTGGACAGCCTGCTGCAGCCGCGCGAGATGCGGCCGTACGCCAAGGCGTTGCCGTTGGGTGACACCACCGATCTGCTGCGTCAGCGCGCCGACGTGCGCGTGGCCGAGCGTCGGCTGGCGGCAGCGACCGCACGCGTTGGCGTGGCCACCGCAGACCTGTTCCCGCGGATCAGCCTGAGTGGCTTCGTCGGCTTCCTCTCCGGCGATGCCAGCGGGTTGGTCAACGGCAACAACAAAGCGTGGTCGGTGACCCCGTCGATCAGCTGGGCTGCGTTCGACTTCGGCACGGTCAAAGCCCGGCTGCGCGCGAGCAAGGCGCAGGCCGACGGTGCCGCAGCCGAGTACGAGAAGGCGGTGCTGCTGGCGCTGGAAGACACCGAGAACGCGTTGACGCGGTATGCCAAGCAGCAGGCCCGCCTGGCGATCGTCGCCGAGCAGGCGCAAGCGGCGGGACGTGCCGAAGAGCTGGCGCAGATCCGTTTCCGCGAGGGCTCGGAGGACTTCCTGACCCTGCTGGATGCGCAGCGCACCCAGCTTGCCGCGGACGATGCACTGGCCGAGGCCGAATCGACGGTCAACGTCAGTGTGGTCGGTGTGTACAAGGCGCTGGGTGGCTGGGGCCAGCAGCAGGATGCAGCGAACACCCCGGTGGCGGTCACGCAACGCTGACCGCCCAGGTGACGGGGACGGCGATGGCGCCGTCCCCGTCAGCCGGTGGGCCACGGTGTCACGGCCACTCGTTGGCGGGGGCATGACCCTCATCGCCGCGCATGCGGACGATGCAGAAGCGGTGCCCGGTCGGGGCCTCCATGACCCACCAGCGCTTCACGAAGCCGATCCGGCGTGCGCCGAGTTTCTCCAGACGGTTCGCTTCGGCATCGATATCGTCGCTCTCGATGTCCAGATGCACGCGAGAGGCGTGCTCGACCCGCTGTACTTCCACGTTCAGGCCCGCCGGTGCGCCCTGCAGGTCCGCGTACTCGGCCTGTTCTTCGCGATAGGCCGGCGCCGCGGTGTACCCCAGCGCGGCCGACCAGAACGCGGCGGCGCGGTCGGCCGGCACGTCCTGGCAGTCGATGATGAAGCCGGCGAGCCGGCTGCGATGGGCCATGGTCCAATCCTCGGTGCGGAAAGAAACCTCTATCGCACCGTCGCCATCGACGCGGTGTGATGCTGCTGGACGGCCGATCGACCGCCCAGCGGATCCCCCTTATCTGCCTTTGGCAGCGCTGGGTGCGGCAACGCGCAGCTCGGCCTGGACCGGGTAGTGGTCCGAGGGCAGCACACCACCGGGCTTCTGGTCCAGCGTGCTGAAACGGTCCACGCTGAAGCCGCGCACCAGGATCCAGTCCAGTTCCACCGTGGGTTTGCCAGTGAAGTCATGGAAGGTCAGGCGCGGGCCATCGACCTTGCCGGCCAGGGTGCGTGCATCGCCCAGCGCAGCGGTGAACGCCTTGTAGGTGTCGCTGCCGGGCTCACTGTTGAAATCGCCGGTGACCACCACCGGGATGTCCTTGGGCAGCGCGGCCAGCCGCGAGACGATCAGCTTGGCGCCGAGCACGCGGCGCGGCTCGTCCTCATCACGGTAGGGCAGGTGGGTGTTGAACAGGTAGAAGCGCTGGCCATCGGCCTGGCGCTGGAACAGCGCCCAGGTCACCATGCGCGGGAACAGGTTGCCCCAGGTGATGCTGCCCGGCACGTCCGGCGTATCGGACAGCCAGAAGTCGCCCGACTCGAGCACCTTCAAACGGGACGTGTCGTAGAGCACGCCCATGTGTTCGTCGCCGTGGCCGCCGCGGCGGTCCTTGCCGAACAGCGCGTAGCCGGGCAGGTGTGCGACCAGGTACTCGCCCTGTTTCTGCACCAGTTCCTGCGTGCCGATCACCTCGGGGTGCTGTTCGCGGATCAGGGTGACCATCGCATCGCGACGGTCTTCCCAGCGCTTGCCCGGGTCGGTATCGGCCGGCGTGCGGACATTGAACGACATGACCTTCAACGCCGCCGGCGCCTGCGCCCAGGCGGTGCCCAGCGGGGCGGCGATCATCATCAGGGCCAGCAGCGCCGGCCGGTGGAAACGAGACAGCATGTGGAATCCCTCCATTCCATGAAAACGTTCCCAAAGGGTCGCATGGAAGGGCAGGGAAAGGATATGCGCGACATGGCGGTTGAGTGGGGCAGCGGCCGGGTCAGTTGGAGAGCAGGACCACCCCGATCACGAGGTTGATCAGCGATCCCAGTACCAGCACCCACAGCGTGGACAGGATCGTGTTGAGCCAGGAACGCTGCAGGGCCATCTTCAGCCAGCCGGCCTGCACCACCCCATACCACAGCGCGGCGACCACCCCGACCGCCGTGCCGAGCACGGTCGACATCTCGCCGGGCAACCGCACGAACACCATGCTGGTGGACAACGTCACCGCGAACGGCGCGGTCAGGTAGCACTGCATGAAAAACGGTCGGCGCAGCGACTCGCGGGTCATCGGCACCTGCTTGCGCCGCAGCAGGTGTGTGGTGGTCACCAGCGGCCAGATCGCGAAGGTGATCGAGCGATACAGCAGCAGGCTTTCCTCGTTGCCGAAGATCGAGCGCGACAGCGCACCGGTACCGACCACCTGCTGGTGCAGCATCAGCTCCACCCCGTGCGCAACCAGCACCGCCAGCATCAGGAACATCGGCGGACTGATCGCATCGTCGAACCGGCGCTCCAGATTCTCCTTCAGCTCGGTATCCACGTACTGCGCCATCCGCCGCGGATGCACGACCACGCGGTACAGCGTGCGCGGGAAGAACAGGAACCAGGTGCACAGTTCGTAGAGAAACTCTTCCAGCGACCGCAGCAGTTTGAGGAAATCCATCCCGGGCTCCTTGCGTGGAGGAAAACCGACACCCCCGAGGCTACCGGGGCGGGGCTCAGCGGATGGCGACGGTCAGGCTGTGCGGCGCCTTCTCGCCGCGGCGCGCCTGCGCGCGCATCTGGTAGACCTGCACCACATAGGTGCCGGTGGCCGGCAGCGTGCCGCTCCAGCGTCGTTTCTCATCATTGCTGCCAAGCGCCTCGCCCTGGCCGGGCGTCACGCCGGGCGCGAACACAGTGAAGTTGGCGTTCGGGCTGCCATCGATCGTCACCGCCATGGTCTGGCCAGCGCGTGCGGCGATCGTGTACCGGACGGTGTCATAACCGGACAACGTGCCACGCAACGTGGCGCTGCTGGCGCCCTTGCTGAAGTGCACGGGGGTGGTGGTGACCTTGTCCGCCGCCGTGGCCAGCATCGGCGTCAGGGCGAGCAGGGTGATCAACAGCAGCGAGCGGAGCGGCGTCATGGCAAGTCCTCGGTCGGGCCCGGCAAGGGCGTTTCGTGCCGAGCATGGGCGCGCCGGCATCAAGGGATTGTCGATGCGCTGCAGCTCAAGGCTGGCGCGCAGTGAACGCACTGTGCTCTATCGGCAGCGTTTTCCGCTGCGTTCTGAATTGTTTACGCAGGTGCCCGGCGCGTGCATGGCCCCACGTCCGCCACGCACGCATGGGTAACGCAGGCAGGCCTAGCGTGGATTCACCGGCACCACTTCGATGCCGAACACCGGAGATACGGCAATGGCCAACACCCCGAACCCGCAGCAGGGTCAGAACGATCCGCAGCGTCAGAACGATCCGCAGCGCAATACCCCGCAGCAGGGCCAGCAGGACCAGCAGGATCAGCGCGACCGCGATGCCCAGAAACAGCAGCAACAGCAGGACCAGCAGGGCCAGCGCCAAGGCCAGCAGAACGATCAGGAAGAATAAGGCCACGCGGTACGCGTCGTGGGCCCGGTCAATCTGGCCGGGCCTTTGTGCGTCCTGGCGAACCACAACGCTTCAGCTGTCGTCGGCCGCCTGACGGCACCGGCCCGGCTTACCGGCTACCATGACGGCATGAGCATCCCCGTTCCGGACAGCAGCGTGCCGCGCCTGCTGGGTTTCGACGTTCCGACCCTGCAGACCATTGTCGACCATGGCGCGGACGAGGCCATCGTGGCCATGCTCGATGTCGCTCCGGACGCCCACTGGCTGAAGTTGTTCGACGAACGCGTCGCTGCCCTCAAGGGCGAGCTCGGCCTGGCGGGCGTCGAACTCGACGGCACCTCGATCCTGTTCTTCGGCTCCATTGCCGACAGCCGCCGTCTGGCGACCGCCATATCGGCGCTGATCAATGCGGTCAACATGGAAGTGGCCGGGCGCACCGAACCCTTCCAGCCCCCGATGGCCTGACGGCTCAGGAGTCGATGCGGCACGCACGCAGCCGCAGCACGTCGGTCCTGCCTGCCTCCGCTGCGCGGTGCGATGAAGGGCAGGCGCCGCGAATCTCGGTCACCCACATCACCATCATCGCCACGATACGGTTCGCATCGGTCGGCCATTGCGCGACCAGGCGGTCGTGGATGTCGTCGTACACCGCCCATCGCGCCGCCGCGGACAGCCCGCGCGTCCAGCACTGTTCCAGCTCGGCATGTGCCTGCCGAAAGGCCTCTTTCTGTCCGTCCATAACGATCCCCAGCACAGTGCATGCCGGCCAGGCGTGCCTGCCCGGGTGAGCCCCCCTGCCATCTGACGAACGCCGGTTGTCCCGAAGACCGGCCACCTCCCGTGTGCTCACCGCGCTGCCTGCCGCAGGCTGAACACTGCGCCGACCGGCCCCCTTAACAAAACAGGACGTCCTGTATAGTTACGACCCCTTTGGACGTGTTCGTTGCCCCCATGACCCCCACCAAGACCCAGCGCTGGAGCCTGCTGCTCACCGTGGCCGCCGGCCTGTTGCTGATCACGCTCGACAACTCGGTCCTGTACACGGCCTTGCCCACCCTGACTGCAGAACTGGGTGCGTCGCCATTGCAGGGCCTGTGGATCATCAATGCGTACCCGCTGGTCATGGCCGGCCTGCTGCTCGGTGCGGGCACCCTCGGCGACCGGCTGGGACACCGCCGGATGTTCCTGATCGGCCTGGTGATCTTCGGGATCGCCTCGCTGCTGGCCGCGTTCGCCCCGGATGCCAACCTGCTTATCGCCGCCCGGGCGCTGCTCGCAGTCGGTGCCGCAGCGATGATGCCGGCCACCCTGGCGCTGATCAGCCTGACCTTCGACGACGAACGCGAGCGAAATCTGGCGATCGCGGTCTGGGGCTGCATCTCCATCGTTGGCAGCGCGATCGGTCCGATCGTCGGGGGCCTGCTGCTGGCCCATTTCTGGTGGGGGTCGGTGTTCCTGGTCAACGTGCCGATCGTGCTGCTGGCCATGGTCGGGGCCGTGCTGTTCGCGCCGCACGGCACGCCCGATGCAAGCAAGCCATGGGATCTGATCTCCTCGCTGCTCAGCCTGATCGCCCTGTCCGGTCTGGTGGTGGCGATCAAGGAGATCGCGCACGCGCCGCCGAACGGGACGCTTGCCGCGGGCGCGGGGCTGATCTTCGTGGTCGGCCTGGTGCTGTTCCTGCGCCGCCAGCGTCGCCTGCCGTACCCCATGCTCGACGTGGCGATCTTCCGCAACGCGCCGTTCCTGGCCGGTGTGCTCTCGGCGGCGTTCGCGATGTTCGCCATTGCCGGCCTGCAGTTGCTGACCACGCAGCGCTTCCAGCTGGTGGCCGACTACACGCCGCTGCAGGCTGGCCTGCTGGTGTCGGTGGTCGCGCTCGGCTGCCTGCCCAGCGCGATCCTCGGCGGTGCGTTCCTGCACCGCGTCGGGCTGCTGCCGTTCATCACCGGTGGGCTCGGCGTGGGGGCGGCGGGGGTGCTGCTGGTCGCGGCAACCTTCGGCAGCGACCTGGGCTGGACCATCGCCGGGTTGTTGCTGACCGGGCTGGGCATGGGGGCGACCATTTCCGTCGCCTCCACCGCGATCATCGGCAACGTGCCGCCGCACCGCGCCGGCATGGCGTCCTCGGTGGAAGAGGTCTCGTATGAGTTCGGCAGTCTGTTCGCCGTCTCCCTGCTGGGCAGCCTGATCGCCGCGCTGTACTCGGCCACCGTCTCGCTGCCGGACGGCGTCGACGCCACTGCGGGCGAGAGCATCCAGCAGGCGCTCGCACTGGCCGCGCAGTCCGGTGCCGATGCGAAGTGGTTCGGTGGCGCCGCCAGCGCCTACGACGCCAGCTATGTTTCGGTACTGTATGTGATCGCTGCCGTACTGCTGGTCGGCACCGTCGTCACCGGCGCACTGCTGCGCCGCCATGGCCCCGGCACCGCCACCACTGTCTCCCACGCCCACTGACCCATGCGCCCGAGCAACCGAACCAACATCCTGGATGCGGCCGTCCGCGTGATCGAACGCGACGGCATCACCGCGCTCACCTTCGAAGCGGTCGCCGCCGAATCCGGCATCGCCCGGGGTGGACTGCTGTATCACTTCCCCTCGCGCGACGCGCTGCTGCAGGGCATCCATCAGCACCTGGCCGGGGTATGGGAGGCGAGCATGATCGATGCTGCCGGCAAGCCGGCCGAGGCCGCGGAAACGATCGAGCGCTACCAGGCCTACGCACTCACCTGCGCGCAGACCGCCAGCCGGGCCGAACTGCAGCTGATGTTCGATGCGGCCGCCACCGACGAGAACATGCAGCCCTGGACCACGGTGGTCGAGCGCTGGTCGCCGCCGACGCCGCAGGACCTGAGCGACCCGGCCGCGCTGGACCTGTTCATCGCCAAGCTCGCCGCCGATGGCATGTGGGTGTTCGAAGCGCTGTCGCGCTCGCGGCTGGCGCCGGAGGTACGGCAGGCCATCGCCGACCGGCTGGCGCAGACGATCGCGGCCGCTTCAAAGACAGCGTGAAGCCCGCCATGCGGGTACCCTTGACGGTTCACTTCTTGAACGACGGACCCGCCTGATGGATTACCAGCTTGTGATCAAGTTCTGGCGCAAGTCGCTGGACGATGAGGCCTTCCTGGCGACGCTGGAGGCCGAGCTGACCGCCGCGCTCGGCAAGGCCGCGACGCTGGACGGCTATGACGTCAGCGCGAAAGAGATCAACCTCTTCATGTTCACCGCGGATCCGCGCCCGACGTTCCGGAAGACCAAGGATGTGCTGGAGACGATGGGCGTGCTGCACAGTGTGTCTGCGGCGTACCGGCTGGTGGGCGGTGCGCAGTTCACCTCGGTGTGGCCGTTGCGGATGGCGCGGAAATTTACGTTGCCGTGAGCGGGCAGGTGTCGATCCAGGTGATCCAGCCGCTCCGGCTGATCCGATTCCGGCGGTGCGGCGGTTATGCTCGCTGCCTGCCCTTGATGGATCGCGCCATGCGCCTGTTCGTGCTGTCCCTGTTGCTGCTTACCGGATCCGTTGCGCCCTTGCTGGCCGCCGAGCCAACCCCGCGCGCACCCAGCTCGCCGCTGGTCATCGGTGAAACGTTCACCGTGCACTCCACGGTGCTGGGTGAAACCCGCCGCATCAACGTGTATCGCCCGCAGCCGTGGGGACTGGACCCGAAGGCGCCACTCCCGGTGATCTACATGCCCGACGGCGGTATCGACGAGGATTTCCTGCACGTGGCGGGGCTGGTGCAGGTGCTGTCCGGCAACGGCAGCATCCGGCCGTTCCTGCTGGTCGGCATCGAGAACACCGAGCGTCGCCGCGACATGACCGGTCCCAGCAGCGATCCCGAAGACCGGAAGATCGCACCTCGCATCGGTGGGTCGGCTGCATACCGCACGTTCCTGCGCGACGAGCTGATGCCGGAAGTGCGTCAGCGCTACGCGACCACCGACGAGCGTGCTCTGATAGGAGAGTCGCTGGCCGGTCTGTTCGTGGTCGAAACGCTGCTGCAGGAACCCACGCTTTTCAATAGCTACATCGCGCTCGACCCCAGCCTGTGGTGGAACCGGGGGCAGTTGCTGGCCGATGCACCGAAGCAACTGGCGGCTGTCCGCCAGGCACAGCCGCGGGTATTCCTGGCCAGCAGTGGGCAGCCGCAACTGGCGGCCAGCACGCTGCAGTTTTCTTCGCTGTTGCAGCAGGCCTCGCCCTCGCTGCTGGTGAAGTACCAGCCGATGCCGGACGAGACCCACGCCACGATCTATCACCCGGCGGCCCTGCAGGCGTTGCGTACGATGTTCCCGGCGCCAGTGCCTGCCTCGCCCTGAGCAGTGGCGGGGCGGCAGGCAACAAAAAAGCCGGAACCCCTTGTTTGACGGGAGGTTCCGGCTTTCTGTGGTCCTTGTGGGACCGTCTAATGGTGGAGGTGGGCGGAATTGAACCGCCGTCCGAAGGCACTCCATCCCCGGTACTACATGCTTAGCTCACCGTTGGATCTCATCCTGTGGCAGCACGGTGTGCAAAGCGCACCCCAGGACCAGCCTGCTTTAGTTAAGTCGTGACTGACAGGCAGCCATCACAACCGGTTCCGTGATAATGACCCTACATCTACGAGCACGGGCACAAGTAGGTTCGGGGGTTCGCCTTAGGCGGCTGTAGAACTAAACGCTAAAGCTGTTTTTAGGCAGCGATTGCGAAGTCGTTCGAACCGTAGTTGTCGTCGTTGGCAACTAAAAGTTTGCTGCTGGATTAACGAGGAAAGCTGCCCCCTCGGCATGCACCAAGTAACTTCACAACCCCCGTCGAAACCAATGCACCCCCGGTTTCTTCAAGAACCGCACTTCATCCGGAAATCAACACCGGACGTCTACTTGACGGGTTGGATGCTACTCCAATCCAGCTGAACAGTCACCTTGCCCGTCTGCGTCTTACTTCTGCAGCTGGCGGCGGCTGTCGGCCTTGTGGCGGGCCTTTTCCTTCTTCAGGCGGTTGTGCTCGTTGCGCACGGCCATCGCCTGCTTCTTGGCCTGAGGTTCGACCCGGGCCATCAGCGATTCCACCTGGGCGACCAGCCGGCGATGCTCCAGGGTGTCGTAGCTCTGCGTTTCCGAGGCAACGCGCTTGGCGTTGCGGATGAGGTAGGTCAGCACCTTGAGCAGCGCGGCCGGATCCATGGCGCGGGCGAGTTCGTCAAAGATGAACTCCAGCGCGGCCACGTCGGCGCGCAGGGTGGTCAGTTCGTCCGCCGCCAATGCGGGTGCCGGGGTAGTTTCAAGAGTCACGCGCGGATCCTTTCCGTATCAATGCGGGGATTCTGACAGTTGTGCGGGGTTGGCGGGGAAAGATCGTTGTCCTGACGGGGCCGCGGGGCAGGGTCGGCCTTGGCGATACGCGGCGCTGGCAGCGGTCGGGCAGGCGTTACAGCGGCTTGCGCAGGTACAGGCGATGGTGCCCGGGCGGGAAGTCCTGCAGCCGCCCGAACACCTCATAGCCCTGCTTGAGGTAGAAGCCCTCGGCCTGCCAGGAGAAGGTATCCAGCGTCACGGCGTGTGCGCCGAGTTGGCGGGCCTGCTGCTCGGCATCGGCCAGCAGCGCCTGGCCCAGGCCTTCGCCACGGCGGCTGGCGTCCACCCACAGCGCATGCACCAGCAGCCAGCCACCGCAGACATCGGCAGCAATCCCGGCCACGACCTGGCCGGCGGCATCGTGGATCACCCGGTTGACCGGCTGGTCTTCCAGGGCATCGCCACTGGCGGCCTGGTTGAAGGCCAGCAGCCCGGCGTACACCGTGCGGGTGTCTTCGGCGCTGGCCGGCGTGATGGCGGGCGCGGGCGACACCGGGGCCATCAGGCGTCGCGGTTGTGGCGACGCATGGTGCGCGACTTCTCGCGCGCCCAGTCGCGGTCCTTCTCGGCATCGCGCTTGTCGTGGGTCTGCTTGCCCTTGGCCAGCGCGATCTCTAGCTTGATCTTGTTCTTGCTCCAGTACATCGCGGTGGGCACGATCGTGTAACCGTCGCGCTGCACCTTGCCGATCAGCTTGTCGATCTCGTTGCGATGCAGGAGCAGCTTGCGGTCCCGGCGGTCGTTGGCCACCACGTGGGTGGAGGCCTGGATCAACGGGGTGATCTGCGCGCCGATCAGGTAGATCTCGCCATCACGCACGTAGGCGTAAGCATCGATGATGTTGCCGCGTCCGGCGCGGATCGACTTGACCTCCCAGCCCTGCAGGGCCAGGCCGGCTTCGAAGCGATCTTCGATGTGGTACTCGTGCCGGGCACGCTTGTTGAGTGCGATGGTTTTGTTGGCCGTCGCGCCCTTTGCTTTATCCTTGCCGCTGTTCTTGCTCATTTCCCTATTGTCTCCGATTCGGGCACGCCCGGTCGATTCATCCGACATCTGTATCGCATGCCAACTATCCGCCGTAGTGCCCTGGTCGAACATTCGGCTGCCCGCATGTTCGACCTGGTCAATGATATTGACGCCTATCCGCGCCGCTTCCGCTGGTGTTCGGCCTCGCAGATCCTGGAGTCCGGCCCGGACCGCCTGGTCGCGCGCCTGGATCTGGGCTTCGGTTCGTTCTCGACCTGGTTCATGACCGAGAACACGCTGCAGCGTCCGCACAGCATCGATATGCAGCTCAAGGACGGACCGTTCAAGCGCCTGCACGGGCGCTGGGAGTTCCATGCGCTGGCCGAGGATGCCTGCAAGGTCACGCTGACGCTGGAGTTCGAGCCGACCTCACGTCTGCTCGGCCCGGCCCTGGCGCTGGGCTTCCAGGGCCTGGCCGATCGCATGGTCAATGATTTCGTCCGCGTCGCCGACGCCCAGGACTGAGCCGTGATCACGGTCGAGGTAGTGCTGGCCTGGCCCGATCGGGTCGCGTCGCGGGTGCTGACCCTGGCCGAGGGCGCCACGATCGCCGAGGCCATCGCGCTGGCCGCCATCGACGGCAGCGGGGACTGCCCGGCCGTGGCCGTGCATGGCCTGCTGGCCAAGGCGGATCAGGCGCTGCGCGAGGGCGACCGGGTCGAGCTGCTGCGTCCGCTGCTGGCCGACCCGAAAGACAACCGCCGCCGGCGCGCCCGCGCCGGCAGCTGAGTGCAGAAGGCGGGCCTCAGCGGCCGCGCTTCTTCTTGTCCTTGGGCAGGTTGCGGCCGAACTGGCGCAGCGTGCTGCGGGCCAGCTGGGCGTCGTCGCTGGCGAAGTACTCGCCGTCCCAGCGGGTGACCGCGTCGTTTTCGAAGTAGACGGTGAAGTTCTTCACTTCCGTCTTGCCGACCCGGTTCACGCGCTGGCTGGCGGTGTAGTCCCAGCGCTGGGCGTGGAACGGGTCCGGGATGGAGGGCGTGCCAAGCAGGGCGTTGACCTGCTGCTTGCTCTGGCCCACCTGCAGCTGACCGACGGCCTGCTCCCGGATCAGGTTGCCCTGATAGATGGGTTGCTTGTAAATGATGCCGCAGCCCGTGGTGGACAGGGCAACGGCGGCGACCAGCAGGAGATTGCGCATCGGGGAATGGCGTTTGGGGAAATCGAGTCGATGATACACTCCCGACGTGTCGCCGCGACCCAATCCGAGGCAGCTGGCGCTAAATCGCCAATGAACGGAGAACTATGGAAACCCACGACCTGCGCAAAGTTGGCCTGAAGGTGACCCATCCGCGTATGCGGATCCTGTCGCTGCTCGAGCAGCGCAATGCCAGCCACCACATGACCGCCGAAGACATCTACCGCCAGCTCCTGGAGCACGGCGACGAGATCGGGCTGGCCACGGTGTACCGGGTCCTGACCCAGTTCGAGGCCGCCGGCCTGGTGCTGAAGCACAACTTCGAGGGCGGCCAGGCCGTCTACGAGCTGGACCGCGGTGGCCACCACGACCACATGGTCGATGTGGACAGCGGCAAGATCATCGAGTTCGAAAGCCACGAGATCGAGGAGCTGCAGCGCAAGATCGCGGCCGACCACGGCTACGAGCTGGAAGAGCACTCGCTGGTTCTGTACGTCCGCAAAAAGCGCCGTTGATGGCGGCGGGCCGGTCGTAATGACCGGCCTGGTCCAGGCAGGTGCCTGATCAAACCCCCGCGCCCCGGCCCGGGGGTTTTTCGTTGTCAGGGTGTCGTGAGCGGCACCTTCCCGCCCAGCAGCGCCTGCAGGTCGCCGGCATCGGCCATCGCCCGGTTGCCTGCATCGCCCGGGTGCAGGTGGTCGCCGGAATCGAACGCGGCCGCCATCCGGGCCGGGTTGGCGGGATCGCGCAGGGCCGCATCCAGGTCGATCACCGCATCGAACGGACTGTCGTGCCGCAGCCAGGCATTGAGCTGGCGCCGCAGCGCGTCTTTGTCCGGCTGGTAGTAATCCTCCAGCGCGGTGCCGGGCAGGGCGCCTTCAAACGGCGGCAGGGTCGCACCGAGGATGCGGACGCCGCGGGCGTGGGCGCGGTCCACCAAGTCCCGGTACCCGGCCTGCAACCCGGCCAGGGTCGGTGCCGCCTCGGTGCGGGCGAAGGCGGTGCCGGGCCAGCCGATGTCGTTGGTCCCCAGCAGCACGATGACACTGGCCACGCCGGGTTGATCAAGTACATCGCGCTGGAACCGGGACAGCGCGGCCTCTCCCATGCCATCGCGCAGCAGGCGGGCGCCGGAGATGCCGGCGTTGACCACGGCCACGCGCTGCGGCGCCAGGCGCGCGGCGAGGTGGTCGGTCCAGCGCTGGTCGCGGTCGAGGCTGGCGGTCGCGCCATCGGTGATCGAATCGCCGATCACCACCACGCTGCGAGCGCCGGCCGGTGCCTGCACATCGATGCCCGAGACGAACAGGCGCGCAGTGGTGGTCGCGGTGGGGGTCAGGGTCGTGGCGAGGGTCTGGTCACCGGCGGCAAACGAGGCCGTCTGCCGGCCGTCCCAATGGAACGTGCGCAACGGCGTGCGGTCCGCCAGGTAGACGCTCACCTGCACGGCCTGGAGAGAGGCGGTTGGCAGCGCCAGCGGGTCGCTCAAGCGTTCCTTGCCGGGTGCGATCACGGTCTCCGCGCGTCCTTCGAAGGAGAGAGCCAGTGGCCGCTGGCCCGGCCCGGCGGCAACGCTGGCCGCGCTGATCCGCAGCGGTTGCTCGCCATGGGTATTGCTCAGGCGCACCCGCAGTTGGCTGCCGCCGAGGCTGAGGCGCGCGGTCTGGCGGAAGGTCTGGGCCTCCAGGTGCGCCGGGATCAGCGTGGGGAACAGGAAGTCGGCATCCCAGACCGGCTGCGGGCTGGCCTGCCAGCTGGCCACCCAGGTGGGCGCAGGGGCGGCAATCGCGGGGCCGGCAGTGGCCAGCAGGGCGGTGGCGGTGAGGCGGGCGAGGGCATTCATCGGGCGATCCGTGGGAGAGGGAGCGCCATGGTGATCTTCACTGCACCTGTGAACTAGACTGCCTGTGGACAATCATCTGTGAACTGGATTCATCCCATGGCAGGCACCGACATCAACCGTTCCGGCGAACTGGAAGTGTTCGTCCGGGTCATCGAAACCGGCGGGTTCTCGGCCGCCGCGCGTTCGCTGGATCTGAGCCCCTCGGCGGTCAGCAAGCTGGTCTCGCGGCTGGAGCAGCGGCTGGGCACGCGCCTGCTGCAGCGTTCGACCCGCCAGCTGCAGTTGACCCAGGAAGGCTGCGCCTTCTATGAGCGTGGGCTGCGGGTGCTGGCCGACCTGGACGAGGCCGAACGCTGCGCCAGCGCCCATGCCGCACCGCGTGGGCGGCTGCGGGTGAACGCCAACGTGCCGTTCGGCCAGCACTTCCTGCTGCCGCTGCTGCCGGACTTCCTCGCCCGGCATCCGCAGGTCGGCGTGGACCTGGTGCTGACCGACGAGGTGATCGATCTGCTCGAACAGCGCACCGATATAGCGGTGCGGGCCGGGCCGCTGAAAAGCTCCAGCCTGGTTGCGCGGCGGCTGGGCGCGACCCGGATGATGATCGTGGCGGCGCCGGGCTATGTCGCCCGCCACGGTCTGCCCCAGGACGTCGACGCGCTGTTGGCGCACAACCGGCTCGATATCGGGCATCCGCGCACGCAGGCCGGCTGGCCGCTGGAGATCGACGGCGAACGGCAGGTCGTCCCCACCCAGGGCAACGCCCGCGCCAGCGACGGCGAGGCGCTGCGCCGGCTGGTCCTCGGTGGCGTGGGCATGGCCCGGCTGGCGGCCTTCCAGGTGCAGGCCGATGTGGCGGCCGGGCGCCTGCTGCCGGTGCTGGAGTCGGCCAATCCCGGCGATCTGGAGGAGGTGCATGCGGTGTTCCAGGGGCAGGGTGGCTACCTGCCGCTGCGGGTGCGCGCGCTGCTCGATTTCCTGGTGGAGCGGGTGGACCTGGCCAGGCCGCTCGGGTGACGCGCAGGTGGCCGGCATCCCGAAGCACCGGCCAGCGGCCGGCACTACCGGGTCGTGACGAATTACACCTGCAGCAGCTTGCGCGCTGCGGCGCGGGCTTCCTTGCTGACTTCCACGCCGCCCAGCATCCGCGCGAGTTCTTCTTCGCGGGCCTTGGTATCGAGCTTTTCGACCGCGCTCTGTGTCATGCCGTCCACCGGCGCCTTGCTGACCCGGTAATGGGCGTGGCCCTTGGAGGCGACCTGCGGCAGATGGGTCACGCACAACACCTGGCGCTTCTCGCCGAGGGCGCGCAGCTTCTGCCCGACGATGTCGGCCACGGCACCGCCGATACCCGAATCCACTTCGTCGAAGACCATGGTCGGCACGGCATCCAGGCCCAGCGCAGCCACTTCGATCGCCAGCGAGATGCGTGACAGCTCACCGCCCGAGGCCACCTTGCGCAGGGCGCGCGGCGGCTGGCCGGCATTGGCGGCGACCAGGAATTCGACCCGCTCGGCCCCGTTCGGGTCCGGCTTGGCCACGCTCTGTGGCTCGATGTCGATCAGGAACTGACCGCCGCCCATGCCCAGCTCGCCGATCAGGGTGGTGGTGGTGTCCGACAGGGCCTTGGCAGCCTTCCGGCGGCTGGCGCTGAGCACCTCGGCCACGGTCTTCCACTGGCCGGCGGCGCGGTCGATCTCGCCCGCCAGCGTCTGCAGGCGCTCGTCGGCACCGCGCAGCTGCTCGACTTCGGCCTCCATCGCATCGCGATGCTCGCCGAGCGCTTCCATCGGCACGCGGTGCTTGCGGGCGAGGTCGTGCAGGCGGCCCAGGCGGCGCTCGATATCCTCGAACTGCTCCGGGTCGGCGTCCAGGTCGTCATGCACGCGGTCGAGCAGGGACAACGCTTCGTCCAGCTGGATGGCAGCGCTGTCGAGCAGGGCATCGACCTCCCCGAGGCGGCTGTCGTGTTCGGCCACGCGGGCCAGGTCATGCCGGGTCTGCTGCAGCAGCTGCAGCACCGAGACCTCGTCGTCGCCGTTGAGGCGGCTGGCGGCCACGTCACACGCGCCGATCAGCGCGCTGGCATGGGCCTGGCGGCGATGGCTGCTGCCCAGGGTGGCGATCGAGGCCGGGTCCAGGTCTTCGCGCTTGAGCTCGCCGAGCTGGTGCTCCAGATAGCCGATCCGGTCGCTGACATCGCCCTGGCGCGACAGTGCCTCGGCCTCATCGACCAGCGCCTGCCACCGCGCCGCGGTCTGGCGGACCTGGGCGCGCTCGGCGTCGTTGCGGGCGAAGGCGTCCAGTAGCGACAACTGCGACGGCCGCGAGAGCAGCGCCTGCTGTTCGTGCTGGCCGTGGATCTCGACCAGCATGCCGGCCAGCTCGCTCAGCTGGGTCAGCGTCACCGGGCGGCCGTTGATGAAGGCGCGCGAACCGCCGTCGGCGCGGATCACCCGTCGCAGTTGGCACTGTTCTTCGTCGTCCAGCTCGTTGTCGCGCAGCCACTGGCGCGCCGGGGCGTCGGCCAGTGGCGCGAATTCGGCCGAGAGCTCGGCGCGCGCGGCCCCGTGGCGGACCACGCCGCTGTCGGCACGCAGCCCGGACAGAAAGCCCAGCGCGTCCACCATCAGCGACTTGCCCGCGCCGGTTTCACCCGAGACCACGGTCATGCCGGCGCCGAATTCCAGCTCGGTGGCGCGGACGACCGCGAAATCCTTGATCGATAGATGTCTAAGCATGGTCTACGTTGTACACGAGGGGCGTCTCCAAGCCGCGCAAGCTAGCATGGGCAGGGGGCGTCTCCAATGACTTGCCATCGCCCCGTGCAGCCATTATCTAAGTGGGCGTCTCACAGGCTGATTCCATGCATCCTTCCGCGTCCCATCTCGCCCCGCGTGCCCGCCATCTGCTGCGGACGCTGATCGCGCGCCACATCCAGGATGGCGAGCCGGTCGGCTCGCAGACCCTTGCCCGGCATGCCGGCCTGGATGTCAGCCCGGCCACGATCCGCAACATCCTGGGCGACCTGGAAGACCTGGGCCTGCTCAGCTCGCCACACACGTCCGCCGGACGGGTGCCGACCGCGCATGGCTACCGGGTGTTCGTGGACAGCCTGGTCAAGATGCAGCCACCGGGCGAGGGCGAACTCAGCCGCCTGCGTACCGAGCTGGCCACCGGGACCGGCACCCAAGCCCTGCTCGGCAGTGCCTCGGAGCTGCTCTCGGCGATGAGCCATTTCGTGGGCGTGGTCAGCGCCCCGCGCCGGGAGCAGTTCGCGTTCCGGCATATTGATTTCGTGGCGCTGGACGCGCGCCGGGTGCTGGCGATCCTGGTGTTCGCCGACAATGAAGTGCAGAACCGGGTGATCGAGCCGCGCCGCAGCTTCGATCCGGGTGAGCTGGAGCAGGTCGCCAACTACCTCAATGCCAACTGCGCCGGGCGGCCGCTGGCCGAGATCCGCGCCCGGCTGCTGCTGGAGCTGCGCGATGCGCAGTCGGAGATGGAGCAGTTGCTGGCGCACAGCATCGAGCTGGCCGAGCAGGCCATGGTGCCGCCGGCCGACGACATGGTGCTGGCCGGGCAGACCCGGCTGATGGGCGTGCAGGACCTGTCCGACCTGGAGCGGCTGCGCGAGCTGTTCGATGTGTTCGCCAGCAAGCGCGAGATCCTGCAGCTGCTCGAACGCACCATCCAGGCCCCGGGGGTGCGCATCTTCATCGGCGAGGAGACCGGGGTGATGCCGCTGGAAAGCGTCTCGCTGGTCACCGCCCCGTATTCGGCCGACGGCCAGGTGCTGGGCGTGCTGGGGGTGATCGGCCCGAAGCGGATGGCCTACGACCGGATGATTCCGCTGGTGGAAGCCACCGCCCAGGTGCTCGGGGCCGCGCTGGGCTCGCCCGGTGGCGGCGGATTGTCCCGCGATCGCGCATAAAGCAGCCCTGGACTCTTGAATCCCGGAGCCGCGCCCACATAGGGGTGGGTGGAGGCGGAGAGTCACCGCCAAGGATCCGGAAATGAACCAAGATCAGTCAGATATCGCATCCCAGAATCCCGCCGGCGAGCCGGCCGCTGAGCCGTCCCTGCAGCAGCAGCTGGACAGCCTGCACAACGAGCTGGCCCTGCTGCGTTCGGAGTCGCTGCGCGAGCGCGCAGACCTGGACAACCAGCGCAAGCGCGTGGCCCGCGACGTGGAACAGGCGCGCCGCTTCGCCAATGAAAAGCTGCTTGGCGAGCTGCTGCCGGTGTTCGACAGCCTCGATGCCGGCCTCAATGCCGCCGGCAGTGAGCCGAGTCCGCTGCGTGAAGGTCTCGAACTGACCTACAAGCAGCTGCTCAAGGTCGCCGCCGACAACGGCCTGACCCTGCTCGACCCGACCGGCCAGACCTTCAACCCGGACCACCACCAGGCCATCAGCCAGGTCGACGCGCCCGGCGCGGCGCCCGGCAGCGTGGTCCAGGTGTTCCAGAAGGGCTACCTGCTCAACGACCGCCTGCTGCGTCCGGCGCTGGTCGTGGTGGCCCGCGACTGATCCGCGGGCCGGTGAGCCGGGCGTGCCCCGGCTGCTCGACCGGACGCTGAACGCGTTGGGTCGCCATCGAACACTGTGTTTGATGGACGGCTTGAAAGTGTCCGCAGCGTCCCACACATCCCATTCATAACCCGGCAACTGCCGGATGTACCCAGAACTTTCAGGAGTCTCCCTCATGGGCAAGATCATTGGTATCGACCTCGGCACCACCAACTCGTGTGTGGCGATCATGGACGGCGGCAAGGCCCGCGTCATCGAGAATGCGGAAGGCGATCGCACCACGCCCTCCATCGTCGCCTACACCAAGGACGGCGAAGTCCTGGTCGGCGCCTCGGCCAAGCGCCAGGCCGTGACCAACCCCAAGAACACCTTCTACGCCGTCAAGCGCCTGATCGGCCGCAAGTTCACCGACGCTGAAGTCCAGAAGGACATCGCGCACGTGCCCTACGGCATCCTGGCCCATGACAACGGCGACGCCTGGGTGCAGACCAGCGACGGCAAGAAGATGGCCCCGCAGGAAATCTCCGCCCGCGTGCTGGAGAAGATGAAGAAGACCGCCGAAGCGTTCTTGGGTGAGACCGTCACCGAGGCCGTGATCACCGTGCCGGCCTACTTCAACGACAGCCAGCGCCAGGCGACCAAGGACGCCGGCCGCATCGCCGGCCTGGAAGTCAAGCGCATCATCAACGAGCCGACCGCCGCTGCCCTGGCCTATGGCCTGGACAAGGGTGACGGCCGTGACCGCAAGATCGTTGTGTACGATCTGGGCGGCGGCACCTTCGACGTCTCGATCATCGAGATCGCCAACGTGGACGGTGAGAAGCAGTTCGAAGTGCTGGCCACCAACGGTGACACCTTCCTGGGCGGCGAAGATTTCGACAACCGCGTCATCGAGTACCTCGTCGACGAGTTCAACAAGGACCAGGGCATCGACCTGCGCAAGGATCCGCTTGCCCTGCAGCGCCTGAAGGACGCCGCCGAGCGCGCCAAGATCGAGCTGTCCACCAGCCAGCAGACCGAAGTGAACCTGCCGTACGTCACCGCTGACGCGTCGGGCCCGAAGCACCTGAACATCAAGCTGACCCGCGCCAAGCTGGAAGCGCTGGTGGAAGACCTGATCAAGAAGTCGATCGAGCCGTGCCGCATCGCGCTGAACGATGCCGGCCTGCGTTCGAGCGACATCGGCGAAGTGATCCTGGTCGGCGGCCAGACCCGCATGCCGAAGGTGCAGCAGGCCGTGACCGAGTTCTTCGGCAAGGAACCGCGCAAGGACGTCAACCCGGACGAAGCCGTGGCACTGGGTGCGGCGATCCAGGGCGGCGTGCTGGGCGGCGACGTCAAGGACGTGCTGCTGCTGGACGTGACTCCGCTGTCGCTGGGCATCGAGACCCTGGGTGGCGTGTTCACCAAGATCATCGAGAAGAACACCACCATCCCGACCAAGGCCTCGCAGGTGTTCTCCACCGCCGAGGACAACCAGTCGGCCGTGACCGTGCACGTGCTGCAGGGTGAGCGCGAGCAGGCCCGCTTCAACAAGTCGCTGGCCAAGTTCGACCTCTCCGGCATCGAGCCGTCGCCGCGCGGCCTGCCGCAGGTGGAAGTGTCCTTCGACATCGACGCCAACGGCATCCTGCACGTGTCGGCCAAGGACAAGAAGACCAACAAGGAACAGAAGGTCGAGATCAAGGCCGGTTCGGGCCTGTCCGAGGACGAGATTGCACGCATGGTCGCCGACGCGGAAGCCAACCGCGAAGAAGACAAGAAGTTCCACGAACTGGTCCAGGCCCGCAACCAGGCTGACGCGCTGATCCACGGTACCCGTACCGCGATCACCGAGCACGGCAGCAAGGTCGGCGGCGATGTGATCGGCAAGGTGGAATCGGCCCTGGCCGATCTGGAAACCGCCATGAAGAGCGACGACAAGGCCCAGATCGAAGCCAAGTCGAAGGTGCTGGAAGAAGCCGGCCAGGCGCTGTTTGCTGCCTCCGCGGCGGCAGAGCAGGGCGGCGCGGCGCCGGGCCCGGATGCCGGTGCCAACAACGGCGCGCACGACGATGTGGTCGACGCCGAGTTCACCGAAGTCAAGGACGACAAGAAGTCCTGATCCGGACACGACACGGGACGTTGCGCAGGCAACGTCCCGTTGTCATATCCCCCTTCTGGTCCTGACAGCCGTATCCCGGCCTGTCGGGGCGCCCGGCGGAAGAGCGGACCTGGTGCCGCTCTTCCGCTTTGACGAATCCCGACTTCCGGAACCCGATTCAAGCTATGAGCAAGCGCGATTACTACGAAGTGCTGAGCGTGTCCCGCACCGCCAGCGACGAAGAACTGAAGAAGGCCTATCGCCGTTGCGCGATGAAGTACCATCCGGACCGCAATCCGGGTGACAGCGAGGCCGAGGCATCCTTCAAGGAATGCAAGGAAGCCTACGAAACCCTGTCCGACAGCAACAAGCGCCGGATGTACGACGCCCACGGCCACGCTGCGTTCGAGCACGGCATGGGCGGCGGTGGCGGTCCCGGTGGCCCGGACATGGGCGACATCTTCGGCGACATCTTCGGCAACATCTTCGGTGGTGGCGCCGGCGGCGGCGGTCCGCGCCAGGCCCGTCGCGGTGCCGACATCGGTTATGTGATGGAGCTGGACCTGGAAGAAGCGGTGATGGGCGTGGAACGCCGCATCGAGATCCCGAGTCTGGTCGAGTGCGATGACTGCAACGCCACCGGCTCGGAAGACGGCAAGGTCGAGACCTGCTCGGTCTGCCGTGGCCAGGGCCAGGTGCGCATCCAGCGTGGCATCTTCGCGATGCAGCAGGCCTGCCACCATTGCAACGGCCGTGGCCAGATCATCCAGAACCCCTGCAAGACCTGTCACGGCAACGGCCGTGTCGAGGAAGACAAGGTGTTGTCGGTCAAGGTGCCTGCGGGCGTCGACACCGGCGACCGCATCCGTCTGTCCGGTGAAGGCGAGGCCGGTCCGGCCGGCACCCCGGCGGGCGATCTGTACGTGGAAGTGCGGGTGCGCGAGCACGCGATCTTCCAGCGCGACGGCGACGACCTGCACTGCGAAGTGCCGATCCGCATCTCGCAGGCCGCGCTGGGCGATACCGTGCGCGTGGCGACCCTCGGCGGCTATGCGGAAATCCGCATTCCGGCCGAGACCCAGACCGGCAAGCTGTTCCGCCTGCGTGGCAAGGGCGTGCGCTCGGTGCGCAGCCGCAGCGAGGGCGATCTGTACTGCCGCGTGGTGGTGGAGACCCCGGTCAACCTCACTCCGGAGCAGCGCAAGCTGCTGGAGCAGTTCGAAACCACCTTCACCGGTGAGGAAGCGCGCAAGCACTCGCCGAAGTCGGCGACCTTCATCGATGGCGTGAAGGGCTTCTGGGACCGGATGACGTCGTAAGCGTCACGGGTTGCTGTGAACTACCGAAGGCCCCCTGGAAACAGGGGGCTTTTTCTTTGGGCCGCCAGGCGGCCCACCGCCCGACCCACCCGCCGTCGCGCGCGCTTCGCATCGTCATCGTGCGCACCCACGGTGGGCTGTGGGTACGATTGCATCTGCAAGCATTCCCGACACCTGCGCGGGGCAGGCGTAAAATGTCGGCATGAACGAATCCCTCGAAAGCCACCTGGTCCACGGCCGCCGCCAGCGCCCGGACGGTCCGTCGCCGGTCGACGTCATCTCGGTCCAGTCGCAGCTGGTCTACGGCTATGCCGGCAACAGCGCCGCGGTGCCGCCGCTGCGCGCGCTGGGCGTGCGCGTCGCCGAAATCCCCACCACGCTGCTCAGCAATGCGCCGTTCTATGCGACCACGCGCGGCCGCGTGCTGCCCTCGGACTGGTTCGCCGATCTGCTGCTGGGCGCCGGTGAGCGCGGGTTGCCGCAGCGCGCGCGGATGCTGGTCTCCGGTTACTTCGGCAGTGTCGGCAACGGTGCGGCCTTCGCCGATTGGCTCGATGCGGTGCTGCCGTCCTCGCCGCAGCTGCGTTACTGCCTGGATCCGGTCATCGGCGATACCCACACCGGCCCGTACGTCGAGCCGGGCCTGGAAACCGTCTTCGCCGAACGTCTGCTGCCGCACGCCTGGCTGGTCACGCCCAATGCCTTCGAACTCGGTCGTCTCACCGGGATGCCGAGCCTGGCCCAGGACGATGCGATCGCCGCCTCGCAGGCCCTGCTCGCGCGCGGTCCGGAATGGGTGCTCGCGCACAGCGTCGGTGGCGACCCGGGCCAGCTGGTCACGCTGGCGGTCAGCCGCGATGCGATCTGGCGCTGGTCCTCGCCGCATCTGCCAGTGGACGTGGCCGGCACGGGCGATGTGCTGATGTCGCTGCTGGTCGCCTTCCTGCTGCGTGGGGAAACCTTCGAACAGTCGATCTCGCGCGCCATTGCCGGCGTGCATGTCGCGCTGGAGACCACGCTGGCCAACGGCCACGAAGAGTTCGATGTACTGGCCGCGGCGCCGGCGGCGCTGGCACTGCCCGATCGTTTCGTTCCCGAGCGTCTGGCGTGAGCCTGACCCCCGTGGTGGGCATCGTCGGCAGTGACGGTGCCTACGGGCGCTGGTTGCGTCGCTTCCTGGAACAACGCCTCGGTCTGGACGTGATCGGGCATGACCCGGCCGATGCCGCATCGGACAGCCCCGAGACGCTGCTCGACCGCGCCGAGGTGCTGATCTTCTCCGCACCGATCCGGCACACGCCGACACTGATCGCCGAGTACGTCGCGCGCTCGGCTGGGCGCGAAGCCGGCCGGTTGTGGCTGGATGTCACTTCGGTCAAGTCGGCGCCGGTGGCGGCGATGCTCGCCTCGCAGGCGGAGGTCGTCGGCCTGCATCCGATGACCGCACCGCCCAAGGCGCCGACGCTGAAGGGCAGGGTGATGGTAGTCTGCGAGGCGCGCCTGTCGCAGTGGCAGCCGTTCGTGCAGCAGCTGTGCGATGCGCTGGAAGCCGAGTGCGTGCAGGCCACGCCCGAGCATCATGACCAGGTCATGGCGCTGGTGCAGGCGATGGTGCATGCCACGCATCTGGCGCAGGCCGGCGTGCTGCGCGAGTACGCGCCTATCCTGGGCGCCTTGCCGGCGTTGATGCCGTACCGCTCGGCATCGTTCGAACTGGATACCGCGATCATCGCGCGCATCCTTTCGCTCAATCCGGCGATCTACGAAGACATCCAGTTCGGCAATCCGCACGTGGCGCCGATGCTGGACCGGCTGCTGGCGCAATTGCAGCAGCTGCGGGCACAACTGGAGCAGGGGGATGACGCGGCACGCGCCGCGTTCCGCCAGCAGCTGCTGCTGGACAACCGGGACAGCATGGGCGCGCAGGTCCTGGCCGACGGCAACTACACGTTCGAGCGGGTCGGTTATCTGCTGGCCGACCTGACCGAGCGCAATGCGATCAGCGTGCATCTGCCCGAAGACCGGCCGGGTTCGCTGCGCGAGCTGCTGCACGTGTTCGAGCGGCACCGGGTCAGCCTGGCCTCGATCCATTCCTCGCGCACCCCGGCCGGCGAGGTGCACTTCCGGGTGGGTTTCGTCGCGGGCAGTGATGCGCTGGCGCTGCAGGCGGCCGCCATCGAGATCGACGCCTCCGGCATCGGCCGCGTGCTGCTCCGCTGACGCGGTGCACTGCAACATTCATCCACAGGGGGTGTGGATGATCTGCGCACAAACATGTGGATAAGTGCGTCCGTGCCTTGACGGAAAAGGCTGTCAAGATACATGGTCAAAAAATGACCAATATCCGTGCAACTTTTTTCAGGCGGTTCAGGTGGTGAGGGTGAGCTCACCACCGGCGGTGCGGAATTCGCGGCCGTCGCGGATCAGATGGCGGCCATCGGCCAGCTCGTAACGCGCACTCTGGCCGTTGCCGGCCGACGCATCGGCCTGCTCATCCTTGAATTCGATGATGACGTAGTCGTCGCCGTTGGCATCGGTGGCGGGAAACTGTCGGAACGACATGAAACACCTCCTGCAGCGCATCCAGTGAGGGCTGCAGGATGCGATGCCCGGTGTTACCGGCCCGTCATCAATCGATGAATTGCAGGCGCGCCAGTTCGGCGTAGAGACCGCCTTCGGCCAGCAGTTCAGCGTGCGTGCCCTGGGCGACGATGCGGCCGTGGTCCATCACCACGATGCGATCAGCCTTGAGCACGGTGGCCAGGCGGTGCGCGATGACCAGCGTGGTGCGGCCGGCCATCAGTCGTTCCAACGCCTGCTGCACCGCGCGCTCGCTCTGGGCATCCAGCGCGCTGGTGGCTTCGTCGAGCAGCAGGATCGGCGCGTTCTTGAGCAGGGCGCGGGCAATCGCGATGCGCTGCTGCTGGCCGCCGGACAGGCGCGCGCCGCGCTCGCCAAGCTCGCTGGCATAGCCCTCGGGCAGGGCCTGCAGGAATTCATCGGCCTCGGCCGCTTCGGCCGCGCGCTGCACCTCCTCGTCGGTCGCATCGAGGCGACCGTAGCGGATGTTCTCGAACGCACTGCTGGCAAACAGGGTCGGCTGCTGCGGCACCAGTGCCAGCTGCTCGCGCAGTTGCGCTGGATCGACTTCGCGCAGGTCCACGCCATCCACCAGGATGTGACCGGCCGCGGGATCGTGGAAACGCAGCAGCATCGACAGGATGGTGCTCTTGCCGGCGCCGGAGGGTCCGACCAGCGCGACCGTCTCGCCCGGGCGCACGTGCAGGTCCACATGATCCAGTGCCGCGGTATCCGGGCGCTGCGGATAATGGAACACCACGTCCTCGAAACGGATTTCGCCGCGCAGTGGCTGCGGCAACGGGGTGGGATGGGCGGGGGCGGTGATCTCCACGTCTTCCTGCAGCAGCTCGGCAATCCGGCCCATGCCACCCGAGGCACGCTGCAGTTCATTCCAGACTTCGGCCAGCGCACCGACCGAACCGCCGCCGATCAGCGCATACAGCACGAACTGGCCCAGCGTACCGGCACTCATGTTGCCGTCGATCACCTCGTGCGCGCCCAGCCACAGCACGCCGACGATGGCGCCGAACACCAGCACGATGGCGCTGGCGGTGACGATCGACTGGGCGCGGATGCGGCGCCGCGCGGCGCCGATCGCATCGCTGAGGGCGGCGTTGAACCGTCCGCGCTCATACGGCTCGCGTGCGTGCGCCTGCACGGTGCGCACCGCGCCGAGGGTTTCCGAGGCCAGGCTGTTGGCATCGGCGATGCGGTCCTGGCTGGCGCGGGCGATGTTGCGCAGGCGGCGGGCGCCGATGATGATCGGCAGCACCGCCAGCGGGATGCCGACCAGCGACCAGGCGGCCAGGTGCGGGCTGGTCACGAACAGCATCACCAGGCTGCCGATCACGGTGACGCTGCTGCGCAGGGCCACCGACATGGTCGAGCCGATCACGCTACGCAGCAGTTCGCTGTCGGCGGTCAGCCGGGAGACCAGCTCACCACTGCGGCTGCGGTCATGGAACCCGGCGCCGAGCGTGATCAGGTGCGCATACAGGCGGCTGCGCAGATCGGCGACCACCTTTTCGCCCAGCAGCGAAACGAAGAAGAAGCGCGCGGCGGTGGCCAGCGCCAGCACCACCGCGACCAGGAACAGCAGCGCGAACGCCTTGTTGATCTGCCCGCCGCTGTTGAAGCCATGATCGATCATCTGGCGCACCGCCACCGGCAGGCTCAGGGTGGCGACCGATGAGACCGCCAGGGCCACCAGCCAGGCGCTGAACAGCCCGACATGCCGGCGCACGAACGGCCACAGCGTGTTCAAGCTGCCCAGTCGGCGCATCGGCGTGTCTTGCGGAGCGGGGAGGTCAGTCATTCGATGGGCCTGGTTCGATGCGGGATTCAATGCGGACACGATCACGAGTGGCGTCGCGCAGGCGGTTTTTCAACGGCTCGACCTGATCGGCCGGCAAGCGCAGGTGCAGGTTCACGCCATCGGCGGTGAACGCTTCGCCCACTTTTTCGGCCAGATGCGCGCCCAATGCGGCATGCAGCGGG
The DNA here is from genome assembly GCF_059422145.1 of Stenotrophomonas sp. GW821-FHT01H02A. Classification (NCBI taxonomy): domain Bacteria; kingdom Pseudomonadati; phylum Pseudomonadota; class Gammaproteobacteria; order Lysobacterales; family Lysobacteraceae; genus Stenotrophomonas; species Stenotrophomonas sp. GW821-FHT01H02A. Next base: position 95,068 of record NZ_JBWKWI010000003.1, read on the forward strand.
CCCAGATCCTCGAAGCCGGCGTGGACATCCAGTTCGGCCATGACGATCAGGGGCAGGCGCGGCGCTACGCGCAGGCACTCGGCGGCGGTGCCACCGTAGGCACGGACCAGGCCACCGGCGCCCAGCTTGATGCCGCCGTACCAGCGCGTCACCACCACCATCACCCGGTCGAAGCCCTGGCCGTCGATCGCCGCCAGGATAGGGCGGCCGGCGGTGCCTGACGGCTCGCCGTCATCGCTGGAGCGGTAGTCGTTGCCGTAGCGGTACGCCCAGCAATTGTGGGTGGCATCGGCGACGGCGACCTGCTGCAGGAACGCCAGCGCAGCCGCCGCGTGCTGGATCGGCGCGGCATGGGCGATGAAGCGGCTGTGCTTGATCTCCAGGCTGTGGCTGACGGGGGTGGCGAGCGTATCGGGCATTCCCACCATTCTAGTGGGGATGCCGGGTCACCGTATGCGCAGCGTCAGTTCTCGAGCAGCTGGCGGAGGTCGCGCGGGATGCGCACTTCCGGGTACTGCTGCAGATAGCGTTCCAGGCTGGCGCGTGCGGTATCCACATCGCCGGCATCGCGGCGCTCGCGGATGCGCTTGAGCCACTGCTTGCGCGGCAGCCCGGCATCGGCAGCGACGGCTTGGTGCAGGGCACGCACGGCTTCGTCTGCCGAAGCGGGCGCCGCCATCGGCGCGGCCGCACGCCGCATCACGCCGGGCGCGCCGGGTGCCGGTTTGGCCGGCGCCGTGCTTTTGAGCGTGGCACGCGGCGCCGAACGGTCGGTCGTCGAGCCGGTCACCACGACGCTGTCCAGCGCCGGTTGGCTTGCCTCCATGGCGTAGGACGAGGCGGCTTCGGGCGCGGGGGCCGACATCATCGGTGCCGGTGCCTGCACTGGTGCCGGGGCGGGCGGTGCCTGGGCGGGTGACGCAGGCGCGGCGATCGCCTCGGGCCGCGGCGCTGACACGTGCTGCGCAGGCGGCGCGGCGGCTGGGGCAGACGCTTGTGCCGCTGCCTTCGTCTGGCGCGGCTGCTGGACGATGGGCGGTGCCACGGCCGGCGATGGCGTGGCATCCCTCGCCGGCGCCGCCTCGGTCACTGCGGCAGTCGATGCCGGTGCGGCGACCGGTTCGGCCAGCGGCGGCGCGGGCGGGGCTTCGGGCTTGAGCTGCCACGCGATGCCGACCGCGAAGATCACCGAGGCGGCGAGCCCGAACACCGCCGGCACGCGGGAGCGCGGGCGTCGCGTCGGTGCGGGTGCCTCGGGCGGCAGCGCCCAGGTGCTGGCCTGCGCAGCCGGGGCATCCACCGCGGTACGCGCGGCCGCCAGCACGGCCTCGTCGAGCGCCGCAGCGGGGGCGGTGGCGCTGGGCCGACCCAGCAGCCGGGCCAGCTCGCGCTCTTCAGGGGTCAGCGGATCGGGGCGGGTCATCCGGTCAACCCCGAACGTAGTTTGTCCATGGCATAGCGCAGCCGTGACTTGACCGTTTCACGGCCGACCCCGGTGATCTCGGCAATCTCTTCCAGGCTCAGTTCCTGCTCCAGGCGCAGCTGCAGGACCTCGCGCTGCTCGGGCGGCAGCTGCTCCATGGCCAGTTGCAGCTGGCGGCGCTGTTCGAATTCGGACAGCCGGGTTTCCGGGGTGCTCGCATCGGCGATCGCAGCGACCCGCTCATCGGCGTCGATTGGCGCGGAGGGCCGATGCCTGGCGGCACGCCAGTGATCGTTCAGGCGGTTGTGCGCGATCCGGAACAGCCAGGTGGTGAAGGCGGCCTCGGGCTGCCAGCCAGCGCGTGCGGCGATCACGCGCTGCCAGACGTCCTGGAACATCTCATCGGCCAGTGCGCCATCACGCAGCTGGCGCAGCAGGAAGCTGTAGAGCCGGCTGCGATGGCGGCCATACAGAGCCTCGAACGCGCGCAGGTCGCCGCCGGCCCAGGCCAGCATCAGTGCTTCATCCGTCGGCAGGGCAAGGGCGTCCACGCCGCACAGAGTAAGCGCTGCGGGGGTGTTCGCATAGTCGATGCAGCGCTGGGCGGCGGCAGGGGATGGCATGGTGATGACCTGGAGCACGGCAGTAACAACGTCCAGCGGGGCAGGATGGGGTTGAAGCTCTTCCACTGCCCCCCGGTCCGCGCGTTATGCTCGGTGCACAGGGGAGGTGCCGGGCAGCCGGCACCCGAGAGATGAGCAACGTGTCCAGCCAGATGGTGACCTCTTCAGTGCAACGGGACGGTGACGCGGTGATCCCTGCCGCGGTCGCCACGGCCCTGTGCGCCCTGTTGCCGGCCGGGTCGGCGATCGCGATGGCGTGGTCGGACCCGGTGCTGGGCGAGGGCAGCCAGACGCATCCGGCGGACGGTCCCGCGACGCCGGCACCCACCGTGGCACGCGGGAAGGATGCATCGGTCGCGCTGGCCTTGCAGCAACGGTGGAGCCACGGTGGTGCCGAGCTCACGCTGGCGGTGAGCCCGGCCAGCAGTGCCCCGCCACCGGACAGTTGGTGGACGGCTGCGCGTTGCCTGTTCCAGAGCACGTTGTCGCTGGCCCGGCAGCGTCGCGAGATCGCCTCGCTGGAAGAGTCCAAACGGCTGCAGCAGGCGCTGTATGAAATCGCGGACCTGGCCGGTGCGGACCTGGAAATGGCCGAGATGCTGCGCCACTTCCACCGCGTGCTCAATTCGCTGATGTACGCCCAGAACTGCTTCATCGTCGAATACGACGACATCCGCCACCGGGTCCGGTTCCTGTATTTCGCCGACCAGAAAGACGATTTCGTCGCCGACCCGGACCGCAGCTACGAAGAACACGAAATGCCGCGCAGCCTCACCTTCGCGCTGCTCCGGCATGGCGAACCGCTGAGCGGCCCATCGCGCGAACTGCTGGCCATCCTCGACAACGAGCACGACCCGCAACGCGGGCCGGAGAGCCTGGACTGGCTGGGTGTGCCGATGCTGCGCGATGGACGCGTGTGTGGCGCGATCGTGGTGCAGAGCTACGAGCATCGCGCGCGCTATGGCGAAGCCGACCGTACCCTGCTGGGCTATGTCGCCCAGCACATCCTGACCGCGATGGACCGGCGCCAGGCACAGGTGCAGCTGGAGCGGCAGGTCGAGCGCCGCACCGTCGAGCTGCAGCGCGCCAACCGCAACCTGCAGGAAGAGGTGGTCGAGCGCCGCCGTGCCGAAAAGCTGCAGCTAGCGCTGTTCAACATCGCCGAGCTGGCGATGAGCGCCGAGTCGTTGTCGCAGTACTACGGCCAGGTGCATGGCGTCGTCGGCACCCTGCTGGATGCACGCAACTTCTACATCGCGCTGGTCAATGAGAGCGGTGACGGCCTGGAGTTCGTGTACTCCGTGGATGAATACAACCCCTCGCGCGCACCGCGCCCCTTCAGTGAAGGCCTGACCGAGTTCATCGTGCGCAATCGCCAGCCGCTGCTGGCGACCCGCGAGCGCATCGATGCACTGCGCGAGAGTGGCGTGGTCCGCGAGTTCGGCGCCCGCTCGAACTGCTGGCTCGGCGTGCCGCTGTTGAGCGATGACGATGTGGTCGGCGTGATCGTGGTGCAGAGCTATTCGCCGGACGTCGTCTTCACCGTCCATGACCAGCGGTTGCTCACGTTCGTGGCACAGAACATCGGCAACGGCCTGGCACGGCAGCGCGACCAGGAGCGGCTGCGCAATGCGCATGCCGACCTGGAAAAACGCGTGGACGAGCGTACCCGCGAGCTGGCCGACGTCAACGACAAGCTGCTCGGCCAGATCGGCGAGCGCCTGCGTGCCGAACAGCGCCTCACCCACCAGGCCATGCACGATGCGTTGACCGGGTTGCCCAATCGCCTGCACCTGCTGGATCGGCTGGAAGATGCCATCGCGCGGGCGCGGGGCAGCGACGGCCAGGGCTTTGCGGTGCTGTTCCTGGACCTGGACCGGTTCAAGCTGGTCAATGACAGCATCGGCCACGCCGCCGGCGATCAGATGCTGGTCGAAGTGGCCAAGCGCATCGTCTCGATGATCTCTGCGCAGGATGTGGTCGCGCGGCTGGGCGGGGATGAGTTCGCGATCCTGCTCCAGTGCGGCGACGGGCTGGCTTCGGCACTGGAGTTCTCGCAGCGCATGCTGGTGGCGCTGGAGGAATCGATGTGGGTGAAGGGGCGCGAGCTGTTCCCCTCCGGCAGCCTGGGCATCGCCATGTGGAACTCGCGCTACCGCAACGGCGAGGAGCTGGTGCGCGATGCGGATGCGGCGATGTATCGGGCCAAGGCACAGGGCAACGATCGCTGTGCGGTGTTCGACGAAGCCATGCGCGAACAGGCGCTGCGCAGCCTGGATCTGGAGGCGGACCTGCGCCGGGCCATCATCAACCGCGATTTCATGCCGTTCTACCAGCCGATCGTGCGGCTCAGCGATGGCGAACTGGTCGGCCACGAGGCGCTGCTGCGCTGGCAGCATGAGCGCCGCGGGCTATTGCTGCCCAGCGCATTCCTGGATCTGGGCGAAGAGAGCGGCCTGATCGAACAGGTGGACTGGCTGCTGTACGAACAGGTGATCACCCAGCTCGCGCGCGGCGGGCAGGGCTATCTGTCGGTGAATGTATCGCCGCGGCATTTCCGCTCGGCCGAGTTCATTACGCGCCTGTTCGGCCTGATCGAGGCTGCCGGCGCCGATCCGCATCGGCTGCGGCTGGAGATCACCGAGGTGGCGCTGCTCGATGACGGCCCGCGGACGCTGCGCATCCTGCAGACCCTGCGCGAGCGGGGCGTGCTGGTGCAGCTGGATGATTTCGGTACCGGATTCTCGGCGCTGTCCTACCTGCACCGGTTCCCGATCTCGACGCTGAAGATCGATCAATCGTTCATTGCCGGCCTGCATGGGCAGGACATGCAGAGCACGCACGCATTGGTGCAGGGCGTGCTGTCGCTGGCGCGCACGCTGGGGATCGAAACGGTGGGCGAGGGCATCGAAACCCAGGCCCAGCACGACACGTTGCTGCAGCTGGGCTGCGATTACGGCCAGGGCTATCTGCTCGGCCGGCCGGCGCCGATGGCGACCACCGCGACGGCCTGAGCCGCCGCGGCAGCGGGGAATCAACGCAGCGCGTTGGCCCGCTTCTCGTCGATCCACTTGGAGGCCTGCGCCGGCTCGTAGGCGCGCATCCAGGCGAGCATTTCATCGATGTCCGAGCCGTACCACAGGTCGGCACGCTGGGCCGGGTGCAGGAAGCGCTCTTCCACCATGCGATCGATCATGCCGATCAGCGGGGCGTAGAACCCGTCCACATCCAGGAACGCACAGGGCTTGTTGCCGATGCCCAGCTGGCGCCAGGTCAGCATCTCGAAGATTTCTTCCATGGTGCCGAAACCGCCGGGCAGCGCCACGAACGCGTCGGACAGGTCGAACATGCGCGACTTGCGCTCGTGCATCGAACCCACGATTTCCAGCTCGGTCAGGCCGCGGTGGGCCACTTCCCAGTCCGCCAGCTGCTGCGGGATGACGCCGGTGACTTCGCCGCCGCCTTCGAGCACGGCATTGGCCACGGTGCCCATCAGGCCGACGTTGCCACCGCCGTAGACCAGGCGCAGGCCATCCCGGGCGATGCGGTCACCCAGCGCGATGGCGCGCTCGGTGTAGACCGGCTTGCTGCCGGGGTTGGAACCACAGTAAACGCAAATCGACTTCATTGGATCTTCCTGTGTTCAGAAACTGACGCGGCGGAAACGAAAAAGCCCCGCCGATGACCGGTGCGCTGGTCTCGTGACGGGGTGTCGTTCCGCGGATGCGGGCGGTGATTATCGCGCGTTACGGGCGTGGAGGCCAATCGAGCCCGGGGAATGGCAGCCGACCTCAGGCCGCCTGCGATTGCTCCCGGTGCGGGCCTTCCTTCAGGGCGCGGCCGACCAGCCCGACCAGCAGGTCCAGCTCTTCGCCGTCCATGCCGAAGTGCGGGGTGAACCGCAGCGAATTCTCGCCGCCATGGATCACGTTGATGCCGTGGTTGCGCAGCCATTCCTCGGTGGAACCGGCGCCGTAGCACTTGAACTGCGGGGCCAGCTCGCAGGAGAACAGCAGGCCGGTGCCCTGGACCTTGGTGATCAGCCCGCCCAGCTCGGCCTTGAGCTGCTCCAGCTTGCGCACCGCTTCCTCGCCACGCACGCGGATGTTCTCGCGCACCTGCGGGGTCAGCAGTGACAGCGTGGCGCAGGCCACGTCCAGCGCCCGCGGGTTGGAGGTCATGGTGTTGCCGTAGATGCCCTTGCGGTACAGCTGCGCGGCATGTTCGGTCACGGCCAGCACTGAGAGCGGGAACTGGGCCGCATTGAGCGCCTTGGAATAGGTCTCCATGTCCGGCACGTCCAGGCCTTCGAAGCCCGGGTAGTCCACGATCGAGAGCACGCCATGCGCGCGCAGGCCGGCCTGGATCGAGTCGAGCAGCAGCAGGCTGCCGTGCTGGCGGGTCAGTTCGCGCGCCAGTGCATAGAACGCGGGCGGGACCGAGCGGCCCGGGTCGCCTTCGCCCATCACCGGCTCCAGGAAGATGGCCTCGATGAACCAGTGGTTCTGCTCGGCCTCGGCGAACACACGCTTGAGCGCGTCTTCGTCGTAGGGCGCGATCGCGATCACGCTGTCCTCGCCGCGGTAGCTGGCCAGGTGCTGCATGTAGGTCTTGCGGCTGGAATCGGAGTACAGGCCGGGACGGTCGGTGCGGCCGTGGAAGCTGCCCTTGACCACCACCCGCTTGATCTTCGCACCGGCATGGCGGGCGCCCGGATCGGTCTGCAGCTTGGCGTTGACGTCGGCGATGCGGGCGGCCAGACCGACCGCTTCCGAACCCGAATTCAGGCACATGAAGTGGCTGTACGGGCAACCACCGCGGCGGTGGCCGATCTCCTTGCGCAGGGCCTGGATGAAGCGCTGTTGGGACAGGTTGGGGGTCATCACATTGGCCATCACCTGCGGGGCCGCCATGGCCTCCATCACCGCTTCAGGAGTGTGGCCGAAGCCGAGCATGCCGTAGCCGCCGGCGTCGTACAGCACCGCACCTTTCAGGGTGACCACCCACGCGCCGCGGGCGGCCAGGGCGACGTACGGGGTGACCGCATCATCGGCATAGAAATTGACGAAGCCGTCCTGCATCGCATCGATCTGGGCGCGTTCGTCCAGGGCCAGCAGATCGCCCAGACCGGCGCGCACGCGCTCGAATTCAGCGGCGGCGGCGTCGATGGCGGCGACCAGGGCAGGGTGGCCGGCGGCCAGGCGTTCGAGGGTGGCGTCATCCAGGCCGGTGGTGAGGCGGGTGCCGGGCTGGGCGCGGAGTGGGGCGAGACGTTCGATGAAGCTCATTGCAGATCTCCTGAAACGATGGCGGCACGGCGGAAAAGCAAAACGCGCGTCTATTCGCGCGCGCTTCGGGCATTCCTGCTCGTGCATCAGACTTCCGGCTCGATGCTAGCACGCGGTTTTTCGCGCGATAACCCCGTCAAAAACTGTTGCAAAGCAGCATTTTGCGCGACGTTCGGCAACTCCTGCGTTGCTACCGAGGGCCAGTCGTACAATGGCCGACATTGCCTACACGTTGCCGTGCGCTCCCTTGAAGAAGTCCGATTTCAACTACGACCTGCCGCCTGAGCTGATTGCCCAGGCCCCGCTCGCCGAGCGCTCGGCCAGCCGCCTGATGGTGGTGCCGCCGGCCCCGGCCGCCTTCGACCACCGCCAGGTGCGCGACCTGCCCGAACTGCTGCGGGAAGGCGATCTGCTGGTGTTCAACGATACCCGGGTGATTCCGGCGCGGCTGTTCGGCCAGAAGGCCAGCGGTGGCCGCGTCGAGATCCTGATCGAGCGCCTGCTCGGCGGCCAGCAGGCGCGGGCCCAGGTCGGCGCCAGCAAGTCGCCCAAGCCGGGCAGCCGGATCGCGCTGGATGCCGGTGGCGAGGCCGAGGTGCTGGGCCGCGATGGCGAGTTCTATGTGCTGCAGTTCCATGTGCCCGAGGCGCTGGAACAGTGGCTGCTGCACGCCGGCCGCCTGCCGTTGCCGCCCTACATCCAGCGCGAGCCGGGCGTGGATGACCGCGAGCGTTACCAGACGGTCTTCGCCCGCGAGATCGGCGCGGTGGCGGCCCCGACCGCCGGCCTGCACTTCGATGAGGCCCTGCTGGCCACGTTGAAGGCAAAGGGCGTGGAGTTCGGCCATGTGACTCTGCACGTGGGCGCGGGCACCTTCCAGCCGGTCCGCGTGGACGATCTGACCGACCACGTGATGCACCGCGAATGGCTGAACGTCGGCGCCGAACTGGTCCAGCAGGTGCGCCGCACCCGGGCTGCGGGCGGCCGGGTGATCGGCGTCGGCACCACCGTGGTGCGTGCGCTGGAAAGTGCCATGCGCGAGGGTGAGCTGCTGCCGTACGCCGGGGAAACCCAGATCTTCATCACGCCGGGCTACCGGATCCGCAGCGTGGACGCGATGGTGACCAACTTCCATCTGCCGGAAAGTACCCTGTTGATGATGATCTCCGCCTTTGCCGGCAAGGACCGCGTCTTCGAGGCCTATCAGGCCGCGATCGCGGAGAAGTACCGGTTCTTCAGCTACGGCGATGCGATGCTGCTGTTCCCGCAGGGCGAATGACGGGGGCGGGGCAGGCGCGGACGTTTTCGGCGACAATGGCAGACTATCTGTCCGAATGACCGCTCCATGTCCCGACTCCAGTTCCAGCTCCAGACCACCGACGGCCGCGCCCGCCGCGGCCGCCTGACCTTCCCGCGCGGGACCGTGGAAACCCCGGCCTTCATGCCGGTGGGTACCTATGGCTCGGTGAAGGGCATCCTGCCGGAGCAGATCCGCGCGCTGGGTGCGGAGATCATCCTGGGCAACACCTTCCATCTGTACCTGCGCCCGGGTCTGGACGTGATTGCCGACCACGGCGGCCTGCACGGCTTCGCGCGGTGGAATGGCCCGATCCTGACCGACTCCGGCGGCTTCCAGGTGTTCTCGCTGGCCCACCGCCGCAAGATCACCGAGCAGGGCGTGACCTTCTCCTCGCCGACCGACGGCGCCCGCGTGTTCCTGGGCCCGGAAGAGAGCATGCGCATCCAGAAGGTGCTCGATTCGGACGTGGTGATGATCTTCGACGAGTGCACGCCGTACCCGGCCACCGAGCCGGTCGCGCGCACCTCGATGGAGCTGAGCCTGCGCTGGGCCCAGCGCAGCCGCAACGCCCACGATGAACTGGGCAATGACGCGGCGCTGTTCGGCATCGTCCAGGGCGGTGTCCATCACGACCTGCGCAGCCGCTCGGCCGAGGGCCTGCAGCAGATCGGCTTCGACGGCTACGCCATCGGCGGGCTGGCCGTGGGCGAGCCCGAGCACGAGCGCAACGCCATGCTCGACCACATGCACCCGATCCTGCCCGCCGACCGCCCACGCTACCTGATGGGCGTCGGCCGCCCGGAGGATCTGGTCGAAGGCGTCGCCCGCGGCGTGGACATGTTCGATTGCGTGATGCCGACCCGCAACGCCCGCAATGGCCACTATTTCACCTCGTTCGGCACGGTGCGCATCCGCAATGCCCGCTACGAGCGCGACATGGACACCATCGAGCCGGGCTGCGGCTGCCATGCCTGCACCAGCGGCTATACGCGCTCCTACCTGCGTCACCTGGACCGCTGCAACGAGATGCTGGCGCCGATGCTGGGCACCATCCACAACCTCTACTACTACGAGACGTTGATGGCCGACATGCGCGCAGCGATCGCGGCGGGAACCTTTGCCGCCTTCCGCGAGTCCTTCTACGCGGCCCGTGGCGCGGTCACGCCCCCGCTGTAAAGTGACCCCCGCCGGCCGATCCGGCGCGCGGACCCTGCCAAACGGCCCAAGGACGAACTCCCGGGGCCATGGCATACTGCGAGGCTGACCCCCGTTTCGCGGCGACACCCTGACCCTCAAAGGGGGGAGGGGCGCCTCCCAACCCAAGGACACACTATGAACCTGCTCGCCTTCCTGATTCCCACCGCCAACGCCCAGGCCGCCGGTGGCCAGCCGCAGGGCATGGGTCTGACCACCCTGCTGTTCCCGATCATCCTGATCGCGATCATGTACTTCCTGATGATCCGCCCGCAGATGAAGCGCCAGAAGGAACACAAGGCGATGCTGGAGAAGGTCAAGCGCGGTGACGAAGTGCTGACCAACGGCGGCATCGCCGGCGTGGTCACCGACATCGGCGACAACTTCATCACCATCGAAGTGGCCGAGAACGTGCGCATCCGCGTGCAGAAGGGCGCCGTGGGCAATGTGCTGCCGACCGGCACGCTGAAGTCGGCCAACTGATCCACCTCCTTTCCGTTCAACCGCGGTGCCGGGACGGGCACCGCGCGGGACCCAAGCAATGCTCGAATTTCCACGCTGGAAGTATTTCCTCATCCTGATCGTGCTGGCGGTCAGTGCGTTGTACGCACTGCCCAACATCTACCAGAAGGACCCTGCCGTGCAGATCACCGCCAACCGTGGCGGGCAGATCGACGACGCCCTGCGCGACCGCGTGCTGGGTGACCTCAAGCAGGCCGGCGTGGAGCCGCTGTCGGTGGCCAAGGAAGGCGACAGCCTGATCGTGCGCCTGCCGACGCTGCAGGCGCAGACCGCCGCCAACGATGCGTTGCGCGACGAGATGGGCGAGGACTACGTGGTCGCCCTGAACCTGGCCTCCACCGTGCCGGAGTGGCTGAGCGACCTCGGCGCCAAGCCGATGGTGCTGGGCCTGGATCTGCAGGGCGGCGTGCACTTCGTGCTGCAGGTCGACCAGAAGGCGGCACTGGACAAGCGTCTGGACGCCTACGCCGAAGACGTGCGCAGCAGCCTGCGCGATGCCCGCATCGCCTACCAGTCGGTCGAGCGTCGTGGCGACAACACCATCGTGGCGACCATCAGCCCGTCCGCCGGTGCCGATGCGGCCGCACGTGCCCGCGAGGTGATGGTCAAGGCGCAGCCGACGCTGGGCTACGAAGTGGCCGGCAACCGCATCACCGTGAGCATGCCGGAGACCGAACTGACCGCGATCGCCAACGGCGCCATCGAGCAGAACGTCAATACGCTGCGCAACCGTGTCAACCAGCTCGGTGTGGCCGAGCCGATCATCCAGCGCCAGGGTGCCGACCGCGTGGTCGTGCAGCTGCCGGGCGTGCAGGACACCGCCGAAGCCAAGCGCATGATCGGTGCGACCGCGACGCTGGAGTATCGCGCCGTGGTCGAGGGTAATGCCCAGGACGCGATCACCAGCGGCCGCATCCCGCCGGAGGCCAAGGTCTACCAGCAGCGCGACAACCGTGGCCCGATCCTGCTCAACAAGCGCGTGATCGTGACCGGCGACCAGATGGTCGCCGCACAGGCCACCACCGACCAGAACGGTTCGGCGGCGGTCAGCGTGACGCTGAACAACGTCGGCGGCCAGCGCATGTTCGACTTCACCAGCGCCAACGTGAACAAGCCGATGGCGGTGGTCTACACCGAACGCATCCCGACCGTGAACGTGGTCGACGGCAAGGAAGTGCGCAGCTTCCGCGTCAAGGAAGAGGTGATCTCGGTCGCCAACATCAACGGCGTGTTCGGCAAGAACTTCCAGACCACCGGCCTGGACAAGCTCGAGGCGGACAACCTGGCCAAGCTGCTGAAATCCGGCTCGCTGGCCGCGCCGATGGACTTCGTCGAAGAGCGCATCGTCGGCCCGAGCCTGGGCGCGGAGAACGTCGAGCGCGGCGTGACCGCGGTCGGCTTCGCGTTCCTGTTCACCCTGATCTTCTTCACCGTGTACTACCGCATGTTCGGCGTGATCACCTCGGTGGCGATGCTGTTCAACCTGCTGATCGTGGTGGCGGTGATGTCGCTGTTCGGTGCGACGATGACGCTGCCGGGCTTCGCCGGTCTGGCGCTGTCGATCGGCCTGTCGGTCGATGCCAACGTGCTGATCAACGAACGTATCCGCGAAGAGCTGCGGGCGGGCATGCCGCCGAAGACGGCCATCGTGGCTGGTTACGAGAAGGCCTCCGGGACCATCCTGGACGCCAACCTCACCGGCATCCTGGCGGGTGTGGCGTTGTATGCGTTCGGTACCGGTCCGTTGAAGGGCTTCGCCGTGACCATGATCGTCGGCATCCTGGCCTCCATGTTCACTGCAATCACCGTCTCGCGTGCCCTTGCCGTGCTGGTTTACAGCCGCCGCAAGAAGCTCAAGACCCTGGCCATCTGACGGGAAGCGAATAGAAACCATGAAACTTTTCCCGTTGCATCTGATCCCGAACGACACCAAGTTCGACTTCATGCGTACCCGCTGGGTGGCCGTGTCGCTGGCCGCGCTGGTGTTCATTGCCGCCATCGGCTGCATTGCCTTCAAGGGCTTCAACTACGCGCTGGATTTCACCGGCGGCACCGTGGTCGAAGTGCGTTTCGACAAGCCGGCTGACGTCGATGCCGTGCGCGACCATCTGGAAGGCGCCGGCTATGCCGGTGCCCAGGTGCAGAGCTTCGGCAGCGGCAGCAACCTGCTGATCCGCCTGCAGCCGCAGGAAGTGGCCGAAGGCGAGAACGCCGGCGAAGCCAACAACCGCACCGCCGAAGCGGTACAGAAGGCGATCTCGGTGGAGGGCAACCAGGCCGCCATCGTGGGCGCCGAGTTCGTGGGCCCACAGGTCGGCAAGGAGCTGGCCCTGAACGGCCTGTACGCGGCGCTGTTCGTGCTGATCGGCTTCCTGATCTACATCGGCTTCCGCTTCGAGTGGAAGTTCGCGATGGTGGCGATCATCACCACGCTGTTCGACGTGCTGGTGGTGGCAGGCTACTTCTCGCTGAGTGGCCGCGAGTTCGATCTGACGGTGCTGGCCGGCCTGCTGTCGGTGATGGGCTTCTCGATCAACGACACGATCGTGGTGTTCGACCGTGTGCGTGAGAACTTCCGCAGCCTGCGTGTGGAGCCGCTGGAAGTGATGAACCGTTCGATCAACCAGACGCTGTCGCGCACGATCATCACTTCGCTGGTGTTCTTCCTGTCGGTGCTGGCGCTGTACCTGTACGGCGGTGGTTCGCTGGAAGGGCTGGCGCTGAGCCAGATGATCGGTGCGGTGATCGGTACGCTGTCGTCGATCTTCATTGCCTGCCCGCTGCTGACGATGGGTGCGCTGGCTGTGACCAAGCAGGATCTGCTGCCGAAGGCCAAGGACGTGGAAGCGCTGGAGCGTCGTCCGTAAGTTTTCTGGTGGTATGAGACATCTGAAAGGCCGCGCATTGCGCGGCCTTTCTTTTTGTTCAGGGTCAATGCTGGAGCCGGAGCCGAAGCCAGAGCGGCGCCTTGGATGCTCACTGTTGGAGGGCGACGGATAGCGCTGTGCTGGACCCGCCGTAAACCCATCCCTGGGGGCTCGTGAGCGCCATCCATGGCGCTCCAACGGTCCTGCACATCGCTATCCGTCACCCTCCAGAAAGGGTGCTGGAGGGCGGGTGGCAGAGCAAGGCGAATCGAAGCAAATCAACGGCATCCACGCATGGCGTGGCTCTACTCTGTGCGTGATCGCTGTCGTCCAATGCAGCCGGCGCAGCGCCAGGTGTAACGGGTAGAGCCACGCCATGCGCGGCTGCTCTCCCGTCCGCAGCGACCCCCATACACCCCCGTTGGTTGTACTCCGCAGCGCTGCGCACTACGATCCCTTGCGTTCCGCGCAGCCGCTACGGTGGCGCGCGACCTCCCTTTTCATCGCGCCGGTCCGCCCTGCGCCAGTCTCCTCGAGGTTTACATGGTCATCAAACCGCGTGTGCGCGGCTTCATCTGCGTCACCACCCATCCGGTCGGCTGCGATGCAGCCGTCAAGCAGCAGATCGAGTACATCCAGTCCAAGCCGAAGATCACCAACGGCCCGAAGAAGGTGCTGGTGCTCGGCGCCTCCACCGGCTACGGGCTGGCTGCGCGCATCACGGCGGCGTTCGGCAGCGATGCCGCCACGCTGGGTGTGTTCTTCGAGCGCCCGGGCACCGAGACCAAGCCGGGTACGGCTGGCTGGTACAACACCGCCGCGTTCCACAAGTACGCCGAGCAGGCCGGCCTGTACGCCAAGAGCGTCAATGGCGATGCCTTCTCCGATGAGGTCAAGGCCAAGGTCATCGAGCTGATCAAGCAGGATCTCGGCCAGGTCGACCAGGTGGTGTACAGCCTGGCCGCGCCGCGCCGCAAGCATCCCAAGACCGGTGAAGTGATCAGTTCCACGCTCAAGCCGATCGGTGCGCCGATCACGCTGCGTGGCCTGGATACCGACAAGGAAGTGATCACCGAGACCACGATCGAACCGGCCACCCCGGAAGAGATCGCCGGTACCGTGGCCGTCATGGGCGGCGAAGACTGGCAGATGTGGATCGATGCGCTGCTCGAGGCCGGTGTGCTGGCCGAGGGCGCGACCACTACGGCGTTCACCTACGTCGGTGAGGAAATCACCCAGGCGATCTACTGGAACGGCTCCATCGGCGCGGCCAAGAAGGATCTGGACGAGAAGGTCGTCGGCCTGCGTCAGAAGCTGGCCCCGATCGGTGGCGATGCGCGCGTGTCGGTGCTCAAGGCGGTGGTCACCCAGGCCAGCTCGGCGATCCCGACCATGCCGCTGTACCTGTCGCTGCTGTTCAAGGTGATGAAGGCCAAGGGCACGCACGAAGGCTGCATCGAGCAGCTCGATACGCTGTACGACATCCTCTACGGGGGCAAGGACACGGGCACGGCGACCGAGCGTCTGCGCCACGATCTGGTCACCGATGGCGGTCGCAAGGTGGCGCTGATCGATGACGCCGGTCGCCTGCGCGCGGATTACAAGGAAATGGCGCCGGAAGTACAGGGCGAAGTGGTCGCGCTGTGGCCGCAGGTGACCAATGAGAACCTGTACGAGATCAGCGATCTGGCCGGCTACAAGGCCGACTTCCTGCGTCTGTTCGGGTTCGGCATCGAAGGCGTGGATTACGACGCCGATGTCAGCCCGGACGTGAAGATTCCGAACCTGGTCGAGATGGCCTGACCGGAAGGAGCGATGCCGACCAACGGTCGGCATCTACCCGCGCGGCCATCGATGCACGCGCGCTGCGCCCATTGATGCGCGGAACAGGGTAGGTCACGACCGTGGGTCGTGACGCTCCCGATCAACTGAAATCGAAATTCATCACCGGGCCGGCGGGGCCAACGAACTCGCCCTGCACGTAGTCCACGCCGGCGCTGAAAAGCAGGCTCATCGAATTGGCATCGGCGACGAACTCGGCGATGGTCTGGATGTTGGCCGCCTGCGCACGCGCGGTGATTTCGCTGATCTTTTCGCTGTGCTCGCGGGTGCGGGCGAAATCGGACGTGAAGTCGCGGTCCAGCTTGAGGAACTGTGGCTGGAAGTGCGCCAGCAGCTGGAACGAGTCCAGCCCCGAGCCGAACTGCTCCAGGCCGATCCGGCACCCCAGCGGGGCGACCGCGGCAAGGAACTGCTGCGCGTTGCGCAGATGGGTGAACACCTTGGCCTCTGGCGCGTGCAGCCACAACTGTTCGCCGGGCACGCCCTGGGCCTGCAGCTCGCGGCGCAGGGTGGCGATCATCTGCGGGTCGTTGAACGACTCCGGGGTGATCTTGACCATCAGGTGGGTGACATGGCCCTCGCGCTTGCGCGCGGCGAGCATGCTGATCGCATGCGTCACGACCCAGCGGTTGATGTCGGCCAGCAGGCCGTGCTCCTCGGCGATCCCCAGGAAGGCGGTCGGGCTGAGCAGCTCGCCGTTGTGGTCCAGGCGCAGGTAGGCCTCGTACAACTCCAGCGCTTCGCCCTGCAGGTTGAGCACCGGCTGGTAGTGCAGCTGGAAGCCATCGCCGTCCAATGCCTGGCGGATGCGGGCCACCCAGTGCTGGATGCGCTCTTCTTCCACGCGATCGACCGCCGCCGGGTCGAACACGCGGGTGGTGTTGCCCAGCTCCAGTGCCGCCTGGGTGCACTCGGTGGCGCGCGCCAGCACCTGGCCGATGCTCGCGATCTTCTCGCCGACCTGCACGCCGCCCACGCTGACCGTGACCGTGGCCGAGCGCTCGCCGATGCTGAACACCTGTGCGGCGAAGGCCTCGCGGATCTGGTCGGCCAGGGCAACGGTCTGCGCGTAAGGGGCTTCGGTCAGCACCGCGAAGCTGTGTTCGCCGAAACGGGCGACATGCGCCCCATCGCCAACCGATTGGGCCAGCACGCGGGCGAGGGCACCGATCAGCGCGTCGGCCGAGTCCAGGCCGATCTCCGGCAGCAGCCGCGCATAGTGGTCCGGCTCGATCAGCAGCAGGCCGAACCGGCCCTCGCTGCGGCTCGCCTGGGCCACCGCGTTCTCCACATGCAGCATGAAGGTCGGGCGGTTGAGCAGGCCGGTGACCTGGTCGCGCTGGCGCAGGTCTTCGACTTCGCGTGCCAGCTCCGGATCGAACTCCATGCGGCGGCGGAACACCACCTGCAGGCAGGATTCGCCTTCGTAACTGGCCTGGGTGAACTCCATCGTGGCCGGGAACACCGCGCCGTCCTGGTTGCGCGCGTCCACCTGGTACTGCGGTGGCGGGGCGTCGCCCTTGCTCATCGACTTGAGCAGCTGCTTGAAGCCGTCCACATGCTGCGGGGCGACCATGTCCAGCAGCGAGATGCCTTCCACGTCGTCGAAGCTCTCGTAGCCGAACATCTCCAGGTAGGCCTCGTTGGCCCGGATGTGCATGCCTTCATGGACGTAGGCGATCGGGTCGCGCGAGGAGGAGATCAGCGCGTCGCAGCGGCGCTCGGTTTCGCGCATCTGGGCCTCGATCCGGCGCAGCCCGCGGCGCGCATGCAGATCGGTCCATTCATTGCGCACCACGGCCAGCAGGTGCTCGGGGCGGTGGCGCAGGGCGATGGCGCGGATGCCGTTGGCACCGGCCTCGACCCATTCGTTCTCGTTGATCGATTCGGCCAGCAGGATCATCGGGATGTCCTTGCCGCTGGCCGCGATCTGCTGGGTCACCTGCAGCAGCGGGATGCTCTGCGCGGCGGCGACCAGCACCAGGTCGATCGGCTGGGTGCCCAGAGCCTGGGCCAGTTCCTCGCTGTGCTGCGGGCGCGTCGGGCGCACCGCGATGCCGCTGTTGCGCAGCGTGCTGACGATGGTCTCGGCGTTCTCGCCGCTGTCGTCCACGATCAGCAGGCGGACCGTCATGTCATTCGCGTTCTGCATTCACTACTCCCCGGACTGCAAACTTGATACACGATGCGTGTCACTACGTCCATGCGGCAAACGGTAGCCGATCACGGAACGCTGGTTCCGGCTCAGGCCACGCTGCCCGCGGCATGGCCACAGGCCCAGGCCCACTGGAAGTTGTAGCCGCCCAGCCAGCCGGTCACGTCCAGCACCTCCCCAATGAAGTGCAGGCCGGGAACCACTTGCGATTCAAACGTACTGGAGGACACCTTGCGGGTGTCGACCCCGCCCAGCGTCACCTCGGCGGTACGGTACCCCTCGGTGCCACTGGCCACCAGCGGGAAATTCTGCAGCAGATCGGCGGCCTCGCGCAGCTGCGGCTCGTCGATCTGGCGCACCAGCCGGTCCGGCAACCAGTGCTCGCACAGGCGCAGCGCCAGCCGGCGTGGCAACACCTCGGACAGCACCGTGCGCAGTTCGGCGGCGCCGCGTTCGGCCTTCATCCGGCGCAGCCAGTCCAGCGCGTCCTGGCCCGGCAGAAGGTCCAGCCGCAGCTCATCGCCGGGCTGCCAGTAGGAAGAAATCTGCAGGATCGCCGGACCACTGATGCCGCGGTGGGTGATCAGCATGGAGTTGCGGAACTCGACCCCGTTGCAGCGTGCCTCGATCGGCAAGGCCACGCCGCTGAGCTCGTTGAAGCGCTCCTGGTGCTTGCCACTCAGGGTCAGCGGCACCAGCCCGGCGCGGGTCGGCAGGACCTCGTGGCCGAACTGGCGGGCCAGCTCATAGCCGAAACCGGTGGCGCCCATGCTCGGGATCGACAGCCCGCCGGTGGCCACCACCAGCGAGGCGGCATGGAAATGCCCCTGCGCGGTGTGCACATGGAAGCCGTCCGCGCCGCGCTCGACCTTCTGCACGCCGCAGTCGGTGCGGATCTGCACCCCGGCGGCCTGGCATTCGTCCACCAGCATCTTCACGATCTGCTTGGACGAGATGTCGCAGAACAGCTGGCCCAGCTCTTTTTCGTGATACGCGATGCCGTGCCGCTCCACCATCTCGATGAAGTGCCAGGGCGTGTAGCGGGCCAGCGCGGATTTGCAGAAGTGCGGATTGGCCGACAGGAAGTTGGCCGCCGTGGTGCCGGTATTGGTGAAGTTGCAGCGCCCGCCGCCGGACATCAGGATCTTCTTGCCGACCTTGTTGGCATGGTCGATCACCTGCACCATGCGCCCGCGTTTGCCCGCGGTCATCGCACACATCAGCCCGGCCGCGCCGGCGCCGATCACCAGTACATCGCATCTGATCACGGACATCCCGGCGCGCTCAGGCCTGCGGCTTCTGCTTGCGCCAGGTCGGGATGACGCTGAGCTGGGCCTTGTCGGACGTCAACTGCACTTCGCCGTCCTGGATCTGCACGTCCCACTGCATCGTGCGTTCGATCTGCGCGCCCCATTCGGTGACGAACTCGCCCGGCAGGTCCATCACTTCCAGCGTGGACAGTTTCTTCAGCGCGGAGGCGGTGCGGTCCCACCAGATGTCGGCGGCGCGGCCGCCGTAGGTGACCAGCTGCACCGCGCGCGCGCGGCCGGCGGCCTTGCGCAGGCGCGACTCGTCCGGCTGGCCCAGTTCGATCCACAGCTCGATGTCGCCGGTGTAGTCGCGGCGCCACAGGTCCGGCTCGTCATCCACGCTCAGGCCGCGGCCGAACTCCAGCCGGTCATCGGCGTTCAGGGCGAAGGTGAGCAGGCGCACCATCAGGCGCTCGTCGGTCTCGGACGGATGCTGGGCCAGGGTCAGCGTATGGCTGGCGTAATAGCCGCGGTCCATGTCGCTGATCTGAAGTTCGGCCTTGCGGATGGTGGCGGTGAGGGCCATGGGGATACCTGAAGCAAAGAGCGCCATGATAATGGTTCGCCATGAGCCCGTCCGATCCGATCCTTGCCACCCACGCACCCAGCCGCCTGCAGTTGCCGCCCGGCGACTGGCCAAGCCTGCTGGACGGCTTGTGCGCACGTTTCCCGCGCATTGACCGCGCGCAATGGGCGGACCGCTTTGCCCGTGGTCGGGTGCAGGACGCATTGGGCAGGGCGCTGACGCCGGATCACGCGTGGCAGGTCGGGCTGGAGATCGTGTATTTCCGCGAAGTCGCCGATGAGCCGGTGATTCCCTTCGCCGAGGCCATCGTCCATCAGGACGCGGACCTGCTGGTGGCCGACAAGCCGCACTTCCTGCCGGTCACGCCGGCCGGCGGCTACGTGCGCGAGACGCTGCTGGCGCGGCTGGTGGCGCGCACCGGCAACCGCGACCTGGTGCCGCTGCACCGCCTGGACCGGCTGACCGCAGGGCTGGTGCTGTTCTCGACCCGACCGGCGACCCGTGATGCCTACCAGCGCCTGTTCCGCGAGCGCCGTATCGAGAAGGTGTACGAAGCCCTGGCACCGGCCCTGCCGCAGGTGGCATTCCCGCTTGAGCGCCAGACCCGGCTGGTCCCGGGCGAGCCGTTTTTCCGCATGGCCGAGGCGGCCGGCGAGCCCAATGCCCGGACCCGCATCGAGGTGGTCGAGCGCACCGGACCGGTCTGGCGTTACCGGCTGCACCCGGTGAGTGGCCGCAAGCACCAGTTGCGCGTGCACATGGCGGGGCTGGGCGCGCCGATCCTCGGGGATGACCTGTATCCCGATCTGCTCACGGATGCGGCGGCCGACGCGCCGCTGCAGTTGCTGGCCAAGGCACTGGCGTTCGACGACCCGCTGACCGGAGAGCGGCGCACGTTCACCAGCGGCCAGTCGCTCTGCAGGTAGTGCCGGCCGCTGGCCGGCTGCAGGGGGGCTCAGGGAGCGAACGTGGGGTTCACCTGCCAGCGGTTCATCAGGCTGAACGCCTGGCCAGCCAGCGATCCAGCTGTGCTGCG
Organism: Stenotrophomonas sp. GW821-FHT01H02A; assembly: GCF_059422145.1. Classification (NCBI taxonomy): domain Bacteria; kingdom Pseudomonadati; phylum Pseudomonadota; class Gammaproteobacteria; order Lysobacterales; family Lysobacteraceae; genus Stenotrophomonas; species Stenotrophomonas sp. GW821-FHT01H02A. The sequence continues at coordinate 115,154 of NZ_JBWKWI010000003.1, forward strand.
AATGCCTGCTTGTCCCGTGCATGCAGCGGGGGTGGCCCACCGGTCTGGACGCCGGCGCCGCGCAGTTCTTCCATGAAATTGCGCATGGACAGCCGCTCGGCCATGTTGTCGGGCGTGTACAGCTCGCCACGCGGGTTGAGCGCGACGGCCTTTTTGTCCAATACGAGGGCGGCCAAGGGGATGTCCTGGGTGACGACCAGATCGCCCGGTTGGACCCGCTCCACGATCACGCTGTCGGCCACATCCAGGCCGGGCGGGACCTGGATCGACCGGATGAATCGGGACGGTGGCGTACGCAGCCCGTGGTTCGCCACCAGGGTCGTCTCGATCCCGGCGCGCTCGGCGGCCCGGAACAGGATCTCCTTGATGACGGCCGGACAAGCGTCGGCGTCCACCCAGATGTGAACTTTAGGGGGCGGGGTATCGGTCATTTGGCTGATCTTAAGGTAGGGAAAATCTGAATAGGGGCTCGGATTTCGTGTAGGATCGCCCGACCCCTTGTCCTGTCAGGCGGGAGGGGAGGATGGCTGAATAAACCAGCTATCGCTTTTTCGGTAAAACACGAGTATCGTCACCCACACTGTGTTTGCTAGGGTCACCGTGAATCGTGGCCTGGTGCAGTTGATCTCACGATCTGCTCATCGATCCGCTTTACCAACGCCTGCAACTCAGTCTCGGCTCCGATACGCGGCGGCCGCGATTATTTCAACTATTGTTTCAGGAGTTAGTACATGTCTGATCGTCAGCAGGGCACCGTGAAGTGGTTCAACGACGCCAAGGGCTTCGGCTTCATCACCCCGGAAAGCGGCCCGGACCTCTTCGTGCATTTCCGCGCGATCCAGGGCACCGGCTTCAAGTCGCTGCAGGAAGGCCAGAAGGTGACCTTCGTCGCCGTGCAGGGCCAGAAGGGTATGCAGGCTGACCAGGTGCAGGCGGTCTAATCGACCCCCCGCCACCGTAAGGTCGCCTAGAACGCCGGAAGCGAAAGCTTCCGGCGTTTTTTATTGGGCGGCATTCCGCCAGTGCGGGCCGAGGGTGACGACGTCATCGTGCCAATCGCCCGGTTACGATGCTGCTTTGACCCTGCGGAACCCTCGATGATCAAGGTGCACCATCTGGACCACTCGCGCTCGCTGCGCGTGTTGTGGATGCTCGAAGAGCTGGGCCTGCCGTACCAGGTCGTCAACTACCAGCGCGACCCCGGCACCTGGCTGGCGCCGCAGGCGCTGCGCGACGTACACCCGCTGGGCAAATCGCCGGTGCTGCAGGACGACGCGCTGGTCCTGGCCGAATCCGGCGCGATCCTGGAATACCTGGCCGACCGTTATGACAGCGGCCGCCAGCTCTCGCCCGAGCCGATGCCGGCGCAGGCCCCCGAGCGCGTGCGCTACCGCTACTGGATGCACTACGCCGAAGGCTCGGCGATGCCGCCGCTGCTGATGACGCTGGTGTTCGCGCGGCTGCGCAAGGCACCGATGCCGTTCTTCGCCAAGCCGATCGCGCGCTCCATCGCCGACAAGGTGATGAAGGGTTTCGTCGGCCCGCAGGTGAAGCTGCACATGGACTGGATGGAGCGCGAGCTTGGCCAGTCGCCGTGGTTCGCCGGCGAGCGTTTCACCGCCGCTGACATCCAGATGAGCTTCCCGATCCAGGCCGCCGCCGCCCGCGGCGGTGACATGGCCGCGTATCCGCGCCTGCAGTCGTACCTGGCGCGGATCGAGCAGCGCCCGGCCTACCAGCGCGCGGTGGAGCGGGGCGGGCCATTGAACCTTGGCGGCGGCACCCGCTGAGCTTGCGGGGCAGCCGGTCTGTCCCCATTTCATGCCCATGAGCACCCAGCCCCTGCGTTTCGATAACCGCTTCATCCGTGATCTGCCCGGCGATCCCGAGACCGGCCCGCGCGTGCGCGAGGTGCGCGAGGCCGCGTGGTCGTCGGTGATGCCGACCCCGGTCGCGGCACCGCGCCTGCTGGCGTACTCGCCGGAAATGGCCGCGCTGCTGGGCATGGGCCAGGACCTCATCGAGAGCGAGGATTTCGCGTGGGTGTTCGGTGGCAATGCGTTGTACGCCGGCATGGCGCCGTGGGCGGCCAACTATGGCGGGCATCAGTTCGGCCATTGGGCCGGGCAGCTCGGCGATGGCCGTGCGATCTCGCTGGGCGAGCTGCTCACCGCGGACGGTGCGCACTGGGAGCTGCAGTTGAAGGGCGCCGGACGCACGCCGTACTCGCGCGGCGCGGATGGGCGGGCGGTGCTGCGTTCGTCCATCCGCGAGTTCCTGTGCAGCGAAGCGATGCATCATCTCGGCGTGCCGACCACGCGCGCGTTGAGCCTGGTCGGCACCGGTGATGCGGTGGTGCGCGACATGTTCTATGACGGTCACCCCGAGCCCGAGCCCGGTGCGATCGTCTGCCGCGTCGCGCCGTCCTTCATCCGTTTCGGCACCTTCGAGCTGCCGGCGTCGCGCGGTGACACGACGTTGCTGCGGCAGTTGGCCGATGTCTGCATCGCACGCGATTTCCCTGCGCTGGCAGATGCCGGTGAGACGCGCCATGCGCGCTGGTTCGCCGAGGTCTGCGAACGCACCGCGGTACTGGTCGCACACTGGATGCGCGTGGGATTCGTGCATGGCGTGATGAACACCGACAACCTCTCCATTCTCGGCCTCACGATCGATTACGGTCCCTATGGCTGGGTCGAGGACTACGATCCGGAGTGGACCCCCAACACCACCGATGCGCAGGGCCGGCGTTATCGCTTCGGTACGCAGCCGCAGGTGGCGTACTGGAATCTCACCCGGCTGGCGCAGGCACTGGCGCCGCTGTTCGAGGATGTCACGCCGCTGCATGACGGGCTGGCCCGTTTCCAGCAGGTGCACGCCGAATGCGAGCGCGCCGACATCGCCGCGAAGCTGGGCCTGGACACCTGCCGCGACGCGGACGTGGCGATGATGGCGGCCTGGCTGGAGATCCTGCACGAGGGCGAGATGGACATGACCATCGCCTTCCGCGGGTTGATGGACCTCGATTCCGCTGCGCCGTCGGTGGCGGTGCTCGAAGACGCCTTCTACAGTCCGGCCAGGCGCGAAGCGGTGCTGCCATCGCTGCAGGCGTGGCTGCAGCAGTACGCCGCGCGGCTGCGGGCGGATGGCTTGAGCGCGCAGGCGCGGCAGCAGCAGATGGGCCGCGCCAACCCGGTGTACGTGCTGCGCAACTGGCTGGCCCAGGAGGCGATCGAGCAGGCGCAGCAGGGCGATCTCAGCGGCGTGCATACGTTGCTGGAGGTGCTGCGGCGCCCGTATGAGGTACAGCCGGGGCGCGAACACTTCGCGGCCAAGCGGCCGGAGTGGGCGCGTGTGAAGGCCGGCTGCTCGATGTTGTCCTGCAGCTCGTGAATCCCGGTGAGGGCAGGGCGGGATGAACCGTTCTGCCGTGCGCACCGGGCTGTGAGGCGCTGCTGCGGGAGGCTCGGTTACCCTATGCCACCCTTTGTGCTGTGCCGATCATGACCGAGTCTTCCGCCACGCCCGCCTGGGCCGGCCGCCTGCGCGACATCGCCGATTTTCCCAAGCCGGGCATCCTGTTCAAGGACATCATGCCGCTGCTGGCCGACGGCCCGGATTTCGCGGCCGCCATCGATGCGATGGTCGCCCCGTGGCGCGATGCCAATCTGCAGGCGGTGATGGGCATCGAATCGCGCGGCTTCATCCTGGGCGCCGCCATGGCGCGGGTGCTGGGCGTGGGTTTCGTGCCGGTGCGCAAGCCGGGCAAGCTGCCGGGCAAGGTGCTGCGCCAGGATTACACCCTGGAATATCGGACCGACAGCATCGAGGTGCACGCCGATGCCTTGCCGGCTGGCGCACGCGTCGTGGTGATCGATGATGTGCTCGCTACCGGTGGCACGCTGTTGGCGGCGTTGTCGCTGGCCCATCAGCTGCAGGTGGAGGTGGTCGGTGCGGCCGTGCTGGTGGAGCTGGCCGGCCTCGGCGGCCGCGAGCGCTGGACGAGTGACGTCCCGCTGCTGGCGAACCTGGTGTATTGAGGGCGTGCCGACCGCAGGTCGGCACCTCAAACATCCCGACGAAAGCACAGCCGACCAACGGTCGGCTCTACCGCTCAGACATCCATCTTGCGTACGCGGAACCGGCGGCCCTTGATCTTGCCGGCTTCCAGCTGGGCGATCGCCCGGCCGGCCTGCTCGCGTGCGATGGCCACGTACGAGCGCGTGGCGTAGATGTCGATCTTGCCGATGTACTTGGCGGCCAGCCCGGCATCGCCTGTGAGTGCGCCGAGGATGTCGCCCGGGCGCAGCTTGTCGGTCTTGCCGCCGTCGATGCGCAGGGTGGTCATCGCGGCCTGCGGCAGCACCGGCGGGCGGGCGGTGGCCAGCGGCGTCTTCTGCCAGTCCAGCGGCTTGCCCTGGGCGGCTTCCAGTGCATCGGCGCGGCTGCGCTCGCGGTGTGTCACCAAGCTGATCGCCAGGCCCGTTGCACCGGCGCGACCGGTACGGCCGACGCGATGTTCATAGGTTTCGATATCGGTCGGCAGCTCGTAGTTGATCACCGCGGCGAGGTCCTGCACGTCCAGCCCGCGCGCGGCCACGTCACTGGCGACCAGCACGTTGCAGCTGCGGTTGGCGAAGCGCACCAGCACTTCGTCGCGATCACGCTGTTCCATCTCGCCGTGCAGCGGCAGCGCGGAGAAACCGAACTGCTGCAGCGAAATGGCCACGTCGTCGACATCGCGGCGGGTGTTGCAGAACACCACGGCCGATTCCGGCGTGTACTTGAGCAGCAGGCCGGCCAGCGCCTTCTGCTTGAGTGCCAGCTCGGTCTCGCAGAACAGGTGGCGGATCGCCGGGGCATGATCGGCGCCTTCCACGGTCACTTCCACCGGGTCGCGCAGCAGCACGCGGGCGATCTCGCGGATCTCGTCCGGGAAGGTGGCCGAGAACAGCAGCGTCTGGCGGTCCTTGCTGGTACGCCCGGCGATCTCGCGGATCGGCTCTTCGAAGCCCATGTCCAGCATGCGGTCGGCTTCGTCCAGCACCAGGGTGGTCACGCCGCCCAGGTGCAGCACGCGCTTGCGGCCCAGTTCCTGGATGCGCCCGGGGGTGCCGACGACCACCTGCGGATCGTGCGCTTCCAGCGAGGCCAGCTGCGGGCCCAGCGGCATGCCGCCGGTCAGCACCAGCAGTTTCAGGTTCGGAATGCCGGTGGCCAGCTTGCGGATCTGCTTGCCGACCTGGTCGGCCAGTTCGCGGGTCGGGCACAGCACCAGCGCCTGGGCGCGGGTCACGGCGGGGTCCAGCGCCTGCAGCAGGCCCAGCCCGAAGGCCGCGGTCTTGCCGCTGCCGGTCGGGGCCTGTGCGATGACGTCGCGGCGCTCCAGGATGGCCGGCAGGCTCTGGGCCTGCACGGGGGTGAGCGAGGTATAGCCCATGGCATCGATGCCGGGCAGCAGCGCTGGTTTCAGCGGCAGGGAGGAGAATTCAGACATGCGGTAGTGTCGCAGAAGTCCGCCCGGCGTGCCTCAGCCCAGCAGCGCGTGGACGCCCAGGTTGATCCCAAGCCCGCCCGCCAGCAGCCAACCAAACAGCAGCAGTGCCAGCAGCAGCGGCTTCATGCCGGCCCTGCGCAGCGCCGACGCATGCGTGGTCAGGCCGAGTGCGGCCATCGCCATCGCCAGCAGCACGGTGTCCAGATCGATCGCCGCGCTGACCACGGCCGCCGGCAACACCTGCAGCGAATGGAGTCCGGCCACGGCCACGAAGCCGAACGCGAACCAGGGCACCACGATCTTCGCGCGTTGGCCGGACGCGGCCGGCGCGCCACCGCGTGCCAGCAGCATCGACAGCCCGATCAGGAACGGCGCCAGCATCATCACCCGCACCATCTTGGCGATCACGGCCGTGTCGGCGGCCGGCTCGCTCACCGCGCGGCCGGCGGCGACCACCTGGGCGACCTCATGCACGGTGGAGCCGGTGAACACGCCGTAGGCCTGTGCGCTCATCGGGATCCACCCGTGCGCGAGGTTGAGCTGGTACAGCAGCGGGTACAGGAACATCGCGAGCGTGCCGAACACGACCACGGTGGACACGGCCACGGTCACCTGTTCGGCGCGCCCGCGCACCACCGGCTCGGCCGCCATCACCGCGGCAGCACCGCAGATCGAGCTGCCGGCGCCGATCAGCAGGGCGCTTTCCTTGTCGAGGCCGAACCAGCGTGTGCCGGCCCACCAGGCCAGCGCGAAGGTGCTGGTCAACACCAGCGCATCGATCAGCACCCCGCCGATACCGACCTGGCCGATATCCTGGAAGGTCAGGCGCAGGCCGTACAACACGATGCCCGCCCGCAGCAGCCAGTGCTTGGAGAAGCCGACCCCGGCGCCGGCAGGGTCGGCCAGGCGCGGGTAAACGGTGTTGCCCACGGCGATGCCGAGCACGATGGCCAGGGTCAGTGCGCTGATCCCGTGCGTCTGCAGCCACAGCAGCGGTGCCAGTCCCATGGCCGCTGCCGCCACGGCGCCGGTCAGCAGCAGCCCGGGGAGGCGGCTGCGCCAGCGCTGGGCGGTAGTGGGTGAGGGCAGGGCGGCGGCAGAGGTGTTCACGGGTATCTCCAGTCAGATCACAGCGATAGCCTGCGCGTCGCTGATGAACCTGTAAAACGCATTGTTTGTGTCATTTCGACCTGTTTGGTGCGTTAATGGCTGTCATGCACCTCACCCTCCGCCAATGGCAGGTTTTCGTGGCGATCGCCGACGCCGGCACCACGGCCGCGGCGGGGTCGCAGCTGGCGTTGTCGCAGTCGGCCACGAGCGCGGCGCTCAATGAACTTGAAAGTCAGTTGGCCAGTCCGCTGTTCGACCGGATCGGGCGCCGGCTCGTGCTCAACCCGCAGGGACGGGCGTTGCTGGATCCCGCTCGCGCGCTGCTGGTCGCCGCCGTCGATCTGGAGCGGCTGGCCGGGGCCGGGCAGCTGGCGCCCGGTGCGCAGCCCCTGCTGCTGCGGCTCGGGGCCAGCACCACGATCGGCAACTACCTGTTGCCGTCCCGCGTCGCCACGCTGCTGACCGATAACCCCCAGGCCCAGGTCGACCTGCGGATCGGCAACAGCGCCGACGTGGTCGCGGCGGTCCAGCGCCTGGAGGTGGATCTGGGCCTGATCGAAGGGCCGTGCCACGAAAGTGGCCTGCAGGTACTGCCGTGGCAGCGCGATGAGCTGGTCATCGTCGGCGCGCGGGAAACCACCCCCTCACGCATGGAAATCGCAGCGCTGGCGCAGGCACGCTGGCTGCTGCGCGAGCCGGGCTCGGGCACCCGCGAAGCGGTGGAGCAGGCGCTGCTGCCCCACCTGCACCACTTTGCCCGTTCCATGCAGTTGGGCAGCACCGAGGCGATCAAGCAGGCCGCGGCCGCCGGGCTCGGCCTGGCGTGCTTGTCACGGCATGCCGTGGCCGATCTGATCGCGCTGGGCAGCCTGAGCGTGGTGGAGACGCCGCTGCCGCCGCTGTCACGCCAGTTGTGGGTGGTCCGCCATCCGGGCAAGCGGGTGCCCCCGGCGCTGTGGGCGCTGCTGGGGCTGCCTGCGGGCGCGTTCGCTCAGGAGTAAGCGACGCCGCGCACCGCCAGCCCGTACAATGGTCGGATGCCTCTGATTACTCTGCAAAACGTCGACTTCAGCGTCGGCGGCCCACTGTTGCTGGAAAAAGCCGAACTGTCGATCGAGCCGGGCGAGCGTATCGCCCTGATCGGCCGCAATGGCGCCGGCAAATCGACCCTGCTCAAACTGCTGTCCGGCGATCACAAGCCCGATGACGGCGAAGTCCGCGTGCAGCAGGGGGTGCGCATTACCCGCCTGGAACAGGAGGTGCCGCACGGTGCCGCCGGCAGCGTGTTCGACGTGGTCGCCGATGGCCTGGGCGAACTGGGCCAGTGGCTGGCCGAGTTCCATCACCTGAGCATGGCCGAGGATTTCGACGGCGATGCGCTGTCGGCCGTGCAGGCCAAGATCGATGCCGCCAACGGTTGGGGCCTGGACCAGCGGGTCAGCGAAACCCTGACCAAGCTTGACCTGGATGGCGATGCCGAATTCGCGCGCCTGTCCGGCGGCATGAAGCGTCGCGTGCTGCTCGGGCGCGCGCTGGTGTCTTCGCCGGATCTGCTGCTGCTCGACGAACCGACCAACCACCTGGACATCGAAGCCATCGACTGGCTCGAAATGTTCCTCAAGAACTGGAACGGCAGCGTGGTGTTCGTCACCCATGACCGTCGCTTCCTGCGTGCACTGGCCACGCGCATCGTCGAGATCGACCGCGGCCAGGTCACCAGCTGGCCGGGCGACTGGGCCAACTACGAACGCCGCCGCGAAGAGCGCATGAACGCGCAGGCGCAGGAAAACGCGCGCTTCGACAAACTGCTGGCGCAGGAAGAAATCTGGATCCGCCAGGGCATCAAGGCCCGCCGCACCCGTGACGAAGGCCGTGTGCGCCGCCTCAAGGCGATGCGCAACGATCGCTCGCAGCGCCGCGAACTCGGCGGCAACGTGCGCATGGAAGCCGCGCAGGCGGAGAACTCCGGCAAGAAGGTGATCGACGTCAAGGACATCTCGTTCGCCTTCGGCGAGCGCGTGATGGTCAAGGACTTCAGCACCGTGATCCTGCGCGGCGACCGCATCGGCCTGATCGGGCCGAACGGCAGCGGCAAGACCACGCTGCTCAAGCTGCTGCTGGGCGACCTGCAGCCGCAGAGCGGCGAAGTGCGCGCCGGTACCAACCTGCAGATCGCCTATTTCGACCAGTACCGTGCGGTCCTGCGCGAAGACTGGACCGCGATCGAGAACGTGGCCGAGGGCCGCGATTTCATCGAGTTCAACGGCAAGCGCAAGCACGTGCATGCCTACCTGCAGGACTTCCTGTTCTCGCCCGAGCGCGCCCGCGCACCGATCACCCGTTTGTCCGGTGGTGAGCGCAACCGGCTGCTGCTGGCCAAGCTGTTCGCGCAGCCGTCCAACCTGCTGGTGATGGATGAACCGACCAACGATCTGGACGTGGAAACCCTCGAGCTGCTCGAAGAGCTGCTGAGCGATTACACCGGCACGCTGCTGCTGGTCAGCCATGACCGTGACTTCCTGGACAACGTGGTGACCTCCACGATGGTGATGGAAGGCGATGGCGTGGTCGGCGAATACGTAGGTGGCTATACCGACTGGCAACGCCACGCCGCACGCGTGGCCGCCGCGGCCGCCGCCGCACCGGTGGTGGCAGCCAAGCCTGTCGCGGCTGCCGCGGCTGCGCCGGCCGAGGCCAAGCGCAAGCTGAGCTACAAGGATGCGCGTGAGCTGGAACAGTTGCCGCTGAAGATCGAAACGCTGGAGAAGGACGTCGAAGGCCTGACCGCCGCGATGAACGACCCGGCCTTCTATCAGCGCAGCGCGCCCGACATGGCCGCCCACAATGCGAAGCTTGCCCAGGTGCAGGCCGAGCTGGACGCCGCGTACGCGCGCTGGGAAGAACTGGACGCCTGATCCGGTGATGGATGTAGAGCCGACCGGTGGTCAGCTCACCTGTAGAGCCGACCGTTGGTCGGCTGGCGTCAGAGGTCCATGACGCCCGAACGAAGCACAGCCGACCAACGGTCGGCTCTACCTGTCAGGGCTTCGTGGGGCCGGACGGAAGGCCGCCGACCAACGGTCGGCGCTATCGTCGTCATTTCAAGCCGTGCAGATCCCGCAGCTGGGTCGGCCGTGAGCCGAAATACGCGGCCAGATCGGCGATGTCCTGATCGCTCAGGTCGGTCGCCTGCGGGGTCATCAGCGCGTGCTGGCGATCCCCCGCGCGGTAGGCCTGCAGGCTGTGCGCCAGGTAATCCCCATACTGCCCACCCAGTTTCGGATAGGTCGCGTCGATCGGCTTGTTGCCGTCCGCCCCGTGGCAGTCGATGCAGCTCTGGCCGGTGGCTTTGCCCTTGACCTGGGCACGCGCCTCACCGGCGGCGATGCGACCGGCCGGCAGGCCGGCGGAGGAGCCGGACCCGTGTTCACCACTGGCGTGGCCCGGATCGGCGGCGGAATCTGCGCTGTTCTCCACCTGTGACTGCGAACACGCGGTCATCAGCAGGGCAACGGACAGGGCGATGGCGTAACGCTGGAATGGCGTGGCTTTCGACATGAGCGCGCTTATTTGACGGTGGACAGGTAAACAGCGAGATCGGCGATCTCCTGTTCGCTGAAACTCATCGACTGCGCCTGCATCGTCGGATGCTTGCGCTTGCCGTGGCGGTACTCGGTCAGCGCCTGGCTGAGGTACTCACGGGTCTGCCCGCCGATCTTGGGCACTTTGTAGCTGGGGTAGGCGTTCTTGTACCCGGTGATGCCGTGGCACCCCTGGCACGTATAGGCCAGGACCCGGCCATTGTCGAACCGGCCGGTGACGGCGGCAGGCGCCGGCGCGGTGGCGGCCGGAGCGGGGCTGGCAGGTACTGCAGGAGCAGGTGTTGCGGCCTGTGCGGCGGCCCCGAGGGGCAGGAGGACGGCCAGAACGAGACAAGCGGCGAGCGGCTGCGGGCGCATGATGTCCTTTTCCGATAAACGGGTCTGGTCGTTCCGGCGTGGGGTACGGAACTGGGCCGAGTATAGCCTGCCATTTCATCTAGCTGAAACCGGGCGCGGGAAGCCATCGCCGCAGGTCACCATGACCTTTGGGATATGGTGTGGTCGTGACGTGGTGCATTACTTTGCTACCACACCTGCCCACGCATCCTTAGGGACACGACGATGTCGCGACAATCTTTCCTGCTCGGCCGCACTGGACGCTGTGCCGCTGCACTGCTGATCACCTCCACCCTGCTGCTGAGCGGCTGCGGTGGCGCCGGCCCCGCCGAAGCACAGGCCGCTGAAAAAGACGGCAAGGCCGAGAAGAAGGTCGATGCGGTACCGGTCGAAGCGGTCGCCGCCAGCCGTCGCGCCGTCGCCGCCAGTTACACCGGCACGGCCGCGCTGGAGCCGCGGGGCGAGTCGCAGGTGGTCGCCAAGACCTCCGGCGTCGCGCTGGCGGTGCTGGTGGAAGAAGGGCAGCAGGTGCGTGCCGGGCAGCCGCTGGTGCGGCTGGATCCGGACCGTGCGCGCCTGGCCGTGGCGCAGAGCGAAGCGCAGATGCGCAAGCTGGAGAACAACTATCAGCGCGCCCAGAAACTGGTCGGCCAGCAGATGGTCAGCGCCGCCGATGTCGACCAGATCAAGTACGACCTGGAGAACGTCCGCGCGCAGTACCGCCTGGCGACGCTGGAACTGTCCTACACGACGGTGATCGCGCCGATCTCGGGCGTGATCGCCTCGCGCTCGATCAAGACCGGCAACTTCGTGCAGATCAACACGCCGATCTTCCGCATCGTCGACAACTCGCGGCTGGAAGCCACGCTCAACGTGCCCGAGCGCGAGCTGGCCACGCTGCGTGCGGGCCAGCCGGTGACGCTGATCGCCGATGCGCTGCCGGGCAAGACCTTCCCGGGCACGGTGGACCGCATCTCGCCGGTGGTCGATGCCGGCAGCGGCACGTTCCGGGTGGTCAGCGGCTTCGGTGAAGATGCCGAGGGCCTGCAGCCGGGCATGTTCGGCCGCATCCGGATCGACTATGACCAGCGCGCCGATGCGCTGGTGGTGCCGCGCCTGGCGTTGCTCGACGACGGTGAGCCGGCGGTGTTCCGCGTCCGTGATGGCAAGGCCGCGCGCGTGCCGGTCAAGCTCGGCTATGCCGAAGGCCCGTGGGTGGAAATCCGCGAAGGTCTGGCCGCCGGTGATCAGGTGGTCACCGCCGGCAAGGTCGCCCTGCGCGACGGCACCGCGGTGCAGGTGATCGGCGCCAAGCCGGCCGTCACCGCCGCTGCCAAGCCGGCGCCGGCCAAGGCGGAGAGCCGTCAATGACAGCGGCCGGCAACGACCACGGCAACGATCCGCACCAGGGCGAACGCCCCGGTGCCCACGGCGGCGGCCTGGTGGAATTCGCCACCCGCCGCCGCGTCACCATCGCGATGTTCACCGTCACCCTGATGCTGTTCGGCTTCATCGCGCTGGGCAATCTCAAGGTCAACCTGTTGCCCGACCTGAGCTACCCGACCCTGACCGTACGCACCGAATACACCGGTGCGGCCCCGGCGGAAATCGAAACGCTGATCACCGAGCCGGTCGAAGAGGCCGTCGGCGTGGTCAAGAACCTGCGCAAGCTCAAATCGATCTCGCGTACCGGGCAGAGCGATGTCGTGCTCGAGTTCGCCTGGGGCACCAACATGGACCAGGCCAGCCTGGAGGTGCGCGACAAGATGGAAGCGCTGAACCTGCCGCTGGAGGCGAAATCTCCGGTGCTGCTGCGCTTCAATCCGTCCACCGAACCGATCATGCGCCTGGTGATCTCGGCCAAGACCGATCCGTCCAGCGATGCCGAGGCCGTGCGCCAGCTCACCGAGCTGCGCCGCTATGCCGATGAAGACCTGAAGAAGAAGCTGGAGCCGGTCACCGGCGTGGCCGCAGTGAAGGTGGGTGGCGGTCTGGAAGATGAGATCCAGGTCGACATCGACCAGCAGAAGCTGGCCCAGCTCAACCTGCCGATCGACAACGTCATCAAGCGGCTCAAGGAAGAGAACATCAACATCTCCGGCGGCCGCCTGGAGGAAGGTTCGCAGCGCTACCTGGTGCGCACCGTCAACCAGTTCGCCGACCTGGAGGACATCCGCAACCTGCTGGTGACCACGCAGAGCAGCAACGGCAGTGCCGCCGATGCAGCGATGCAGCAGATGTTCGCGATCGCTGCCTCGACCGGCTCGGATGCCGCGGTCGCGGCGGCCTCGGCGGCACAGAGCGCGTCCAGCAGCGGCTCCACCAACATCGCCAATGGCGTGCCGGTGCGGCTCAAGGACGTCGCCACCGTGCGCCAGGGCTACAAGGAGCGCGAAGCGATCATCCGCCTGGGCGGCAAGGAAGCCGTCGAGCTGGCTATCTACAAGGAGGGCGACGCCAACACGGTGTCGACCGCCGAAGCGCTGCGTGCGCGCCTGGAGCAGATCAAGGGCCAGGTGCCCGGCGATGCCGAACTGACCACGATCGAAGACCAGTCACGCTTCATCGAACACGCCATCAGCGACGTCAAGAAGGACGCGGTGATCGGCGGCATCCTCGCCATCCTGATCATCTTCCTGTTCCTGCGCGACGGCTGGAGCACGTTCGTGATCAGCCTGTCGCTGCCGGTCTCGATCATCACCACGTTCTTCTTCATGGGTCAGCTGGGCCTGAGCTTGAACGTGATGTCGCTGGGTGGTCTGGCGCTGGCCACCGGCCTGGTGGTGGATGACTCGATCGTGGTGCTGGAGAGCATCGCCAAGGCGCGCGAACGTGGCCTGAGCATCCTGCAGGCGGCCATCGCCGGCACCCGCGAAGTGAGCATGGCGGTGGTCGCCTCGACCCTGACCACCATCGCGGTGTTCCTGCCGCTGGTGTTCGTCGATGGCATCGCCGGCCAGCTGTTCCGCGACCAGGCGCTGACCGTGGCGATCGCGATCGCGATCTCGCTGCTGGTCTCGATGACCCTGATTCCGATGCTGAGCTCGCTCAAGGGCCGCCCGCCGCTGGCCTTCCCCGAAGAACCCGCGCATCAGCCGTGGCAGCCGGACAGCCGCTGGCTGAAGCCGGTCGCCGGCAGCCGCCGGGGCGTGGGCACGCTGGTGCGCTGGATCTGTTTCGGTATCGCGTGGTCGGTGATCCGCGTCTGGCGCGGCCTGGTGGCCGTGGTCGGTCCGGTGATGCGCAAGGCCAGCGATGTGGCGATGAAGCCGTACGCCGGTGCCGAGCGCGGATACCTCAAGCTGCTGCCGGGCGCGCTGCATCACCCGGGCAAGGTGCTCGGCCTGGCTGCGCTGGCCTTCGTCGGCACGATGGCGCTGGTGCCGATGCTGGGTGCGGACCTGATCCCACAGTTGGCGCAGGACCGCTTCGAAATGACCGCCAAGCTGCCGGCCGGCACCCCGCTGAAGCAGACCGATGCGCTGGTCCGTGAAATGCAGTTGGCCCACGCCAAGGACGACAGTATCGCGTCGCTGTACGGCGTCAGTGGCAGCGGTACCCGCCTGGATGCCAGCCCGACCGAGAGTGGCGAGAACATCGGCAAGCTGACCGTGGTCATGGCCGGCGGCGGCAATGCGCGCACCGAGGCGGCGATCACCGAGCGCCTGCGCGAATCGATGCAGCAGCACCCGGGCGTGCAGGTCGATTTCGCCCGGCCGGCGCTGTTCAGCTTCTCCACGCCGTTGGAAGTGGAACTGCGCGGCCAGGACATGGCCACGCTGGAAACCGCCGGCAAGGCGCTGGCGGCGATGCTGCGCAACAACCCGCACTACGCCGATGTCAAATCCACGGTGGAAGAGGGCTTCCCGGAGATCCAGATCCGCTTCGACCAGGAGCGCGCCGGTGCGCTCGGCCTGACCACGCGGCAGATCGCCGATGTGGTGGTCAAGAAGGTGCGCGGTGACGTGGCCACGCGCTACAGCTTCCGTGACCGCAAGATCGATGTGCTGGTGCGTGCCCAGGAAGGCGATCGTGCCAGCGTGGACAGCATCCGCCGCCTGATCGTCAATCCGGGCAGCACCCGGCCGGTGACCCTGGATTCGGTGGCCGAGGTGGTCGCCACCAACGGCCCGAGCGAGATCCATCGCGCCGACCAGACCCGCGTGGCGGTGGTCTCGGCCAACCTGCGCGACATCGACCTGGGCGGCGCCGTGCGCGAAGTGCAGGACATGGTCGCCAGGCAGCCGTTGGGGGCTGGTGTCGGCATGCACATCGGCGGGCAGGGTGAGGAGCTGGCCGACTCGGCACGCTCGCTGATCTTCGCCTTCGGCCTGGCGATCTTCCTGGTGTACCTGGTGATGGCCTCGCAGTTCGAATCGCTGCTGCATCCGTTCGTCATCCTGTTCACCATTCCGCTGGCGCTGGTCGGCGCGATCCTGGCGCTGATGCTGACCGGCAAGCCGATCTCGGTGGTGGTGTTCATCGGCTTGATCCTGCTGGTGGGCCTGGTGACCAAGAACGCGATCATCCTGATCGACAAGGTCAACCAGCTGCGCGAGGCCGGCGTGCCCAAGCGCGAAGCGCTGGTGGAGGGCGCACGTTCGCGCCTGCGGCCGATCATCATGACCACGCTGTGCACGCTGTTCGGCTTCCTGCCGCTGGCGGTGGCGATGGGCGAGGGCGCCGAAGTGCGCGCGCCGATGGCGATCACCGTGATCGGCGGCCTGCTGGTCTCCACGCTGCTGACCCTGGTGGTGATCCCGGTGGTGTACGACCTGCTTGATCGACGCGGCGACGCCTACTACCGCGAGCGCGGCCGCCACCTCAAGACGCCGCTGGCCGATACCGGCCATGACACCGCACAGGAGCCGGCATGAGCATTGCCGAGTTCTCCATCCGCCGGCCCATCACCACGATCATGTGTTTCGTGTCGTTGGCGGTGGTGGGCCTGATCGCCTCGTTCCGGCTGCCGCTGGAAGCGCTGCCGGACATCTCCGCGCCGTTCCTGTTCGTGCAGGTGCCGTACACCGGCTCCACCCCGGAGGAGGTCGAGCGCAACATCATCCGGCCGACCGAAGAAGCGCTGGCGACCATGACCGGGATCAAGCGCATGCGCTCCTCGGCCACCTCCGAAGGCGCCAGCATCTTCATCGAGTTCACCGACTGGGACCGCGACATCGCCATTGCGGCCTCGGACGCCCGTGAGCGCATCGATGCGATCCGCAGCGACCTGCCCGACGACCTGCAGCGCTACAACGTGTTCAAGTGGTCCAGCAGCGACGACCCGGTGTTGAAGGTGCGCCTGGCCAGCACCACTGACCTGACCGGTGCGTACGACATGCTCGACCGCGAGTTCAAGCGGCGGATCGAACGCATCCCGGGCGTAGCACGGGTCAACATCTCCGGCGCCCCGCCGAACGAGGTCGAGATCGCGATCAGCCCGGACCGGCTGACCGCCCACAACCTGAGCATCAACGAGCTCAGTGACCGCCTGCGCACGCTGAACTTTTCGATCTCGGCCGGACAGATCGACGACAACGGCCAGCGCGTGCGCATCCAGCCGGTGGGTGAGATCACCGACCTGCAGGAACTGCGCGACCTGGTGATCGACAACAAGGGCCTGCGCCTGGGCGACATCGCCGAGATCCGGCTCAAGCCCACCCGCATGAACTATGGGCGTCGCCTGGACGGCAACCCGGCCGTGGGCCTGGACATCTTCAAGGAGCGCAGTGCCAACCTGGTGGAGGTTTCGCGCGCGGCCCTGGCCGAGGTCGAGTCGATCCGCAAGCAGCCCTCGATGCGCGATGTGCAGATCAAGGTGATCGACAACCAGGGCAAGATGGTGACGTCCTCGCTGCTGGAGCTGGCCGAGGCCGGCGCGGTGGGCCTGCTGCTGTCGATCACGGTGCTGTTCTTCTTCCTGCGCCATTGGCCGTCCACGCTGATGGTGACCCTGGCGATCCCGATCTGTTTCGTGATCACGCTGGGTTTCATGTACTTCGCCGGCGTCACCCTCAACATCCTGACCATGATGGGGCTGCTGCTGGCGGTCGGCATGCTGGTCGACAACGCCGTGGTGGTGGTGGAGAGCATCTACCAGGAACGCGAACGGATGCCCGACCAGCCGCGGCTGGCCTCGATCATCGGCACCCGCAACGTGGCCATCGCGTTGAGCGCCGGCACCCTGTGCCACTGCATCGTATTCGTGCCGAACCTGTTCGGCGAGACCAACAACATCAGCATCTTCATGTCGCAGATCGCCATCACGATCTCGGTCTCGCTGCTGGCCTCCTGGCTGGTCGCAGTGAGCCTGATCCCGATGCTGTCCGCACGCATGCAGACACCCAAACTGGTGCATTCGGACAGTGGCGTGATCGCCCGCCTGCAGCGCCGCTATGCCTCCTTGCTGCAGTGGACGCTGGAGCACCGCGGCTGGAGCGTGTTCGGCATCGTGCTGGTGATCCTGATCAGCCTGGTGCCGATGAAGCTGACCAAGATCGACATGTTCGGTGGCGAGGGCGGCCACGAGGTGTTCATCGGCTACAACTGGAAGGGCGCCTATACCTTCGGCCAGATGTCCGAGGAAGTGCGGCGGGTCGAACGTTACCTGGACGACAATCGCGAAGCGTTGCACATCACCCAGGTGTACTCCTGGTACAGCGAGCAGGAAGGCAGCAGCACGGTGGTCACCTTCGACACCGAGCACGCCCAGAACATGCCTGCGGTGCAGGAAGCGCTGCGCAAGGGCCTGCCGCGCTCGGCGCGTGCCGATTACGTGGTCGGCAACTCGGGTGATGGCGGTGGCAGCGGCAACAACCAGGTGCAGGTGCAGCTGGTCGGCGACTCGACCAAGATGCTGCAGGAGATCGGCGAAGAAGTCGTGCCGCTGCTGGCCCAGCGCAAGGAACTGCGCGACGTGCGCATCGACAACGGCGAGAAGGGCAGCGAGCTGTCCATCCACGTCGACCGCGAGCGCGCGGCGGCGTTCGGCTTCAACGCCGAGCAGGTCGCCAGTTTCGTCGGCCTGGCCCTGCGCGGCGCGCCGCTGCGCGAATTCCGCCGCGGCGACAGTGAAGTGCCGGTATGGGTGCGCTTCGCCGGCGCCGAGCAGAGCAGCCCGGAAGACCTGGCCAGTTACACCGTGCGCACCGGAGACGGTCGCTCGGTGCCGCTGCTGAGCCTGGTGGACGTGGCGATCAAGCCCTCGGCCACGCAGATCGGCCGCACCAACCGGCAGACCACGCTGACCATCAAGGCCAACCTGGCCGAGAAGGTCACCGTGCCGGACGGCCGCAAAGCGATGGAGGAAACGCTCAAGCCGATGAGCTTCCCGGCCGGCTACACCTTCAGCTTCGACGGCGGCGACTACGGCGACGACAACGAAGCGATGGCACAGATGATGTTCAATCTGGTGATCGCGCTGGTGATGATCTACGTGGTGATGGCCGCGGTGTTCGAGTCGCTGCTGTTCCCGGCGGCGATCATGAGCGGGGTGCTGTTCTCGATCTTCGGCGTATTCTGGCTGTTCTGGATCACCGGCACCTCGTTCGGGATCATGTCCTTCATCGGCATCCTGGTGTTGATGGGCGTGGTGGTGAACAACGGCATCGTGATGATCGAGCACATCAACAACCTGCGCCGCCGCGGCATGGGGCGGACCCAGGCGCTGGTGGAGGGGTCACGCGAACGCCTGCGCCCGATCATGATGACGATGGGCACCGCGATCCTGGCGATGATTCCGATCTCCATGACCGACACCCAGTTGCTCGGCAACGGCCCGCCGTACTACCCGATGGCCCGCGCCATCGCCGGCGGCCTGGCGTTCTCCACGGTGGTCAGCCTGCTGTTCCTGCCGACCATCTACGCCATGCTCGATGACATGAGTACCAATGTGTCGCGGATCATCCGGCGCGCGCGTGGACTGCCGCCGAAGGGCAGTGCAGACGTGATCGAGGCGGCGTAATCCCGAGTGAAGGTGCCGGCCATTGGCCGGCCCAGGCGGTGCGTCGGGTGGAGAGCCCCCGGCGTCCGGGGGCGGCCGCGAAGCGGCGGGGGTGCGGAGGCCGGAAAGCGGGGCCCAAGGCTTGCGGAGCGAACCTTGGGGCGGCAGCGCGGCGCGCTGGCGCGTACCCGGCACGAAGGCGGCGCTACGCGCCGACTTTGTGCCACACCTGGAACCCGGTGAGCCACAACCCGAGCATGCTGCCGAGGTTGGTCAGCATGAAGGTGAGCACCACGCGGGTCACCCGGTTGCGGTACCAGCCCCTGACGCTCTGCGCGTCGTCGCGCAGCTTCAGGAAATCCTCGTAGGCCGGCTTGCGCAGGCGCGCTTCCACCAGCGCGGAGAACGCACCGGTCGGGATGCTCAGGCGGAACGGCTTGAACGGGGCCACCACGATCGCGGTCAGGATGCTCAGCGGGTGGCTGCCGGCCAGCAGGCAGCCCAGGCCGGCCAGACCGCCGGTGTACATCGCCCAGACCGCCAGCAGCTCGCTGCCGACGCCCAGGCCGCCGCGATAGAAGCCCACACCGATGCCGGTCAGCACGATCGCCAGGATCGCCAGCGTGATCCACGGAATATTGCGCTTCTTGGGCACGTCTTCCAGCGACTCGCGCAGCGGCCCCGGCGCGTCGGTATCGGTTTCCAGGTAGTTGGCCAGTCCGGCCAGGTGACCGGCACCGACCACCGCCAGCACTTCGCGCTGGGCCGGGTCGTGCACTTCGCGCAGGCGCGTGGCCATGTAGCGGTCGCGCTCGCCGATGATGGTTTCGTACAGGGCCGGGCTCTCGCTGGCGAACTCGCCGAAGCTGGCTTCGAGCATGTCGCCCTGCTTGAGCTTCTCGATCTCGTCCTCGCCGACTTCTTCGGAGGCGAACAGCCCTGCGCCCAGGCCCATCACCAGCTTGATCTTGCCGAAGAAGCCCAGCCGCTGCGAGGCGCGCTTGAAGGTCAGGCCGACCTCGCGGTCGATCAGGTGCACCGGCAGGTTGCGTTCGTTGGCCATCACCACCGCGCGCTTGAGCTCGGCGCCCGGCTCGATCTCCAGCTGCTCGGCCAGGCGGCGCTGGTAGGCGGCCAGGGCGAGGTTGGCCGCGAACAGGGCGACGCGACCCTTGCGGATCACCTCGACCAGATCCAGCTTGGCCAGTGCGTCCGGGTTGGTCAGTGCCTGCAGGCGCTGCGCGTCCAGCTCGACCGCGACCGCATCGAAGCGGCCACTTTCGATCGCACGTTCCACTGCTTCCACGCTGGCCTGCGAGACGTGCGCGGTGCCGAGCAGGGTGTAGCGCACGCCATCGCGCTCGACCACGCGCACGGGTTGGCCGGCGAACAGGGTGTCGCCGGCGTCGATCAGGGTATCTGTCATTGCATCATTCATTCGAAGGGGCGCTGTCGGCACCATCGCCGAGCGCGCGCTGCATCTGGACGGTGTCCAGCCAGCGGCCATGCTTGCGGCCGAGGCCGCGGAAAACGCCGACGGTATGGAAACCGAAACGCTCGTGCAGTTTGATGGAGGCGGTGTTGGTGGGCTCGCCGATGACGGCCACCATCTGCCGGTAACCGCGGGCGACGCAGGCATCGATCAGGCCCTGCATCAGTGCGGTGCCGACGCCACGGCCCTGGAAGGCGGCATCCACGTAGACCGAGTTCTCCACGGTCCACTGATAGGCGATCCGGCCGCGGTAGGTATTGGCGTAGGCATAGCCGGCCACCTGGCCATCGACCTCGGCCACGATGTACGGGAATCCACGGCCGACGATGTCCTGCATGCGGCGGCGCATTTCCGCCGCGTCCGGGATCTCGTACTCATAGGTGTTGACGAAGTCGGTCACCTCCACCGCATAGATCGCGGTGATGGCCGCGATATCGGCATCGGTGGCATCGCGCAGCTGCACGGTCACGGTGGGGTGTCCTGGTCGGTCAGTCGATGTAACGCTTGAGCAGATCGCCGTATGCATCGATGCGGCGATCACGCAGGAACGGCCAGATGCGGCGGACATGCTCGCTGCGCTGCAGGTCCACGTCGCAGACCAGCACGGTCGGCTCGCCACCGGCTTCGGCGATGAACTCGCCCTGCGGGCCGAGCACATGGCTGTTGCCCCAGAACTGGATGCCCGACGCGCCCAGCGGCGACGCTTCATGGCCGACGCGGTTGCAGCTCAGCACCGGCACGCCGTTGGCCACGGCATGGCCGCGGTGACTCAGCACCCACGCATCGCGCTGGCGCCCCTGTTCGTCCTGCTGGTCGTCCGGATCCCAGCCGATCGCAGTGGGGTAGAGCAGCAGCTCTGCACCGGCCAGCGCCATCAGGCGGGCCGCTTCCGGGTACCACTGGTCCCAGCACACCAGCACGCCGAGGCGACCCACCGAGGTGTCGATCGGGGTGAAACCCAGATCGCCCGGGGTGAAGTAGAACTTCTCGTAGAAGCCCGGATCGTCCGGGATGTGCATCTTGCGGTACTTGCCGAGCAGGGTGCCGTCTTTTTCAAAGACCACCGCGGTGTTGTGGTACAGCCCGGCGGCGCGGCGCTCGAACAGCGACCCGACGATCACCGCGCTGTGCTTCTTGGCCAATGCACCCAGGCGCTGGGTGCTCGGCCCCGGGATCGGCTCGGCCAGGTCGAACTCATCGACCGACTCGTGCTGGCAGAAGTACGCACCGTTGTGCAGTTCCTGCAGCAGGATCAGCTTGGCACCCTGCGCGGCCGCTTCAGCCACGCGCGCTTCGATGACGGCCAGATTGGCCTCGGCATCGCCGTGGTTGCGCTCCTGGATCAGGGCGACGGAAAGGGTGTGGCGTGAGCTCATCCGGAGACGGTCCTGCAAGGGGAAAAACGCAGTTTATCGCGGATGGGTGCACGCAGCGTGCTGGCTGCTAAATGGGTGACTCCCACGCGTCGACAGTGCCGGCCGCTGGCCTGCGTCGCAGGGTGACCGGAGCGTCAGCAGACAGGCCACAACCATGAGTCGTGGGCTGTCGCTCTTCCGCTGGCTGCCGACCCACTGTCGAAGGCGGGTCGGAGCGGGTTTGCGGGGGTATGAGCGGCATGGATGCCGCGACTTAAGCCCCCAGGGATGGGTTTACGGCGTCCCCCGCAAACCCGCTCCGGCCCGCCAGGCCGAGGTGCTCACTGGCCGCTCAGGCCAGCAACCCCGCCGGCAGCTGCATGGTGATGCAGTGCAGGCTGCCGTTCTGCCAGATCAGCGAACGGCACGGCACCGGCACGATCTCGCGGTCCGGATAGGCCTGCGCCAGCACCGCACGCGCAGCCTCGTCGGCAACATCCCCATAGGCCGGCATCAACACCGCGCCATTGAGGATCAGGTAGTTCGCGTACGAAGCGGCCAGGCGGCGACCTTCATCGATCACCGGCTGCGCCCACGGCAGCGGGAACAGGCGGTACGGCTGGCCATCGGTGGTGCGCAGCGCCGCCAGTTCGGCTCCCATCGCCTGCAGTTCGGCGTAGTGCGAATCGCTGGCGTCGTCGCAGGCCTGGTAGACGATGCTGTCGGTCGAAGCGAAGCGGGCCAGGGTATCGATATGGGCGTCGGTGTCGTCACCTTCCAGATAGCCATGGTCCAGCCACAGCACGCGGTCCTGGGCCAGCCAGGTGGCCAGGTCGGTGCTGAGCGAGGCACGGTCACGGGTCGGGTGGCGCTCGTGCAGGCACTGCCAGGTGGTCAGCAGGGTGCCGGCGCCGTCGGTTTCGATGCCGCCGCCTTCCAGCGCGAACGGAATGCTCTGCAGCTCGGCATCGGCGAACAGCCCCGCGGCATGCAGCACGCCGACCAGCTGGTCATCCAGGCTGGCGTCGAACTTGCCACCCCAGCCGGTGAAGCGGAAGTCCAGCAGGCGGAAGCCGCCATCGGCACGCTTGAGCGTGATCGGCCCGGAATCGCGCAGCCAGGTGTCGTCGTACTGGGCAGTGACGAACCGCACGCGGTCCGTATCGATCCGGTTCGAGCGCAGGCGCGCATCGGCGTACGCCTCCAGGTCGTCGTCGGCGACGATGATCACCACCGGCTGGAAGCGGGTGATGGCCGCGACGAGCGCGATGTAGGTGTCCTCGACGTCACCCAGGCGGTCGGCCCAGTCGGTGTCGGCGTGGGGCCAGGCGATCAGGATGGCGGACTGGGATTCCCATTCGGCCGGAAAGCGGAGCGTGTCGTTCATGATCTCAGTGCGATGGCCCGCCAGCGGGCGGGCAAGGGGGAAGGGGTCAGCGGATCGGCGGCTTCGGCCCGATCTCGTTGGCGTCGGCGCGGTTGGCCACCACGTCGATCACCTTCTGCTTCTCGAAGTAGACGGTGAACTGCGGGTAGACCCAGCGGTTGATCGTCGGCCACTGTCGCTTCTGCCCGCCGCGCGGTTCCAGGCGCTCGCCCGGGTCGCCGAACTGGGCCTGGACCTGCTGCATGCTCTGGCCGCGGACGGGCAGGGCGATGGCAGGCTTTTCACGGCTGCGGTCGATCAGCAGGGTGTCGGCGTGGGCGCCGGAAACGGCCAGCAGGCCCAGCAACGGCAGGGTGGTCAGGTAACGCTTCATCTCGATCTACTCCCCAGTGGTCAAGAATGCGGAAGGTCCCACGGCGGCAGGTCTGATAACCGACGGTCGTGGGGTCCCCGCCGATTACAACAAAAATGGCAGCAAAAAGCCGCCCGGAGGCGGCTTTTTGTTCATCACCCGGCCCGGTGAAGGACCGGTGGCGGCCGTGAGGCCAGCCGGCTCAGCGCTGGCGAGCCTTGAAACGCGGGTTCGACTTGCAGATCACGAAGATCTTGCCGCGGCGACGGACGACCTTGCAGTCGCGGTGACGGGACTTGGCCGACTTCAGGGAAGACAGGACTTTCATTGCATACCTCGGCGTAAACGTTGGATTCGGTTGGAGCGCGGCCGCGATATGCAGATGACAATCGGCAGGTGACGCCCGTTCAAGCCCGCCATTCTACCGGGCTTTTTTCCATCCTTTCAAGTGGTTGCACCAAAAAGGTCTCGGGGTGCCCCGGGCAGGGGCTAGAATGGGCGGTCAATTTCACAGGGAAACCCATGAATCAGCTTCCTTCCGTGCTCACCATCGACGGTCCCTCCGGGGCCGGCAAAGGGACTGTCAGCCGCATTGTCGCACGCCGGCTGGGCTGGCATTACCTGGATTCGGGCGCCCTGTACCGGGCGGTGGGCGTGGCCGCCAGCTGGGCCGACATCGACACCTCCGACGCCTCGGCGCTGGTCCGCTGCACCTTCGACACCCACGTGCGCTTCGTGGAGTCGGCCGATGGCGGGCTGCGGGTGCTGGTCAACGAGACCGACGCCACCGATGAGCTGCGCCTGGAGACCACCGGGGCGCTGGCCTCGGCGATCGCGGCGATCCCGGAGGTCCGGGCGGCGCTGAAAGAGCGCCAGCGCGCATTCAGGATGGAGCCGGGGCTGGTCGCCGACGGTCGGGACATGGGCACGGTCATCTTCCCGGACGCCCCATTCAAGGTGTTTTTGACCGCCAGCGCCGAGGAACGGGCCGAGCGGCGGCATAAGCAGTTGAAAGACAAGGGTGTTTCGGTTAACTTTGACGACCTCCTGCGCGAGATCATGGCCCGCGACGCCCGTGATGCACAGCGCACAGTGGCGCCCCTGAAGCCGGCAGACGATGCCGTCGTCATCGACACCAGTGGCATTGGCATCGACGCCGTCGTTGCCAAGGTATTGGATCTGCTTCCGGTTTCGGGTGCCTGATCCGTTGTAAAGGAGGGCCGTCAGTCCATCGGCGGTGTCGCACCATCGCAAGGCAACAAAAGCTCCGTCCCGCAATGATGCGTGGCGGTTTTCCTACTTAACACACGACCTGCGTTACCGGGGTCGACCAACAGGCGGGCAGTAAGCGGTTCCCTTCGGGGGCCAATGCCCATGTGTCCAACAGAGTAAATCTAATGACCGAATCATTTGCAGAGCTGTTCGAAGCCAGTCAGGCCAATCTGGCCAAGCTGAAGCCGGGCTCGATCGTCAGCGGTGTCGTTGTCGAAGTCCGCGGCGATGTCGTGGTGATCAACGCCGGCCTGAAGTCCGAAGGCATCGTGCCGATCGAACAGTTCCGTAACGACGCTGGCGAGATCGATGTCGCTGAAGGCGACGTCGTCAAGGTTGCCCTCGATTCCATCGAGAACGGCTTCGGTGAAACCGTTCTGTCGCGTGAGAAAGCCAAGCGCGCGATGGTGTGGGACGAGCTGGAAGAAGCGTTGGAAAAGAACGAAACCATCACCGGCCGCATCAGCGGCAAGGTCAAGGGTGGTTTCACCGTGGACATCAAGGATGTCCGCGCGTTCCTGCCCGGTTCGCTGGTGGATGTGCGCCCCGTGCGCGACCCGGCCTACCTGGAAGGCAAGGAGCTGGAATTCAAGCTCATCAAGCTGGACCGCAAGCGTAACAACGTCGTCGTTTCGCGTCGTGCCGTCGTCGAGAGCGAGCATTCGGAAGAGCGCGAGCAGCTGATGGACAAGCTGCAGGAAGGCGCGATCCTGAAGGGTGTCGTCAAGAACCTGACCGATTACGGCGCGTTCGTGGACCTGGGCGGTATCGACGGCCTGCTGCACATCACCGACATGGCCTGGAAGCGCGTGCGCCATCCGTCCGAAGTCGTGAACGTCGGCGACGAGCTGGACGTCCGCGTGCTGAAGTTCGACCGCGAGCGCAACCGCGTTTCGCTGGGTCTGAAGCAGCTGGGCGAGGATCCGTGGGACAACATCGCCCGTCGTTACCCGGCCAACAGCCGCGTGTTCGGCAAGGTCTCCAACGTCACCGATTACGGCGCATTCGTCGAGATCGAGCCGGGCGTCGAAGGCCTGGTGCACGTGTCCGAAATGGATTGGACCAACAAGAACGTCAACCCGTCCAAGGTCGTGCAGGTCGGTGACGAAGTCGAAGTAATGGTCCTGGACGTCGACGAGGAGCGTCGCCGCATCTCGCTGGGCATGAAGCAGGTTGCCGCCAATCCGTGGGAAACCTTCGCTGCCATCCACAAGAAGGGCGACAAGGTGTCGGGCCAGATCAAGTCGATCACCGACTTCGGCATCTTCATCGGCCTGGACGGCGGTATCGATGGCCTGGTGCACCTGTCCGACATCAGCTGGAACACCACCGGCGAAGACGTGGTCCGCAACTTCAAGAAGGGCGACAACCTGGACGCCGTCGTCCTGGCCGTCGATCCGGAGCGCGAGCGCATCAGCCTGGGCGTCAAGCAGCTGGAGCAGGATCCGTTCGGTCAGTACATGGCTGCCAACCCGAAGGGTTCGAAGGTCGAAGGCGTGGTCAAGGAAGTGGACGCCAAGGGCGCTACCATCGAACTGGCTGACGGCATCGAAGGCTACGTGGCCGCTCGCGACGTTGCGAACGAGCGCGTTGACGACGCGACCCAGCACCTGAAGGTCGGCGACAAGGTTGAAGCCAAGTTCGTGGGCATGGATCGCAAGGGTCGTACCCTGCAGCTGTCGATCAAGGCCAAGGACGACGCGGAAATGCGCGAAGTGCTGGAGGAATACCAGTCCGCTTCGGGTGGCACCACCCAGCTCGGCGCGCTGCTGCGTGCACAGCTGAACGGCAACAAGTCCGAGTAATCGGTCTGTCGCTGTCGTAGTTTCCTGGACGGCCCGGACATCAGTCCGGGCCGTTTCAGGGTCTGAGTTCCTCCCCAAGAGCCCGTAATGACCAAATCCGAGCTGATCGAAATCCTGGCGCGCCGACAGGCGCATTTGAAGTCGGACGATGTCGATCTGGCGGTGAAGTCGTTGCTGGAAATGATGGGCGGGGCGCTGGCCGGTGGGGATCGCATCGAGATCCGCGGGTTCGGCAGTTTTTCGTTGCACTACCGGCCGGCACGGCTGGGGCGCAATCCCAAGACCGGGGAATCGGTCGCGTTGCCGGGCAAGCATGTCCCGCACTTCAAGCCGGGCAAGGAGCTGCGCGAGCGCGTGAGCGCCGTGGTACCGCTGGAAAGCGATCCTGCCTGAGCCGCCATCCGCCAAGGGGCGGATGCATGATTTCCATGGCCTCGGCTGGTAGAGCGGCGTATTAGTCCGCTACTCTTGAGCCCTACGGAACTGGAGCTGCTGCATGAACGTCGTACGTCTGCTGATCCTGCTGGCGGTTCTGGTGGTGGGGCTCATCATCGGTGCGCTCAACTCGCAGCCGATCATCATCAGCCTGGGCTTTACCCAGATCAATTCCACCACCGGCGTGGCGATCATCATCGCCCTGCTGTCTGGTGCCCTCATCGGCGGCGGCCTCGTGCTCGCCAGCATGGTGATCCCGTTGTACGCCAAACTGCGCCGTGCGCAGAAGGCCGCGCCCGCCGTGGTCGTGGCACCTCCTTCTTCTTCTACATTCGACGGACGCTGAGCGCCGATGGAATTTGTCTCCGAGTGGTTCTGGTTCTTCCTGTTCCTGCCCCTGGCCGCGTTGTCGGGCTGGGTGATCGGGCGTCGCGGCGGTCAACGCCATGGCGACAACCAGGTCAGCCATCTGTCCAGCACGTACTTCCGCGGCTTGAACTACCTGCTCAACGAGCAGCCCGACAAGGCGATCGAGCTGTTCCTGCACATCGCCGAGCTGGACAAGGAAACCTTCGAGACCCAGGTCGCGCTGGGCCATCTGTTCCGCCGCCGCGGTGAGGTCGATCGTGCGATCCGCCTGCACCAGGGCCTGGTCAACCGCGCCGACCTGAGCGATCAGCAGCGCGTCCAGGCATTGCTCGCGCTGGGCGAGGACTACATGAAGTCCGGCCTGCTCGACCGTGCCGAAACCGTGTTCACCGAACTGGCCCAGATCGACCAGCGCGCCCCGCAGGCACTCAAGCACCTGATCGGCATCTACCAGGCCGAGCGCGATTGGGAAAAGGCGATCGACAACGCCAGCCGTTTCGAAGAAGTCACCGGCGAGCCGATGGGCAAGCTGATCGGCCAGTTCGAGTGCGAGCTGGCCGAGCGCTACCGTGGTGCCGGCAGGATCGACGAAGCCCGCGCCGCGATCGCGCGCGCCTACCAGGCCGATGCGATGTCGGTGCGTGCCGGCATCATCGAAGGGCGACTGGAGAACGACGCCGGCAATGCCGAGGCCGCCGTGCGCGCGTTCGAGCGCGCCGCCCGCAATGATCCCGAGTACCTGCCCGAAGTGCTGCAGGCGCTCATGCAGAACTACCGCAAGGTCGGCGACCTCGGCGGGGCGCGTGCGTTCCTGTCGGAGATGACCGAACACTACCGCGGCATCGCCCCGGTGCTGGCGTTGACCCAGCTGATGGAAGAGCAGGAAGGCGTGGCGCCGGCGCGGGCCTACCTTGGCCGCCAGCTCAAGGACCGTCCGTCGGTGCGTGGCGAGTCGGCGCTGATCGACCTCACCCTGGCCGAGGGCGCGGATTCCACCGCGACGCTGCACGACCTCAAGCACATCACCGACCAGTTGCTGGTCCGCAATCCGGCCTACCGCTGCACCCGCTGTGGCTTCGGCGCGCGCACGCACCACTGGCAGTGCCCGAGCTGCAAGGAATGGGGCACCGTCAAGCCGCTGCTCAACTACGCGGTGCTCTGAGCCATGATGGTTGCGTGGATGGCAGGACTGCTGGCGGTGCTGGCGGTAGCGGCGGGCCTGACCTGGGGCGCACGCGCGTATGCGCTGCGCCGCAATCTATTGGATGAGCCGGGCGAGCGTCGCAGCCACGGGGTGGCGACGCCACGTGGCGGTGGCATCGCGATCGTCCTGACCCTGCTGCTGGCCTGCGGGGTTGCCGCAGTGATCTGGCCAAAAGCCGGAATTGCCCTGGCGGTCTTTGCGCTGGGGCTGGTGCTGGTGGCCGGCATCGGCTGGTGGGACGACCATCGCCCGCTGCCCGCGGTCCGCCGCCTGCTGGTCCATGTCATCGCGTCCGCGCTGCTGGCCGGCCTGGTCTGGCAGGCCAGTGGCAATCCCTGGCAGGCGCTGCTCGCGCTGTTGTTCGCCACCTCGTTGATCAACATCTGGAACTTCATGGATGGGATCAACGGCATCGCCACCACCCAGGCGATCCTGGCCGGCCTGGCCTTCGCGCTGGTGCTGCCGCCGCCCTATGGTCTGGCCGGCGTGGTGCTGGGGCTGGCCTGCCTGGGGTTCCTGCCGTTCAACTACCCGAAGGCCCGCATCTTCATGGGCGACGTCGGCAGCGGGGCGCTGGGCTATGCGATCGCCGCCCTGGTCTGTCTGGTCAGCGTGCGTACCGATATCCACTGGCTGCTGTTGCTGGTGCCGCTTTCGGCCTTTCTTGTGGACGCGGGCTTCACATTGCTTTCGCGCATCCTGTCCGGACAGCGCTGGATGGAACCCCACACGCAGCATCTCTATCAGCGCGCGGTGAAAAGTGGCGCAAGCCACACTTTCGTCACCGGGGTGTATCTTGTTTTTGGAATATTCAGTGCGGCAGTGTTTAATGCATGCACGAATTTGCAGCCGAGGTGGGAGGCTGCCGTGGCCGTCGCGTGGTTGATCCTCGCGTCCGGCCTTTGGCTGCTCCTGCGCAAGGGAATGCGCAACTAGAAGGATTACGCTGTTTATGACGCCTTGGCAGGACCGATTTACCGGATTGATGCCCCGTGCGGCCATCGTTGCCCATGACCTGTTCATGGTCTGGGCGTGCTGGCAGCTGCTGCACGCGGGACGCTACTCCATGCTGGCCGATGCGCCGGCCCTGCCGCTCTGGAACATCGACACCTCGCTGGTGCTGATCATCCAGGCCGTGGTGTTCTGGCGGGTGGGTCTGTACCGGGGCCTGTGGCGCTTCGCCAGCGTCGCCGATCTGCTCAATATTTTCAAAGCCAGCTTCATCGGCCTGCTCGCGATCGTCGTCGCGCTGGCATACAAGCGCTTCGATGGCGTACCGATGTCGGTGCTGGTGATCTATCCGTTCGCACTGTCGGCCCTGCTGGGCGCGCCGCGCCTGCTGTACCGCGCATGGAAGGACTACCAGGCGCTGCAGTCGGACGTGACGGCGCGCCGGGTGTTGATCCTCGGTGCCGGCCAGGCGGCCGAAGCGCTGGTCCGCGACCTGCGCCGCTCGGGTGATTTCGAACCGGTCGGCCTGCTCGATGACGCCCCCCATCTGCAGGGCGCGAAGCTGCAGGGCCTGCCGATCCTGGGCACGCTGGAAGACGCCCCGGCCGTGGTCCGTGAGACCGCCGCCAAACTGCTGGTGATCGCCATTCCGTCGCTGGATGCGGTGGGCATGCAGCGGGTGGTGGCCATCTGTGAGAGCACCGGCACGCCGTTCCGGATGGTGCCCAAGCTCAATGACATCCTGCTGGGCCACTCGTTGCCGGGCCAGCTCAAGGAAGTGGCGATCGAGGACCTGCTCGGCCGCAAGCCGATCCTGCCGGACTGGGCGCTGATCCGCGGCTGGCTGGGCGGGCGTACCGTGCTGGTCACCGGGGCCGGTGGTTCGATCGGTTCGGAACTGTGCCGCCAGTGTGCGCGCCACGGGGCAGGGCGCATCGTGCTGGTCGAGATGAGCGAACTGCTGCTGCTGACCATCGAGGCCGAACTGCAGCGCAGCTTCCCGGACCTGGTCGTGGAGGCCGTGCTCGGCGATTGCGGCGACCCTGCGGTCATCCGCCATGCGCTGTCGCTGTCGCGCGTGGATTCGGTCTTCCATGCCGCCGCTTACAAGCAGGTGCCGGTGCTGGAGCGCCAGCTGCGCGAGGCGGTGCGCAACAACATCCTGTCCACCGAGACGGTGGCCCGCGCGTGCGTCGAAGCGCGGATCGAGCATTTCGTCTTCATCTCCACGGACAAGGCGGTCGACCCGGTCAACGCACTGGGCGCCAGCAAGCGCTACGCCGAGATGATCTGCCAGAGCCTGGACCAGAAGACCAGCCATACCCGTTTCGTGACCGTGCGCTTCGGCAATGTGCTGGCCTCGGCCGGCAGCGTGGTGCCGGTGTTCCGCGAGCAGATTCTCAAGGGCGGCCCGGTCACCGTGACCGATCCGGAAGTCACCCGCTACTTCATGACGATTCCCGAAGCCTGCCAGTTGATCCTGCAGGCGGCGGCGTCTGCCTCGCATGGGGCGATCTATACGCTGGACATGGGCGAGCCGGTGCCGATCCGGGTATTGGCCGAGCAGATGATCCGCCTCGCCGGCAAGCAGCCGTACAAGGACATCGCCATTGTCTACACGGGCCTGCGCCCGGGCGAGAAACTGCACGAGACGTTGTTCTATTCGGACGAGGATTATCGTCCGACCGCGCACCCCAAGATTCTCGAGGCCGGCGTGCGCACGTTCGCGCGCGAGCAGGTACTGGCCAACGTGCCGAAACTGCGCGAGGCGATCGCCAGCTACGACACTGACGCAATCAACAACATTCTGTTTGCGACCATGCCCGAGTTCTCTCCGCTCCAACAAGATGATCACGTCAGCTCTGCTAAAGTTCTGGCCTTTCCGGCGCGTGAGGCCAACAGGTTCTGATGAGCAAGCGTATTCGTAAGGCGGTATTTCCTGTCGCAGGGTTGGGAACGCGATTCCTTCCGGCCACCAAGACCGTTCCGAAGGAAATGCTGCCGATCATTGATCGGCCGTTGATCCAGTACGCCGTTGATGAGGCGATCGAGGCAGGGTGTGACACCCTGATTTTCATCACCAACCGTTACAAGCACGCCGTCGCCGATTACTTCGACAAGGCCTACGAGCTGGAACAGAAGCTCGAGCGTGCCGGCAAGAAGGAACAGCTGGAGCTGGTCCGTCATGTGCTGCCGAACGGCGTCCGCGCGGTGTTCGTGACCCAGGCCGAAGCCCTGGGCCTGGGCCATGCCGTGCTGTGCGCCAAGGCGATCGTGGGCGATGAGCCGTTCGCGGTGCTGCTGCCGGACGATCTGATCTGGAACCGGGGCAACGGCGCGCTCAAGCAGATGGCCGATGCCAACGAGGCCACCGGCGCCAGCGTCATCGCGGTGGAAGACGTGCCGCATGACAAGACCGGCAGCTACGGCATCGTGGCCACCGAGGCCTTCGACGGCCGCCAGGGCAAGATCAGCGCCATCGTTGAAAAGCCCAAGCCCGAGGACGCGCCGAGCGACCTGGCCGTGGTCGGCCGCTACGTGCTGAGCCCGAAGATCTTCGAACTGCTCGAAGCGACCGGTACCGGTGCAGGCGGCGAAATCCAGCTGACCGACGCGATCGCCGAACTGCTCAAGACCGAGCGCGTCGATGCGTTCCGCTTTGAAGGCCGTCGCTTCGACTGCGGCACCCATCTGGGCCTGGTCGAAGCCACCATCCGGTTTGCGCTCGACAACGAGAAGCTGGCGGGTCCGGCCCGCGACGTGCTGCGCAAGATGCTGGACGAAGGCTGACGGCAGCGGCCGTCGCGAGGGGCGTGCCGGCCGCTGGCCAGCGCCCGACGCAACAGAAAAGGGCAGCCGCGAGGCTGCCCTTTTCGTTTCCGGTTGTGCGCCGACCCACGGTCCGCGCCTGCCCGTTGCATCGGTGCCGACCCGCGGTCGACACCGATGACTGCCTCACAGCGATTCGAAGATGCCCGCTGCGCCCATGCCGGTGCCGATGCACATGGTCACCATGCCGTACTTCTGCTGGCGACGGCGCAGGCCATGCAGCAGGGTCGCGGTGCGGATCGCGCCGGTCGCACCCAGCGGGTGGCCCAGGGCGATCGCGCCGCCCAGCGGGTTGACCTTGGACGGGTCCAGGCCGCAATCGCGGATGACCGCCAGCGACTGCGCGGCGAAGGCTTCGTTGAGCTCGATCCAGTCCAGCTGGTCCTGGGTCAGGCCAGCCTGCTTGAGCGCCTTCGGAATCGCGGCGATCGGGCCGATGCCCATCACTTCCGGGCGCACACCGGCGACCGAGAAGCTGACGAAGCGGGCCAGCGGGGTCAGGCCGTAATCCTTGATCGCCTGCTCGGAGGCCAGCAGCACGGCGCCGGCGCCATCGCTCATCTGCGAGGAGTTGCCGGCGGTGACGGTGCCGCCGAACTGGCCGTTGCGGAACACCGGGCGCAGCTTGGCCAGGCCTTCGGCGGACGAATCCAGGCGCGGGCCTTCGTCGGTATCGACGATCTTGTCACGGGTGATGATGCGGCGGCCGTCGGCCAGGTCCGGCTGGCGGGTGCGCACATCGTAGGGGCTGATCTCGTCCTTGAACTCGCCATTCTGGATCGCGGCGATAGCCTTCTGGTGCGAGGCCAGGGCGAAGGCGTCCTGGTCCTCACGCGAGACCTTCCACTCTTCGGCGACCTTCTCGGCGGTGATGCCCATGCCATAGGCGATGGCGACATGGTCGTTGTCGAACACGCTCGGGGCCATCGCGATCTTGTTGCCCATCATCGGCACCATCGACATCGACTCGGTGCCACCGGCCAGCATCAGGTCCGAATTGCCCAGGCGGATCTGGTCGGCGGCCATGGCCACGGCCTGCAGGCCCGAGGAGCAGAAGCGGTTGACGGTCTGGGCGGCGATGGTGTCCGGCAGGCCGGCCAGCAGCACGCCGATGCGCGCCACGTTCATGCCCTGCTCGGCTTCGGGCATCGCGCAGCCGATGATCGCGTCGTCGATGCGGTTGACGTCCACGCCCGGCGCCTGTGCCACGACGGAGCGGAGCACGTGGGCCAGCATGTCGTCCGGACGGGTATTGCGGAATACGCCCTTGGGCGCCTTGCCCACCGGGGTGCGGGTGGCGGCGACGATGTAGGCGTCCTGGATTTGCTTGGTCATTGCAGTGATCTCTTCAAATAGGGGGACAGGCGTGCCGACCCGGGGCCGGCACCAGACGGGCGCGGACGGAGTCCGTCGCGCCCGTGACGCCATCAGTTACGCAGCGGCTTGCCGGTCTTGAGCATGTGCGCGATGCGGGCCTGGGTCTTTTCCTGCTGGGCCAGCTCCACGAAGTGCTTGCGCTCCAAGGTGAGCAGCCACTCTTCGTCCACCAGCGTGCCGCGATCCACTTCGCCACCGCACAGCACGGTGGCGATGCGTACGGCGATCTCGTAGTCGTACGGGCTGATGAAACGGCCTTCCAGCATGTTGACCAGCATCATCTTGAACGTGGCGATGCCGACGTCGCCGGCGACCTGGATGCGGCGGGCCGGCATCGGCGGACGGTAGCCGCCTTCGGCCAGCGCCAGCACTTCGGCCTTGGCGATGTACAGCGTCTCGAAACTGTTGAACACGACCTTGTCGGTCGCGCGCATCAGGCCCAGTTCCTTGGCGTTGACCGCGGAGTTGGAGACCTTGGCCATCGCGACGGTTTCGAAGGTCTTCTTCAGTTCGGCGAACACGTCACCGCCCGGACCGGCGGCCTGCGAGGCGCGCACGGCCAGTTCCTTCAGGCCACCGCCGGCCGGCAGCAGGCCGACGCCGGCCTCGACCAGACCGATGTAGCTTTCCAGTGCGGCCACGCTCTTGGCGCTGTGCATCTGGAACTCGCAACCGCCACCCAGGGCCAGGCCGCGTACGGCGGTCACCACCGGCACCAGTGAGTACTTGATCGCCTGGCTGGTGCGCTGGAAGTTGTGCACCATCTCTTCGAACTGGTCGACCTTGCCGGCCTGCAGCAGGCCGAGCGCACCGGCCAGGTCGGCACCGGCGGAGAAGGGTTCCTTCTGCTGCCAGATCACCAGGCCCTTGTAGTCCTGCTCGGCGCGCTTGATCGCTTCCTGCAGGCCGTTGAGCACATGGTCCGAAACGGTGTTCATCTTGGTCTTGAAGCTGACCACCGCGATGCCGTCGCCGTCGTGCCACATGCGCACGCCGTCGTTCTCGAACACGGTTTCGCCCGGGCTGAAGGTTTCACCCAGCAGCGGATCCGGGAAGCGCTGGCGCTGGTACACCGGCAGCGCCGAACGCGGCAGCTTGGCATTGCGCGACGGGCTGTAGCTGCCCTCGGCGGCGTGCACGCCATCGCGGCCATCGAACACCCAATCCGGCAGCGGGGCGTTGCTCATGCTCTTGCCGGCGACGATGTCATCGGCGATCCACTGCGCAACCTGCTTCCAGCCGGCGGCCTGCCAGGTTTCGAACGGGCCGAGCGACCAGCCGTAACCCCAGCGGATGGCCAGGTCGACGTCGCGCGCGGTCTCGGCGATGTCGGCCAGGTGGTAGGCGCTGTAATGGAACAGATCGCGGAAGGTCGCCCACAGGAACTGCGCCTGCGGGTGCTGGCTCTCGCGCAGCTTGGCGAACTTCTCGGCCGGGTTCTTGATCTTCAGGATCTCGACCACGTCCGGGGCGGCGCTGCGGTCGGCCGGGCGGTAGTCCTGCTTCTCCAGGTCCAGCACCACGATGTCCTTGCCGACCTTGCGGAAGATGCCGGCGCCGGTCTTCTGGCCAAGCGCGCCCTTGGCGATCAGTGCGTCGAGCCACTTCGGCGACTTGAAGAATTCATGCCACGGATCGTTGGGCAGGGTGTCGCCCATGGTCTTGATCACGTGCGCCATGGTGTCCAGGCCGACCACGTCGGAGGTGCGGTA
This sequence comes from Stenotrophomonas sp. GW821-FHT01H02A, assembly GCF_059422145.1. NCBI lineage: Bacteria > Pseudomonadati > Pseudomonadota > Gammaproteobacteria > Lysobacterales > Lysobacteraceae > Stenotrophomonas > Stenotrophomonas sp. GW821-FHT01H02A. Next base: position 150,181 of record NZ_JBWKWI010000003.1, read on the forward strand.
GGTCGCCGACTTCGGGCGGCCGACCAGCGGGCCGGTCAGGCCGTCGACTTCATCGAAGCCCAGGCCGAATGCCTGCGTGTGGTGGATGGTGGACAGGATCGAGAACACGCCGATGCGGTTGCCGATGAAGTTCGGGGTGTCCTTGGCGTACACCACGCCCTTGCCCAGGGTGGTGACCAGGAATGCTTCCAGGCCTTCCAGCACGGCGGCGTCGGTGGTGGTCGCCGGGATCAGCTCGGCCAGGTGCATGTAGCGCGGCGGATTGAAGAAGTGCACGCCGCAGAAGCGGTGGCGCAGCTGTTCGGGCAGCACGTCGGCGAGCTTGTTGATGCCCAGGCCGGAGGTGTTGGAGGCCAGCACGGCGTGATCGGCCACGAACGGGGCGATCTTCTTGTACAGGTCCTGCTTCCAGTCCATCCGTTCGGCGATGGCTTCGATGATCAGGTCGCAGTCCTTCAACTGCTCCAGGCCGGTCTCGTAGTTGGCCGGCGTGATCGCCTCGGCGTAGGACTTGCTGGCGAGCGGGGCAGGGCTGAGCTTGCCCAGGTTGGCGATGGCCTTGAGCACGATGCCATCGGCCGGACCTTCCTTGGCGGGCAGGTCGAACAGCACCGTGTCGACGCCGGCGTTGGTCAGGTGGGCGGCGATCTGGGCGCCCATGACGCCGGCACCCAGCACGGCGGCACGGCGGACTAGCAGGGAATTGGACATGTCGATAAGCCTTTGTTGTCTGGAAGCCGGTCAGCGCCCGGCTCTACGGGGTGGAAAGGGAGGTCGTCGAAGCGCTCGAGGCCGCGCTGGCGCGGAATCCGGCTTCGGCGAAATGAATCAGTTCCTGGGCGGCATGGGCACGATGCGCCGCTTCGGTGACACCGACGGGTCGCTTGATCAGGCCGAAGTCGGCCATGGCATAGGTCAGCGAGCCGGCGAGGAAATCCAGGCGCCAGTACAGCTCTTCCTTGCTCAGCCCCGGCACGCAGGCGGAGATCGCCTTGCCGAAGTCGCGCAGGACGTGGCCGTAATGGTCGGAAAGGAACTTGCGCAGGTTGTCGTTCTTTTCCGCGTAGGCGCGGGCGATGACGCGCACGAAGGCGCCGCCGGTCTGGCGGTCCTGGGCCATGGCCAGGGCAGGCTCCACGAAGGCGGCCAGCACCGGGCGCAGTTCACCGGGGTGTTCACGGCGGGCGCTGTCCAGCTGGGTCAGCCGGGCCGAGGTCATTTCGTCCATCCGGCGGCGGAACACCTCGTTGACCAGGTTCTCCTTGGAGCCGAAGTGGTAGTTGACCGCGGCGATGTTCACATCGGCCTGGCTGGTGACCTGGCGCAGCGAGGTGCCCGCGAATCCGTGCAGGGCGAACAGTTCCTCGGCGGCGCCGAGGATGCGGTCCTTGGTGGAGAAGTGGGCGGGTTTGGCCATGGGGCAGGGCAGTTCAATCAAACGATTGTTTGATATTAGACCCGTGGCTGCGCGTCCGCATTGTGCGGCGCAGCAGAGCGGGGCATCCGTTCATCCCCGCTCGAGGCAGTGCCGGCCGCTGGCCGCCACCCCTTCATTCCCTGAACGGGGCGCACGACCGTCGCGGCCATGGCGTTGCCGGCCCGTGGCCGGCACTACCGTACCGCGGGCTTACACGTTAGAATTGGCGCACGTATATCAGGCTAAGCCCGCGTTTTGACGCGGGTTTTTTTCATGTTAACCTCGGGCTGATCAAGTGGCCCGCCCAACGGAGTATTCCCATGGCGCTGGAGCGCACCCTTTCCATCATCAAGCCGGACGCCGTCGCCAAGAACGTCATCGGTGAAATCTACGCCCGCTTTGAAAAGGCCGGCCTGAAGGTCGTCGCCGCCAAGTACAAGCAGCTGTCGCGCCGTGAAGCCGAAGGCTTCTACGCCGTGCACCGCGAGCGTCCGTTCTTCAACGCGCTGGTCGAGTTCATGATCTCCGGCCCGGTGATGATCCAGGCGCTGGAAGGCGAGAACGCCGTGCTGGCCCACCGCGACCTGCTGGGCGCCACCAACCCGAAGGAAGCCGCCGCAGGCACCATCCGCGCCGACTTCGCTGAATCCATCGATGCCAATGCCGCCCACGGCTCGGACTCGGTTGAGAATGCCGCGATCGAAATCGCCTACTTCTTCGCCGCGACTGAAGTCGTCTCGCGCTGAGAGTGATGCCGTGAACGAGGTCGTACAGCCCACCGCCATCCCATCCGTGCTCGTCCCGAGCCCGGCTGTGGCCAAGCAGAACCTGCTCGACCTCGATCGCGAGGGTCTGGAGCGCTTCTTCGCCGAGACACTCGGCGAAGCGCGCTACCGTGCCCATCAGGTGATGAAGTGGATCCACCATCACTACGTCACCGATTTCGATGAGATGACCGACCTCGGCAAGGCGCTGCGCGCCAAGCTCAAGCAGCATGCCGAGGTGCTGGTCCCGAACATCGTGTTCGACAAGCCCTCCGCCGATGGCACCCACAAGTGGCTGCTGGCGATGGGCACCGATGGCAAGAACGCGATCGAAGCGGTCTACATCCCGGACAAGAACCGCGGCACGCTGTGCGTGTCTTCGCAGGTCGGCTGCGCGCTGAACTGCACGTTCTGTTCGACCGCCACCCAGGGCTTCAACCGCAATCTGTCCACCGCCGAGATCATCGGCCAGGTGTGGGTCGCGGCGCGCCACCTGGGCAACATCCCGCACAAGCAGCGTCGTCTCACCAACGTGGTGATGATGGGCATGGGCGAGCCGTTGATGAATTTCGACAACGTCGTGCGCGCCATGAGCGTGATGCGCGACGATCTGGGCTATGGCCTGGCCAACAAGCGCGTGACGCTGTCCACCTCCGGCCTGGTGCCGCAGATCGACCGCCTGTCCACCGAGAGCGACGTGTCGCTGGCGGTGTCGCTGCATGCGCCCAACGATGCACTGCGCGAGACCCTGGTCCCGCTCAACAAGAAGTACCCGATCGTCGAGCTGATGGCCTCGTGCGCACGCTACCTGCGTGCCAACAAGCGCCGCGAATCGGTCACCTTCGAATACACCCTGATGAAGGGCATCAACGACCAGCCCGAGCATGCCCGCCAGCTGGCGCGGCTGATGCGCCAGTTCGACAACGCCGTGCAGGCGTCGAACTCGGGCAAGGTCAACCTGATCCCCTTCAATCCATTCCCGGGCACGCGCTATGAGCGTTCCGGCGAAACCGAGATCCGCGCCTTCCAGAAGATCCTGCTCGATTCGCAGGTACTGACCATGGTGCGGCGTACCCGTGGCGACGATATCGACGCCGCCTGTGGCCAGCTCAAGGGCCAGGTCATGGATCGCACGCGCCGCCAGGCCGAGTTCAACAAAACGCTGCAGGACGGGAAAAACCGGGATGCCGCTGCCTGATCGCCGATTGCCAGCCGTTGTTTTCTTCGCGCTGGCATTGGCCGGCTGTGGCAAACAAGGTGTCAAGCCGCCGTCCGGTCCGCTGGAGGTCGCACCGACCTATGAGGCCCGCGACAACCCCGAGATCCGCAAGCGCGTGAATTACCAGGACCAGATGGTCCTGGCCGGTGAGTCGCTGCGCGCCGGTTCCCCGGATGCGGCCGAGAAGCGGGTGCGGGCCGCGATGAAGATCGATGCGCGCCGCCCCGAGGCCTACATGCTGCTGGCGGCGATCGCCGCCCAGCGTGGCAACGAGGCCGAGGCCGGGCAGCTGTACGGCAAGGCCGCGGAGTTGGCCCCCGAGCGTGGCGATGTCCTCAACAATTATGGCGCGTGGCTATGTGCTCATGGCCGCCCGGCCGAGTCGCTGGTCTGGTTCGACCGGGCGCTGCAGGCACCGGGCTACACCACGCCGGCCTCCGCCCTGGCCAATGCCGGTGGCTGTGCATTGGACGCGGGCCAGCCGGAACGGGCGGTTCCCGACCTGCGTCGGGCGCTTGAGATAGACCCCGTCAATGCCTATGCGCTGGAGTCGATGGCCCGCAACGAGTACGCCCAAGGGCGCTATTTCGAAGCCCGGGCCTTTTCGCAACGGCGTTTGACGGCTGCACCGGCCACACGTTCCGTGTTACAACTTGCCTCTCAAATCGAGGCGCGGCTTGGCGACAGCACGGCATCCGGTCGCTATCTGCAGCGAATTCATGACGAATTTCCGCAGGATGCGGCACCTAATCCCCGGGGTTGAAGCATTGTGATTGATGACCAGACTGTGAACGCTTTTGATACTGCGGCCGGTTGCGGAGCTCGTCTTCGCCAGGCCCGGGAAGCGGCCGGACTGACCCTGGAGGCAGTGGGGCAACAGCTTCGCATGCCGGTCCAGGTCGTGAAGTCCCTGGAGGAAGAACAGTGGCAGCGCCTTGGCGCGCCGGTCTTCGTCCGCGGCCAGTTGCGCAGCTATGCCCGCCTGTTGAAGGTGGACATCGGCGAGATCCTCGAGCAGGCCCATATCGGGCCCATCGTGCCGCCGCAGCTGGTCAGCCATACCCATACCCCGCGCGCGCGCCGCATCGCCGAGAGCCTGGGCCGCCGTGTCCTGTATGTCGGCATCACCGCCGTGCTGGCCGTGCCGGTCTGGTTCGCCACCCGCGGTCATTTCGATGGCACCGCGAGCACCCCGAACACCGCCTCGCTGGATGTGATTCCGGCGGCGGTCCCGGTGGCAGGGGGTGACACCCCGGAGGCGGCCACACCGGCGGCTGTCGAGACGGCCAGGCCGTCGGCTCCGGCGGCGCCCTATCTGGCATCGCTGACCCCGGTCCCGCGTCCGGCCTCGGCGCCGGCACCGCAGGCCGGCGCACTGAGCCTGCAGTTCAAAGGCGACAGCTGGGTCGATATTTCCGGGCCCGACGGCGCTACCGTCGAGAAGGCCCTGATCAAGTCGGGCGAGACCCGCAGCTTCGCACCCGGCCAGGTGGCCCGCATGGTGCTGGGCAATGCATCGGCGGTCGAGGTTCAGCAGGCCGGCACTATCGTCGACCTTTCGCCGTACCAGCGAGCCAACGTGGCACGCTTTACGGTATCCTCTGACGGCTCCGTGGTCCCAGTTTCGCACTGAACCGCGTTTCCCCAATCCAATTCAAATAGCTCCTCCTCATGGGCGGGGCGAGAGTACGCATGGCGATCGACGACCTGCTCGACGAGCACGAACAAAGTGAACGCGTCCGCGGCTGGCTGCGGAAGAACGGTGTCAGCATCCTCGCTGGCGTAGCCATCGCGATCGGTGGCATCTGGGGCTGGAAAGAGTGGCAGACCCGGCACAGCAACAGCCTGGCCGGCGCCAACGTCCAATACCAGATCGTCCTCAAGAGCCTGGAAGAGAAGGATCTGGAGCAGGCCGCCAAGGGTGTGAAGGACCTGGAAAGCGGCAAGGCCAACATCTACGCCGATCTGGCCGCACTGCAGCTGGCCAAGGCCCAGGTCGATGCCGGCAAGAACGACGACGCGCTGGCGACCCTGCGCGCGATCAAGGCCGACCCCGAATTCAAGCCGGTGATCGAGCAGCGCGTTGCGCGCCTGCTGGTCGCCACGGGCAAGCCTGACGATGCGATCAAGCAGCTCGGCAGCGCGACCGACAGCGCCAGCCTGGAAATCCATGGCGATGCACTGATGGCGCAGGGCAAGCGTGATGCTGCCCGCGAGCAGTATGAGAAGGCGCTCAAGACGCTGGACGTGGCAGCGCCCCAGCGGCGCCTGCTGGAAACCAAGTTGACGGATGCCGGTGGCACCGTCACCGATCCTGCGGAGTCGGTGTAATGAATCAGATGGTCATGATCAAGCGCGTTGCCACGGTTGCCCTGTTGGGCATGGCCCTGACCGGCTGCAGCACGATGAAGGGCTGGTTCGCCGGCAAGGACGCGGCGGCCAAGAAGGCGCTGGAACCGGCCGAGCTGGTCAAGTTCGACGCCACCGTCAAGGTCGACAAGATCTGGACGGCCAACGTCGGCAAGGGTGAGAAGCGCATCGGCGTCCGTCAGGGCCCGGTGGTCGCTGATGGTCGCGTCTACGCGGCCGCCATCTACGGTGGCGTGCATGCCATCGATCTGCAGACCGGCAAGAAGATCTGGACCTACGAGCCGGCCAAGGTCAAGAAGCAGCCCAAGCTGCGTCTGTCCGGCGGGCCGGGCGTGGGCGACGGCCTGGTCGTCATCGGCACCCTGGACGGAGAAGTCATCGCGTTGAATGCGGCCGACGGTACCGAAAAGTGGCGTGCCAAGGTGCCGGGCGAAGTCATCTCCGCGCCGGCCGTGGGCCAGGGCATGGTGTTCGTGCGCAGCAACGACGGTCGCGTGACCGGTCTGGATGCCGAGAACGGCACCCAGCGCTGGTTCAACCCGCGCGAGCTGCCGGCGCTGACCGTGCGTGGCAACGCGCCGGTCGTCACCGGTCCGGGCGTGCTGTTCATCGGCAACGACGACGGCTCCATCGCCGCGCTGGCCATGCAGGACGGCCGCACGCTGTGGGACCAGATGGTCGGCACCGGCGAAGGCCGCACCGAGCTGGAGCGCATGGCCGACATCGACGGCGCCCCTGTGCTGGAAGGCAATACGCTGTTCGTGAGCAGTTTCAAGAACCAGACCATGGCGATCGAAGGCCCGACCGGCCGTCCGCTGTGGGCACGTGATCATGGCGGCGCCGGTGGCGTGGCCCTGACCTCGGGCAATGTGTTCGTCACCGACAACAAGGGCGGCGTGTTCGGCCTGGACAAGGCCAGCGGTTCGGCCATGTGGTCGCAGACGGGCCTGGCCCGTCGTTCGCTGACCGGTCCGGTCATCCACGGCGATTACGTTGTGGTCGGTGATTACAAGGGGTATCTGCACTGGTTGCGGACCGATAACGGTGAGTTCGCGGCGCGCGCCAAGAGTGGCGGCGACGCCCTCCTGGCCCAGCCGGTAGCCGCCGATGGGATTCTGCTGGTGCAGAACGTTGATGGAAAGCTGACCGCGTTCCGGTTGGCACAATAAGGAGTTACCGCGATGCTGCCCTTGGTCGCCCTGGTTGGACGGCCGAATGTCGGCAAGTCCACGCTGTTCAATGCGTTCACCCGTACGCGCGACGCGCTGGTCCATGACCAGCCCGGCGTGACCCGGGACCGTAATTACGGTGTTTGTCGTCTTGATGAAGACCACCCGTTCCTGGTGGTCGATACCGGTGGTATCGCCGGTGAAGAAGAAGGTCTGGCCGGTGCTACCGCCCGCCAGGCCCGCGCCGCCGCCGCCGAGGCGGACCTGATCCTGTTCGTGGTCGATGCCCGTGAGGGCCCGATGGACGACGAGATCCTGTCCTGGCTGCGCAAGCTGGCCCGTCCGACCCTGCTGCTGATCAACAAGATCGACGGCATGAACGAAGACACCGTGCGCTCGGAATTTGCCCGTTACGGCTTCGGCGAAATGCTGACCGTGTCGGCCGCGCACCGTCAGGGCCTGGATGATCTGCTGGACGAGGTCGTGGAGCGGTTGCCGGAAGAGGGCACCACCGAGACGCTGGACACCGATCCGAACCGCATCCGCATTGCCTTCGTCGGCCGCCCCAACGTGGGCAAGTCGACGCTGGTCAATCGTCTGCTCGGCGAAGAGCGCATGATCGCCTCCGAAGTGCCCGGTACCACCCGCGATTCGATCGCGGTGGACATGGAGCGCGACGGTCGTGAGTACCGCCTGATCGATACCGCCGGCCTGCGTCGCAAGGCGCGTGTCGAGGAAGTGGTCGAGAAGTTCAGCGTCATCAAGACCCTGCAGGCCATCGAGCAGTGCCAGGTCGCGGTGCTGATGCTGGATGCCTCCGAAGGCGTGACCGACCAGGACGCCAGCGTGCTCGGTGCGGTGCTCGATGCCGGCCGTGCGTTGGTGGTGGCGATCAACAAGTGGGATGGCCTGACCGATTACCAGCGCGAGCAGGCTGAAGCCCTGGTGTCGCGCAAGCTCGGCTTCGTGCCGTGGGCGGAAGTGGTGCGCATCTCGGCCAAGCACGGCTCGGGCCTGCGTGAGCTGTTCCGCTGCATCCACGCCGCGCACGCCTCGGCCACGCACGAATTCAGCACCAGCGAAGTCAACAAGGCGCTGGAAACGGCCTACGAGACCAACCCGCCGCCGGCGATCCGTGGTCACGTGTCCAAGCTGCGCTACGTGCATCCGGGCGGTTCCAACCCGCCGACCTTCATCGTCCACGGCACCCGTCTGAAAGACCTGCCGGAGTCGTACAAGCGCTATCTGGAGAACTTCTTCCGCAAGCGCTTCAAGCTGGTCGGCACGCCCGTGCAGTTCATCTTCCGCGAGGGTGTGAACCCGTACGAAGGCAAGAAGAACGTGCTCACCGAACGTCAGCTCAAGCGCAAGCGCCGCTTGATCAAGCACGTCAAGGGCAAGTGATCCAAAGAGGAGCCGGCGCAAGCCGGCTCTTCTCATTGGAGCGGCCGGCGCGCCCGTGCGCGATAATCCCCGCATGAGCACGATCCCCGAACTCACCCCGGCGCAGGCCCGCGAACGTCTCGCCCATGGCGCGCTGCTGATCGACATCCGCGAGGCGCACGAACGTGCCACCGGCATGGCCGAAGGCGCGCTCGGCATCGCCAAGGGCGAGCTCCAGGCCGAGCCCAGCACCCATCTCCCGGCCGCCGACCGCGAGGTCGTCCTGATCTGCCAGAGCGGCAAGCGTTCGATGGAGGCTGCGGTTTTCCTGTCGAACCTGGGCTACACGAATGTCGCCTCCGTCCACGGCGGCACCACCGCCTGGCGCGGTGACGGCCTGCCCCTGGTGCAGCCGATGCAGAGCGATGCCGAGCGCGACTTCAACGAACGTTACTCGCGCCACCTGCTGCTGCCGCAGGTGGGTGTCGAGGGCCAGAAGACGCTGCTGGCCTCGCGCGTGCTGGTGCTCGGCGCGGGCGGCCTCGGTGCACCGGCCAGCTTCTACCTGGCGGCGGCCGGGGTAGGGCACCTGCGCATCGCCGATGACGACGTGGTCGACCGCAGCAATCTGCACCGGCAGATCATCCATACCGACGCCAGCGTCGGCGAGCCCAAGGTGCTCTCGGCCCGCGCACGCCTGCTCGCACTCAATCCCTCGCTGGACGTGGAGGCCGTGCAGGCGCGGGTCAGCTCGGACAATATCGATGCGCTGCTCGAGGGGGTCGACGTGGTGCTGGATGGCTCGGACAATTTCCCGCTGCGCTACCTGCTCAATGATGCCTGCTTCCAGCACCGCATCCCGCTGGTATATGGCGCGGTGGAGCGCTTCACCGGGCAGGTCAGCGTGTTCGATGCCGGCCGCCAGCGCGGCACCGCGCCGTGCTACCGCTGCCTGTTCCCCGAGCCGCCGCCGCCGGCGTTCGCGCCGAACTGCTCGGAAGCGGGCGTCCTCGGCGTGCTGCCGGGGATGGTCGGCCTGCTGCAGGCCACCGAGGTGCTCAAACTGCTGCTCGGCATCGGCGAGCCGCTGATCGGCCGCCTACTGACCTTCGATGCGCTGGGCATGCGCTTCCGCGAGACGCGGCTGCGGCCCGATCCGGACTGCCCGCTGTGTGCGCCTGGGCGCGCGTTCCCCGGGTACATCGATTACGCGGCGTTCTGCAGCGCCTGAGGGCGCGGGTTCCGGTGTCAGCATGGTGGCGATTTCGGGACAATGTGGCTTCCGGATTCAACATCGTTCTGAATTCAGTACGATTAAACGCAGCATCCGCGCTATTGCCCTTCCGCGCTTTGCCCTATCGTTGACCCATCTTGTGCAGTCCGGGGAAACAACCGCATGGCGGTGGAAGCAGGTGCCAGTGAACTGGTGAAAGTGGTCGCCCTGCTGGGTGCGGCAGTGGTCATGGTGCCGCTGTTCCGCCGGCTCGGGCTTGGCTCGGTGCTGGGCTATTTCGCCGCCGGCCTGGCCATCGGCCCGTTCGGGTTCGGCTGGTTCTCCGATCCACAGGCCATCCTGCATACCGCCGAGCTCGGCGTGGTGATGTTCCTGTTCGTGATCGGCCTGGAGATGCGGCCCTCGCATCTGTGGAGCCTGCGCAACGAGATCTTCGGGCTGGGCACGCTGCAGATCGTGGTCTGCGGTGCGGTGCTGACCGGTGTGTGCATGCTGCTCGGCTTCCCGCTGCCGGTCGCCTTCATCGGCGCCGCCGGGTTCGTGTTGACCTCCACCGCGGTGGTGATGCAGCTGCTGGCCGAGCGCGGCGACATCGCGCTGCCCACCGGGCAGAAGATCGTCTCGATCCTGCTGTTCGAAGACCTGCTGATCGTGCCGCTGCTGGCCGTGGTCGCGTTCATGGCACCGGTGCACAGCGATGCGGGTGAGAGCTCGCGCTGGGTCACCGTCGGTATCGCCGCCGGCGCGATCGTCGGCCTGGTGCTGGTCGGCCGCTTCCTGCTCAATCCGCTGTTCCGCATTCTTGCTGCCGCCAAGGCGCGCGAAGTGATGACGGCGGCCGCGCTGCTGGTTGTGCTCGGCGCCGCGCTGCTGATGCAGCTGGGTGGTTTGTCGATGGCGATGGGTGCGTTCCTCGCGGGCGTGCTGCTCAGCGAATCGACCTTCCGTCACCAGATCGAAGCGGACATCGAGCCGTTCCGCGGCATCCTGCTCGGCCTGTTCTTCCTCAGCGTGGGCATGGCGCTGGACCTCACCGTAGTCGCCAACAACTGGCCGCTGATCGTCTCCGGCGTGTTCGCGCTGATGCTGGCCAAGGCGGTCTGCATCTACGTGGTCGCGCGGATTCTCGGCAGTGATCATCGCCAGGCGCTGGACCGCGGCGTGGTGATGGCGCAGGGCGGCGAGTTCGCGTTCGTGCTGTTCTCTGCCGCGGCGGTGGCCGGTGTGATCGACGTGCAGGTCAACGCCAACCTCACCGCGATCGTCGTGCTCTCGATGGCGCTGACGCCGCTGTTCGTGCTGCTGCACGACAAGCTGATGCCGGATCGCGAAGTCTCGCTCGATGGCGTCGAAGAAGCCGACGGCCTGTCCGGCAGCGTGCTGCTGATCGGCTTCGGTCGCTTCGGCCAGGTGGCGAGTCAGTCGCTGCTGGCGCGCGACGTGGATGTGACCATCATCGACAACGACGTGGACATGATCCACAACGCCGAGCGTTTCGGGTTCAAGATCTACTACGGCGACGGCACCCGCCTGGATGTGCTGCATGCGTCTGGCGCAGGGACAGCGCGTGCGATCGCGGTATGCGTCAACAACGACCAGGATGCCGATCGCATCGTCGAACTGGTCACCCACGAGTTCCCCCAGGCCAAGCTGCTGGTGCGCTCGTTTGATCGCGAGCATTCGCTGCGCCTGATCCATGCCGGCGTGGACTTCCAGATCCGCGAGACCTTCGAATCGGCCCTGCAGTTCGGCCAGGCCGCGCTGATGGAGCTGGGCGCCGATCCGGATGATGCGCGCGAGATCGCCGAGCAGATCCGCGAGCGGGATGCGGAACGCTTCGAGCTGGAGATGGCGGGCGGAGACCTGCGCGCCGGCGCGCACATGGTGTTCGGCACCGCACTGCCGGGCGTGCCCACGCCGACGCCGTTCACCGCGCCCAAGCGCAAGGCGCGCACGCTCAACGCGGATGAGGTGCCCGAAGAAGAATGAGGAGGGTAGTGCCGGCCGCTGGCCGGCACCCCGATGGCGCTGCCCGGGCGATCGTGGCTGCCGGCCAGCGGCCGGCACTACCGGTGGGCGGGGCGGGCCGAATCAGGGACAATAGCCGACCGTCGCCCCCACGCCTGCTGCCCTCGATGAGCTCACCGACCCCCGACACCGTCTCTTCCGCCCGCATTCTCGACGGCCGCCGCATCGCCGAAGACCTGCTGGACAGCCTCAAGGTCCGGGTCGATGCCCGCCTGGCTGCCGGTGGCAGCCGTCCGGGCCTGGCCGTGGTGTTGGTGGGGGGCGACCCGGCCTCGACCGTGTACGTGCGCAACAAGCGCCGTGCGGCCGAGAAAGTGGGTATCGAAGCCTTCGATTACGACCTGCCGGCCGGCACCACCGAGGCCGAGCTGCTGACCCTGATCGACCAGCTCAACGCCGATCCCAAGATCCACGGCATCCTGGTCCAGCTGCCGCTGCCGGGCATCCCGGACGCCAACCGCCTGATCCACCGGATCGACCCGCGCAAGGACGTGGACGGCTTCCACCCGGAAAACGTCGGCCATCTGGCCCTGCGTGAGTTCGGCCTGCGCCCGTGCACCCCGCGCGGCATCGTGACCCTGCTGGGCCATACCGACCAGCCGGTGCGTGGCCGCAACGCCACCATCGTCGGCGTCAGCAACCACGTCGGCCGCCCGATGGGGCTGGAGCTGCTGATTGCCGGCTGCACCGTCACCAGCTGCCACAAGTTCACCCCCAAGGACGTGCTGGAGCAGTCGGTGCGCAACGCCGACATCCTGGTGGTCGCGGTGGGCCGCCCGGGCATCGTCCCGGGTGAATGGGTGAAGCCGGGCGCGGTGGTGATCGACGTGGGCATCAACCGCCTGGACGATGGCCGCCTGGTCGGTGACGTCGGCTTCGAGGCCGCCGCCCAGCGCGCCAGCTGGATCACCCCGGTCCCGGGCGGGGTAGGGCCCATGACCGTGGCCACGCTGATGCAGAACACGATCGAGGCGGCCGAGGCGTTCTGACCGGCCTGTGCCGACCCATGGTCGGCGTCTGCTGCGGCCGCGGTCCCGGGCCGACACCTGCCGCCGCGATGGTCCTGGCCTGTCGCCCCTGGTAGAGCCGACCGTTGGTCGGCTGCACTTGGCGCGGTGGCAGGTCGATCCAGGGCCAGCCGACCAACGGTCGGCTCTACCCCCCCGACCGTCGGCGCGACACAGCGTCGCATCCGCCCCCTGCCAAAGACGCCCGAATCAGGGTAAAATGTCGCGCTTCCCCACATCTCGGGTATGCCGATGCTGCGCATCCAGGCTGAAGCTCTCACCTACGACGACGTCTCCCTCGTCCCCGCTCATTCCATCATCCTGCCCAAGGATGTCAGTCTGGAAACGCGCCTGACGCGCGACCTGCGGCTGAAGCTTCCGATCCTCTCGGCTGCCATGGATACCGTCACCGAAGCCCGCCTGGCCATCGCCATGGCCCAGCTCGGCGGCATGGGCATCATCCACAAGAATCTGAGCGTCGAGCAGCAGGCTGCCGAAGTCGCCAAGGTCAAGAAGTTCGAGGCCGGCGTCATCCGCGACCCGATCACCGTCGGTCCGGAAACCACCATCCGCGACGTGCTGGCCCTGACCCAGGCGCGCAACATCTCCGGCGTGCCGGTGGTGGACGGCGGCGGCCAGCTGGTCGGCATCGTCACCCACCGTGACATGCGCTTCGAGACCGAGCTGGACGATCCGGTCCGCCACATCATGACCAAGAAGGATCGCCTGATCACGGTCAAGGAAGGCGCGGCCTCCGATGAAGTGCTGCAGCTGCTGCACCGCAACCGCATCGAGAAGATCCTGGTCGTCAACGATGATTTCGCCCTGCGCGGCCTGATCACCGTCAAGGACATCCAGAAGAACACCGATTACCCCAACGCCGCGAAGGACACCGCCACCCGCCTGCTGGTCGGCGCGGCCGTCGGCGTCGGTGGCGATACCGACCGCCGGGTCGAGGCGCTGGTCGCCGCCGGGGTGGACGTGCTGGTGGTGGACACCGCGCACGGCCACTCGCAGGGCGTGCTGGACCGCGTCAGCTGGGTCAAGAAGCACTTCCCGCAGGTGCAGGTCGTCGGTGGCAACATCTGTACCGGTGAAGCCGCGCTGGCGCTGCTGGACAGCGGCGCGGACGCGGTCAAGGTCGGCATCGGCCCGGGCTCGATCTGCACCACGCGCGTCGTTGCCGGCGTCGGCGTGCCGCAGATCACCGCGATCGACCTGGTTGCCGAAGCGCTGCAGGACCGCATCCCGCTGATCGCCGACGGTGGCATCCGTTACTCCGGTGACATCGGCAAGGCGCTGGCCGCCGGTGCCTCCACCATCATGATCGGTGGCCTGCTGGCCGGTACCGAGGAATCGCCCGGCGAGACCGAGCTGTTCCAGGGCCGCTCCTACAAGAGCTACCGCGGCATGGGCTCGCTGGCCGCGATGGAGAAGGGGTCCAAGGACCGCTACTTCCAGGACGCCTCCAGCGCCGACAAGCTGGTGCCCGAAGGCATCGAAGGCCGCGTGCCGTATCGCGGCCCGGTCGGCGGCATCATCCACCAGCTGATGGGCGGCCTGCGCGCCACCATGGGCTACGTGGGCTGCGGCACCGTCGAAGACATGCGCAGCAAGCCGAAGTTCGTCAAGATCAGCGGCGCCGGCCAACGTGAGAGCCACGTCCACGACGTGCAGATCACCAAAGAGCCGCCGAACTACCGCGCCTGATGCGGTATGAGCAAAGAGGAACGAGGAAGCTGATTCCCGTTCCTCTTTCTCTATCCGCCGCCGGTAACGACGCTGTGTTTCCCGTATTTACTCCTGCATTGCCCGGGCACCATGACCAACATCCATAACGACAAGATCCTCATCCTCGATTTCGGCGCCCAGTACACCCAGCTGATCGCGCGCCGCATCCGCGAGCTCGGCGTGTACTGCGAGATCTGGGCATGGGACCACAACCCGGCCGACATCGCCGCCTTCGGCGCCAAGGGCATCATCCTGTCCGGTGGTCCGGAATCGACCACGCTGCCGGGCGCGCCCGCCGCGCCGCAAGAAGTGTTCGACAGCGGCCTGCCGATCTTCGGCATCTGCTACGGCATGCAGACCCTGGCCGCGCAGCTGGGTGGTGCCACCGAAGCGGCTGACCAGCGCGAATTCGGCCACGCCGAAGTGAACGTGATCAACCCCGATGCGCTGTTCAAGGGCCTGAGCGACCACGGCGGCGAGCCGAAGTTGAATGTCTGGATGAGCCACGGCGACCACGTGTCCGTTGCGCCGCCGGGCTTCACCATCACCGCCACCACCGACCGCATCCCGGTGGCCGCCATGGCCAACGAAGAAAAGCGCTGGTACGGCGTGCAGTTCCACCCGGAAGTGACCCACACCCTGCAGGGCCAGGCGCTGCTGCGCCGCTTCGTGGTGGACGTGTGCGGCTGCCAGACCCTGTGGACCGCCGCCAACATCATCGACGACCAGATCGCCCGCGTGCGCGAACAGGTGGGCGATGACGAAGTGATCCTGGGCCTCTCCGGCGGCGTCGATTCGTCGGTCGTGGCCGCGCTGCTGCACAAGGCGATCGGCGACAAGCTGACCTGCGTGTTCGTCGATACCGGCCTGCTGCGCTGGCAGGAAGGCGACCAGGTGATGGCGATGTTCGCCGAGCACATGGGCGTCAAGGTGATCCGCGTGAATGCTGCGGACCGCTACTTCGCCAAGCTCGAAGGCGTGAGCGACCCGGAAGCCAAGCGCAAGATCATCGGTAACCTGTTCGTGGACATCTTCGATGAAGAGTCCAACAAGCTGAAGAACGCCAAGTGGCTGGCGCAGGGCACCATCTACCCGGACGTGATCGAATCGGCTGGCAGCAAGACCGGCAAGGCGCATGTGATCAAGAGCCACCACAATGTGGGCGGCCTGCCGGAGCACATGAAGCTGGGCTTGGTCGAGCCGTTGCGTGAGCTGTTCAAGGACGAAGTGCGCCGCCTCGGCGTCGAACTCGGCCTGCCGCGCACCATGGTCTACCGCCATCCGTTCCCGGGCCCGGGCCTGGGCGTGCGTATTCTGGGCGAGGTGAAGCGCGAATACGCCGAGCTGCTGGCCAAGGCCGATGCCATCTTCATCGATGAGCTGCGCAAGGCGGACCTGTACGACAAGACCAGCCAGGCGTTCGCGGTGTTCCTGCCGGTGAAGTCGGTGGGCGTGGTTGGCGATGCGCGCGCTTATGAGTGGGTGATTGCGCTGCGGGCCGTGGAGACGATCGACTTCATGACCGCGCATTGGGCGCACCTGCCGTATGAGTTCCTGGGTACGGTGAGCAACCGGATCATCAATGAGTTGCGGGGGGTGTCGCGGGTGGTTTATGACATCTCGGGGAAGCCGCCGGCTACTATTGAGTGGGAGTGAGTTGGCGTCTGGCGTCGGCTCACAATCAGTAGCGCGAACGCGCCTCTAAGCCCGCGTTACCGCGGGCTTTTTAATGATCTCGCAACACGCTGCCGGCCCAACATTTGAAATCGTCAAGTAGCGATTCTTCATGGCATGATGAATCGCGTCGAAGGCTTCTATGTTGTTGGAAGTCCTCCATAGCCTCAAAGAATGCAGGACAAGATATGAGCGCCTTACAGAATCACAGTGGCTTGGATGCCTCGCCGCGAGCGGAGGCTGAACGCCCGTGAATGCAGTAGAAATCGAACAGGCCATTACAGATCTTGCAGAGCGGTCCTTCGACCCTGCAGAGTTTCCCTATCTGTTCCTTGAGGCCTTCGGCAGTAAGGCAACAACGATCAAGCGACTTCGTGCGGGGGCCTCGAATAAGTCTGATTTGGGCGGTGTACTTCAGACGAGCAACATCCATATCCTGACCTGCGACGCAGGGCGCGTGACGCAGACGCTGGCCGCCCTTAGGGGTAGTCCGGCCACTGCCAAGGCTAAGTCGAAGTTTATTCTCGCTACCGATGGCGTAGAGTTCCAGGCCGAGGACTTGGGCAGTGGCGAGACCGTTGCCTGCGCCTTCCCTGATTTTCCGGATCACTTTGGCTTCTTCCTGCCACTGGCAGGCATAAGCACCGTACGCCAGATTAGCGAGAATGCGTTCGACATCAGGGCTACCAGTCGGCTGAATCGCTTATATGTCGAGCTTTTGAAGGATAATCCCGATTGGGGTAGCGTCGAGCGCCGCCACGACATGAACCATTTCATGGCGAGGCTAATTTTTTGCTTCTTCGCTGAGGATACCGACATCTTCGTTGGGAGGGCTGGCTTCACCGAAGTTGTGACGGTGATGAGCGCAAAGGACTCGACGAACACTGACGAGGTTATCGCTACGTTGTTCCGCGCCATGAATACCAAGCGCGAGGATCGGGCGGCAGCCAACATTCCACGTTGGGCGGAAAGTTTCCCCTACGTCAATGGCCAGTTGTTCGCGGGAAGCAACGCAGTGCCTCGGTTCAGCAGAATCGCCCGCTCTTACCTGCTGCATGTTGGGAGCTTGGATTGGACCAAGATCAACCCCGACATTTTTGGCTCGATGATTCAGGCGGTCGCCGACGACGAGGAGCGCGGGGAGCTGGGCATGCACTACACCAGCGTGCCAAACATTCTTAAGGTGTTGGGTCCGCTGTTCCTTGATGACCTGCGCTCAAAGCTTTCAGGTGCGGGCGATAATCAGCGCATCTTGCTTAATCTGCGCAAGCGCATGACGAAGATCAGAGTTTTTGATCCGGCGTGTGGGTCCGGAAACTTTCTTGTTATTGCTTATAAGGAAATGCGTGCCATCGAGGCCGACATTAATCGTCGACGCGGCGAGCCGGATCGTGCGTCAGAGATTCCGCTTACTAACTTTCGCGGAATAGAGTTGCGTGACTTTCCGGCTGAAATTGCACGCCTTGCCCTGGTTATTGCTGAGTATCAGTGCGATGTTTTATATCGGGGGCAGAAATTGGCGCTATTGGAATTTCTGCCGTTGCGCAATGAGAATTGGATCACCTGCGGTAATGCGCTTCGTCTTGATTGGTTGAGCGTCTGCCCGCCGACAGGGGGCGGTGTA
Source organism: Stenotrophomonas sp. GW821-FHT01H02A (assembly GCF_059422145.1). Classification (NCBI taxonomy): domain Bacteria; kingdom Pseudomonadati; phylum Pseudomonadota; class Gammaproteobacteria; order Lysobacterales; family Lysobacteraceae; genus Stenotrophomonas; species Stenotrophomonas sp. GW821-FHT01H02A. The sequence continues at coordinate 167,801 of NZ_JBWKWI010000003.1, forward strand.
GAGATTGTAAGCGACGATTTGTTTAGGACGCCGCTGGGCCAGGTGCCGGTCGAATTTGAGAATGAGGGTGGTGAAACATATATATGCGGCAACCCGCCCTACAGAGGGAGCAAGTGGCAAGATCAAGAGCAAAAGGCGGACCTGGCGCTTGCTTGGGCCGAACACCCGCAGCTTGCCAAGACTACCGACTTAGTGTCTGGCTGGATCGCCGCTTATCTCAAGTACGCCCGCATGGTGCCAGATGCGGTGGCGGCGTTTGTTACAACCAATAGCATCTGCCAGGGTCAGCAAGCATCCGAGATTTGGCCAGTTGTGACTCAACAAGGGAGAGAGATTCGGTTCGCACATGCACCGTTTACGTGGAAGAATCTCGCCGTTCATAACGCCGGTGTTACCGTAATCATTGTTGGTCTGGGTCCGAAGTCGCCTTTACCGAAACGGATTTTTGGCGATGATGGCCTTGTGCGTGATTGTGAGGTCATCGGGCCCTATCTCGTGCCCAATATGCCGGATGCCGTGATTAAGGCGAATAGGCCGTTAGGTCCACAGTCCACCATGTTGTTCGGAAACATGCCGCGAGATGGTGGTCACCTGTTCCTTACCTCTCAGGAGGCACGCGAACTCCGAATGAATCCTGCTGCGAGGAATTATGTACGAAGATTCCTAGGCTCCGATGAATTAATTAACGGGAAAATGAGGTTCTGCCTCTGGATTGGAGATGGCGAGGTTGAAGCGGCTAGGAAGAGTCCGTTCATCGCCAGCCGGCTCCTGCTCGTGGCTGAAAACAGGCGGCAATCTCCTGCTGAATCTACTCGCGCGTTTGCGGACCTGCCGCACCGCTTTGTGCAGATTGCGGGTACGGCGAAGAGATCCGCGATAGTCGTGCCAAGGGTGTCTTCTGAGAATCGCGAGTATCTGCCAGTTGATCTCGTGAGTGCAGAATACGTCATTGGAGATCGAAATTTCGCTCTTTACGATGCGCCACTTTGGAATTTTGCGTTGATCGCCTCTCGTCTCCATTGGGTTTGGATAGGTACGGTTTGCGTCCGCATGCGGACGGACTTCTCATACTCAAACACGCTTGGGTGGAATACTTTTCCGGTCCCAGCCCTTACCGAGAAGAATCGGATCGATCTCGAGCGAGCATCTGAGAACATTTTAATCGCACGCCAAAGGCATTTTCCAAGAACCATTGCCGAGCTCTACGACGCGAACGCTATGCCGGAAGAGCTGCGCGAGGCGCATCGTCAAAATGATGAATTGATTGAGAGGATCTACTTTGGTCGCCGAATGAAGAATGACACCGACAGGCTGGAGAGCTTATTTGCGTTGTACCATAAGGTGGCAAGATGACCGGATTCGCACATAGTATTGTGTTAGGCAAGACGACGCTTTCAGAAATCGATCGTGTAAGGCGTGAGATTTCAGCGGATGAATTTTTCGGATGTTTTGCATATGCTACTCAGTCTGGCTTCCGAGAGTTCGAGTTGTGCGTTGGGATGGATTTTTGGGAGCGCACAAAGTCAAGATGGCTTTTTGGTATTGACTACGGCAGAACCGATCCGCGCGCACTGCGTGAGATCGCATTGCGTACTAACACAGAGGTGAGGGTGTTTGACGGACGATTTGTCGTAGAAAGAGCTGGCTTCGATCCTCGTCGCGATTTTCATCCAAAAGTTGCAATGATGAAGAACACGAAAACCCAAGTGCAGGGGGTAGTCCTTGGGTCCGGCAACTTCTCGAATAATGGTCTTCGGCGTAGTGTTGAAGCTGGTGCGGCAATTATTGCTGCGCAAAAGGCTCGTATTGATTCGCGCATCAAGCCTGTTCGAGATGTGTTTGAAGAATTGTGGCTGCGAGCTTGTCCGCTGGATGATATTTTAGAAGTATATGAAGAGCGTTTGGACGCTTTAGTTGATTTGCGTGATGGAAGTAGATCGGCCAAGGTCGGGGGCGTGCTTTCCGGGTTCTGGATCGAGGCAGGGTACGTTACTAAGAATCGAGGAGAGGATAAGCCAGGTAATCAGATCTTTGCTCCGCATGGATTCCGAAGATATTTTGGGCTCGAGAAGGCTGGGGGTGCGTCGACGCTTATTGGTGAGATTACGTTCAGGACGGAATTTGGTCCTGTTGTCACAAAGAGCTATCGTGAGAATGACAACGGGATGGAGAAGTTGACGCTGCCAATGCCTGAGAATCACGGGTTCGGCGTCTACGATGGAAAGGTTTTAGTCTTTAGGCCGGAAGGCGGGTCTTTCTTGTTAACAGCGCTGGAACTTGAGGAGTTTGAAGTGCTATACGGGCATCGGTTAGCGGATGTGAGGAAGATGGTTAGGGGACGGCGTTTCGGAGGGTTGATTTAGCCATGAAGCCTATTCCTTCCGTTTCCGTTTCCTATTCGCGGAATGGCAGTTCCACCAGTGCCAATGCTCTTGGTATGCGTGCTATGCAGGAGCGCGTCTACGAGAGGCGCGGGGAGCAGTATCTACTGATTAAGTCGCCACCCGCGTCTGGCAAGAGCCGCGCATTGATGTTCGTGGCACTCGATAAGCTTGAAAATCAGGGATTGAAGCAGGCAATCATTGTTGTGCCTGAGAGATCCATTGGTTCCAGCTTTAGTGATGAGCCGCTGTCGAAGCGGGGATTCTGGGCTGACTGGAGCGTGGAGCCCAAGTGGAATCTATGCAATGCGCCGGGGGGCGATAGCGGCGGCAAGGTGAAGTCACTCGGTGCATTCCTCACTAGCAGCGACAAGGTGCTCGTTTGCACCCATGCGACCTTCCGCTTCGCGGTGGATGCCTACGGCGTCGAGGCATTCGACGATCGCATAATTGCGGTTGATGAATTCCATCATGTTTCAGCAAGCTCGGACAATAAGCTCGGCCAGCACCTGAGTCAATTTATCTCTCGAGGCCGAACTCACATTGTTGCCATGACGGGTTCTTACTTCCGGGGTGACGCAGAAGCCGTACTTGCTCCAATTGACGAATCCAAGTTCGATACTGTTACCTACACTTACTATGAGCAGCTCAATGGCTACGAGTACCTTAAGCAGCTCGATATCGGTTACTTTTTCTACGGCGGGCCGTACGTTGACGACATCCTAAATGTCCTGGATCCTGCGGAGAAGACGATAATCCACATCCCCAATGTCAATTCGCGTGAGAGCACGAAGGACAAGGTGCGCGAAGTGGAACATATCATCGAGGCGCTGGGTGAGTGGCAGGGAATTGACGCTGCCACCGGCTTCCAACTCGTAAAGCGGCCGGGCGGCCGTGTGTTGCGGATCGCTGATCTTGTCGACGACGATGCCGCCAAGCGCGACCGGGTGTCTGCCGCGCTCAAAGACCCTGCGCAGAAGAGTAACCGCGATCATGTGGACATCATCATCGCGCTGGGCATGGCAAAAGAAGGTTTCGATTGGATTTGGTGCGAGCATGCGCTGACCGTTGGCTACCGCGCCAGCCTGACCGAGATCGTGCAGATCATCGGCAGAGCGACCCGCGATGCCCCCGGTAAGACCCGCGCAAGGTTCACCAACCTGATCGCAGAGCCGGATGCTGCCGAGGAAGCTGTTACCGAGGCCGTCAACGATACGTTGAAAGCCATCGCGGCGAGCTTGCTGATGGAGCAGGTTCTGGCTCCGCGCTTCGAGTTCACGCCCAAGAAATCTGACAGCGGCCCGACGCCAGGATTCAACTATGGCGAGGGTGGCTATGACCCGGACCGCTGTAACGCTGGCGTCAATGAGCAGACGGGGACGTACCAGGTCGAGATCAAGGGGCTCGCCGAACCCAAAGGCAAAGAGGTTGCGCGCATCTGTCAGGAGGATCTGAACGAAGTGATCGCAGCCTTCGTGCAGGATAGGCCCACCATCGAGCGTGGCTTGTTCGATGAGGAAATCGTGCCCGAGGAGCTAACGCAGGTTCGCATGGGCAAGATTATCAAGGATAAGTATCCCGAGCTTGACGCTGAAGGTCAGGAGGCTGTACGCCAGCACGCTATCTCCGCCCTCAATCTTACGCAGCAAGCCAAGCGCGTTGTTACCGCAGGCGAGAGCGACGGGTCGCCAAACACTGCCCTGATCGACGGTGTGCGCCGATTCGCAATGGACGTGCGCGAGCTGGACATTGACCTCATCGACCGCATCAACCCATTTGGGGAAGCGTATGCCATTCTTGCCAAGGCCATGAGCGAAGATAGCTTGAAGCAGGTTGCGGCGGCCATCTCGGCAAAGGGCACAAGCTTAACGCCTGATGAGGCGAAGGATATGGCCGTTCGTGCCCTCCAGTTCAAAAAGGAGCGCGGTCGCATTCCTTCGCTCCATTCCCAGGATGCTTGGGAGCGACGAATGGCCGAAGGTGCCGCCGCGTTCATGCGCTTCAGGGTGGAGGGGCGCTATGAATAACTCCGATCTTGATGAACTCGCTGCAGAGCTTGGAGAGTTCGCTCCTCCTGAGAAGAAGGGCGGACGGCCGGCCAGTGAGGAGCGCGTTATCGCGGGCTTCGAGGAGATCCAAGGCTTCGCAGAGAAGAGCGGTCGTGCGCCGATGCACGGTGAAGATCGCGATTTATTCGAACGCCTATACGCCGTACGTCTGGACCAATTGCGCGCGAGCCCAGAATACCGCGCCATGCTAGAGCCGCTGGACCACCAGTGCTTGCTTGCAGGGGCGCCTACGGTTGTCGCTTTGCCAGACGAGGCCATTGGCGTCGACCACCTGGCGGCCGAGCTAGCGGGCGTAGCGGATGCGGACGACATCACCGTCCTACGCCATGTCCGGACCAGCGCCGACAAGCGCGCTGCAGAGGAGATCGCGGATCGTAAGCCTTGCGAGGACTTCGAGAAGTTCAAGCCACTATTTGACCGTGTAGCGACGGAAGTAAAGACCGGCTTGCGCCAGTCCCAGCCCGTAGAGGCAGGGCGCCGCGCGATTGAGACTGGCGACTTCTTCGTTCTCGATGGCATCACGCTCTACGTTGCCGAGGTCGGCGAGCCGTTGAAAACTACTGCTCGGGAAGTGGATCGCCGATTGCGCCTCATCTTCTCCAACGGGACAGAGAGCAATTTGCTGCTGCGATCGCTCCAGCGAGCGTTCTATGATGACGCCGCCGCGCGACGGCTAGCCTCGCCCGAGAGTGGGCAACTCTCTTTCGGCGGTGAGCTCGACGCCGACGATGTCGAAAGCGGCACGATCTACGTTCTTCGCTCCCTCTCTGATCATCCCTATGTCGCGCAGTACCGTGACATTATCCACAAGGTCGGTGTAACAGGAGGAAGGCTGGAGGCGCGCATCGCCGGCGCTGAACATGACTCTACCTACCTGCTTGCGAAGGTCGAAGTGGTAGCGACCTACAAGCTCGCGGGCATCAATCGCATCCGCATGGAGAAGCTTTTCCACAGGCTATTCTCGCCAGCGCGATTGGAGATCACGATCAACGATCGCTTCGGTCATCCTGTCCAGCCTGAGGAATGGTTTCTAGTGCCGCTTCATGTGATCGACGAGGCAGTTCAGCGCATTCGAGACGGATCGATTACCGAGTGTATCTATGACCCGAGGACCGCTCGCCTCGTGGGCTGCGCGCGCAATCCCTGCAAGGATGAACCATGATCGAGAGTTTGCGACTGAAGCAGTCTGAGGCTCGATCCATGGTCTTTGCAGAAGGGGCGCAGTGGGTTCGCGCTGACTTTCACCTGCACACCAGAGCGGACCGTGAATTCAAGTTCACGGGAGATGACAACTACTACAACAGCAACTATGTGGACGCGCTGGATAAAGCGGGAATCCGATTGGGCGTTATCACAAACCACAACAAGTTCGACATCGAAGAGTTCAAAGCACTGCGCAAGACGGCACAGAAGAAGGGTATTTCGCTGATGCCAGGCGTCGAGTTGTCCGTGAATGACGGGGCTAATGGCATCCACACGCTTGTTGTGTTTTCCGACGAATGGATCGATGAACACAATTACATCAACCCCTTCCTGACCAGTGCATTCGAAGGCAAGGCTCCCGCGCAGTACGAGCAAGAGAACGGGCGAACTTCTTGGTCGCTTTTGGAGACCATCAAGAAGCTGGAGGCTATCACCGGGACTTCTTTCTTGTTTTCGCCCATGTCGAAGCCCCGAGTGGCCTGTGGGCGGAGCTGGATGGCGGCCGGCTGACTGAGTTGGGGCAGAACGAGTTCTTCCGCCGCAGAACGCTGGCGTTTCAGAAAGTGCGTACGCACGACGGCGGAGGCAAAGACAAGCCTTGCCGTACAAAGATTCAAAGCTGGCTACAGAGTTGGTACCCCGCCGAACTGGAAGGTAGCGATCCCAAGAGTGTCGATGAAATCGGTCGAGGCAAGGCCAGCCACCTGAAGTTAGGCGAACTGTCCTTCGAGGCGGTCAAGCTTGCCCTGAGCGATCCTGCTGGGCGGGTAGCAATGGAGCTGCCAAAGCATCAAGCGTCGCACATTCGCAGCATCCGCTTCGACGGCGGCATTCTCGACGGGCAGGTATTGCATTTCTCTTTCGAGCTCAACACGCTGATCGGCGTCCGAGGCAGCGGTAAATCATCCATCCTAGAGGCGGTGCGCTACGTCCTCGACATTCCACGCGGCGAGAAGGCGCAGGACACTAAGTACAAGGATGAGTTGATCCGCCATACCCTCGGTAGTGGCGGCAAGGTGACGTTGACGGCCTGCGACATGTACGGACAGGAATTCACCATCTCGCGCATCTTCCGCGAAGCTCCCAATGTTTATTTGGGCGGCAGGTTGCAACCCGGCGTCTCCATCCGGGAGACGGTACTGCGCCGTCCGATATACTTCGGTCAGAAGGATCTTTCCAGCACTGGCGAAGGTTTCGAGACTGATCTGGTGGAAAAACTCGTTGGCGAGAAGCTGCGTGTGCTGCGCGACGAAATCGAGGTTCAACGTCAGTGTGTGAGCGATGCCGCTCAGCGCTGGTTCAAGCTCAGCAACACAACCGAACTCAAGCGGGACTTCGAGACCCAACTAAATGATGCCAACTTTCGTCTGACAAAGTTCGAAGAGCACGGCGTCGCCGACAAGCTCCAAAAGCGCCTCGGATTCCAGCAGGATGCTACCGCGCTGTTACGCATGGAGGGGCGAGCAGACAGCTTCCTCCTAGCCTTAGGGCACCTGATTGCCGAGCATGAGGACGAGTTGCGCAACGCGACGAGTTACCTGTCCAAGCAGAACCCAGATTTCTTCGCCTCCTACTACGTCGAGTTCTCCAACCTCGTGGCCAAGGTTGATCAGCTCAAGCACATCGAGGAAGACGTGCGATCCATTGTAGAGCGCCTCAAGGCCAAGCAAGGCGAGTTTGAAGGAGCAAGCAAGAGCCTTCAGGAGGAGTTCGCACAAATCGAGCGTCAAGTAGCTCAGGAACTCAAGCAAACCGGTATGACGGCCATTCAGCCGGATGACTTCTTGGCTCAGCAGCGGCGCAAGACGAAGGCGGAGCAAATGCTGGAGGCGCTGGCCAAGCAGGAGTGTCAGCAGACCAGCATCCGCGACGCACTGTTTGTTGAGATCGATAAACTCAATGAACTATGGTTGCGGGAGTTCAGTGCCATTAAGGTGGAGTTGGACCACGTAAACGCTGGTCACACCGCTTTGCAGATCGAAGCAGACTTCAAGGGCGACAAGGAGGCCGCCATCAGCTTCATGCAGCAGCTCTTCAAGGGCAGCAACATCCGCGAAACGACGCTGCGTGCGGTGATGGAGGACTATTCCGATTTCGGCGGCCTTCTTCGTGCGATGCCAGGAGTCTTGGCAAAGGCCGGCAGCACTCCCGAAGTGTTCGAAAAGACCTTCATGCAGAGCCTGAGCGCTTTCGTCACCTGGCAGGTGCCCAACCGCTTCGTCATCCGCTATCGCGGCAAAGAATTGAAGCACCACTCTCTCGGGCAACGCGCTTCGGCGCTGTTGCTGTATGTGCTCAGCCAACGCCAGAACGACGTGATCATTATCGACCAACCGGAAGACGATCTGGATAACCAGACCATTTACGACGATGTGATCAAGCTGCTACGGGATATGAAGCCCCATGCCCAGTTCATTTTCGCGACCCACAACGCTAACTTCCCTGTGCTCGGTGATGCGGAACAGGTGCACGCCTGCCAATACCAAGACGAGAAGGTTGCCACGCGAAGTGGCAGCATCGACGCCCGCCCGGTGCAGGACGCCATCATCAACATCATGGAAGGAGGCCGGGAAGCCTTCAACCGTCGCAAAGAGGTCTACAACCTGTGGAAACCACAGCTCTGATCGACCTGCTCGGCCGGGGCGGCGATAGTAGGGACCAGTTCAACACGGACAGTCCTGCCACATCGCTGATTGGGTTGCGGCTTGCCGCGCTCACTGATGTCATGGTCGCTGAATGAACTCATCGATGATCGGACCGGCAATCTGTTCAAGGCTATTGTGAGGCGTCCCAGCTTGCAGGAGCCGACCGGAGGTGCCTGAATAATCGGCTGAGAGCGAGGTGGCTAGTCTCCAGTCTTAGTCTTGCTCAGCAAGCAACGGCGCCCGATCAGCCTGTCACTCCGAAAGGCGGTTCAAACACGACACCGCCAGCCAGCATCCCCGCCTCAACCACCACCATCCCCACCCACCGCCGCATTCCCTACCAACAACTCAATCATCGCCCGCGCCGCCGCCGACTGCCGCCGATGCGGCGCATAGATCACCGAGAACGGCCTCGACCGCCCTCGCAACTTCGGCAGCACTTCCACCAGCTCCCCACGCAGCAACCGCTCGCGCACGATGAACTCATAGCTCTGGCAGATGCCGATGCCCTGTTCGGCCAGCGACACCACGCCCAGCACATCGTCGGAGGTCTCGATGGACGAACGCGGCAGCCAGTCCACGTCATGCCCACCATCGCGGAAGATCCAAGGCGCCAACCGCCCAGTGCGCGGCATCACGAACGGCAGACACAGGTGCTGCTGCAGGTCGTCCAGCGTCTGCGGCGTGCCACGGCGCTGCAGGTAGTCCGGCGCGGCCACCAGCAGCAGCGGCGCGTCTTCCAGCTTTCGTGCCACCAGCCCGCTGTCCGGCAGCTGGCCCAGGCGGATGGCCAGATCGAAGCCTTCGGCCACCAGGTCCACGTTGCGGTTGGTGATGTTCAGTTCCACCTGCACCTGCGGATACTGCTGCGCAAAGCGCGCCAGCACGGGCGGCAGCCGGTAGTGGCCATAGGTGGTGGGCACGCTCAGGCGCACGCGGCCGGCCAGCGTGCCGTCCTGGCCCTGCACGTCGCGCTCGGCGTCGTCCAGCAGGCCGAAGGCGGTGCGCACCTGTTCCAGATAGAGCCGCCCGGCGTCGGTCAGGCCCACGCGGCGGGTGGTCCGCTGCAGCAGCTGCCGGCCCAGCCGCGCTTCCAGGCGGGTGACCGCGCGGCTCAGCACCGACGGGGTGGTGGACAGCGCCACCGCGCCGGCGGTGAAGGAGCCGTGTTCGACCACCGCCATGAACACCTCCACATCCCCCAGGTAGTCGAACTTGCGGCTCATTTGGCTCTCCGGGGAACAGATGTTTTGCGATGGGGCCAATTTATCGCCGTTGGGGCGATGAATAAAGTGGCGGCCATTCCCCGATAGGAGCTCTCCATGAACCTGATGACCCGGCTGGCCGCAGCGCTGGCCCTGACCCTGGCCGCCACAAGTGCCCATGCCGCCAACGTGCTGGTAGTGCTGTCCGACGAAAACCACCTGGACCTGAAGGACGGCAAGGTGCTGTCCACTGGCTTCTATCTCAACGAGTTGATGCAGCCGGTCAAGCTGCTGCTGGACGCCGGCCACGAGGTGACCTTCGCCACGCCGCAGGGGCGGGCGCCGATGGTGGATGCGTCCTCGGTGACGCCGGCGTACTTCGGCAACGATGCCACGCAGCTGCAGGTGCACAAGGATCTGCTGGAGAAGCTGGCGCTGACCTCGCCGACGGCGTCGCCGGTGGTCAGCCTGGCGCGCGTCGAGCAGCAGGGCTACGCGCGTTTCGATGCAGTCTACATTCCCGGTGGCCACGCGCCGATGCAGGACCTGCTGAAGAGCCCGGCACTGGGCCGGTTGCTGGCCGATTTCCACCAGCGCAACAAGACCACCGCGCTGGTCTGCCACGGGCCGATCGCGTTGGTGTCCACGCTGCCGGATGCGGCGGGTTTCGTGGCGAAGCTGGAAGCCGGTGCGATGCCGGCCACGCCGAAGTGGATCTACAGCGGTTACCAGATGACGGTGATCAGCAACCAAGAAGAAGAGCAGGCCAAGCCGCTGCTGGGCGGCGGTGAGATGAAGTTCTACCCGCAGACGGCGCTGCAGCGGGCGGGTGCGCGGTTCAGCAGCAACGCCACGCCGTGGACCGGGCATGTGGTGGTGGACCGTGAGCTGATTACCGGGCAGAACCCGGCTTCGGCGCTGGAGGTGGGGCAGCGGTTGGTTGAGCGGTTGAAGAGCAAAGAGAACTCGGCGCTGGATTCCAGCAGATACCAGAAGTAGGGGCTTGGCAGGCGGTCACCGCGCCATGTGGCACAGATCGGTACCGCGCGTGCCGCAGCGTTTGCCGCCAACAACAAACGGCCCGCAGTGCGGTCCGTTTGTTGTGGTGCCTGCAAAGCGTCCGAGCATGGCTCGGACCTAAAGACCTGCCTCAGATATGCAACGCATGCCCCAACGCACGCAATGCCGCTTCCTGCACCGCCTCACCCAGGGTCGGGTGCGGGTGGATCGTACCGGCGATGTCTTCCAGCGTGGCGCCCATCTCAATCGACTGCACGAAGGCGATCGACAATTCCGAGACCTGCACGCCCACGGCCTGCCAGCCGAGGATGCGATGGTCGCTGCTGCGTGCGACCACGCGCACGAAGCCATCGGTGGATTCCAGCGACATCGCACGGCCATTGGCGGCGAACGGGAACAGCGCGACCTTGGTCTCGATGCCCTGTGCCTTGGCTTCGTCCGGTGACAGCCCGACCACCACGATTTCCGGGTCGGTGAAGCACACCGCCGGAATCGCGGCCGGCACGAAGTGGCGTTTCTTGCCGCTGACGATCTCGGCCACCAGTTCGCCCTGTGCCATCGCCCGGTGCGCGAGCATCGGCTCACCGGCGACATCGCCGATCGCCCACACATTGCGCATCGAGGTCTTGCACTGGTCGTCGATCTTGATTGCCTTGCCGGTCAGATCCAGCTGCAGCGATTCGAGATTGAAGCCGTCGGTCTTCGGGCGACGGCCGACCGCGACCAGGATCTGGTCGGCGTCCAGCGCGATTTCGTTACCGTCCTTGTCGCGCACGCGCAGCTGGCCGTTGTCGGCCAGGCCGAGCACGCTGTGGCCGGTCAGCAGCTTCACGCCGGACTTCTCCAGGTGCGTGACGACCGGCTTGGTCAGCTCGGCGTCGTAGGCCGGCAGGATGCGCTCCTGGGCCTCGACCACGGTGACTTCGCAGCCGAGCTTGCGGTACACCGTGCCCAGCTCCAGGCCGATGTAGCCGCCACCGACGACGATCAACTGCTTCGGCAGCGAGGTCGGCGAGAGGGCTTCGGTGGAGGAGATGACCTTGCCACCAAACGGCAGGAACGGCAGTTCCACCGGCACCGAGCCGGTGGCCAGCAGCAGGTGCTCGCAGCTGATGCGCAGCGTGCCGCCATCTTCGGCGGCACCGGCGATCTCGACGGTCTTGCCGTCGATGATCGTGGCCCAGCCCTTGATCAGCTGCGCGCCGTTTTTCTTCAGCAGTGCACTGACGCCACCGGTCAGCTTCTTGACGATGCCGGCCTTCCACGCCACGGTCTTGGCCAGGTCCAGCGAGGGGGCCTGCACGCTGATGCCCAGCGGCGAGGTGCCCGCCGCATAGGCGGTGACCTTGGCGAATTCCTCGGCGGCATGGATCAGCGCCTTGGACGGAATGCAGCCGATGTTGAGGCAGGTACCACCCGGATTGACGCCCTCGACCACGATGGTCTTGACGCCGAGCTGGCCGGCGCGGATGCCGGCGATGTACCCGCCGGGACCGCCGCCGATGATCAGCAACTGGGTTTGAAGGGTATTGGACATCGCTTACTCCACGAACAGCAGGGCCGGGGTTTCCAGGCGCATACGGATCGCCTGCACGAACTCGGCCGCATCCATGCCATCGACGATGCGATGGTCGAACGAGGACGACAGATTCATCAGCTTGCGTGCCACCACCTGGCCCTCGCGGAACATCGGGCGTTCGATGATGCGGTTCACACCGACGATCGCCACTTCCGGATGGTTGATGATCGGGGTCGACACCACACCACCCACCGCACCGAGGCTGCTGATGGTGATGGTCGAGCCGGACAGCTCCTCACGCGTTGCCTTGCCCACGCGCACGGCGTTGGCCAGGCGCGCGATTTCGGTAGCGGTCTGCCACAGATCCAGCGACTCGGCATGCGCGACCACCGGCACCGACAGGCCGACCTCGCTCTGGGTCGCGATGCCCAGCTGCACACCCTCATAGCGGGTCACGATGTTGGCTTGGTCATCGAAACGGGCGTTCATCTGCGGGAAGTCGCGCGCGGCCAGCACCACGGCGCGTGCCAGCAGCGGCAGCAGGGTCAGCTTGCCGCGCTCCTTGGCCCAGCGCTCGTTGAGCTTGGCGCGCAGGGCTTCCACTTCCGTGACGTCGATTTCTTCCACATAGGTGATGTGCGGAATGGTCGACCACGACTGCTGCATCTTCTGCGCGATCTTGCGGCGCAGGCCCATGATCGGCACCTGCTGCTCGCCGGTACGGCGCGCGTAGCTGCTGCCGCCGGCACTGCCGCCAACCGGCTGCGCCTTGCCACCGGCGGCGGCGTAGGCGTCCAGATCGGCCTGCAGGATGCGCCCGCCCGGGCCGGTGGCCGGCACATAGCGCAGCTCGATGCCCAGGTCCCAGGCGCGGCGGCGCACGGCCGGCGAGGCCAGCGGGGCTTCACCGGCGTTGAGCACGCCGTTGGTGACCGCACCGCGCTCGTCGCGCTTGGCGGCAGGGGCGGGCGCTGCGGCAGCCTTGGCCGGCGCGGCAACGGGTGCAGCTTCAGCCGCCGCGGCAGGCGCAGGCGCGGCAGCCTTGGGCGCGGCAACCGGTTCGGCCGGCGCGGCGGCAGCCGGCGCACTGGCGGCGCTGGCATTGCCGGCGCCGTCCACTTCCAGGCGGATCAGCTCGCTGCCCACGGCCATCATCTGGCCGGGCTTGCCGCCCAGCGAGACGACGGTACCGGCGACCGGGGAGGGGATCTCGACCATCGCTTTGTCGGTCATGACTTCGGCCACGACCTGGTCTTCGGCGACCGGGCCACCGACCTCGACCTTCCAGGTGATCAGTTCGACTTCGGCGATACCTTCACCGATGTCCGGCATCTTGATGACGTGATGTCCCATGGTTCAGTCCTCCAGCACGCGCTGCATTGCATCGATGACCCGGGACGGACCCGGGAAGTAGTCCCATTCCTGCGCGTGCGGATACGGGGTGTCCCAGCCGGTAACGCGTTCCACCGGGGCCTGCAGGTGGTAGAAGCAATGCTCCTGCACCAGCGCGACCAGTTCGGCGCCGAAACCGCAGGTGCGGGTGGCTTCGTGCAGCACGATGCAGCGGCCGGTCTTCTTGACCGAAGTGACGATGGCCTCCAGATCCAGCGGCCACAGGCTGCGCAGGTCGATTACTTCGGCATCGATCCCGGCATCTTCGGCGGCGGCCTTGGCCACCCACACGGTGGTGCCGTAAGTGATGATCGTCAGTGCCTTGCCCTCGCGGGCGATGGCGGCCTTGTCCAGCGGCACGTTGTAGTAGCCCTCCGGCACCAGGTTGTCCGGGTACTTGGACCACGCGGTGACCGGGCGGTCGTGGTGACCGTCGAACGGGCCGTTGTACAGGCGCTTGGGCTCCAGGAAGATCACCGGATCGTCGTTCTCGATCGAGGCGATCAGCAGGCCCTTGGCGTCGTACGGGTTGGACGGCATGACGGTGCGCAGGCCGGTGGCATGGGCGAAGATCGCCTCCGGGCTCTGGCTGTGGGTCTGGCCGCCGTAGATGCCACCGCCGCACGGGGTGCGGAACACCAGCGAGGAGGTGAAGCTGCCGCCGGAGCGATAGCGCATGCGCGCCGCTTCGGAGACGATCTGGTCGTAGGCCGGGTAGATGTAATCGGCGAACTGGATTTCAGCGACCGGGCGCAGGCCGTAGGCGGCCATGCCGATCGCCGCGCCGGCGATGCCGTTCTCGGAAATCGGCGCATCGAACACGCGCTGCTTGCCGTACTTGGTCTGCAGGCCATCGGTGCAGCGGAACACGCCGCCGAAGTAGCCCACGTCCTGGCCGAAGATCACCACGTTGTCGTCGCGTTCCAGCATCACGTCCATCGCCGAGCGCAGCGCCTGGATCATGGTCATCGGCGTACCGCCGGTGTTGTTCTGTTCAATCCCGCTCATGTGTTCAGACTCCCAACTGCTGACGCTGGCGACGGAGATGTTCGGGCATGTCCTTGTAGACGTCTTCGAACATGAGGGCCGCGCCGGGACGGTTGTCGCTGCCGAGCAACCCGTGGGTCTCGGCTTCCTTGAGGGCACGCAGGATCTCGGCATCCAGTTCGGCGCGGAGCGCGTCGTGCTGCTGCTCGCTCCACAGGCCGCGCTTGATCAGGTGCTGCTTCAGGCGGTCGATCGGATCGCCGAGCGGGAACTGCTGCGCATCGTCGGCAGGGCGGTACTTGGAGGGATCATCCGAGGTCGAATGCGGGCCGGCACGGTAGGTGACCCACTCGATCAGGGTCGGCCCGAGGTTGCTGCGGGCACGTTCGGCGGCCCAGCGCGAGGCGGCGTACACGGCCAGCAGATCGTTGCCGTCCACGCGCAGCGACGGAATGCCGTAGCCCACGCCGCGCGCGGCAAAGGTGGTGTTCTCACCGCCGGCGATGGCCTGGAAGGTGGAGATCGCCCACTGGTTGTTGACCACGTTGAGCACGACCGGGGCGCGGTACACGTGCGCGAAGGTCAGCGCGGCGTGGAAATCGCCTTCGGCGGTGGCGCCATCACCGACCCATGCGGTGGCGATGCGGGTGTCGCCCTTGATCGCCGAGGCCATCGCCCAGCCCACCGCCTGGATGTACTGGGTGGTCAGGTTGCCGGAGATCGAGAAGAAGCCGTAATCCTTGTAGGAGTACATGATCGGCAGCTGGCGGCCCTTCAGCGGGTCGGCCGCGTTGGAGAGCACTTGGCACATCATGTCCACCATCGGCACTTCCTTGGTGACCAGGATGCCCTGCTGGCGGTAGGTCGGGAACTGCATGTCGTCATCCCGCAGCGCCAGGGTCTGGCCGACCGCGATGGCTTCTTCGCCCAGGCACTGGATGTAGAACGAGGTCTTCTTCTGGCGCTGGGCGATCAGCATGCGCGCGTCATAGGCGCGCGTCTTGAGCATGGCGTGCATGGCACGCAGCAGCACGGCGTCGTCGATGTCGGCGGCCCACGGGCCCACGGCGTCGCCGTTGTCATCCAGCACGCGGATCAGCTGGCCGGTCAGCGGCGCGGCCTGGCTGGCGCTCACATCCACGGGCGGTTTGTCGACCGCGCCGGCGGGGCTCAGCTTCAGATAGGAAAAGTCGGTGGCCTCGCCGGGACGGGCGCTGGGCTCGGGCACGTGCAAACGCAACGGTTCACTCGTGGCGGGGATCTGGGGTGATGACATGTCAGGGGCCTCGCTGGGCTTGGGTCATGGAGCTACAGGCATACCGCAGGCGGGGGGCAACGGTAATGGCGATGTTGGCGCGCCGACATCCGGTCAGGATCTCGTCGCGAAGCGGGTAAGGACCAGCGCTTGCAAGGCGGCTGGGGCCATGGCGCATTGCACCCAGTGTGAAGTCTAGAGGCACAGCGGCTTATCGTAAATTTGTTTAATTGCGTATGAGGTATTGTTTATTCAGATATCTTCGTTCCGTGGGAGCCCGTGCATGCAAATCCCCGCCAACATGACCCTGCGCCAGCTCCGGTACTTTGCCGAAGCGGCCGAATTGGGCCAGTTCTCACAGGCCGCACGCAAGCTGCACGTCTCCCAGTCGGTGATCACCACGGCGGTCGCCCAGCTGGAAGCCTCGCTGGGCCTGAAGCTGTTCGACCGCATGCCGCACGGGGTCGGGCTGACCGCCGAGGGGCACCGGTTCCACCAGCATGTGCGGCACATCCTGGACACGCTGCAGGATGCGCTCAGCGAGCCGATGTTCCTGGCCAACACCCTGCCGGGCCGGGTCAGGATCGGCGCGTCCTACACGGTGCTCGGCTACTTCCTGCCGAGCCTGCTGGCGCGCTTCAAGCGCTCTTACCCGCAGGTGGAGGTCGACCTGGTCGACATGGACCGTGCCGCGATCGAGCAGGGCGTCGGCAGCGGCGAGCTCGACTTCGGGCTGTGCATCATTTCCAACATGGCCGAGCCCTATGTGCTGCGGCGCCAGGTGCTGATCCGCTCGCGCCGCCAGCTGTGGCTGGCAGAGTCGCATCCGCTGCTGCAGCTGCCTGTGATCAGCCCGGCCGACGTGGAGCCGTATCCGTACATCATGCTGATGGTGGATGAAGGGCAGGAGTCGGCGATGCGCTACTGGCGCTCGGTCGGGCGCGAACCCAACGTGGTGTTCCGCACCTCGTCGCTGGAAGCGCTGCGCGGCATGGTCGCCTATGGCTTCGGGGTGAGCATCCTGTCGGACATGGTCTATCGGCCGTGGTCGCTGGAGGGGCGCCGGATCGACGTACGCACCCTCACCGACGCGGTGCCGCCGATGGAAGTCGGCCTGGTCTGGCGCCCGGACGAAGACCTGTCCGCGCCGGCACGCGCACTGCATCAGTTCCTGGTCTTTGCCTGTGGCGGGTGAGCGCCGAGTGCATCGGCCAGGGCAGGACGCGGATCAGGCAGCTCACCGACGGGCGCGGTGAAGGCCTGCCCACGGCGCGTCCAGATCTGCCACGCCGAGTACGCCAGCAGCGGCACCACGTAGGTAGCCAGAATGGCATACGCCAGCAGCCGGTAGCCCTTCGCGATCAGCGCGACCAGTCCGATCCCATCGGCCAGGAACACGGCCATCAGCAGGATGGCGGCAATGATTGCCACGCGCATGCCGCGGCCGGGGGCAGCGCCGGTGCGCTCTTTCCAGTTGACGCTGATGCGGCCGTCCACCGAGGCCATCAGGGTGACCCCGGTTTCGACCAGCGCGACCATGATCATCAGCCGGAACAACCACTGGAACCATGGCAGGCCGAGCTGGCCGAGCATCAGGTCCGAGGGCAGGGGCGCATCGGCGATGTCCGGCAGGAAGGCGATCATGCAGACGTAGAACACGATGGCCGGCAGGATCGCCAACGGGCCGGCCAGGGCGCCGGCGATCACCGCATCACGCCGGCACAGCAGGTGGCGCACCACCAGCAGGATCGAGACCGCCGCGAACATGTTGTAGCCGGCGTAGGTCACGCCGTTGAGCACCCAGTCCTGGCCGAGCTCATGGGTGTTGGACAGCTGCGCCATCGCGCCGCCGCCGAAGCGATAGAGGATCAGGCACGCGGCAATGGCGTAGACCAGGTACATGAAGGCCGACATCAGCTTGAACATGCGTTCGACGGCGGTGGTCCCGGCCTGCACCACGCCGGTGATGATCGCCACCAGCACCAGCGTGCCGACGATCCGCGGCCAGCCGAACATGGTCGCGGCCAGTTCGCCGGCGGCCGCGCCGAATACCGCCAACACCACCACGATCAGCGCCAGGTAGGCCACTTCGAAGGTCCACCAGCCCCGGCCCAGCAGATGCCGGAAGAAGGTGCGGTAATCGTTGGCCCGGATCGCCCGGGCCAACAGGAACGTCAGGATGCAGATCACGCTCCAGATCAGCATCGACAACACCATCGCGGCCAGGCCGCCCCAGGGGCCCGATGGCAGGAAAAACTCCGCCAGCTCACGGCCGGTCGCGTATCCGCCGCCGATCACGGCGGACTTGAACGCCAGGCCGGGCAACAGATACCGCTGGAACCGGCTGGCGGCGGCGGTCACTTGCGCGCGGCCGTCGGCTGCAGCAGGTAGAAGTCGCGCACGGTGCGGGCGATCTCGGCGATCACACGCTCACGTTCGCTGCGTGGGGCATTGCTGGCTTTGACGAACACGGAGATCGCGAACTGGCTGCCATCGGGCAGGGTGACCACGCCGACATCATTGACGGTGCCGGCCACGGTGCCGCTCTTGTCGGCCACCTTGGTGCCCGGCGGCAGGCTGCCACGCAGGCGCGCGCTGCAGGTCCGGCAGCGTTCCATGATCTGCACCAGCACCTCGGTGCTGGCCGGGCTCAGGGCCTTGCCGGTGAACAGCCTGGTCAACAGGGTCGACATCGCGCGCGGCGTGGAGGTGTCGCGCGGATCCT
This sequence comes from Stenotrophomonas sp. GW821-FHT01H02A, assembly GCF_059422145.1. Taxonomy (NCBI): domain Bacteria; kingdom Pseudomonadati; phylum Pseudomonadota; class Gammaproteobacteria; order Lysobacterales; family Lysobacteraceae; genus Stenotrophomonas; species Stenotrophomonas sp. GW821-FHT01H02A. The sequence continues at coordinate 186,202 of NZ_JBWKWI010000003.1, forward strand.
TGTCGAAGGCGTCGTTGCCGGCTTTGGTGCGCTTGACCACCTCCGGATCGAGGGTGAGTTCGGCGACGCGTTCCTTGGTCAGCGGCTCATCGCCGAGGCCGAAGATATCGCTCAGCAGCTGCCGGGTGTTGCGATCCAGGCGCTGGCCTTCGATGCCCTGTGTGCGCAGCCAGGCGGTGACCGCGGCCGGTCCGCCGGCCTGCGCCACCAGCACGTCGGTGGCGGTGTTGTCGCTCTGGGTCAGCATGACCTCCAGCAGGTTGTGCACCGACAGGCTCACACCATCATGGATGAAGCGGTCCGCGATCACTTCCGAATCGACATAGAACGATTTCGGCACCGGCACCATCGTGGTCAACGCCAGTTCGCCGGCATCCACCTTGGTCAGGATGACCGCCGCGACCGCAACCTTGAACGTGCTGGCCATCGGGAACCCTTCATCGGGATTCAGATGGACCTGCTCGCCCTTGCCATCCAGGCGCCACGCCGAGACACCGACCTTGCCGTCGATCAGGGTGGCCAGCCGCGCAACTTCGGTTTCCACCGGGCTGGTCTTGCTGGCGCTGAACGCGGCGAGCGGGCTCAGGCCCAGTAGCGCCGCCACGCACAGGCTCAAGGTACGGGATGTCATCTTCATGCGATGCAGGCCTCCAGCAAACGGTTGAATTCCCCATCTTGCCGCATCGGGTCGGCCACCGGCAGACCAAGACGCGCGCTGACTTCGGCACAGGCGGCGGCCGCCGCGGCGTCGGTCATGCCATGGGTGTTGAGACTGACGCCGACGCAGCGGATATCAGGATTGGTCCGGCGCCCCAGCTGCACGGTCAACGCGATCACTTCCTCGATCGAGGGCAGCGGGTAGTCCGGATAGCCGAGCACATGCTTGCGCCCCGGCTGGTGGCAGACCACGAACACATCCGGCTGGCTGCCGTGCAGCAGGCCGAGGCTGACACCGGCGTAGGCGGGGTGGAACAGCGAGCCCTGGCCTTCGATGACATCCCAGTGATCGTCGGCCGCATTCGGGCTGAGCAGTTCGGCGGCGCCGGCGGAGAAGTCGGCGACCACCGCGTCCATCGGAATGCCGCTGCCGGCGATCAGGATGCCGGTCTGGCCGCTGGCACGGAAGTCGGCATCCACGCCGAGCCCGCGCAGGCCGCGCGCCAGTGCCAGTGCGGTGTACTTCTTGCCCAGCGCGCAGTCGGTGCCGACGGTCAGCACGCGCTTGCCGGTGCGCTTGCGGCCGTTGCCGACCGGAATGCCGCGCGGCGGCACGCGCACGTTGATCAGCTCGCGCCCGTGGCGTTCGGCCGCGGCCGCCAGTTCCGGAATGTCACCCAGCTTCTGGTGCATGCCGCTGACCAGGTCCAGACCGTTTTCCAGGGCGTCGACCAGGGCCGGCAGCCACTGCGGCGTAATCACGCCACCGCCATTGGCCACGCCGATCACCATGGCACGTGCACCGGCGGCGCGCGCCTGTGCCGGCGTCATGCTCGGCAGGCCGGTGCTGATCGGGCAGCCCGGCAGGCTCCATTCGGCCACGCACACTTCCGGGGCCCAGTCATGCAGGCCGATCGCGGTCTTGGCGAAGCCGGCTTCGGTGGTGTCGCCCAGAAACAGCAGGTAGGGCTGGGGGAGGGCGGCAAGGGCCTGTACGGCGGCGGTGGGCGTCGAGCTCATGGGGGATCCAATGACCGGGGGAGAGAAGAGAGCAGGGGAGGCATTCACGAGGGGCTCGCTATTGTTTGACCTGGTTGGATCTGTATAAGTCCTAATCAGAGAATATGCAACCTAATTAGGATTCTTCTCTTTCTCTTCCGACGAGTGGTCTGGCGACGGCAGGGGACGCCGCCATGGCAGGTGCCTGGACTCAGTAGCGATAGTCGATCGACATGCCGATCGTTCGCGGCTGCAGCGGCACCCCGGTCACCGCGACGTAGCGGTTGAGCGCGTCCCGCACCGAGCCAGTGGAGACATAGGCGCGCTCGTCGGTGGCGTTGCGTGCATACAGGCGCACGGTCCACGTCATGTTGGTCAGTTCGGCATGCAGGTCCAGCGCGTTGTAGCTGTCGATGTCGTACGCGCCGGCCACGCGCTCGCCGGTGACGCGATAGCCGGCACCGACCCGGCCCTGCCACTGGTCGCTCAGATCGACGTCGTAGTCGATGGTGCTCGACCAGCTCAGCCGCGGCGTCATCGGCATCCGGCTGCCCGAGACCAGGCCGCTGGAGGCCGGTACGTCGCCGATCGTCGAATCGATGTAGGCGGCATTGAGGCCAAGCGTGAGGCGCTCGGCCGGGCGCACCATCAGGCTCAGTTCCGCACCTTGGCTGCGCGCGCTGCCGGCGTTGCCCATCCAGCTCAGGCCGTTCTCGGAGACGCGCACCTGGATGTCGTCCCAGTCGATCCGGAACAGCGCCAGATCGATCATCGCGCGGCGGTCCCAGAAATGCGATTTGAAGCCGAGCTCGAGGTTGTCCAGGGTGTCGGCCTTGGTCATCGGCACCACGCCGGAGGTCGACACGTTCGGGCCACCCGGGCGATAGCCGGTGGCGTAGCGCGCATAGATCATCGCGCTGTCGTTGAGGTGCCAGCGCGAGGCCAGCTTCCACGTGGTCACGCTGTCATCGGCGGAGTCGGCCAGATCGATCGGCCGCGGGCCGTACAGCAGGCCGATGCTGTGCTGCTCGAAATCCTGCTGGTTGCGCGCATGCCGCACACCGGCGGAAACGTCGAAGCGGGGGCTGAATTTGTACGTGACGTCGGCGAAGATCGCCTGCTCGTCATAGGTGCCCGGCAGGCTGGCGGTGCCGGGATTGAACGGCAGCGGGATGCCGTTGGCATCGTAGGCGCTCACCTGCTGCCGGTTGGCGTTCTTCTCGCCGGTGAAGAAGGTGCCCAGCAACCATTCGAAGCGCTCGCTCTCCTTGGAGCTGAGGCGGAATTCCTGGGTCCATTTGCGGGTACCGAGGAACACATCGAACTGCGCCTGGCCAGCCGGATACGGGGTCAGCAGCGGCCATGCCACGCCGTAGACCAGCGTGGAATCCTGCACTTCGTCCATGCGCGTTTCAGAGAAGCTGGTCGCGGAGACGAAATCGACCTTGCCCAGGTCCCAGTCCAGGATCGCCGAGTAGTAGTCGGTTTCCATCCGGTACGGCGTGGCGCGTTGCAGGATGCCTTCGAGCGGGCCACGGATCGGTTCCAGCGTGGGATAGGTCAGGCCCACCGCGCTGGAATTGTCGGCATCCACGATCTGCGACAACGCCTGCACGCGCAGGTTGGCGGTGTCGCTGATGCGCCAGGTCAGCGCCAGGCGTGAGGCGAGCTGGTAGTAGCCGTTGCTGTCCCTGGCGTCCTCGCCGGTGAGGTCGGGCTGGTCCACATAGCCGGGCGTGCCCTGGCGCGACAGGCTGGCACGCAGGCCCAGCTTGCCTTCGATCAACGGCACGTTGAACGCGGTACGCACGCCGGTGCCCACGTCGCCCGCTTCCTTGGTGGCGTTGACGTCCATGCCGGCGCGGAACTCGAAGCCATCCGGATCGGCCGCCTTGGTGATGTACTTGAACAGGCCGCCCATCGAGCTGGCCCCATACAGAGTGCCCTGCGGGCCGCGCAGCACTTCCACGCTCTGGATGTCATAGGGCAGCAGATCCAGCGCGTAGGTGGTCGCGCGCTGCTTGTTGCTGCTCGGGCCGATCGGGGTGTCATCGATGTAGGTGCCGATGATCGAACCACCGCCGAGGGGTGCCACACCGCGCAGCGCCATCGTGGTCTGGCCTGGCGCGCCGCCACTGTCGACCTGGAAGCCGGGCACGTAGGCGGCGAAGTCGTTCAAGCGGGTCGCACCGAACGCTTCCAGGCGTTCTTCGCTGATCACGCTGACGCCGGCCGCCACGTCCATGACGTTCTCACTGCGCTTCTGCGCGGTGGCCACCACGCGATCCAGCTCGACGACATCAGGCGTGCTGCGGCTGTCATCGGCGTCGGCATCCTGCGCCATCGCGGTGGTGGCAAGGCCCATGCAGCACAGGGTGACGGTGGAGGCGAGGATCGAGCGGTTGATCGGCTTGCGCATGTGGCGGTCTCTCCGGAATCAGGGACGGGGTCAGGCAGGAAACACGGTCGCCAGCCACGGCTGATCCAGCCGCGTGGCGTCAGTCCGCAGGGGATTGGGGGGGCGCTCCGTGGTTGGCGAGCAATGGCCGTGCCCGACGCTCCAGGCGCAGCAGCAGCATCGCAACGAGCAGGCAGGTGCCGGCCATGAGCGAGAAGAACACCGCACTGGAAAGCGTCGACCACAGCGTGCCGACCGCGCCGGCCAGCAGGTTGCCGCCGAACGAGGCCAGGAACCAGAACGCGATGATCGTGGCACCGAAGCCCACCGGCGCCAGCCGGGCGAACAGCCCCAGCCCCACCGGCAGGATGAAGAGCTCGCCGAAGGTGAAGATCGCGAAGAACAGCGCGGCCCACAGCCAGCCGACCTTGGCCGACGGTTCACCGCCGAGCATCGCGACCAGGGCGAACGACAGGCCGACCACCGCGGCACCGATCGCCATCTTGGTCAGTGCAGCCGGCTCGCGGCCGTCGCGTGCCTGCCGTGTCCAGCGACGCACCAGCAATGGCGTGATCAGGAACACCAGCAGCGGGTTGAGCGAGAAAAACCAGGTCATCGGCAGGGTGAAGTCCGCAGTGAGCACGCGGTCGACGCCGGTGTCGAGCCAGATCGCGATGGTGTTGCCGATCTGCTCGTAGGCCAGGCGGAAGATCACGATCAAGCCCGCGATCATCGTCATCAGCTGCAGCAGCGGGCGGTAGGCCGGCTGCCACAGCGCCGAGAACGGCAGCGTGGCGCGTTCGCTGCGCGGCGGGTCCGGTGGCAGGTGGCGGCGGCCGGTGATGTAGATCACCAGGCCTAGCAGCATGCCGATGCCGGCGGCGGAAAAGCCCACGTGCCAGCCATACACCTCGCCCAGCGTGCCGCAGACCAGCGGGGCGAGAAACGCACCGAGGTTGATGCCCACGTAGTACACGTTGAACGCAGAGCCACGGCGCGGGTCATCGCGCGTGTACAGATCGCCGACCTGGCCGGGCAGGGTCGGCAGGAACAAGCCGTTGCCGAGCACGATCGCCAGCAGAGCCGGATACAGCAGCGCATCGAAGGCCATCAGGAAATGGCCGAACGCCATGATCGCGCCGCCCAGGATCACCGCACGCCGCTTGCCCAGCCAGCGGTCGGCGAGCATGCCGCCGAACACCGGACTGAGGTAGGCCAGCGCGGTGTACAGGCCATAGACCATCGAGGCCTGTTCCTGCGAGAACAGCAGCTGCTTGGTCATGTAGTAGACCAGCAGCGCCCGCATGCCGTAGTAGGAAAATTTCTCCCACATCTCGGTGAGGAACAGGATGGTCAGGCCTGGCGGTTGCCCGAACCAGGCCCTGCGCGGTGCATCGACGGTCATGAGGCGGGGCGTCCGGCGGTCAGAGCTGCAGGCCGGTACTGACCAGGCGCTGGGTGATGGCGACGAATGCCACCACCAGGCCTGCCAGTGCGATCACCCAGGCGCCGTAACGACGCACGCGCGGCCAGCTGGCCGGTGCGCGCAGGGCAACCCAGACCAGCGCTGCCGCGGCGGCCACGCTCAGCCAGGACAGCGCCTGCACCAGGATCAACGGCCCGTTGGTGTATGAGGAGATCGCGCCCGGGCCCGCGATCGACTTCACATACAACGCCCACGCGACCAAGGTGCCCAGCTGCGTGCTGATCGCCAGCGTCTGCAGCCAGCGCAGGCCACGGGCGTCGAGCGGTGTGGTGGCGTTGTGGTAACGGCGCACGAACACACCGCCAATGCGCAGTACGGCCGACAGGGTCAGCAACCCCAGCGCGATGAACAGGGCAGGGCGCAGCCATGCCGGTGAGCGCCAGCCCGGGATCGGCTCGAAACCGAACACCGAGGCGAACGGCCCGCCGGAGAAGTACACCGGGCGGCCATCCTTGACCTTCACTTCCAGCAGGCCGCGGCCGTTTTCCTGCTGCCACAGCCAGGGGGACACTTCGCGCCAGCGCAGCAGCTGGCCGTTGAGGCCCTTCTGTCCATCGACGGTGATCGTGCCGTCCTCCTGCGGGTGCACACGGATCGGTGCGAACAGCGTCAGCATGCGCAGATAGGAACTGTCCGAGCGGCGCGTGCTCTGCCAGCTCGTCCCGGCCAGCGCAGCGGCGTGCTCGCGCGCCACCGCAGCATCGACGCCCGGGCCGGCGCGTTCGATCGGCAGGGTCGGCAGGAAGTTCTCGACGAAGCGCTCCCAGACCTGGGCGCGCAGCGCAGAACCGGCGGCATCACGCCCCACGCTGTTGGTGGACACGAAGACGCCGATGTTGCGTTCCGGAATCATCCACAGCCACGAGTAGAAGAACAGCATCGTGCCGCCGTGCGAGCGGGTGTCGTAGCCACCGGTGTCCGAGGCCATCCAGCCCAGGGCCATGCGCGGCAGATGCGGCAGGATCGCCGGCTGCGGGGTGAGCATCTGCGCGTTGGTTTCCGCGCGCATGATGCGCTGGCCGTCCAGTTCGCCATGATTGAGCGTGGCCATCATGAAACGTGACATCGCCGAACCGGAGGCATACAGACCGCCCACGCCCGGCGCGGTGTTCTTCTCGGCCGGGTAGCTTTTGCCCGAGCCCAGCAGATAGCCCTTGGCGGCGTGCGGCAGCAGTTCGGCCGGCAGCTTCTGTTCGAAGCTGGCGTACTGCATGTCCAGCGGCTGCAGGATGTGCTGCCTGGCGTAATCCTCGAAGCGCTGGCCGCTGACGCGCTCGACGATGTACGAGGCGATGCCGGTGGCGTAGTTGGAATACGCCGGCGTGGTGCCGGGCGCGGAGATCTGGTTGGGCACCCACTCCTTGAGGTAGTTGTCGCGGTTGGCCGGATGGTCCGGCCCCAGCACGATCAGGTAGCGCATGCGCTCTTCCAGACCGCTGGTGTGGGTCATGATCTGGCGCAGCGTGATCGGCTCACCCTTGGCCGGGACCTTGATGTCCAGGTAGGTGTTGATGTCGGCGTCCAGGTCCAGCTTGCCCTGTTCGACCAGCTGCATCACCGAGGTCCAGACGAACAGCTTGGAGATCGAGCCGGGACGGAACAGGGTGGTCCTGGGATCCACCGGCGTGCGTTTTTCGACATCGGAGAAGCCGAAGCCGCGTTCGGTGACGACCTTGCCGTTCTCGACCACGGTGACCAAGGCGCCGGCGAGATCGCCTTGTGCCATCAGGTAGGGCACCAGGCCATCGAGGAAGGTATTGACCCGGGCCGCATCCAGCGTACCGGTGGGAGGCTGCGCGGGCGCGGCCTGCTCAGGCGCTTGGGCAGGCGCCGGCGCCGCAGGTGCAGCGACCGGGACAGGGGCCTGCGCATGCAGCGGCGAGAACGCGGCGGTCGAGGCCAGCAGCAGGCCGCAGATCAGGGGGCGCCAGAGACTCATGCCTGCACTCCCTTGCCCCAGACGGCGTCGTCGCAATGCACCAGGCCGTCGTCGTAACGCAGGCCCGGCACGCGGTCGTCGCGCAGGAACAGCGGGCCATCCAGGTCGACCACATCGCAATGCTGACCCACGATGAAGGCCGGGCCCATCGCCCAGCTGCTGCCGATCATGTTGCCGACCATCACCTGCATGCCCAGCGAACGTGCCTTGCCGACCATCGCCAAGCCTTCGGTGAGCCCGCCGGCCTTGTCGAGCTTGATGTTGATGACGTCGAACAGACCCACCAGCGCCTCGATTTCCGCCACGTCCTGCACGCTCTCGTCGGCCGCGAACGGCAGCGGCCGCGCAAAGCCCTTGAGCTCGGCTTCGCGGCCGCGCGGCAACGGCTGTTCCAGCAGCTTGATCTCGTTCTCCAGCAGCACCGGAATCAGTGCATCGAGCGCGTCCACGTTGTAGCCCTGGTTGGCATCCACGCCCATCCATACATCCGGGCGCACCTTGCGCACCGCGCGCACGCGCTCGATGTCGATATCCAGATCACCGCTGAGCTTGAGCTTGAGCGCCTTGGCAGGTGCATAGCGCCCGGTCGCGATCGACTGCATCGTCGCCGGGTCATCGGCGCCGAGCGTCCAGGTGGTCAGTAACGGTCGCGTCTGCGTGAGCCCGGCCAGCGCCCAGGCATGCCTGCCGGTCCGGCTTGCTTCCAGATCCCACAGCGCGCAGTCCAGCGCGTTGCGCGCACCGCCGCGGGGCAGCAGCTGCTGCAGCTCGTCGCGGGTGATGCCGGCTTCGATCCGCGCACGCAGCAGTTCCAGCGTGGCCAGCATCTGCTCGGGGGTGTCATCGAAGTAGTACACGCCGCTGGCTTCGCCACGGCCGCGATGGCCGCCGTCTTCCAGTTCCACGCGCAGTACCGGGGCGTGTTCGAACACGTAGCCGCTGATCCGGAACGGGGCCAGCAACGCAAGCGAGTCGATCTGCAGGGTCAGTTTCACAGGATGTCTCCAGCCCCGTGATCGGGGCTACGGGTCAGTAGTTGAGTGCGAAGTCGGCCAGGCCCATCAGGACCAGGGCATAGGCAAGCACGCAGGCCGAGATCAGCAGCAGCACCGCCCACAGGCGCGCCAGCCAGCCGCGTCCGGCGCGGAAGGTCTGCACCAGGTTCCAGGCAGTGGATCCGATCCCGCCGATGATCGCGATCAGCGAGGCGATGCCCAGCCCGATCACCGCCGGATCGAGTCGATCATCCAGTCGCGCGAAATCCGCCGAGGCCCAGGCCATCACCGCCATCGCCACGGCGGGCACCAGCAGCATGAACCAGCAGGCGACGCGGCTCAGGCGATACGCCAGCAGCGTCCGCCGCGGCCAGCCGAGGACGCGGCCGTGACGGCGGCGCACGAATGCGGCGATCGGCCAGGCCAGCGCGGCGAGCGCAAGGATCGCCACCGCCGCGGTCAGCACCGGCTTGAGCCACAGCGCGGAGCGATAGCCTTCCGCGCGCAGGAACACGTTGAACGGTGACGAAGAGTCCACCGCGAAGCCGACCGGCTTGCCGTCCTTGAGGATGGCGCCCAGGCGCAGTTCGCTGTCGCGCGCCTGCCACAGCCACGGTGCGATCGGCTTGAAGGTGGTGGGCTGCCCATTGGGCTGCTTCATGCGCGGCAGGCGCAGGCTGCCATCGTCGAGGGCCTCCAGGCGCGTCTGGGTGAGGATGCCGGTGCGGCCGATGCCGGTTTCGGCGCGGCGCGAATCGAGGTAACTCGGCGCGGCCAGCAGGCGCGCCTGTTCTTTGGCCAGTGCGGCGTCGACCACCGGCGCCGCGGTCGCAGCGGGAGCCGGGAAGTAACGGTCGGCGAAGTTCTCCAGCAGCTCCAGCCGGATCGGACCGGTGATGCCGTTGGCGCCGGCGCTGTTGAGTGAGATGAACAGGCCGACATCGTGGTCGCGGAACAGGAACAGCTGCGAATGGAACGAATAGGTGTCACCGGCGTGCGAGACCACGCGCTGGCCGTTGACGTCGATCTCGTAGAACCCGAGCGCCATGGTGTTCAGCGGCGGCGCGAAGCGGGTCTGCGGGGTCAGCATCAGCTGGCTGGTCGCCGCGGTCAGGATCGGGCTGTCACGGCCGCCCGCCGCACTCAGGTGCGCGATCATGAAGCGCGCCATGTCGCTGCCGGTGGCCGATAGCGCACCGGCCGGGGCGGACGGGGTGACCTCAAAGTCACGCGGCTTGCCCGAGCCCAGCGCATAGCCGTTGCTGACCAGGGCGCGCAGCGCCGGCGGCAACGGCTGGCGGAAGCTGGCGTGCTGCATCTGCAGCGGCACGAAGATGTGCTGTTCGACGTACTCGGCGAACGGCTGGCCGGACACGCGCTCGACGATGTAGCCGGCCAGGCTGGTGCCGTAGTTCGAATACGCGGGCACGGTGCCCGGCGCGAAGATTTGCGCCGGTACGCGGCGCTTGAGGTAGGGGCCCAGTTCGATGCCGCCGGCCTCGGCCACCGCCTCGCTGGTCCACATGTACTTGATGTTGGCCTCGAAGCCGCCGGTGTGCGTCATCAGCTGCCGCAGCGTGATCGGCAGGCCGCGTTCGGGCACCTTGAAATCCAGGTAGCGGTTGATGTCCGCGTCCAGGTCCAGCTTGCCGGCTTCCACCAGCTGCATCACCGCGGTCCATGTCATCAGCTTGGAGACCGACGCCATCCGGAACAGGGTGCGGTCCGGATCCACCGGCGTCTGCTTCTCCACGTCGGAGACGCCGTAGCCGCGACGGACCAGGATCCGCCCGTCCTTGACCACCGTGACCACGGCACCGGCGATATCGCCGCGCGCGATGGCGTAGGGGACGAAGCCGTCCAGCCAGGTGGTCGCATCCTCCGCGGTCAGCCGGGGAACGGAATCCACGCCGGGCGCAGGGGCGTCCTGGGGTGGGGAGGGTGGCCGCTGTGCACCGGCCTGGAACGACAGCAACAGCCCACAACACAACGCGACAAGTCCTGACAACGCACGCATGTGACGATCCCCTCTGGAACTGGAAGACGAGGCACTCCAAAGCGAACCATCGGAGGGCCAAAAACCATCTCAATCAGACAACAATATTCCTGATTAGAGAAATGTCAAATGCGCGTGATCATCGCTCGATCGCGCCGTGTGGGGGTCAATGTGACGGTTGCGTGCCCTTGCAGACGCCATTCGAGGGCGGTTGGGAACGTTTTCAGGGCATCGATTGCCGCGATAGGAGACGAACGCGACAAGAAACCATCCTGATCAGGATGGCATTCATCTCTACGTAGTATCGTATCCACAACTTCACCAGCAATAGCCCAAAGGTCCTGTCGATGAGCCCGAAAAGCCCGACGCTCGGAACCCTGCTGCGCGGCCTGCGCACGCGCCAGGGTTGGACGCTCAAGGAAATGAGCGAACACACCGAAATCCCCCTGTCCACGTTGTCGAAGATCGAACACGATCGCCTGACGTTGACCTACGACAAGCTGCAGCACCTGGCGCAGCGCTTGAACCTGCGCATGTCCGAGCTGTTTTCCGAGCCGGATTCGGACAGTGCGCCCAAGCCGGTCACCGCCCGGCGCAGCCTCGGCTCGCTCGACAAAGCGCTGCGAGTACAGACCGACAACTACGATTACTACTATCTGTGTACGGAACTGCGCCGCAAGCGGATGATTCCGATCCTGACCAAGGTGCGGGCCAAGACCACCGCCGAGTTCGGCGAACTGGTCCGCCACCCGGGCGAGGAGTACGTGCACGTGATGGAAGGCCGCATCCAGGTCCACACCGAGTTCTACGATCCGGTGGTATTGGAGACCGGGCAGGGCATCTACATCGACAGCCAGATGGGCCACGCCTACATCGTCGATACCGGCTGCGAGGAAGCGGTGCTGCTGGCGGTCTGCGCCAGCGCCGACGAGGATCTGATGGAATCGCTGATCACCCTGCATGAGCAGGAGGGCGGGGTCTGATCACGGCATGGCGGACGGCGCGCCGCTGCCAGCATGTTCAACGAAAAGGGCGCCTTGGGCGCCCTTTTCTTGTGAGGTCCGCCAAGCGCTCAGGGCAGTGGCCTGGCAAAGACATCCATGCCCTTGCCGGTCTCCAGCAGCGATTTCAGGCTGGACAGCACCAGCGGCCAGCCGCTCCGGATGCCGGTATCCATGCTGCTGCCCGGTTCCAGATCGTCGTGCGTCACGGTAAGCCGCACCATGCCGTCATACGGCACGATATCGAAGGTCACCCTGCTGTACCGCTGCGGGTCGTCCGCCTGCGATGCCGCCGCCCAGGTGATCACCAGGCGCGAGGGCGGGGTGCATTCAACCACCTCGCCGACCAGCTCGACCTGCCGCGTCTCGTTGGCGCGGACATGCTGCCAACGTGAGCCGGGCGTCCAGTCCGATACGTTTTCGTGGCCCCAGTAGGTGCGGGCGATCTCCGGCCGGGTGATGGCGTCGAACACGTTCCCGGCGGTGGAGGCGATATAGATCACATGAATGAAGCGCGTTGACGCGGATGACATGGTCATTCTCCTTCCAGTTCCTTTTTCAGGTCATGCAGCAGGCTGAGCCGCTGATGCTCGAACTTGCGTACCCACCGCTCGTAAACCTCGTGCAGCGGCACGGGGTTGATGAAGTGCAGCTTTTCGCGCCCGCGCCTGACCGTGCTGATCAGGTTGGCGTCCTCCAGCAGACCCAGGTGCTGGGTGACCGACTGCCGCGCCATCTCCAGATGCATGCACAGCTGCCCCAAGGACTGGCCATTGGTCTGGCAGAGCGCATCCAGCAGTTTTCGACGGGTGGGGTCGGCCAGCGCCTTGAACACCTTGTCTGCATCCATTTCCGTTTCCGTTGCGGCATTCATCGCGGTCGATAATAGGCAGGTAAATACCTGCATGTAAAGCCTGGGAGTGCCCTCGCTGAAAATGCTTGACCGGGAAATCTACCAACTAGTAGAGTGGCGGCATGAAAGAGCCACTCTCCCCCAAAGCCACTGAAATCGTTGGCCATGCCCGCTCACTGCTGGAGAGCGGCGGCTACAACGGTTTCAGCTATGCCGACATCGCCGCGCGGGTGAACATCAGCAAGGCCAGCATCCACCATCATTTCCCCAGCAAGGCGGAACTGGTCCGGGTGGTGGTGGCGCTCTACCGTGCCGAGGCGCGCGAGGGCCTGGCCATCCTGGACCGGCAACTGGCCGATCCGCTGGGTGAGCTCAATGCGTACGTCGACTACTGGTCCAGCTGCATCCGCGGCGGCACCTCGTCGTTCTGCATCTGCGCGATGCTCGCGGCTGAGCTGCCGCTGCTGCCGGCCGAGATCGTGGCAGAAGTGCGCGGACACTTCGACGATCTGACCGGCTGGCTGACCACGGTTCTGGAAAAGGGCGCCGCGCAGGGGCAGCTCCGCCTGCAGGGGCCTGCCGCCGACGAGGCGCGGGCCTTCATGGCCTCGGTGCATGGCGCGATGCTGGCGGCACGCGGCTTCGCCGATCCCGGCACCTTCCAGACCCTGGGCGAGCTGTCCATCGCCCGGCTGACCCGCGTGGCCTGAGACCCAGGAAGATCGCCTGGACAGCGTTCTCCCTTTTTTTGTTTGTAATGCCTACCTACTGGTAGGTAGCTTTCCGCATCGCCTGGCCGCTTTTTCCGACCGCCCCTGCTTCCATGACCGTTCCGTGAGGTTTCCCATGAGTCACTCCCTTTCTGCGCTGGGCGTCGTGCACACCGCGCTCAGCCTGATCCCGCTGCTCGCGGGCATCCATGCCTTCGTACGGCACGGTGCCATCACCCCCGCCACGCGCTCGGGCAAGGTCTATCTGCTCGGCCTGGTGCTCTCGGTGATCACCTCCTTCGGCGTCTCCAGCACTGGCGGGCTCAATCCGGGGCACGCGTTCGGCATCGTCATCCTGCTGATCGCACTGGGGGGCATCCTGGTACCGCGGATATCCCTGCTGGGGCGACTCAGGCCTTACCTGGCCACCTTCGCGCTTTCATTCACCTTCCTGCTGTCGCTGGTCCCGGGCACCAATGAAACCCTGACCCGCGTGCCGCTCTCGCATCCGATCGCGCCCGCGCCGATGGCGCCGGTGGTGCTCGGCACGCTGCTGGTCTGGCTGGTGCTGTTCGTGATCGGCTTCGGTGTGCAGTGCTGGCGGATCCATCGGCGCCCGGTTGAGACCGGCAGTGGCCAGCCGGCCGGCTGATCACGCCAGGAGGTCAGCAGCCCGGACCACGTGCGGTAGCCGCCTCGCGATGGCGATCGCGGTACAGCGTCGGGCTCAGCGCGGTCTGCCCACGGAAATGCCGGCGAAACGATTCCTGCGAGCCGAACCCGGCCTGCTCGGCCACCCACTGCAGCGGTCGATCCGTGGTTTCCAGCAGGTCGCGCGCATAGGCCACGCGTTCGCGGATCAGCCAGTCGATCGGTGACAGTCCGGTGGCCTCCAGGAACTGCCGCTGCAGCGTGCGCTGGCTCAGCGAAGCCTGCTCGGCGAGGCTTCGCAGTGAGTGCTCATCGCGCAGGTGGCGGCGGATCCATTCCATCAACCGTGCCAGCCGCGTGGGCTCCCCCTGCGGGATCGAGCGCACCAGGCGCTGGCTGCGATCCGCATCGCGCCATGGCGACAGCACCAGCCGTTCGGCCACCAGATTGGCCACGCGCGCGCCGTAATCCTTGCGGACCAGGTGCAGCATCATGTCCATGCCGGTGGCCGAGCCGGCCGAGGTGATGATGCTGCCTTCGTCGACGTACAGCACATCGTCGCGCACGCTGATGAGCGGAAACTCCCGCGCCAGGGTGTCGGTCAGGCGCCAGTGGGTGGTGGCGCTGCGGCCATCGAGCAGGCCGGCCCATGCGAGCACGAAGGCCCCCGAACAGATCGAGGCGATCCGAGCGCCGCGCTGGTGGGCGCGGATGATCGCCTCCAGCAGCGGCTGCGGGGGGCGCTCGGCGGGGTTGCGCCAACCGGGAACCACGATGGTGTCGGCGTGATCCAGTGCCTCCAGCCCGTGGGGCAGGTGCACCTGCGCACTGCCGAGCATCTGCAGCGCGCCGGGTTCGGCAGCGCATAGCCGGGTGCTGTACCAGGCCACCTCCAGCTCGGGGCGGACCGGCGCGAACAGGCCCACCGCACAGCCGAATTCGAACAGCCCCTGGCCATGGCAGGCCACGATGGCGATGGTGGGAGCGGCGTGGAGGTCAGGGCGGTCATGCATCGCTCGATGCTAATCGGTGGCCCGCGGCCGGGTGTGCTCCGCTCTGAATAAGGTCATTACCGGCGGTGATCTGCCAGCAGGATCCGCTCGCGATCCGGTGCTAACCACATCACCAACCGGCATATCCGTGGCGCGATGTTGCGGCTGCGTGACGCCTGGATGGCTGTCGCCGGATCCGCGCAGGCCCTTGAATGGAGGCCTGTTCCCGATCAGGCCCTGAGATGCCGCCGATGCCTTCGTCGCGATGTTGCCGGTGCCTGGGCGATCCGCCCAACGCACGTTGATGCCCTGCGACGCGACGTCGCGGAGGTGACCGTCCTCCTTCTACCAAGAGCCCCCATGTCTCCTGTCCCCCGCTCCCTGCCTGCGGCCCACGTGCCGATGCTGTCCTCCCTCGCCGCATTGATCGCGCTGTCCCTCGCTGCCGGAGGCGCGCGGGCCGCGGGTCCGGATACACCGCCGGATGCGGTGGTCAGCGCCGGCGTCACCGCTGCGTCCACCCTGGATGCAGTGGTCGTCACCGGGTCGCGCACCAGCACGCGTACCGTCAAGAACAGTTCGACCCCGATCGATGTGATCTCCGCTGAAGACCTGGCCTCGACCGGGCAGGCCAACCTGCTGGAAGCGTTGCAGCGCAGCCTGCCGTCGCTGAGCCAGATCGGCGGCTACCAGAGCGATCAGGAGAGCCTGATCCGCGGCTATCAGCTGCGCAACCTCTCGCCGGGCTACACATTGGTGCTGGTCAACGGCAAACGCCGCAACGCCAGCGCCTATGTCAGCGGTGCGAACGGCGGTGGCTATCCGGGCCATGCCTGGACCGACCTGGCACTGATCCCGGTCGCGGCCATCGATCACATCGAAGTGCTGCGCGATGGGGCGTCGGCGCTGTATGGCTCGGACGCGATCACCGGCGTGATCAACGTGATCCTCAAATCCAACGCGCAGGGCGGCGACGTCTCCATCGAGAGCGGGCAGAGCATCGATGGCGACGGCAGCCGCACCAGCGTGCGTGCCAACGTGGGGCTGCCGTGGGGCCAGGATGGCTTCATCAACCTCTCCGGTGAGAGCACCCGCCAGCACCATGCGATCCGTACCCGGCGCTATATCGATGGCTACCTGAGCTATCCGGCGGTGGATGCGAACGGCAATCCGGTGGCGCTGCGTCCGAACAACCGGCTGCCAGCAGGGGCCACGCCCAGCCCGGCCGAAGCTGCACGCAACCCGGAAGCCAATACCATCCTGAGCTCGCCGTCGTATGCGCTGCGCGCATTCGCGGTGAACGTGGGCCACGGCCTCGGCGAGAACGCGCAGTTCTACGCCAACGCCACCGCCAGCGACCGCACCGCACAGGCGATCCAGAACTTCCGCCTGCCCGCGACGATCTTCGGGACCTACAAGGCGCCGAGCGTGCTCAGCGTGTGGCCGGACGGTTTCCTGCCGGTGCTCGAGACCAAGGAAGCGCAGTACACGGGTACGGCCGGGGTCAAAAGCCACTGGGGCGGCTGGGACGTGGACGCCAGCGTGACCGGCAACCGCAATACGGTGCGCACCTATACGCGCAACTCGGCGAACTTCTCGCTGGCGTATCCCGGGGCGCCGACGGATTTCTATGACGGCAAGCTGGATTACCAGCAGGGCATCGCCAATCTGGACCTGCGCCGTGGCTTCGACGTGGCAGCATTCGCCTCGCCACTGGAGGTCAGTGCCGGTGCCGAGTACCAGCACGAGCGCTACGAGCGCGGAGCAGGGCAGTGGGAGTCCTACACCGGCTTCGGTGCGGCGGCTTTCGTGGGGTATTCCACGGCCGATGCGGTCGAGGCCACGCGCAACAGCAAGGCGGTGTACGTAGGGGCGGCGACCAACGTCACCTCGCGCTGGTACCTGGACGCGGCCGCGCGCTGGGAGGATCACTCCGATTTCGGCAGCGTCTCGACCGGTCGCTTGACCACCCGCTTTGATGTCACCGACGCATTCGGTGTACGTGCCACGGTCAGCAACGGGTTCCATGCGCCCAGCCTCGGCGCGCAGTACTACCAGGCCACCGGCAGCTGCCCGTGCGGCACTACGCTGGTGGCGCAGGTCTCTTCGCCGGCTGCGCTGGC
Organism: Stenotrophomonas sp. GW821-FHT01H02A; assembly: GCF_059422145.1. Taxonomy (NCBI): domain Bacteria; kingdom Pseudomonadati; phylum Pseudomonadota; class Gammaproteobacteria; order Lysobacterales; family Lysobacteraceae; genus Stenotrophomonas; species Stenotrophomonas sp. GW821-FHT01H02A. The sequence continues at coordinate 203,002 of NZ_JBWKWI010000003.1, forward strand.
GCTGGGTGCCACCCCCCTGCAGCCGGAGAAGGCCGACAACTACAGTCTGGGCGTGACCTGGGATCCGAGCCCGGCGTTCCATCTGGCGCTGGATGCCTACCAGATCGATATCCGTGGCCAGCTCGGGCAGTCCAGCCAGATCGGCTACAACGCCCAGGACCCGGCACGCATCACCGACAACAGCGGCACCGTGCTGACCGCCGCGCAGAAGAACACCATCGATGCCCTGCTCGGTACCGCCGGGATCAGCATTCTTCCCGGCGATGCGTTCTATGCCAGCTACTTCACCAACGTCGGCGATACCCGCACGCGGGGCCTGGAGCTGACCCTGGAGGCCAACCAGGAAACCGACTGGGGCAAGCTGCGCTGGAGCTATGCGGCGAACGTAGGGCGCACCACGATCCAGAACGTGCGCGACATCCCCGCGGTGCTGCAGGGCCTGCCCAACATCAACCTGCTGACCCGCTCCAGCGAGTACGCACTGCGCTTCCGCACCCCCGCCTATACGCAGGTGGCCGGCCTGGGCTGGCAGCAGGGGCGCTGGCGCTCGAACCTGGATTTCACCTACTACGGCCCGATCAAGCGGCTCAACAACGGGGTGGAGTACAAGCAGCCGCCGGTGCTGGTGACCAATCTGTCCGGCAGCGCGGATCTCGGGGGCGGCTGGAGCGCCGCGCTGGGCATCAACAACCTGTTCGACGAACGCACCCGCAAGGTGCCCGAGTACGCACGCAGCGCCACCGACGTGGCCAGCATCGAGACCACCTGGGACACCGGCGACGTGCTGAGCACGATCGGCGCGTTCTGGTACGGACGCATCAACTACCGCTTCTGAGGGAGATAGGCATGTCCACCGCTCTGAACGTCGTCGCGCTGATCGGGTCGCCGACCAGCTCGGCCACTTCGCGCACGCTGCTGCTGGTGCGCCACCTGCTGGAAGAACTGCGGCTGCATCTGCACATCGACGTGCAGGTGGTCGAGCTGGCGCCGATCGCGCGCTCGCTCGGCCAGGCACTGGCCCGCAGCGAAGTGGAGCCACGCATCGAACAGGCCCTGCAGCGGATCGAAACGGCCGACCTGCTGATCGCGGCCACGCCGGTCTACCGCGGCTCGTACCCGGGGCTGTTCAAGCACCTGATCGATTTCATCGGGCTGGAGGCCTTGATCGACACCCCCGTGCTGCTGGTGGCCACCGGCGGCAGTGAGCGGCACGCGCTGGTGATCGATCATCAGTTGCGGCCGCTCTTCAGTTTCCTGCAGGCGCACACGCTGCCGATCGGGGTGTACGCCACGCCCGCGGACTTCGAGGACACCCAGGTCAGCAGCCCGGCGCTGCTGGCACGGATCCAACTGGCCGCGCAGCGGGCGGCCGGCCACCTGTCGCCGACGGCGGTGCGCGCGCCACTGCGCCGGATCGCATAGGGCGCAACGGTGCGCCTTCTGGCGCGGCCATAACCCCAGGCCCTGTGCTTATTGCCAACGCGTATTTGCCTGGCGTGATCCGACCGCCGATTGTCGATTTGCGACGCAGGCAACGCCGCCGCCTTCTCTAGCATCGACTGTCCAACGGCACGCTGCTGCCGGCCATGACGAGGACAACCCCTGTGTCTGCACACGCCCCCGACAAGCCGATCCTGTTCCTGCTGGATCGCGAATTCGAAGACGGCCAGCTGCCTGGCCAGCGCTTCTTCTGCCGGCACAGCCTGCTGCTGGAAGGTGCGCTGTCCAGCATCGAAGGGCTGGATCAGCAACTGGATGTACGTCGCATCGGCTTCGCCCGGCCGCGCCGCGAAGTGATCGCCGAAATCGGCGAGCACGACCAGTCACTGCCCAAGCTGGTGCTGCCGCAGGGCGTGCATTCCGCGCATGCCAATGCAGCGCATCACGACCGTCAGGTCATCTCCGGCGCCGAGCCGATCCTGGCCGCGCTCAACGGGTTGCTCGGCATCCCCGTGGCCCATCCCTGAGTGAGGAACGCAGCATGAGCTACCTGATCAGCGTGTTGGACAAGAGCCCGATCGGCGAGGGCGGGTCGGCCGAGCAGGCATTGCGCGACAGCCTGCGCCTGGCCCAGCACGCCGAGCACCTGGGTTATCACCGTTACTGGTTCGCCGAACACCATGCCACTGCGCAGCTGGCCAGTCCCGCACCGGAAGTGCTGGCCGCCTGGGTGCTGGCGCAGACCCGCCGCATCCGCGTCGGCACCGGCGGTGTGATGCTGCGCCACTATGCGCCGTACAAGGTGGCGGAGACCTTCAATCTGCTGGCCAGTCTCGCCCCCGGACGGGTCGACCTGGGCATCGGCAAGGCGCCCGGCGGGCTGCCGGCCTCGACCGCCGCGTTGGCGGCCGGCCGCCCGCCGGTGGGGCCGTTCGAGCAGCAGCTGCTGGATCTGGAGGGCTTCCTGTCCGGCAGCCTGCACCCCGGGCATCCACATGCGGCCGCGCAGGCCCGCCCGATCCCGCAGACGCCGCCGGAGCGCTTCCTGCTGGGTGCCAGCCCGCAGAGCGCACGGCTGGCGGCCGAGCTCGGATGGCGCTTCGTGTACGCCGCACATTTCGATGGCGACCCGCGCAGCATCGAGGCGGCGTTCAATGCCTACCGCGCGGTGTCCACGCAGGCGCCGCTGCTGGCCACCGTCGCCTTCGCCGCGCCGACCGCCGACGCCGCCGCGCGCCATCTGGGCGCGCTGCGCATCTACAAGCTGCACCTCGCCCCGGGGCAGACGGTGAACCTGCCCAGCCCCGAGGCGGCGGCGGAATACGCGCGTCAGGTTGGCGTCTCCGATTACCGCATCGAAGAAACCCATCCCAGCGTGCTGGCCGGCGATGCACACCACGTGCGCCGCGCGCTGGATGACCTGCACCGGCAGTTCGGCGTCGGCGAATTCATCCTCGATGCGCCCGTCGCCGACCTCGATGCACGCCTGACATCCCTTGAACTGCTCTCGCCCGCGCCCCGCGCGGCGGTGGCCTGACCCCTGGAGATCACCATGAGCAAAACCCCACGCCCCATTCCGTTCGGCATCATGCTGCAGGGCCCCGGCAGCCACATGCACGCCTGGAAGCATCCTTCCAACGCGCCCGATGCCAGCGTCAACCTCGACTTCTACATCGACGTGGCCCGGACCGCCGAAGACCATGGCATCGCCTTCGGCTTCGTGGCCGACGGCCTGTACATCAACGAAAAATCGATTCCGCATTTCCTCAATCGCTTCGAGCCGATCACGCTGCTCTCGGCCTTGGCCACGGCCACGAAGAAGATCGGCCTGGCCGGCACCTTGTCCACTTCCTACAGCGATCCGTACACGGTGGCCAGGCAGTTCGCCTCGCTGGACCTGATCAGTGGCGGCCGGGCCGGCTGGAACGTGGTGACCTCGCCACTGGAAGGCTCCGGCCGCAATTACGGCCGGCCACATCCGGAACACGCCCTGCGCTACCAGATCGCCGACGAGTACCTGGAGGTGGTGCAGGGCCTGTGGGACTCCTGGGATGACGACGCCTTCGTGCGCGACCGCGACAGCGGTACGTTCTTCGCGCCGGAGAAGTTCCGCCGGCTGGATCACCAGGGCCGTTTCTTCCAGGTGGAAGGCCCGCTCAACATCCAGCGTTCGCCGCAGGGCCAGCCGGTGATCTTCCAGGCCGGTGCCTCCGATGACGGCATCGCGCTGGCCGGCAAGTACGCCGATGCGGTGTTCACCCACGCGCCTTCGCTGGAGGAAACCCGCGCGTTCACCCAGAAGGTCAAGAACGCCGCCATCGCGCACGGTCGCAGTGCCAGCGACGTCAAGATCTTCCCGGGCATCGGCCCGATCGTGGGCCGCACCGCCGAGGAGGCCGAGGCCAAGTACCAGGCGATCGCCGCGCTGGCCGGGTTGGACGATGCGCTGGCGTACCTGGGGCGCTTCTTCGACCACCATGACTTCACTCAGTACGATCCGGATGCGCCGTTCCCGGCGCTGGGCGAGGTCGGGGCCAATTCGTTCCGCTCCACCACGGACAAGATCAAGCAGGATGCACGCGAGCGCGGCCTGAGCCTGCGCGAGGTGGCCCTGCAGGCGGTCAGCCCGCGGCCGAACTTCATCGGCACCGCCGAGCACGTGGCCGATGAACTGATCCGCTGGTTCGATGCCGGCGCCAGCGACGGTTTCATTCTCGGCTTCGCCGCGCAGCGGCAGGGGTTGGATGATTTCGTGGGCCAGGTGCTGCCGATCCTGGAGGCGCGCGGCTACCACCGTGGCACGCTGGAGGGCGTCACCCTGCGCGACCATCTCGGCCTGCCACGCAAGGCCAGCCGCTACGCGGACGACGTTGCGCCCACGCGCAAGGCGAGCTGAGGGAGGCCTGCGATGAACATCCTGCACCGTCCGCCGCTGGATCTGGACACCGCCGCCACCGGGGTACTGCCGGCGATTGCCGCCCGTGCCGATGAGGCGATCGCGCTGCGCCATGACCTGCACCAGCATCCGGAGCTGGCGTTCGAAGAGCACCGCACCAGTGCCCGCGTGGCCGAGCTGCTGCAGCAATGGGGATATGAGGTGACCACCGGGCTGGGCGGCACCGGCGTGGTCGGCACCCTGCAGCGCGGCCAGGGCAGCCGCCGGCTGGGCCTGCGCGCGGATATCGACGCGTTGCCGATCCACGAGGCGTCCGGGCTGGCCTATGCCAGCCAGCGCGAGGGGCTGATGCACGCCTGCGGCCACGACGGCCATACCGCGATCCTGCTTTCGGCCGCGCACTACCTGGCCCATCACGGGCGCTTCGACGGGACGTTGCAGCTGGTGTTCCAGCCGGCCGAGGAAACCGGCTCGGGCGCCTCGAAGATGATCGCCGATGGTCTGTTCGAGCGCTTCCCGGTCGATGCCATCTACGGGCTGCACAACTGGCCCGGGGTGCCGACCGGCCACTTCGGTTTCGTCGATGGACCGGCGATGGCCTCGGTGGACTGGGCGCGCCTGAAGGTGATCGGCAAAGGCGGCCACGGCGCGGAACCGCAGGGCAGCGTCGACCCGATCCTGGTGGCCGCGCACATCATCACCGGGCTGCAGAGCGTGGTGGCGCGCAACATCGATCCGCGCCAGATGGGCGTGGTCACGGTCGGCTCCATCCACGGCGGCAAGGCGGCCAACGTGATTCCCGATGCGGTGGACCTGACGCTCACCGTGCGCGCTTACCTGCCGGAGGTGCGCGAGACCCTGCGCCGTCGCGTGACCGAGATCGCCGAGCACACCGCGGCCGCCTTCGGCGCGCGCGCCGAGATCGAGTTCCCGCGCGGCTTCCCCAGTGTCATCAACCATCCCGAACAGACCGCGTTCGTGCGCCAGGTGGCGCTGGAGGGCTTTGGCGCGGCGCGCGTGGTCGATGGGTTCGCACCGCGCACCGCCAGCGAGGATTTCGCGTTCCTGCTGCAGGCGCGCCCGGGCAGTTTCGTGTTCGTCGGCAACGGCGACAGCGCACCGCTGCACAGTCCGCGCTATGTCTTCAACGATGCGGCGATCGCGCCGGCGGCCAGCCTCTGGGCGCGGCTGGCCGAGCGCTACCTGGTGGGGGAACCGGCATGAGCGAGCGCTTCGTCTACACCTCCGTGCACGATCCGCTGGCGCGCCCGTTGTTCGATGGCCTGGAGCAGGAGTACGACAGCCGCTACGCCGATGTGCGCCGACGCATCGGTGGCAGTGCACGCGAGGAACTGGAGCGCTATCCGGCCGAGGCGTTCGCCGCGCCGGTGGGGGCGTTCGTGCTGCTGCTGCGCGATGGCCAGGCGATTTCCGGCGGTGCCTTCATGCCGCACCGCGATGCGGACACCGCCGAGTTCAAGCGGATCTGGACGCTGCCCGGCCTGCGCCGCCAGGGCATCGCGCGGCGCGTGCTGCAGGAACTGGAAGACCAGGCGGCGCGGCAGGGCTACCGGCGCGTGTACCTGACCACCGGCTTCCGTCAGCCCGAGGCGGTGGGGCTCTACCTGAGCCACGGCTACGCCGCGCTGTTCGATCTGGACGCCGATCCGGAAACCATCGCGCACCTGCCGTTCGAGAAGCATCTGCCGCTGCAGCCGCAGGCAACCGTGGTCCCGACGACGGCCCTGCAGGGAGTCCATGCATGAGCACACCGTCGCCCACCCTGACCGGGATTCCCGTGCAGGCGCCCGCGCCGGCGCTGCGCATCGTGCCGGCACGGCATCCGTTGCAGGTGTTCGGCACGCTGCTGGCGTTGGCGTTGATCCTGATCGGGTTGCAGTCGGTGCTGGGCAATCCGCGCTGGGGCTGGGGCACCTTCGCCGAGTGGTTCTTCGCCCGGCCGGTGCTGGAAGGTCTGGCCCGTACCCTGTGGCTGACCGCGCTGGGCACCGGCCTGGGCTTCGCGCTGGGCACGCTGCTGGCGCTGGCGCGGGTGTCCGGCTCGCCGTTGCTGTCGGCGGTGTCATGGGGCTATGTATGGTTGTTCCGCTCGATTCCACTGCTGGTGCTGTTGCTGCTGCTCAACAACCTGGGCTATCTGTACAGCACCATCGAGCTGGGCGTGCCGTTCACCGGGATCAGCCTGTTCTCGTATCCGACCACCCAGCTGATCGGTGTATTCACTGCGGCGGTGCTCGGACTGACCCTCAACCAGGCCGCATTCTCGGCCGAGGTGATCCGCGGCGGCATCCTGTCGGTGGACCACGGCCAGTACGAAGCGGCGGCCGCACTCGGGCTGCCGCGTGGCCGGCAGATCCGCCGGATCATCCTGCCGCAGGCCATGCGCTCGATCCTGCCGGGCGCCTTCAACGATGTGATCAACCTGGCCAAGAGCACCTCGGTGGTCTACGTGCTGGCCCTGCCAGAGCTGTTCTACACCGTGCAGGTGATCTACCGGCGCAACCTGGAGGTGGTGCCGCTGCTGATGGTCGCCACGGTCTGGTATCTGGTAATCCTGACGGTGCTGTCGCTGGTGCAGCGGCGCGTGGAGCGGCGGTTCGCGCGTGGCCATCTGCATCGTGAGCGCAGCATCTCGAAAGTTCCGGCCAGATCGCTGGCGTCTTCCCCGGAGGCGGCGCCGCGCGTCATCACCCGGGCCGCCATCGCCGCACCATTCGCCACCGGCAATGGCGCCCCGGTGCTGCTGCAGGGCGTCGGCAAGGCGTTCGGCGACCAGACCGTGCTGGATGACGTGCATCTGGAGCTGAAGGCCGGCAGCGTGACTGTGCTGATTGGTCCGTCCGGTGCCGGCAAATCGACGCTGCTGCGCTTGATCAACCATCTGGAACGCGCCGACCACGGCTTCGTCACCGTCGGTGGGCAACTGGTCGGCTATCGGCGCGAGGGCGACACCCTCTACGAACTGCCCGAGAGCGAGATCCGTCGCCGTCGCGCGGACGTGGGCATGGTGTTCCAGAGCTTCAATCTGTTCCCGCACCTGACCGCGCTGGAAAACCTGATCGAAGCGCCGATCGCGGTGCGCGGGGTGACCCGCGCCCGGGCCGAGCAGCAGGCCCGGGATCTGCTGGAGCGGATCGGGCTGTCGGACAAGGCAGACGCGTATCCGCGCCAGCTCTCCGGCGGCCAGCAGCAGCGCATCGCCATAGCCCGCGCACTGGCGCTGCAGCCCAAGGTGCTGCTGTTCGACGAACCCACCTCCGCGCTCGATCCGGAGCTGGTGTCCGAAGTGCTCAGCGTCATCGAGGAGCTGGCGCGCTCGGGCACCACGCTGGTCATCGTCACCCATGAACTGGGTTTTGCCCGCCGCGTAGCCGACCACGTGGTGATGATGGACCAGGGCCGGGTGATCGAGCAGGGTCCGCCCGAGCTGGTCTTCGACCGTCCCCGGCAACAACGCACCGCCGATTTCCTGGCCAAGACGCTGTGATGCGTCCCTAATTCTTCCAGCAGGAACGCCCATGAATGTGCCCCACAAGCGACGTGTCTCCACCAGCACCGTGTTGATCGCGGCCGTGTTCGTTCTCGGCGTCGCCGGGATCGTCTACTCGCGCGTCGGCCAACCGGTCGATGCCGCGCCCGTTGGCGCCAACGTCCTGGCCGGCGCCGACGCACCGGTCCTGGCAGGGACGCCGGATCCGAAGGCCGAGGCGCTGATCCCGGCCGGGTTCCGCTTCGTCACCCCCGGCACGCTGACCGTGGCGACCCATCCGGCGCAGCTGCCTCTGGCCGACTACGGTGCCGACAGCAAGCAGATCGTCGGCGTGGAGCCGGACATCGCGCGGCTGATCGCCGATGGGCTGGGGCTGAAGCTGGTGCTGGTACCGGTAGCGTGGCAGGACTGGCCGCTGGGCCTGCAGTCGGGCAAGTACGATGCGGTGATCTCCAATATCACCGTCACCGAGGAGCGCAAGCGGAAGTTCGATTTCTCCAGCTACCGCTACGACCTGCTCGGCATCTATACCCGCACCGACGGTCCGATCAAGGCGATCGCCACCCCGGCCGATGTCGCCGGCCTGAAGGTGGTGGTCGGTGCCAGCACCAACCAGGACCAGATCCTGCGCCACTGGGACCAGCAGAACATCGCCGCCGGGCTCAAGCCGGTGGAGTACCAGTACTTCGATGATGCGGTGGTCGGCCGGCTGGCGGTGATCACCGGGCGTGCGGATGTCTCCTTCGAGCCCAATGCCACCGGCGCGTACTCCGCGCGCGATGGCAAGGTGCGCCGCGTCGGCCTGTTTCCCGGTGGCTGGCCGGATGCGGCGGCGATCTCGGTGACCACGCGCAAGGGCAGTGGCCTGGCCGACGCGATCACCCAGGCATTGAACACCCAGATCGCCAGCGGCACCTATGCCCAGGCGTTGCAGCGCTGGAACGTGGGCGAAGAAGCGGTGGCGCGTTCGCAGACCAATCCACCCGGATTGCCAAACCTGTGAGGCGGTCCGAGCGCGGGCTCACCAGGTCGCCTCCAGCCGACGGAAGGGCTGCGTGAGCAGTACGCCGCGTGCGTCGTAGTCAGTGACGTTGCGTCCATCCACCCGCACGCTGGTGGGGCGGGTGCGGCTCGGCCACCACACCCGCACCGCGGTGTCCTTGCGCAGTCCCTTGCCCAGCGTGACCTGCAGCGTTCCCTCACGCTGCCGTGCCTGCAAGGCCAGGGTGCCATAGGCGGTCGGCAGGCGATCCACCGCCAGCCCGTCACCGGCCAGCCACGACGGCGGGGTGCCCGGCAGCAGTGACAGTGCGTCATCGTCCTCGCGCATCAGCATCCCGAACAGGGTGCGTCCGTATTCCGCGCCGATCCAGGTATGCGGCATGTCGCCGAGGTAGCGCGGGAAGCGCAGCCGCGAGTGCACCACCTCGGCCAGCACCTGCCACTGCAGCGGGCGGCGGTCGTGCAACAGGCCCTGCAGCAGCTCGTCGGCCGCCTCGGGCTGGTCCAGATGCACGTAGCTCAGCACGTTGCGGATTTCATAGGGTGTGTAGGCGTACAACGCACCCGGCTCGGCGCGCTTGCGTACGTCCTGCAGGTAGCGCGCGAAGGTGGTGCGCAGCGCGTCCGCCGGCAGTACATCCTGCGCGCCGGTGGGGTCCAGCGCGATCGATACGCCGGTCGGGTCGCCGTCACCGAGGTCGGCCGAGGAGGGGATGAAGTCGATGCCCTTCCACGCCATCGTGGCGCGGATCGAGGCGGCCAGCGCGTCGTGCAGGGCGGTGTACTGGTCGCGCGCCCACGCCGCGGTTTCGTGATCGCCCAGCGACTCGGCCAACCACGCACCGTCATGCCAGCCTTTGAGGCCCCAGTAGTCGTCCCAGTAGCTGTGCGTGGGCGAGGGATAGCCCTCGTGGCTGATCGATGGCGCCAGGATCCCGGCGAAGCGTTCGGGGGAGGGCTGGCTGGCCATGTAGCCGGGCACCAGCGTGCGCTCGCGCAGTTCCTGCAGGAAGCGCATCGCCGCCTTCACCTTGGGCAGGTAGGCGCGCACCGACTCCGGGCCGCCATCCAGCCGTGCCACATCCGCGACCAGGGCGATGTACTGGCCCTGGCTGTCGTACTCGATATCCGAACCGAAGCCGGTGTTGACGCTGCCATCGTCGTTGAGGATCGGCGAGACCAGCCCGTTGGCGTGCACGCCGTGCTCGCTGTACCAGGCCAGGTAATCGCGGGCGACCTGGGATTCGCCCATGCGCAGCAGCACCGCCGAGGTGGCCATGCCGTCACGGATGAAGGAGCGGTTGTAGTTGCGCGGGCCGGGCTGCATCGCCGGGCCGGTCTGGTTGATCAGCATGTAGGCGGCCTGCGCGCGCAGCATGTCCACCAGAGAAGGATCGGGCAGGCGCAGGCCGACCTGGCCCAGGCGCGCCTGCCAGTCGTCCGATGCACGTTTGGCCAGGGCGTCGTACGCGGCATCCGGTGCACGCGGCACGCGGGCCAGATCCAGCGCCGGGGCGTCGGGCAGGGCACCGTCCGCCGCAGCGGGCGCCGTGCCAAGCGGGAAGGCGATCACCACCGAGCGGCTGGCACCCGGTGCGAGCTGCATGCGGTAGGCCAGCGCCGCCGAGGCCAGGCCGTCAGCATCGCTTGCCTGCGTGGCGGTGGGCAAGGTGCCGCTGGCGATCGCAGCGGTGATTTCGCTGCTGCCATCCGGTCCGAACGGTGCCGCACCGGCGGCGTCGACGGGCGTCAGGGACTGCAGCAGGGCGCGGCCATTGACGCGCACGCGCTGACCCTCGATGGCGACCTCGCGGACCGGTGACAGGCCACCGTTCTGCCACGGCGGGTTCATCTGCATCGGTCGCACCGCGAGGGTCAAGGTGCCTTCGACGGGCGCGCTGCCGGTGTTGCGCAGGCGGTGACGCACGAAGGTCACCGGCTGTCCGTCGAGCTCGACGGCGAATGCCTCGCTCTGCAGTTCAAGCCCCGGTTGTGGCGACCACGTCGCCGAGGGCATCGGCTTCCAGCCATCGCGCAGCGCGTGCTGCACCGGTTGATCGGCGGCGCCTGCGGCGACACCGTTGGCATTGCGCCAGATCGGCTGCACCAGTGGCGCGCCCTTGAAGGCCTCGATGTTGCCGTACTCATCGAAGATCGATTTCTGCCGCCCGGCATGGATGCCGACCGCGGTCCAATAGGTCTGCTGCAGGTGCAGCGACGCCGGGAACAGCGCGCGCTGCGCACCGCTGGCGGCGATCTGGTAGCGCTTCATCGGCGTCATCACGGCCTTGGGGCCGAGCAGGCGCAGGCGGTCGACCTGCGGGGCATCACCAGTCACCGTCAGCCGCAGCGCCGTGGCGGTCACGGCAGCCGGGCCGGCCAACCAGCTTTGCTGCCGGGTACCGGCCTGCAGGTCGCGCGCAAGATCCACCCAGCGCCCCTGCGCATCACGTGCCTGCAGCCGCGCAGCACCATGCGCGCCGGTCCAGTCCACGGCCAGGCCGGTGGTGGCGACTGCGCGCGGCAACGCGATCTCCAGGACATGCGCACCGTCTTTGCCAAGTGGAACGGCGACCGCCCTGCCGCCCTGCCACAGCGCCGCGGCCTGGGCTGCATCCACGCCAGCCACGCGCGCGCTGGCACTGCGGTCCAGCGGCTCCAGTTCGAAGATCGATACTCCCCAGTCCGAGGTGCGCTCCGGGCTCGCCAGGCGCAGGTAACGGGCCTGGCGCGGTGCGAAGTAGAGCGTCTCGATACCGCCAAGCGAATCGCGCATGGTGTAGGCCGGCTGCCACTGCCGCCCGTCCAATGAGGTCTGCACGGTGTAGCCCTCGGGATTGGACACGTCCCAGGTGATCTGCGCGCCGCTGAGCGTGCTGGGCGTGCCCAGGTCCACCTGGAACCAGTGGCCGGGACTGAAGGCGCCGCCGGTGACCGTCGACGGGTCGCCATCGATCAGGTGGCTGACCGCCATCGCCGGCACCTGCTGCGAGGAACTGCTGGCCTGCCACTGGCTACGCGGTGGCAGGGTCTGCGCAGCCGCGGACAGGCTCACGGCAAGTGCGGTGAAAAGCAGGGTGCCGGCCATGACGCGGCGTGGCCGGTGCCCAACAATCGAACGGTCAACATGCAGCCCCATCAATGCGCTCCTGATCTGAAACGACCGCCGACGGCGGGGGTGGGGCACACGCTAGCAGGGGCTGTAATCGTTTACATGACGCGTCGCAATACTGAACAGGGATCAGGCACGCGGTGAGAGCAGGTCGGCCAGGCCGATCGTCCTGTACATTTCCGTGCGCATCCGGTCGGCTACCGCGTTGACCACCTCGGCCCCGTCCTGCGACGGATCGACATGCACGCGGAAGGGACGCGTGCCATGCGGCAGGCCGACCACACGAACGATCTCACGCGCGACCTGCTCGGGATCGGCATCGGCCGGTTCCAGGCTGGCCAGGCCCTGCAGCGCTTGCTGGGCCACGCCGGCATACGGGCCGTTCTCATACTCGGCGGCGACGGTCGTGTCGTCCGGCGTGCCCGAGTGCGCGAAATGGTTGGTGCCCTGGGTGAAGGCGCCCGGCACCATGATCGTGGTCTCGATGCCCCAGCGCGCCAGCTCGGTCGAGTAGGCCACCGCCAGCGCATCCATCGCGGCCTTCGCGGCGAAGTAGGGTGCCAGGAATGGCGGTGTGCCACCACGCGTGGAGGACGATCCGACCCACAGCAGCAGACACCTGCCGCGCCCCCGCATGAAGGGCAGCGCGGCACGATTGACCCGCTGCGTCCCGAGGACGTTGACGTCGTACTGCTGCATCAGTTGCTCAGGGGTGAACGCTTCGGCCGGTCCGAACACCATGTGGCCGGCATTGTGGATGATCACATCCAGCGTGCCCGCATCGGCGAGTACCCGTGCGATGGCAGCGCTGCTGGAGGCCTCGGACTGCACATCCAGTTCAACGGTACGCAGGTCGGCGCGCTGCTGCGTGGCCCACGCGGCGATCTCGGCAACGCGCGCTGCATTGCGTCCACCGATGTCGCGCATCGAAGCGTAGACGGTGTGACCGGCCTGGGCCAGGGCTTTGGCGGTCATCAGGCCGAAGCCGGAGGATGCGCCAGTGACGAGAATGGTGTGCGACATGGATATCTCCTGATCGAAAAGAGGGGCGTTGAGGGTTACTGCGTGGAAGCGCGCGTGCCGTCGCGCAGGCGCCGGTAGAGCGCGCGGCCCGCGTCCATGTGGGCGGTGAAATCGAAGCCCTGGGCCAGCATCGCGTCCATGTCCCGCGCCGGAATCTGCATGACGTAGCTGTGCGCGTGGGTGACCAGTTCGAACGGCTCCGGACCGAGCTGCGTGGTGCTGAACCACGTGCCCGGATCGGCGTGCCCGCTGCGCAGCACCTGGCCGCGATAGCGCAGTTCCCAGCCGCCATCCAGCAGCACCCAGACATCCTCGCGGCCCTCGGTGGTGGTATTGCCGAGGATGGACGTACCGGCGCTGACCTCCCACTCGCGCGAATGGTCGATCACGTGGCGCAGTTGCGCAGTGCTCAACCTGGCGAAGAACGGCGTGTGTCGCAGCAGGTGCAGATAGGTGATGGAGGGCTTCATGGCGGGGTGTGGGCGTGGTGCGCCTGCGTCGCACGAGGCGGTCATGACGGTCGCGCACAGCAGGGGCAGCAGCACGGCGAGGTGGCGGGGTGACATGCGGGCGGGCTCAGGCCACGCCGCCGTTGGCGCGCAGGATCTGGCCGTTGACCCAGCCGCTGTCCGGCCCGGCGAGGAACGCGACGACACCGGCGATGTCGTCCGGCTGGCCGAGGCGTTCCAGTGGCGGCATCCGCGCGAAGGTGGCGATCTGCTCGTCCGTCTTGCCGTCGAGGAACAGCGCGGTCGCGACCGGGCCCGGGGCCACCGCATTGACCGTGATCGCGCGGCCACGCAGCTCCTTGGCGAACACGTGGGTGAACGCTTCCACTGCGGCCTTGGTGCCGTTGTAGATCGCATAGCCCGGCAGATTCAGGGCCAGCGTGGTGCTGGACAGGTTGATGATGCGGCCGCCGTCGTTGAGGCGTGTTGCCGCCTCGCGCAGGGTGTTGAACACGCCCTGGGTGTTGATCGCGAAGTTCTGCAGATACAGCGCGTCGCTGGTCTGTGCGAGCGGGGCGGTCTTGAGGATGCCGGCGTTGTTGACCAGTACATCGATGCGGCCCAGCTGCTGCTCGACGCTGGTGAACATCGCGCCGACCTGGTCGGCCCGGGAGACGTCGGCCTGGATGGGGATGGCGGACGCACCGGCACGGGTGAGCTCGGCGGCCAGGCCCTCGGCCTCGCCCGCATTGGAGGCGTAATTGAGGGCGACGGCAAAACCGTCGGAGGCCAGGCGGCGGGCGATGGCGGCGCCGATGCCGCGGGAGGCGCCGGTGATCAGAGCGACGCGGGAAGCGGTGGACATGGCGGGGTTTCCTTCAGTGATGGGCACGGAAGGGATGGTGGATCATTCAGCGGGAGGGATAATCCTGCTAAAGTTGCGATCACAATTCCAGTTGCATCAACAATAGGGTCAGTCATGGACCGCTTCCAGGAAATGCAGGTCTTCGTCCGGATCGCCGACCGCCAGAGTTTCACCCTGGCCGCCGAGGACCTGCAGATTCCACGCGCCACGGTGACCAACCTGATCAAGCGGCTGGAGCAGCGCATCGGGGTGCGACTGCTGGAACGCACCACCCGGCAGGTGCGCATGACCCATGATGGCGAGGCCTACTACCACCGCTGCGTGCGCCTGCTGACCGATCTGGAAGAGACCGAAAGCGCGTTCCGCGATGCTCCGCCCAAGGGCCTGCTGCGGGTCAATCTGCAGGGTACGCTGGCCCGGCACGTGGTGATGCCGGCGATGGGCGGATTCCTCGCACGCTATCCCGGCATCACCCTGCACGTGGGTGAGGATGACCGCCTGGTGGACCTGGTCCGCGAGGGCGTGGACTGCGTGCTGCGTGCGGGCGTTCTGCAGGATTCGTCGTTGATCGGACGCCAGGTCGCGCTGCTGGAGCAGGTTACTGTCGCCAGTCCTGCGTATCTGGAGCGCGCGGGCGTGCCGACCGGCCTGGACGATCTGGCGCAGCATTACGCGGTCGACTATGGCCCCGGTGGCGCGCGCTCGGCAGGCTTGGATTTCCAGCGCGATGGTGAGGTGGTGGAGCGGCAGCTGCGGTCGTGCATCTCGGTGACCGGCGCGGACCTGTACACCGGCGCAGCGCTCTCGGGGCTGGGGCTGATCCAGGTGCCGCGCTATCGCATCACGCAGGCCCTGGCCGAGGATCAGCTGCGCATCGTGCTGGCTGACTACCCGCCACCGCCGATGCCGGTGTCCGTGCTTTATCCGCAGAACCGGCAGTTGTCCGCGCGGGTGCGCGTATTCGCGCAGTGGCTGGCTGCGCTGTTCGAGCGCGCGGCCGGCACCGCCGCATCCGGTTGACAGCGGATCGTCATGCCACCGCCGCCGCGATCTGTTCGCGCAGCCAGCGGTGCGCCGGGTCGCGGTGCACACGTTCGTGCCACAGCATCACCATCTGGTAGCCAGGCACGTCGATCGGCGCCTCCACCACGCGCAATGACGGATCATCGGCGACCAGCCGGGCCGGCACCATCGCGACCATGTCGGTGCGGCTGATCACACTGCGCAGATACAGGAAGTGGGGCACCGACAGCGCCACCCTGCGCTGTGCACCGGCGCGCGCAAGCGCCGCATCGGTGACACCGTGGAAGCCGCCGCCCATTGGCGACACGATCACATGATCCAGCGCGCAGAACTGGGCCAGCGTGGGCCGGCGTTTCAACCTGGGGTGGTCGGCGCGGCCGGCGAGCACGTAGCGCTCGGTGAACAACCGGCGATGGTGCAGGGCGGGCGGCGCATCGGACGCGATGTGGAAGGCCAGATCGATCTCGCCACGCTCGGCCTGTTCGACCATGCGCCGGGGCGCCAGCTCGACCACCGCCAGCCGCGTGCCCGGCGCGGCCTGGCGCAGGCCCGGCAACGCGGGCAGCAGCACGGTGGATTCGCCGTAATCGGAGGCCATGATCTGCCAGGTATGGCTGGCCTGCGCCGGGTCGAAGGCCTGGGTCGGGGCCACCGCACGTTCCAGCGCCGCCAAGGCATCCGCGAGCGGCGTGCGCAGGGCCTCGGCACGTGCGGTGGTCCGCATCCCACGCGGGCCGGGCAACAGCAACGGATCATCGAACAGGTCGCGGAGGCGTCGCAACTGCACGCTCACCGTCGGTTGCGCCAGGTGCAGGCGGGCGGCTGCACGGGTGACGTTCTGTTCTTCCAGCAGGGCCTGCAGGGTGACCAGCAGGTTGAGGTCGATGCGGCGCAGGGTATTGTCCATGGCAATGCCAACGATTGCGGGAATTCATTTCTACTATAGCGCTGCCATCCCTACCGTAGCGGCATCTCCTCTCTGGAACTGCCATGAACGTCCTGATCGTCTACGCCCACCCCGAACCGACCTCGCTCAGCGGCTCCCTGAAGACCTTCACTGTCGAGCGCCTGCAGCAGGCCGGCCACACCGTGCAGGTCTCGGATCTGTATGCCATGCAATGGAAGGCGCAGGTGGATGCGGCCGACCACGTGGGCCGCGACCCGTCGATGCCGTTCCATGCCTCGCTGGATTCCCGCCAGGCCTATGCCAGCGGGCAGCAGAGCGCGGACATCGCGGCCGAGCAGGACAAGCTGCGCTGGGCCGATGCGGTGATCCTGCAGTTTCCGCTGTGGTGGTTCTCGATGCCGGCGATCCTCAAGGGCTGGGTCGACCGGGTATACGCCTATGGATTCGCCTACGGCGTGGGCGAACATTCCGACCGCCATTGGGGCGATCGTTACGGCGAGGGCGCGATGAGCGGCAAGCGCGCGATGCTGGTCGTCACCACCGGCGGCTGGGCGTCGCACTACGCGCCGCGCGGCATCAACGGTTCGATCGAGGATGTGCTGTTCCCGATCCAGCACGGCATCCTGTTCTACCCCGGTTTCGACGTGCTGCCGCCGCATGTCGTCTATCGCACCAGCCGCGTCGACGACACCTCGTTCCCGGTGCTGCTGGAGGACCTGGGCAAGCGGCTCGACGGCCTGGCGACCGATGCCCCGATCGCGTACCGCCGCCAGAATGGAGGCGACTACGAGATTCCGGCCTTGTGCCTGCGACCTGAGCTCGCGCCGGGTGCAACCGGTGCGGCGATCCATATCGCGGACTGAGTGGGATGGTGGGGGTCCACCTCGGCCAAGGCGGCGCGATGACGCAGTGGCACGCGTTGTCGCTTTCGTGATGGATTGCGCTGGGCGGTGATGGGGTCCATCTGAGATAGTCGCCATATATACATCACGCGCGTTGGATTGATGCTCCATCCACAAGAGTTGTCCGCGGCGCAGATTGTCCAGGTCCTGGGCGAGGTGTTTGGCGTGTGTGCCAGCGCGGTGGTGCAGCGTGCCGGCGGCGCTGATGCGGGGGCGACCGTGTATCAGGTGGGTGGCGCGGATGGCGCGCGCTGGTGGTTGAAGTGCCGGCGTTACGCAGTAGACCCGGTGGTGTGGGAGGTGCTGCACCACCTGCGCGACCAGGCCGGGCTGCGCGAGGTGATCGCGCCGCTGCCGACCCGCGATGGCGCGGCCTCGGGGACGTGGGCCGGATTGCAGTGGACCCTGTTCCCGTATATCGACGCATTCTCCGGTTTCGAGGAGGCGCTCTCGCGCGCGCATTGGGAACGCCTGGGGCGGGTGCTGCGCCAGGTGCACGAGGTGCGGCTGCCGGCCGAACTGGCCGACCGCCTGCGTCGTCCCGGGTTCGACGACGATATCGCGGTGGAACGGGTCGGCGCATGGCTGCAGCGTGCCGATGCGCGGATGCCGGTGCGCGACGCGTTGGGCGAGGAATACCTCGCGCTGTGGTGCCACCATCGCCAGCGGATCGAGGCGATCTGGCAACGCTGCCGCGAGCTGCGTGCGCGGATCGGCGAGGGACGGTCCGCGCGCGTGCTGTGTCACGCCGACCTGCACGCGGGCAACGTGCTGGTCGGCCCGGGCGATGGCGTCTGTCTGATCGACTGGGATGACATGGCGCTGGCGCCACGCGAGCGCGACCTGATGTTCATCGGCGCCGGGATCGGTGGGCGCTGGGGGCGTGAACAGCCGCCAGGCTTCGTTGATGGCTACGGTGCGGTGGCGGTGGATCCGCTGTGGGTAGCCTACTACCGTCACTGGCGGATCCTGCAGGATCTGCAGGAGTTCCACGATCTGCTGCTGGAGCCCGGCGCCACCGCGCGGCCGCCCGCGCAGCGTCGCCAGGCCCTGCGCTACATGGCCGGGCAGTTCGCGCCCGGCAACGTGGCCGATTGCGCGGCACGCGCCTGGCAGGCAGCACAGGCGTGAGGGCTGTAGCTATTCGCCCGGCTTGGCGGCCGCGGTCGCCGCCTGCGATTTCGCCCGCCGGGCCAGCACCGCTTCGCGGTGGGCGATGTAGGCATTCGCGCCGAGGATGATGCCGGCGCCGATCACGGTCCAGCGGTCCAGTGTTTCATTGAACAGCAGCCAGCCCAGCAGGCTCACCAGCGGCAGCTGCATGAAGCTGATCGGGGTCAGCGCGGAGACCTCGCCCAGGCGCAGGGCGCGGGTCCACAGCAGCTGGCCCAGGGTGCCGAGCACACCGGTGGCCACCAGCCAGACCCAGGCCAGGCCGGTCGGCCAGACCCACACGAACAAGGCGGGCACCAGCGACAGCGGCACCCAGAACACATAGGTGTAGAACACCACGGTATCGGCGCTGTCCACGCGGGTGAGCTGCTTGATCTGGATCGCCACCAGTGAGCTCAGCACTGCCGCGCCCACCGCGACCAGGGTGCCGGGGGTGAAGCTGGTCGAGCCCGGACGCACGATGATCAGCACGCCGACGAAGCCGATGATCACGGCCGCCCAGCGGCGCATGCGCACCGTTTCGCCGAGCCACAGCACCGCAGCGATGGTGACGAACAGCGGGGTGGAGTAGGACAGCGAGATCGCCTGCGAGATCGGCAGGTGGCCGATCGCCCAGAATGCGCACAGCATCGATGCCAGCCCGATCGCACTGCGCAGGAAGTAGCGCGGCAGCTGCTGCGTTTTCAGCGGCGCGCTGCCCGGGCGGATCAGCATCGGCAGCAGCGCCAGCAGGCCGAAGGCGTTGCGGAAGAACGCCACTTCCTGGGTCGGCACGTAGCGGGTGGCGTAGCGGATCGCGATCGCCATCAGGCCGAAGGCCAACGTACTGCCAAGCATCAGCAGGGCGGCCCGCAACGGCGTGGCCACCGGCAAGGCGGGGGCGGGATTCACCACTGGGCGCCGATCAGTCTCGGTTCCGGTTCGATCGGCACGCCGAATTTTTCCAGTACCGAGGCGGAGATGCGCCGCGCCAGCGCGAGCAGTTCTTCGCCGGTGGCCTGGCCATGGTTGACCAGCACCAGTGCATGGCTGGGCGCCACGCCGGCGTCGCCATCGCGGTAGCCCTTCCAGCCGCAGCTCTCGATCATCCAGGCGGCGGAGATCTTGCGGCGGCTGTCGTCGTCGGCCGGGAACACCGGCAGCTCGGGGAAGTGCTGCAGCAACACCTCGACCTGCTCCAGCGGCAGGATCGGGTTCTTGAAGAAGCTGCCCGCGTTGCCGAGCACGTCCGGGTCGGGCAGTTTGCGGCGACGGATGTTGATCACGGCGTTGGCCACGTCGGCGGCCACCGGCAGCTCCACCCCCATCGCCTCCATTTCCTCGGCGATCCCGGCATAGCCCAGGCGCAGGCCATGCAGCAGCGGCAGGCGCAGCTCGATCGCGGTGATCAGATAACGGTCCGGGTCGTGCTTGAAGATGCTGTCGCGGTAGCCGAACTGGCAGCCTTCGGCATCGAAGCGCACCCAGTCGTTCGCCTGTCGGTCCCAGGCATCCACGGCCTGGATGAACTCGCCGACCTGCGCGCCATAGGCACCGATGTTCTGGATCGGCGAGGCACCGGCGGTACCCGGGATCAGCGCCAGGTTTTCCAGCCCGGACAGGCCGTTCTGCAGCGACCACATCACCAGGCCATGCCAGTTCACGCCGGCACCGGCGCGCACGATGGTGTGGTCGGCGCGGTGTTCGAGGATCTCGATGCCGCGGTTGGCGAACACCAGTACGGTGCCTGCCACGTTATCGGCGATCAGCACATTGCTGCCACTGCCCAGCACCAGCAGCGGTTGTCCGGCGACATGCGGCAGCGCCAGCACCTCGGGCAGCACGGAAGGATCGAACACCTCCAGCAACTGCGCGGCGGTGGCATCGACATGGAAGGTATTGAGCGCCTTCAGCGAGGCGTTTTCGGTGATGGCCCAGGCAGTCATGGCGTCGTTCACAGCGGTGCCACCGCGCCGCGGCTGGGCGCCTCTCTGCGGCGACGGATCGCCTCCACGCAGTCGTGCACCAGTTCCGGGCCACGGAAGATCAGGCCGCTGTAGCACTGGACCAGCGCTGCGCCTGCCGCCATTTTGGCCACCGCGTCCGCGCCGGATTGGATGCCGCCCACGCCGATCAACGGCATCGATTCGGGCAGGCGGGCGCGCAGGCGACGCAGCACCAAGGTCGACTGGCCGAGCAGCGGCGCGCCGGACAGGCCGCCGGCTTCGTTCGCACGCGGGTCACCGGCCACCGCACTGCGATCGATGGTGGTATTGGTGGCAATCACGCCGTCCACCTTGAGCTCGCCGAGCACACGCGCGGCGGCGTCGATATCGCGGTCGCTCAGATCCGGAGCGACCTTGACCAGCATCGGCACCCGCTTGCCATGCTTGGCGGCCAGGCTTTCCTGGCTCTCGCGCAGTTGCGAAATCAACTGCCGCAGGGCGGTCTCTTCCTGCAGTTCGCGCAGGCCGGCGGTGTTCGGCGAGGAAATGTTGACGGTGATGTAGTCGGCCAGCGGATACACCTTCTGCAGGCAGTGCTGGTAATCGTCGAACGCCTGCTCGTTGGGGGTGTCCTTGTTCTTGCCGATGTTGATGCCGAGCAGGCCGGTACGGCGCTTGGCACGCTCCACGTTGCGGACCAGCGCATCGACGCCCAGGTTGTTGAAACCCATGCGGTTGATGATGGCCTGGTGGTCCGGCAGCCGGAACAGGCGCGGCTTCGGATTGCCCGCCTGCGGGCGCGGGGTGATCGTGCCGATCTCCACGAAGCCGAAGCCCAGCGCCAGCAGCGCATCGATGTGCTCGCCGTTCTTGTCCAGGCCGGCGGCCAGGCCCACCGGATTCGGGAAACTCAATCCGAACGCGTTGGTCGGCAGCGGCTCGATGCGGCGGCCCATCAACGGCGTGGTGCCGGTGCGATAGGCCAGGTCCAGCGCGCTCAGGCCAAGGCCGTGGGCGCGTTCTGCATCAAGGGCGAACAGGAAGGGGCGGGCAAGCGAGTACATGGCGTTCAATCAGTCCAGCGTGCCGACAAAGGCACGGGTTTGGTATTCAAAGGCGATCTGGCCGTCCACCGCGTGGGCGTCGAACAGGTGTTGCAGTGCCTCCAGCATCGGCGCGTGGCGCGGGTGACCGGCCTGCGGGGCATACGAGGAGGAAAGCAGGCGGCCACGCAGGCCCTCCAGGTCCATCCGCTGCACGTTGGGCAGGCGGGCCATGCCGCGCAGGCCTTCGCCGAACCACGCGCGCATGGTGTCATCGTCCTGGTAGCGCTCGGCCACCTCCACGTAGTCGGTGCCGAACTCCTGCAGCAGCTGCTCGTAGCCGATCAGGAACGGCGAGGCATCGAGCAGGCGCGAGTTCCAGAACACCAGCGCCATGCCCTCGGGCTGCAGGATGCGCGCCCATTCGCGGCGCACTGCGGTGGTATCGAACCAGTGGAAGGCCTGCGCGGCGGCGACCAGGCCCACGCTGTTGTCGGCCAGGCCGGTGGCCTCGGCGGTGCCGTCGGCGACCTTCAGGCGCAGGTAGTCCGGGGCCAGCAACTGCTCGGCCGCTTCGCGCATGGCTGCGTTCGGCTCCACCGCGATGACCGGGTGGCCGGCGGCCAGGAACAGCCGGGTGGAAATGCCGGTGCCGGCGCCGATGTCGGCGACCAGGGTCTCGGTGGGTACACCGATGTCCTGGTGCAGCCAGTCCAGCAATGCCGGGGGATAGTCGGGACGGTAGCGGACGTAGTCGGCAACCCGACTGCTGAAGCGTTCGGTCGAATCCGAGCGGCTCATGTGCACCTCACGATTGGGTAGCGGCAAACCAGGCCAGTCCGCCGAAGAACAACAGAATCACCACCAGGGCCAGCAGGCTGCCGATCACGATGATCCAGCCCAGGATCAGCCCGGCCAGCGCCATGCCATCGCCTTCCAGCTCCAGCGGGCGGCGGCGGATCTCGGAGCGGGCCAGGTGGCCGGTAATGATCGCCGCGATGCTGCCAATGAAGGGCAGGGCGGTCCAACCGAGGATGCCCATGATCAGGCTGACCACGGCCATGGCACTGGTTTGTCGGGGCGGGAGGCTCATGCAGGTCCTGGTCGCGGTGGGGTGGTTCGATGATAGGGCCAGCGGCGGGTTTATCCCATCAGGACCTGGCCACCATCGACATTCAAGGTGTGCCCGGTGATCCAGCCCGCCAGCGGCGAGCACAGGAACAGCGCGGCATTGGCGATGGACGCCGGCTCGCCGAAGCGGCCGAACGGAATCTTCGCCAGGGTGTTTCGATACAGCTCCGGGTCCTGCTCGCGTCGGCGCGCCCACAGCCCGTCCTCGAACTCGATCGAGCCGGGGGCGATGGCGTTGACCCGGATCCGATGTGGCGCCAGGGCCAGCGCCTGCGAGGTGGTGTAGTGCATCAGCGCGGCCTTGGCGGCCGCATACGGCGCGCCACCCGGGCGCGGCTGCTGGGCGGCGATCGAGGCCAGATTGAGAATGCACGCATCCGCGGACTGCTGCAGCCAGGGCAGGGCCAGCCGCGAAGCGCGCACGGCGGACATCAAATCGACGTTCAAACTGGCGTCCCAGCCGGCTTCGTCGTCGGCCATGCCGTAGCCGGTCGCGTTGTTGACCAGCACGTCGATGCCACCGAGGGTCTGCGCGGCGTCGGCCAGCCAGTGGCCGATATCGTCCAGCCGGGACAGGTCTGCGGTGGCGGTGTGCACGGCCAGATCGAGGGCCCCGGCATCCGCACGCAGCGCGGCCAGGCCGGCCTCACCGCGTGCGCAGACCGAGACGCGGGCGCCTGCCGAAGCAAACGCCAGCGCCATCGCGCGCCCGATACCCTTGCTGCCACCGGCGATCAGCACCCGGCGCCCGGTGAAGTCCAGGCGCGGGCCCGCCGGCAGGTGGGGCGCGGCGTCCATCACAGGTCGAACTTGATGCCCTGGGCCAGCGGCAGCGAGTCGGAGTAGTTGATGGTGTTGGTCTGGCGGCGCATGTAGACCTTCCAGGCATCCGAGCCGGACTCACGGCCACCGCCGGTGTCCTTCTCGCCACCGAACGCACCGCCGATCTCCGCACCCGAGGTGCCGATGTTGACGTTGGCGATGCCGCAATCCGAACCGGCGGCCGACAGGAAGCGCTCGGCGGTCTTCAGGTTGGTGGTGAAGATCGAGGACGACAGGCCCTGCGGCACGCCGTTCTGCATGTCGATCGCTTCGTCCAGCGTGCTGTACTTCATCACGTACAGGATCGGGGCGAAGGTCTCGTGCTGGACGACCTCGTCGCTGTTCTTCAGGCCGGTCACGATGGCCGGAAGCACGAAGTTGCCGGCGCGGTCGATGCGGGTGCCACCGGTCTGCACGGTACCGCCGCTGGCCTTGGCCTTCTCGATCGAGGCCAGGAACTGCTGCACGGCGCCGTCGCTGTTGAGCGGGCCCATCAGGTTGGCCGGGTCGGTCGGATCGCCGATCTTGCCTTCCACCTGCTTGTACGCCTTGATCAGCGTGGCCAGCACGTCGTCATGGATGGATTCGTGCACGATCAGGCGGCGCGTGGTGGTGCAGCGCTGGCCGGCAGTACCGACGGCGCCGAACACGATGCCCGGAATCGCCAGCTTCAGGTCGGCGGTCTCATCGAGGATGATCGCGTTGTTGCCGCCCAGCTCCAGCAGGCAGCGGCCCAGACGGTGCGCGACCTTCTCGGCGACCTGGCGGCCGACCTGGGTCGAACCGGTGAAGCTGATCAGCGGCACGCGCTTGTCGGCCACCATTTTCTGCGACAGCTCGGTGCCGGCATCGTTGATCAGGAAGAACAGGTCCGGGAACCCGCCTTCGCGCAGCGCTTCATTGCAGATGCGCATGGAGGCGATCGCGGTCAGCGGGGTCTTGTTGGACGGCTTCCACAGGCAGATATCGCCGCAGATCGTGGCCAGGAACGAGTTCCAGGCCCACACCGCGACCGGGAAGTTGAACGCACTGATGATGCCGACCAGGCCCAGCGGCTGGTACTGCTCATACATGCGGTGGCCCGGGCGCTCGGAATGCATGGTGTAGCCATAGAGCATGCGGCTCTGGCCCACCGCGAAGTCGGCGATGTCGATCATCTCCTGCACTTCGCCATCGCCTTCGGGCTTGCTCTTGCCCATTTCCAGCGCGACCAGGGAGCCCAGGGCGTCCTTGTTGGCACGCAGGGCTTCGCCACACAGGCGCACGGCTTCACCGCGGCGCGGGGCCGGGGTGGTGCGCCAGACCTTGAAGGCCTCCTGGGCACGGGCCACGATGGTTTCGTAGTCTGCGTCGGTGGTCGCGTAGACCGTGGCGATGGCTTCGCCGGTGGTCGGGTTGACCGGGGTGATCACACCGGCATCGGTGGCCGAGGACCACTCGCCGTTGCCAAGGTAGGTGCCAGCGTTGGTCGCGTCGAGGCCGAGGGCCTTGAGCAGGTCAGAGGACATGCAAACTCCTGTTGCGTTGCGTTTGTAAGGCGCTGGCCGCTGGCAGGGTGGGGGGCGGCAAGCTGAACCCCGAATGGTAACAGAGGGGCGCAATGCCCAATCTGGCGGTGCGGGGCGGCGCGCCGCCAGTACGGGGCGTATGGCGCCGGGCGAACGGATGCCTTTGGCGCCGCCCAGCTGCTCAGCGCTTCTGCTGGCAGCCAGGCGCCGTGTGGGCGGCCGGATGGCTGCAACCGGCAGGGCGGGTGAACACCTCGCCGCGTCCGGACAAACCGGTCGCCAGTCGCATCACCAGGTCATGCGTCCGCACCCCCGACAGGAGCACCAGGGCCATCGCAGCACCGAGCACGGCGGCGGCGATGGCAGGCAGCGGCGTCATCGCGGTGTCATCCCGGGCTCGCAGGGCCATGCCGCTGACGGCGATGCCCAGCAGCCATCCGCTGACGACTTCCGACACGGAGTGAGCGTTCAGCGGCAGCCGTGAGTAGGCGATCGCCACAGCGAGCAGTGCACCGAGCACCGCGCCGACCAGAGGCCAGCGCACCCGCCCCTGGAGCGTCAGGTAAACGACCACCGGATACACCGCCGCGGTCATCGTCGCGTGGCCGCTGAATCCGGTGAAATCCAGGCGTGGCCAGCCGATGCCCCACCCCAGGAACGCCAACTTCGAGGCCAGGGACAGCCCACCGACGATGATCAGGCCGACCGCCCAACGCACGCGCAGGGCGCGGTTCGCCCTGGCGCCGAAGAGCATCAGCACCAGGCTCAACGGCAGCAACCAGCGGCTGTCGCCCAGTTGGGAGAGGAAGAGCCACAGGGACTGCATTCGTGTCACTCATCGCACGGCACAGGAGCATAGGCCAGTTGCCGCTGCCGCAGATGAGTGCCGGGCAACCGGGTGAGCGACTGGGCCGCGACCGGCGTCAATTGGAAGTGATGTGTCGTTTGCCTGTATCCTTTACGCCCTCCGTGGCCCCGTAGCTCAGCTGGATAGAGCGTCCCCCTCCTAAGGGGAAGGTCGCCCGTTCGAATCGGGCCGGGGTCACCACGTTTCAGGGACTTGCGCGACCGCCCTTGTGCCGCGACGGATCAACCGGCGTTGGGGACGGTCAGTAGTGCAGCCTCACCTCGTCTTACAGCGCAGCGGCGCCGCCCACTGCCGCCGATCGCCGGCGCTGATAGCGGTCAACCAGCTTGCCGGTGAGTGTCATGAACACCGTCTCGTAGTACCTGTAGCTCAGCCACGCCAACGCAAATGTCAGCGGCAACACGATCGCCAGGGTCGCACTGAAGTTGGCGACAGGGCGCATGTCGGGAAGCGCGCGCTGAACCAGTTCGATCACGGCGAAATGGAAGATGTAGCAGGAGAAGCTGATCTTGCCGACCCATGCCAGAACGCCGTTGACCAGCAGCCGCCACTGATACAGGTACATGGCCGTGCCAAGCAGCAGGAACCACACGATCCAGAGGTGGTTTTCCTGCAGCGGCCCCTTCCGTGCGGGAAGAATCGCAAGCGGGAGCAGAATCAGGATCAGCGCAAAGGCCATCCTGGCGACACGTGAGTTGAGCGCTGCCGGGATGGTCTTCACCCGCGAGAACAGGTGGTAGAAGACGAAGCCCGCAGCGAAGCAGGACAACTGGTTGGGGAGCCAGCGATATGCAAAGTGTTCTGCCTGCTTCGGGGTGGCGCTGGCGAACTCGGTCTGGACCAGAAGACGTGCCAACAGTTCCGCTGCAGGGCTCAGGGCGACGCAGGCGACAAAGAAAAGCAGCGCCCGTCGCGGCGACCTGACCAGACCAAAAATGGCCGGGAACATGGCATAGAAGATAATCTCGTTGCTGATGGACCAGCCACCCGGCACGACGGTGCTGGGCGTGAAAGGGTTGGTCATGTTGAGGAACAGCACGTGGAGCGGGTAGTGCCACAGCTCTGGACCCTCCTGCCAACCCCGGCTTCCGGTCAGCCCGTAAAGTGCCGTGTAGAGAAGGATGCCCCCCCAATAAACGGGTGCGATCCGCATGGCCCGGCGAATGTAGAACGACCCTACTGGCGCAACCTCGGTGCTCACCCGCTTCGAGTACATCAGCATGATCGTGAACGCGCTGACCAGATAGAACAACGGGACGCCCATGCCCCCGAGGACGGTAACCTTGCGCAACGAGGCGGCGAGTCCCGTTTGGTTGTTAAGGGTCATCGAGCCGATGTGGGTGATCATCACCCCCAGGATTGCCATGCCGCGCAGTGAGTCAACGAACTGGAAACGGCTGGTGCTCATGGTGTGCCATCGTTAGAAGGCGCGCATGATGCCATAACCGACAATGGTGGGGTTGGCGGACCGACCGCGCCGCCTCTTCATGTCAGGCGTGACCTTGGGCCCATGACGCATGAGATGCCGTATGGCATCGTGAATCAACTGGCAGATCAGGTCGGTGCAATGGCGTCCTACAAGGACATTCTCGGCTACAGCCTGGTGGTTTCAGTGGTCGATCTCGGCGCTTATTGCCAAGGTGTCGTGCACATCTTTTCGCCGGACCGCAGTCATCTGCGCACGATCGAGACCTCGGTTCGCCATGCGACGCTGGAGGACGCCGAAGCCATGGCCACCCAGCTCGGTGAGGAATATGTCCGCAGCCTTCGCGCGCCGCAACGGCGGCGCGCGACCGGCTGAAGGAGCTGGCGGCGGGACGCTTGGAATTTCAGGCCTGGGCCGGACGCTCATAATCCCCAGGCGTCGCCCCATGTTCCGCCTCGGGCATGTCCTTGTCTTTCCACCGGGCGTCATCGTTCCTCAATTTGTCCGGGGTGTGACTCTTCTGCTGGTCGTCTTCTTTCGTCGCCGCTGGTCGTGGTGTGGTGGTCATGTCTTTGGGCGGCTTGGCCGCGACGAACGGAGAGATCGGGTCACTGGCCGGGAACGTCTCTTCCAGCGCTTCGTCGTGGTTCTCCGAGGTGCGCTGCTTGTCGACCTTGCCTTCCGCAGGCGGGCAGTTGTGGGTGGCGTGGGCGTCTTCGGTGGAGGCGGGCGGGGTCTGGTCGTGCTGCATGGCGTGTCTCCTGCGCGAACGGGTAGGGCGGTGATGCCTCGACGCTAGCCCTGCCGCTGTTACGAAGGAGCGGGGGTGCCGTGAAGGGCGGGTGCTCCCATCGGCTTCACCTGGGAGTTTCTATCGTCCAGACCTCGCCACACGGAGGCTGCCGAGATGCATGAGATGTTCGAGCTGGGAATGGAGTGGTGGGAGTTCGTGGTCCGCGCGGTCGCGGTGTATGTCGTGGTCCTGCTGCTGACCCGGATGAGTGGCAAGCGCTCGATGGGGCAGTCCACGCCGTTCGATATCCTGGTGATCGTGCTGCTGGGCACTGCGGTGCAGAACTCGCTGATCGGCGAGGACACCTCGCTGCCCGGCGGGCTCATTCTGGCCGCGACGCTGATCGGCCTGAACTGGTTCGTCGGCTTCGTGGGCGCGCGCAGCAAGCGCCTCAACGAGATCGTGGAGGGCGTGCCGGTGGTGCTGGCGCGGCACGGCACCATCTATTGGGAACAGGTGAAACGCTGCAACGTCAGTCCGGCCGATCTGGAGGTGGCGATGCGCGCCAACGGCTGCGAAGGCTTCGGGCAGGTCGAGCTGGCGGTGTTGGAGACGTCCGGCGAGATCACGGTGCACAAAGGCCGGTCGGAAGCCGATGACTGATCCGGTGCACTGGCCAAAAACCATCGCCCTCGCTGGATGTTGACGGTATGCCGCGTAGCGTCGAGCGCAACCCCACGCAAGGAACACGCCGCATGTACACGACAGCAGGCAGCGAAACAGCGACCTCATTGGACAGCGTGACCGCGCAGGTTCCGGACCCGACCCCGGCCCCCGTGCCGCCCGCACCGCCGGTGGAGGAACCCGGCCGTGGCGATCCGCCTGCGCACGAACCGCCACAGGAGATTCCGCCGGAAGGTGATCCGGCGCCCGCCTCGCCACCGCAGGAACTGCCGCCGGACCCGGAAGCCCCGTCGGCGCCTTCGGTGGAGTAACCGGCAGACGCGCGCATTGTCGAACGCGCGCCGGGGCGGCACGCCGAGAATGAATGATTCAGTCCTCGCGGACGGCCAAGCGCCCTGCGTTCTGGACGTGCCGTGCGGCGCCGTTGCCTGGATAGACACCCCGCACACGGTGCGGTCACGACGCTGCCACGCCGTACCACGTACCAAAGAGGTACTTGGACAACGGAGTTTGCTATGCGCGCACTGACTTACCACGGCAGCAAGGACGTACGGGTCGATACGGTGCCGGATCCCGCACTGGCTGCCGCGGACGACATCATCCTGCGCGTCACCGCCACGGCGATCTGCGGCTCGGACCTGCATCTGTATCGGGGCAAGATCCCGGATCTGCATACCGGCGACGTGCTGGGCCATGAATTCATGGGCGTGGTGGAGGAGGTGGGTGCCGGCGTGATGGATCTGCGCCCGGGCGACCGCGTGGTGATCCCGTTCGTGATTGCGTGCGGCGAGTGCTTCCATTGCCGACTCGCCGAGTTCGCGGCCTGCGAGACCACCAATACCGGCAAGGGCGCGGCGGTGAACCAGAAGGGCATCCGGCCGCCGGCAGCATTGTTCGGCTACAGCCATCTGTATGGCGGCGTATCCGGTGGGCAGGCGGAGTTCGTACGCGTGCCGAAAGCCAATGTGGGGCCGTTGCGCATTCCCGACGCCCTCTCGGACGAGCAGGTGTTGTTCCTCTCCGACATCCTGCCCACCGGCTATCAGGCGGCGATCAACGCCGGGGTGAAACCGGGATCGACGGTCGCGATCTTCGGCGCCGGCCCGGTCGGGCTGATGAGCGCGGCGTGCTGCCGCCTGCTGGGCGCGGAGACCATCTTCATGGTCGACCATCTGCCGTATCGGCTGGCCTTCGCGCAGCAGACCTATGGCGTGACCCCGATCGATTTCACCAAGGTGGAGGATCCGGCGGAATACATCATCACCCAGACCAACGGCCGCGGCGTGGACGCCACGATCGAAGCAGTCGGGTTCGAAGCGGAAGGCAGTGCGCTGGAATCGGCGTTGACCACGCTCAAGGTGGAAGGCAGCAGCGGCGTGGCGATCCGCCAGTGCATCGCGGCGACGCGTCGTGGTGGCACGGTGAGCATCCCGGGGGTGTATGCCGGCTTCATTCATGGCTTCCTGCTCGGCGATGCGTTCGACAAGGGCCTCACCTTCAAGATGGGCCAGACCCATGTGCAGAAGTTGATGCCGGAGCTGCTCGACCATATCGGCGAGGGCCGACTGGACCCCGGCGTGATCGTGACACACCGTCTGTCGCTTGAGGACGCGGTGCGTGGCTACGAGATCTTCGACCGCAAAGAGGAGGATTGCCGCAAGGTGATCCTGACGCCCTGACATGAATGCCGTGGCTTCTCTTGTACCGCCGGCGGCACCGCAGCCGGTGGCCGATGGCGATGACCTGCAGGCGCAGGCTCGCGCGTGGATCGAACATCAACCCTCGTTGCCGCGTCCGGGCAGCGGGGACACCTTGCTGCGCTGGCAGGCGCTGGCGCATATCGCCGCGCGCGATCTCTGCCTGGCCAAGGTGCTTGAAGCACATTACGACGCGCAGGCGATCCTGGAAGAGCTTGGCGCCGCTATGCCCGACCGCGATCAGCTGGGAGCGGTATGGGCAGCCGAAGGACCGGCGGCGACCCTGCGCTTTGATCGGGCCAGCGGCACGCTCTCCGGTGACAAGCCGTGGTGCTCCGGCGCCGGCTGGGTGGACCATGCGCTGGTCACGGTGCGCGATGACGGTCGCTCACGCCTGTTCCTCGTCCCAGTGCGCCGCGCCAGCGTGAGTTTCCTGCCGCAGACCTGGCAGGCCACGGGCATGGGGCGGGTCCCCAGTGGAACGGCGCGCTTCGATCGGGTGCCGGCCGTTGAAGTCGGGGCGGCCGAAGCGTATCTGCAACGTCCGGGCTTCTGGCACGGTGGGGCGGGCATCGCAGCGTGCTGGTTCGGCGGCGCGAGCGCGTTGGCCGAGCCGCTGCTGCGCAGCGCGAAGGCCGATGAACCGGGTACGGCGGCTGGCCTCCTGGGTGAGGTCGATCTGGCACTGTCGCCCTGTGCGTCACTGCTGCGCGAGCTCGCCGCGCTGATCGACGCACAGCCCGACCAACCCCATCAGCGAGAGATCGTGCGGGCGCGCAGCGCCGTGGAGCGTGCCGCTTCCCTGACGCTGGACCGAGTGGGCAGGGCGCTCGGGCCTGGCCCGATGTGCATGGACCCGGCACACGCCCGGCGCTGGGCTGACCTGACGGTTTTCATCCGCCAGAGTCATGCCGACCGCGACTGGCAGCATCTTGGCAACCGGATGCACCGGGAGGGCCGTACGTGGACGCTGTGAATCGTCAGATCGAAGGCGGCGGCGTGACCGAAGCGCAATGGGCGGCTTCGCCGTGGTTGCAGACGCTGCCGGTTGCATCCCCTGCGGTGCTGCTCGCCGATGCGCGGCGGCTGGTGGTGGTGTCGCCGCACCCTGACGATGAGGTGTTGGCCTGCGGCGGCCTGATGGCGATTGCGCACCAGGCTGGCCTTGCCATCACGGTGATTTCGGTGACGGATGGCGAAGCCTGCTATCCCGACCAACCCGCGTGGTCGCCCGAGCGGCTGCGTATTGCCCGCGCCGCCGAGCTGGACGACGCGCTGCGTTGCCTGGGTGTGGCGAGCGCAGAGCGGATCTCCTGGCACATCGGCGACGGCGCGGTGGCAGCCAGCGAGGTCTGGATGGGCCGACAGTTGGCGGCCCTGCTGCAGCCGGGTGACCTGGTGCTGGCACCGTGGCGCTTCGATGGGCATCCGGACCATGAAGCGGTCGCGCGTGCCTGCCTGCAGGCCGCCAGCGTGCGCGGCGCAGCAGTGAAGGAATACCCCGTGTGGGGCTGGCATTGGCTCGACCCGCAGGCGGCGCCGGCGGCGTGGGTGCCGGCCACGCGCGTTGCGCTGGATGGCGCCCTGGTGGAGCGCAAGCGCGATGCGATCCAGCAATTCGTGACCCAGACCGGCGCGGTGGACGGGCTGGACTGCGAGCCCATCCTGCCCGCCGCTGTCCTGCAGCGCTTCGAACGTAGCTACGAGGTACTGATCGGATGAGTGATGTCGCCTACTTCAATGCGCTGTACGAGAAGGAGGATCCCTTCCAGTACCGCACCCGGTGGTACGAGCAGCGCAAGCGCGCGCTCACCCTGGCCAGCCTGCCACGCGAGCGCTTTGCCCGCGGCTGGGAGCTGGGCTGCTCCAACGGTGTGCTCACCGCCGCCCTGGCCGAGCGTTGCGATCACCTGCTCGCTACCGACCTGAGTGAAGGCGCGGTCGACGCGGCGCGCGCGATGACCCGCCGGCACACGCACGTCGCCATCGAACAGGCACGTCATCCACGGGACTGGCCGGACGGCACCTTTGATCTGATCGTGCTGGGTGAGATGGGTTACTACCTCCCCCAGGAGGAGATGCGTCAGACCGCCGCGCAGGTGATCCGCTCGCTCACCCCGCAGGGCGTTGTGATCGCCTGCCATTGGCGCGTGCCGTTCGAGCAGGCGCGCTGCAGCGCCGCATTCGTGCACGCACAGTTTGATGATGGACTGCCACGCCTGTTCTCGTATCGTGATGAGGACATGCTGCTGGAAGGCTGGTCGGCCGAGACCACCTCGGTGGCCGAACGCGAGGGGCTGCGATGATCGCCGTGACCCTTCCCGCACACAATGAAGAACAATTGATCGCTGCCTGCCTGCAGTCGCTGCAGGTAGCTGCATTGCATCCCGCGTTGCGTGGCGAGGCAGTGGTGATCGTGGTCGCCCTGGATCGCTGCAGTGACGCCACCGCGTGGATCTGCCAGCGCATGGGGGTGGAGGTGGTGACGGTTGACGCGGGCTGTGTCGGCGTCGCGCGTGCGGCGGCGAGTGAGCGTGCGTTGGCGCTGGGTGCCCGCTGGATCGGCTGCACCGACGCCGACAGCGTGGTTCCGCCGGACTGGCTTGCGCGCCAGCTGCAGTGTGGTGCGAACGCCTTCTGTGGCGTGGTGGCCGTGGGCGACTGGCTGGACTACCCGCAGGCCGTGCGCGAGCAGTTCCTGCAGGGCGAGCAGGCGGTGGATGGGCATCCTCATGTGCATGGCGCGAACATGGGCTTCAGCGCGGTGGCCTACCGGCAATCCGGTGGATTCGCGCCATTGGCCACCGGTGAAGATGTTGCCTTGATCCAGGCCATGCACGGCGCCGGCATGCAGGTGGCGCGACTGGCCAGCCCCCGCGTGATGACCAGCGCACGTCGACAGGCCCGCGCACCGCACGGCTTCAGCGATTTCCTGCGTCGGCTGGAACAGCGCGTCGGCCTGGCGACGGACGATGGGGTAGGTGACGCGGCGCCGCTGTCGTTGCTGGCGCGCTGATGGAGACCATTGATCTGCTCGGCTGGGCGGCGACGGCCGTGCTGATCGCCACGTTGTGGCGACAGATCTGGAAGCAGTGGACGGCCGACGATGCGGAAGCGGTATCGACCTGGCTGTTCGTCGGCCAGATCACCGCCTCGGTGTTGTTCATTGCGTACAGCGCGGCGACCGGATCGGTCGTTTTCGTTGTGACCAATTCACTGATCCTGCTCACGGCCATCGCCGGGCAGTGTCTGTCCTGGATCAAACGCAGACGGGCGGGGAAGTAACACGCATTTCGCGCCTCGGCGACGCGCCGTGCACATCTGCCGCGCAGTGCGTTGAGGTCGCTGAACACTCGCATTTCAGTGTCACGCCGACTTCATGGCCGATGCGGAAAAGTCGACTCACCCCGAGAACAAACACCGGGCCAAACCGGACCAACAGGAGTACATCGCAGTGAATACCGAATCGAAGACAGCGCATAACTTGAACGACCTGATCGAAATCGCCCGCGATGGCCAGGAGTTCTACACCGAGGCTGCGGGCAAGGTCGAAGATACCGAGTTGGCGGCGCTCTTCACCCGTATCGCCGGTGTCAAGAATGAGATCGTCCGCTCGCTGAGCGCCACGGTTGTCGCCGCTGGCGGCAAGCCGGCCGACCATGGCACCTTCGTCGGTTCCATGCAGCAGTTCTACGGCAAGGTGCGCGCCACCCTGGGCGACAAGCAGTACGGCTACGTGGCGGAGCTGGAAGAATCCGAAGATCGCCTGCTGAAGGCGTTCAAGGACACCCTGACCGACGCCGACACCTCGCCGGCCGCGCGCCAGGAAGTCCAGCGTCTGCTGCCGCAGGTGCAGGAATGCCATGCCGTGATGCGCGACCGCAAGCACGCCATGAAGCACTGAGTTTCAGGCGCGCGGTGCGCTGGCCATTCCCCACGGTCGCCAGTGCACCGCTCCCTGGAGCGGTAACCAGAACAGCCCCGGCACTGCCGGGGCTGTTCGTTCGTGCCCCGCCAGGCGGGGTGGCGCCTGGGGGCCGGACGGCGCCGAACGGTAGTGGGGGAATTGGTGCATACTCGGGACAAAGAGCCGCTTGGATTTGTCATGGAACACATGCGTTGGCTGACGCTTCGTCTCAGCAACAATCAATCCATCGGCCCGAAGGTGCTGATGGACCTGTGGGCCAACGCGTGCGAGACCAACCAGTCCTCGGTGACCCGCGAAACGCTGCCCGGGAAATCGACCTCCTACGCGCTGCACGCGCCGACTTCGCTGGCCTATCCCAAACGCGCGGAGCTGCGCATGCGCAAGCTGCTGGAAGAGGCTGGATACACGTTCACGCTCGGCTCGCTGGCCGACCGCCCGGCACCGCAGCCGGTACGCTTCCGCTGACGCTATTCACCGGCGCCGCATTCATGCTCAACCCGGCCCGCCGCAACCGCCCGTTCAGTCGACGCGGCCGGCGGCTACGCTGCGGACCATGATCCGGACCGGCATGCCCGTGGCATGCTGCAGCGTTTCCAGCGGCGCCCAGCCGAGGCGACGATACAGCCCGCCATCATCGGCCTCGGTCTGCAGGTAGACATCGCGCACGCCCAGCGCACGACCGCGTGCCAGCAACTCACGGATGACCTTCTCGGCCAGGCCGCGTCCGCGGTGCGCCGGATGCACGTACACGCCCCCCAGCCAGTGCAGCCGCTCGGGGCGTTCGGTGCGTTCATGGAACTTGAGCTGCGCCGCGGCGACCGGGACCGCGTCGTCCAGGGCGATCAGCAGCAGGGGCAATTCGTCGTCCTGCAGGAAGACTTCCAGCCGCTGCTGCTCGTCCAGCAGGGTCAGGCCCGGCACGTGGCGTCCCCATTGCTGGAAATACCACTCGGCCAGAACGGGCAGCAGGTCGGGGCGGTCACTGAGGGGAACGATGGTGCAGGCCACGGTGAACGCTCCATGTCGTACGGGTCGGCTGCCATGGTACGCGGATGCGCGCGCTTTTCGAGGCCGCTTGCAGCGCACTTCGCCCTGCGCGCAGACTATCGCCATGCATGCCAGCGCCTGCCACCTGCGGTGTTACGGAACGTCCAGCGATGTGGACCGGCATGACTTTGCGCAATGGGTACTGCCGCTGCGCGGCGATCTGGATTTCGAGGTCGATGCATTCGGCGGCCGCCTGGATGTGCTGCAAGGTGCGTTTGTCGCGCCCGGTGAAGGGCACGCGCAGACCGGCGATGGTGATCATCTGATGCTGATCGTCGATTGCCCGGCCGGGCTGATCGATGACGATACCCTGGAGCATCTTCGCCGCCAGCGTTGGCTGGCACTGCCCAAAGGGCTTCGGCAGCGCCTGGCCGGTGCGTCCGCACCCGGCAGCGACGACCTGCTCGCGACCCTGCTCCAGCAGTACGCGCCCGCCGGCAGTGCGGCACGGCTGCATGCCCTGTGCACCCGGCTCTCGGCCACCCCCGGCGCGGACTGGAACGTGGCCCGCATGGCCGCACTGGTCGGTATCAGCGGCAGTCGCCTGCATGCGGCCTTCGTGCAGGAGTTCGGCGTGCCGCCGCAGGCCTGGCTCAGTGCCTGCCGGCTGCGCTGGGCCAAGCACCGGCTGCTGACCAGCACCGACAGCATCGCCACGATCGCGCTGGATGCCGGCTACTCCGAGCACAGCGCGCTGACCCGCGCGCTGCGCCGGGAAACCGGGCTGACCCCGCAGGCCTTCCGGCGGCAGTAGCCTCGGTCAAGACGCCGCGCGGCTCGGCTTCTACACTGCGCGGCCAATGCACACCGCGTGAGCCGCAATGAATCGATCGATGGGAGTGGGCATCGCCAATGGCATTGCCGCCGGCGCGCTGTGGGGCGTGGTGTTCCTTGCCCCGGCCATGCTGCACAGCTTCAACGCAGTGCAGCTCTCGGCCGGCCGTTACCTGGTCTATGGCCTGATCGCCGTGGTGCTGCTGGCACCGCGCTGGCGGCAGCTCAAGGACCGGCTGGCCTGGCCCGAGTGGCGCGGCCTGCTGTGGCTGAGCCTGGCCGGCAATCTGGTGTACTTCCTGCTGCTGGCCAATGCCGTGCAGTGGGCCGGTGGCGCCGCGGCATCGCTGATCGTGGGATTGATCCCGGTGGTGGTGACCCTGGCCGGCGTGCGCGAAGAGGGTGCGGTGCCGTTGCGTCGGCTGGCCCCGGCGCTGCTGCTGTGCCTGCTTGGGGTGGCGCTGGTGGGCTATGAGGCCTTGATGGCCGAGCATGCGCAGGGGTCTGCCGGGCGCCGTTTGCTGGGCCTGCTGTGCGCGATCGGCGCGCTGTTGTCCTGGGCGGTGTACTCGATCGGCAACAGCCGATGGCTGGCGCGCCGGCCGGATCTGTCCGGCCACGACTGGTCGCTGCTCACCGGCATCACCACCGGCGGCCTGGCCCTGGTGCTGGTGCCGAGTGCCTTCCTGACCAGTACGACGGTGCATCCGCCCGGTGAGTGGCTGAACTTCTGGCTGATCAGCGCCGGCGTGGCGGTGGTCGCTTCGGTGCTCGGCAACGCCTGCTGGAACCGCGCCAGCCGCCACCTGCCGCTGACCCTGACCGGCCAGATGATCGTCTTCGAAACCCTGTTCGCGCTGCTGTATGGCTTTGCCTGGCAGCAGCGCTGGCCGACGCTCATGGAAACGGTGGCCATCGTCTGCCTGATCTCCGGTGTGCTGATGTGCGCGCATGCGCATCGACCGCCTGCCGCGGTGGCCGAGCACGCGGGCTAGGGCGGGCCTTGCTGCGTCTGGATGGTCACAATCGCAACTGTTTGGCCGACGATCGCGGCGGTTTGCGTGTCGCGATCTTTTGCAGCGCAGCACTTGACAAGCAGGGCGGCGGCGTAGTTTTCTTGATCCATGGTCATCACCGCCGCCCACGCCACTGTGCTCGTACCCGCTACCGCGGGCGGCCAGGCCGTGTCGACCGGTACCACCATCATTACCACCGCCACCACTCGCCCGGTGCGGCCCGTCGTCTTCGCGTAATTTCCGAAAACCACGGCCCCGCACCCAGATCAGGTGGCGGGGGAAACTCTCAAGCCTGATGTGACGCGGGGCCTCCCATCGAGGTCAGCATGTCTTCTGTCGCCGCTTCCGCTCCACCTTCCGCCCCGCCTGCCGTGTCCGTCGCCGCGCGGGCCGGTGCGGCCACCGTGGTCCACAAGTTCGGCGGCACCTCGGTTGCCGATGCCGAGCGCTATCGCCATGTGGCGCAGCTGCTGCTGGCCCGTGAGGAGGCGATGCAGGTCACCGTGGTCTCGGCGATGAAGGGCGTCACCGATGGACTGATCGGCGTGGCGACGTTGGCGGCCGAAGACGGCTCGGCCTGGCGCGAGCACTGGCATGCGCTGCGTGTCCGCCACCGCGGTGCCGCCGTTGCCTTGCTGGGTGAGCACGCTGGCGCGACGGTGGAGTGGCTGGACCAGCGCTTCGATCAGCTGGCCGAGGTACTCGGCGCGCTGGCGGTGATCGGTGGCCTGCCCAGCGAAGTGCTGGACCGTGTGCAGGGCATGGGCGAGGTGTATTCCGCCGAACTGCTCGGCCAGTACCTGCGGACGCTGGGCGAAGACTGCGCCGTGCTGGATGCGCGCGACGTGCTGGTGATCGAGCGCGGCGAGCTGGGCGTGGACGTGGACTGGGTGCGCAGCGCCGAACGCCTCGCCCAATGGCGACTGCAGCATCCGCAATCGCGCATTGTGGCGACCGGCTTCGTCGCGCGCGACCGCCAGGACCGCATCACCACATTGGGCCGCAACGGCAGCGACTATTCCGGCGCGATCTTCGCTGCGTTGTTCAATGCCGATGAACTGCATATCTGGACCGACGTGGACGGCGTGCTCTCGGCCGACCCACGGGTCGTGCCCGAAGCGGTCCAGCTGGAAGCGCTGAGCTACGACGAGGCCTGCGAGCTGGCCTATTTCGGCGCCAAGGTGGTGCACCCGCAGACGATGTCGCCGGCGATCGAGCGCGGCCTGCCGATCATCATCCGCAACACGTTCCACCCGGACCATCCGGGTACGCGCATCACCGCCGAGCGCACCGCGTCCGGCCCGATCAAAGGGCTGACCCTGAGCCCGGACCTGGCCGTGATCAATCTGGAAGGCACCGGCCTGATTGGCGTGCCGGGCACCGCTGAGCGGGTGTTCGCGGCGCTGCGCAATGCGCATGTGTCGGTGGTGATGATCTCGCAGGGGTCCTCGGAGCACTCGATCTGCTGCGTGGTGAAGCAGGCCGAGGCGGTGCGTGCGCGCGAATCGCTGCTGCAGGCGTTCGCGCATGAACTGAGCCTGGGCCAGGTGCAGCGCGTGCAGTTGACCGACAACGTAAGCGTGCTGGCGGCGGTGGGGGATGGCATGGCCGGGCAGCCGGGCGTGGCCGCGCGCCTGTTCGAGTCGCTGGGCCGCGCGCAGGTGAACATCCTGGCGATCGCGCAGGGCTCGTCGGAGCGCAATATTTCCGTGGCGGTGGACAGCCGCCATGCGACCAAGGCCCTGCGCGCGGCGCATGCCGGGTTCTGGCTGTCGCCGCAGACATTCTCGGTCGGCGTGATCGGCCCGGGCAACGTAGGTGCGGCACTTCTGGACCAGCTGCAGGCCGCCCAGGTGCAACTGCTCGGCCGCGCCAATGTGGACCTGCGGCTGCGTGCGGTGGCCTCGCGCAGCCGCATGGTGCTGGACGAGCGCGGCCTGAAAGGCGACTGGCGCGCGGCGCTGTCCGGCCCGGCCCAACCGAGCGATCTGGACGCATTCACCGAACACCTGCTCTCCGCACATCTGCCACACGCGCTGATCATCGACTGCAGTGGCAGTGCCGATGTGGCCGACCGCTATGCCGGCTGGCTGGCCGCGGGCATCCACGTGGTCACCCCGAACAAACAGGCCGGTGCCGGTCCGCTGGAGCGCTATCACGCGATCCGCGAGGCGGCCGCCGGCAGCGGCGCGCGTTTCCGTTACGAGGCCACGGTGGGTGCGGGCCTGCCGGTGATCACCACGCTGCGCGACCTGGTCGATACCGGCGATGAAGTACTGGCGATCGACGGCATTTTCTCCGGCACCTTGGCGTGGCTGTTCAACAAATACGACGGGCAGGTGCCGTTCTCCGAGCTGGTCAGCCAGGCGCGGGGCATGGGCTATACCGAGCCGGACCCGCGCGATGACCTGTCCGGCGTGGACGTCGCGCGCAAGCTGGTGATCCTGGCGCGCGAGGCAGGCCGTGAGCTCAGCCTGGCGCAGGTGCGCGTGGAGAGCCTGGTGCCCGAGGCGCTTCGCCAGGCCAGCGTGGACGACTTCATGGCCGGCCTGCCGCAGATCGATGCGGTGTTCGCCGAGCGGCTGGCGGTCGCCAGGGCCGAGGGTGCGGTGTTGCGCTACGTGGCGCGCCTGACCCCGGATGGCGCTGAAGTAGGACTGGTCGCGCTGCCGGCGGGACATGCCTTTGCCAACCTGCGTCTGACCGACAACGTGGTGCAGTTCACCACGCGCCGCTACTGCGACAACCCGCTGGTGGTGCAGGGGCCTGGCGCCGGGCCGGAGGTGACCGCCGCCGGCGTGTTCGCCGATGTGCTGCGCGTGGCGGTGGGCGAAGGAGCACGTCTGTGAGTCAGGGCCGCATGACGGAAGCACGCGCATTCGCACCGGCCTCGGTCGGCAACGTGGGGGTCGGGTTCGACATCCTTGGCCACGCGATCGAAGGCGTTGGCGATACGGTGACCGTGCGGCGTATCGAGGCGCCCGTGGTACGCATCCACGCGATCCGCGGCACCACGGTGGACCTGCCGCTGGTGGCGGAGGACAACACCGCCGGTGCCGCGTTGATCGCACTGCGTGCCGCGCTGGATCTGCCGTTCGGGTTCGAGGTGGAGATCGACAAGGGCATCGCGCTGGGCTCGGGCATGGGCGGTTCGGCCGCGTCATGCGTGGCGGCACTGGTCGCCGCCAATGCGCTGTTGCCGCAGCCGCTGTCGCGCGAAGCGCTGTATCCATTCGCGTTGACCGGCGAGGCGGTCGCCAGTGGCGGGCGGCACGGCGACAACCTGGGGCCGATGCTGCTGGGCGGGCTGGTACTGAGCACGGCGGACCGGCTGGTGCCGGTGCCGGTCCCGGTGGCGTGGCACAGCCTGCTGGTGCATCCGGATGCGGTGCTGGAGACCCGCCGTGCACGCGCTGCATTGCAGGGCCATTACGCCTTGGGCGAGTTCGTCGCGCAGAGCGCGAATCTGGCGCTGGTGCTCAGTGGCTGTTACACCGCCGATGCCGCGTTGGTTCGTGCGGGCCTGCGCGACGTGCTGGTCGAGCCACGCCGTGCCGGTCTGATCGCCGGCTTTGCAGCGGCGCGCGATGCCGCCCTGGATGCCGGTGCGATGGGCGCCAGCATTTCCGGTGCGGGGCCGAGCGTGTTTGCCTGGTTCGAGCAGCGCGAGGCCGCATGTGCCGCGCAGTCCGCGGTCCAGCACGCATTCGCTGACGCAGGCTTCGACAGCCAGGGCTGGGTGTCGCCCTTGAATGCGCCCGCCGCCCGCCTGCTGTGACGCCTCCACACTTTCTACTTTGGGATGTCCGATGAAGTTTGTCTCCACGCGTCACGCTGCCCCCGCCACCTCGCTCAGCCAGGCGCTTGCCGCCGGCCTTGCCCCGGATGGCGGCCTGTATGTTCCCGAGCACCGTCCGCGCCTGCAGCACTGGTCGGCGCGCGATTCCTTCGCGCAGACGGCCGCGGCCGTGCTGGCGCCGTATTTCCATGACGATGCCCTGGAGCAGGTGCTGCCCGAACTCTGCGCGCAGGCCTTCAATGTCGATGCGCCGCTGCGTCCGCTGGCGACGGCCGACGACCATGTGCTGGAACTGTTCCATGGCCCCACGGCCGCCTTCAAGGATTTCGGTGCGCGCTTCCTCGCGGCCTGTCTGGCCCGGTTGCAGCAGGGGCGCGAGCGTCCGCTGACGATCGTGGTCGCGACTTCCGGCGATACCGGGGCGGCGGTTGCGGCTGCCTTCCATCGGCAGCCGGGGATCCGGGTGGTGGTGCTGTACCCGGATGGACGGGTCTCGCCGCGGCAGGCGCATCAGCTCGGGTGCTTCGGCGACAACATCCACGCGCTGCGCGTGGCAGGCTCCTTCGATGATTGCCAGGCCATGGTGAAGCAGGCGCTGGGCGATCGCGAACTGCAGGCCGAGGTCCCGCTGAGCTCGGCCAACAGCATCAGCCTGGGCCGCTGGCTCCCGCAGATGAGTTACTACGCGCATGCGGCGCTGGTGCACCAGGCGCAGACCGGCCACGTGCTGAACCTGGTGATTCCGACCGGCAACCTGGGCAATGCGATGGCGGCGATCCTGGCGCGGGCGATGGGCCTGCCGCTCGGACAGATCGCCCTGGCGACCAATGCCAACGATGTATTGCCGCGCTACTTCCAGGGCGAGGCCTACCGCGCGCAGACCAGCGTCGCGACCATCGCCAACGCGATGGACGTGGGCGCGCCGAGCAATGTCGAGCGGCTGCGCTGGCTGTACAACGACGATGATGTGGCGCTCCGGGCCGCGTTCACTGCCGAGTCGGTGGATGATGCGGCGATCCGCGAACTGATCAAGCGGCGGCATGACCTGCACGGCGAGGTGTTCTGCCCGCATACCGCGACGGCGGTGGCGCGCCTGGAGCACCTGCGTGCCGCCGGCGCACAGGGGCATTGGGCGGTCGCGGCGACCGCGCATCCGGCCAAGTTCGAATCGGTGGTGGAGCCGCTGATCGGCAAGCCACTGACGGTGCCGCCGGCACTGGCTGCCTTGCTGGAGCGGCCTGCAACGGCCGAGGCATGCGCACCGGCCTATGGCGCGCTGCGTGAGGTGTTGTTGCGCGGGTGAGGTGGAGTCAGTACGACTCGTCGGCCGACAGCTTCTGAAGGCCGGCTTCGTCCAGGATCTCGACGGTATTCAGATGGGGCAGGGCGATCAGGCCCTGCTGGCGCAGCTTGGTGAAGGTGCGGCTGACGGTTTCCATGGTCAGGCCGAGATGATCGGCGATGTCGCCGCGGCCCATCGGCAGGGTCACGCGCAGCCCCGTTTCACCGAGCAGGGCTTCGCGCGCGGCCAGGCGCAGCAGGAAATCGGCGACCTTCTCGGCCGGCTGCAGCCGGCCCAGCGCCATCGCGGCATCCTGCGCGGCATCCAGTTCCTGGCAGGCGCGCTGCAGCAACTTGCGCTCCAGGTGCGGGAAGCGCGAGCGCAGGTCCTTCATCTGCGGCAGTGATACGCGGCACACGCGGCTGTCGGCGATGGCCTCGATGTCATAGCGGTGGTGATCGCTGCCACTCAGCCCCAGGAAATCGCCGGGCAGGACGAACCCGCTGATCTGGCGGCGTCCGTCGGCCAGGGTGCGGACCAGGCGCAGCGCACCGGCGGTAATCGTATAGACATGTTGACGCGGCTCGCCGGCACGGGCCAGGGTGGACCCGAGCGGGAGGGGCTGGGAAACGGTAACCCGTTCCAGCGCCTGTACTTCATCCGGCGACAGCGCCGAGCAGACCGCCAGGTGCCGGACCGAGCAATGCAGGCAGTCGCGCAACGGCGAGCAACCGGGGGCGGCGGGGTCTTCAACAGCGGAAAGCGCGGTACCGGAGTGGGGCCGGGTCATGTCAGGTCAGCAAGCGGGGCCTGCCTATGATACTTCATGCCGCCATTGGCCCGGTCCGCAGGCCCGGATGCGGCCCGTCGCGCTGGCTGCGGCTAGAATATGCCGCTCGCTCATCCCCCCGTTTCCGCAGGAGTCCCGCAAGTGATCAAGCCCCGTACGCCGCCCGG
This sequence comes from Stenotrophomonas sp. GW821-FHT01H02A, assembly GCF_059422145.1. NCBI lineage: Bacteria > Pseudomonadati > Pseudomonadota > Gammaproteobacteria > Lysobacterales > Lysobacteraceae > Stenotrophomonas > Stenotrophomonas sp. GW821-FHT01H02A. The sequence goes on from NZ_JBWKWI010000003.1 coordinate 245,945, forward strand.
CATCATGGAATTGCTGCCGCGTGAGCAGATCGCGTTCCAGCGCATGCTGGACGTCATCCGCCGCAACTACGAGCGGTTCGGGTTCCTGCCGGTGGAAACCCCGGTGTTCGAGCTGTCCGATGTGCTGCTGACCAAGTCCGGCGGCGAGACCGAGCGCCAGGTGTACTTCGTGCAGTCCACCGGCGCGCTGGCCAACGCCGCCGAAGCCGAAGCGAAGGCGCTGCCCGAGCTGGCCCTGCGCTTCGACCTGACCGTGCCGCTGGCACGCTACGTCGCCGAGCACGAACACGACCTGACCTTCCCGTTCCGCCGTTACCAGATGCAGCGCGTGTACCGCGGCGAGCGTGCCCAGCGAGGCCGTTTCCGTGAGTTCTACCAGTGCGACATCGATGTGATCGGCAAGGACACGCTGAGCAATCGCTACGACGCCGAAGTGCTGGCGGTCATCCATGCGGTGTTCGCGGAGCTGCGCATCGGGGATTTCTCGGTGCAGCTCAACAACCGCAAGCTGATGCGCGGCTTCTTCGAAAGCCTGGGCGTGGCCGATGGCGAGCGCCAGCTGGCGGTGCTGCGTGAAGTGGACAAGCTGGACAAGCGGGGCGCCGATTACGTGCGCGAGACGCTGGGGGGCGAGGGCTTTGCCATTCCGGCCGAGCAGGTCGAGCGCATCCTGGCCTTCGTCGCCGTGCGTTCCAGCAGCCATGAAGATGCCCTGGCGCAGCTGGATGCACTGCTGGTCGACGGCGCCGCCAGCGAAACGCTGAAGCTGGGCGTCGCCGAACTGCGCGAAGTGCTGCAGCTGGTCAAGGCGCTGGGTGTACCGGAAACCGCGTACTGCCTGAACTTCTCGATCGCGCGCGGCCTGGATTACTACACCGGCACCGTCTACGAGACCACGCTGACCGACCACCCGCAGATCGGCTCGATCTGCTCGGGCGGCCGTTATGAAGACCTGGCCAGCCATTACAGCAAGTCCAAGCTGCCAGGCGTGGGCATCTCCATCGGCCTGACCCGCCTGTTCTGGCAGCTGCGCGAGGCCGGCCTGATCGCCGGGATCGAGGACAGCAGCGTGCACGCACTGGTGGCCCTGATGGACGACAACGGCCTGGCCGAGTCGCTGGACATCGCCCGTCGCCTGCGCGTGGGCGGGATCAATGCCGAAGTGCAGATGGAGCCGAAGAAGATCGGCAAGCAGTTCCAGTACGCCGCCAAGGCAGGCATCCGCTTCGTCGTGCTGGCCGGTGAGGATGAGCTGGCGCGTGGCGTGGTGGCGGTCAAGGATCTGCTGCGCGAGCAGCAGTTCGAGGTCGCCCGCGACGAGCTGGCCAGCGCGCTGCAGGTTGAGTTGGAGCAGGCCAAGGCGATGGCATGAAACAGGTCGCGGCAGGGGCACTGATGGTGCTCCTGCTCGCTGGCTGCCACAGCGATCCCGCCCTGCGCAGCGAGCGGATCGGCCCCGGGCATTACCGGCTCGTGGTTGATCGCTGCCATGTGATCGACCACGCGCAGCTCGAACGCGACCTGCGCGAGCTGGCCGGGCGACAGTGTCCCCACGGCGCCGGGGCGTTGGAGGCGGTGGAGTCGCTCCCCAGCCCCCAAGGCAGCCTGCTCGGTGAATGCCGCCGCAGCGGCGCGCTTAGGGCCGAGGTCCACTGCCGGTAGTGCCGACAGTTGCTCGGCACGAATCCCCGCTGATTCATACAACGCCCGCCACGCGGGCGTTGTTCGTTTCCAGACCCTGAACCGGGCCATTCCGCCCTCTGTGGCGGTTTGACCATGCGCCGTCATTTGCGCTAATGTAATAGCACGCTATTACATTGATACAATGAAACTACGTCCCGTCCCCCGCGAAAAAGATGCCCAGGCCGATCTGGCCTCGCTGGCGCGTGCCTTTGCTGCCTTGTCCGATCCGGAGGCCGTGACCGCGTTCCTGCGCGACCTGTGCACCCCTGCCGAGCTGGAGGCGCTGTCCGATCGCTGGAAGGTCGTGCCGCTGCTGCAGCAGGGCGTGCCGTATCGCGAGATCCATGAGCTGACCGGGGTCAGCGTGACCACCACCGGGCGCGTGGCGCGCTCGCTGGACCACGGCCACGGCGGTTACGCCGCCGCCATCGCCGCCACGCCGCCTTCCCCCGCATCCGAGTAGAGACCACCCCCATGAGTGCAACCCAGACCGCCCCGGCACGCGACCGGCTGCGTATCGCCATCCAGAAGAACGGGCGGCTGGCCGAGCCGGCGCGCAGCCTGCTGACCGCCTGCGGGCTGAGCTGGCGGCAGAGCCGCGACAAGCTGTTCTGCTACGGCGAATCGCTGCCGGTGGACCTGCTGCTGGTCCGCGACGACGACATTCCCGGCCTGATCGCCGATGGCGTGTGCGATTTCGGCATCGTCGGCCGTAACGAGCTGGACGAGCAGGGCGCCGCGCGCCGCCGGATCGGCCTGCCGGACGCCTACCAGGCGCGGCGCGGGCTCAACTTCGGCCAGTGCCGGCTGATGCTCGCGGTACCCGACGAGTGGGAGTGGACCGGCGTGGCGCAGCTGGCCGGCAAGCGCATCGCCACCAGCTACCCGGCGATCCTGGCCGACTGGCTGGCCGCGCGCGGCGTGGATGCGCAGGTGGTCGAACTGTCCGGCTCGGTCGAGATCGCCCCGCGCCTGGGCACGGCAGACCTGATCTGCGACCTGGTCTCCAGCGGCGCGACGTTGGCCGCCAACCAGCTCAAGCCGGTCGAAACCCTGCTCGAAAGCGAGGCCGTGCTGGCCGGTCCGGTCCGCACGCCCGACGACGCCCGCGCCGGCCTGATGGCGATGCTGCTGCGTCGTCTGGATGGCGTGGTGAAGGTGCAGGACAGCAAGCTGCTGATGTTCCGCGCCGAACTGGACCGGGTGTCCGAGCTGACCCGCCTGCTGCCCGACGCCGACCCGCTGGTGCAGTTGCCCGATGACGGCGGTCACCTGCGTTTGCAGACCATGTGCCACGGCGCATTGACCTGGCAGCGGTTGGAGGAACTGGAGCGCGCGGGGGCGCAGGGCTTGATGGTACTGAGTGTGGAGCGGTCGCTGGCATGAATCGTTTGACGTGGTCCCAATTGGATGCCGGCGCCCAGGCGCAGGCGCTGCAACGCCCGGTCCAGGCCGTGGCGGCACGTACCCGTGAGTCTGTCGCGACCCTGATCGCGGCGGTGCGCGGAGGCGGCGACGTCGCACTGCGCGAGATCACCCTGCGTTTCGACGGAGTGGCGCCGACGACCTTCGAGGTCAGCGAGGCCGAATTTGCCGCCGCCGAACAGGCGGTCCCGGCCGAACTGCGCCAGGCGATGATCGATGCTGCCACGCGTATCCGTACGTTCCACCAGGCTGGCATGAGCACGGGCTATGCGGTCGAGACCGCCCCCGGCGTGCGCTGTGAGCGCGTGGTGCGCCCGATCGGTCGGGTGGGTCTGTATGTGCCGGCGGGCAGCGCGCCGTTGCCGTCCACTGCGTTGATGCTGGGGGTGCCCGCACAGCTGGCTGGGTGCCGCGAAGTGGTGCTGTGCACGCCGCCGCGCAAGGACGGCAGTGCCGATCCTGCGGTGCTGGTGGCCGCGCGCCTGACCGGTGTGCACCGCGTCTTCAAGCTGGGCGGCGCGCAGGCAATCGCGGCGATGGCCTATGGCACCGACAGCGTGCCGGCCTGCGACAAGTTGTATGGGCCGGGGAACAGTTACGTGACTGAAGCCAAGCAGCAGGTGGCCCAGGACGGCGCGGCGGCCATCGACATGCCGGCCGGTCCGTCCGAAGTGCTGGTGATTGCCGATGCGGGCGCCAATCCGGCGTTCGTCGCCGCCGATCTGCTGTCGCAGGCCGAGCATGGCCCGGACTCGCAGGTGCTGTTGCTGACCGATGACGCAGGAATGGTGGAGCGCGTTGAAGCGGCCGTGGAGGCGCAGCTGGCGCAACTGTCGCGTGCGGAGATCGCCGCGCAGGCGCTCGCTTCTTCGCGCCTGATTCTGGTCGATTCGCTTGATGACGGCTTCGCGATCAGCAACCGGTACGCGCCGGAGCATCTGATTCTGGCGCTGCGCGAGCCGCGCGCATGGTTGGAGAAGGTGGAGGCCGCCGGTTCGGTGTTCCTCGGCGACTACACCCCCGAAGCGCTGGGCGACTACTGCAGTGGCACCAACCACGTGCTGCCCACCGCCGGTGCGGCACGTGCCTACAGCGGTGTCAGCGTGGCCAGTTTCCAGAACCTGATCAGCGTGCAGTCGGCCACCGCCGCCGGCATCGCGGCGATCGGCGAGTGCGCCCGTGTGCTGGCCCGTGCCGAGGGTCTGGATGCGCACGAGAACGCGGTAACCCTGCGCATGGAGGCGGCCGCATGAGCACTGCCTCCGTCCTGTCGCTGGTCCGTGCCGATCTGCAGGCGTTTACCGGGTATTCCTCGGCACGCAGCAGTGTGCTGACCGGTGATGTCTGGCTCAACGCGAATGAGTCGGCGTGGGCCAACCCGGCCGACGTCGCCGGTGGCGCGCGCCGCTATCCGGACCCGCAACCGGTGGCGCTGCGTGATCGCCTGGCCGAGCTGTATGGCTGCGCCTCCGGACAACTGCTGATTGGTCGTGGCAGTGACGAGGCCATCGATCTGCTGGTACGCGCGCTCTGTGAGCCGGGCCGCGATGCGGTGGTGACTACGCCACCGGTGTTCGGCATGTATGCCGTCTGCGCCCGCCTGCAGAACGCGCCGTTGATCGAGGTGCCCCTGGTCGACCAGGGCGATGCGATGGTCGCCGATATCGATGCCGTGATCGCCGCCGCACTCTCGGGCAACGCCAAGCTGGTGTTCCTGTGCTCGCCATCCAATCCCGCCGGCAGCGTGATCACGCTGGCCGAGATCGAGCGGGTGGCCACGGCGTTGCAGGACAGGGCGCTGGTGGTGGTGGATGAGGCCTACGGCGAGTATGCCGAGCAGCCGTCCGCGACCACGCTGCTGAACCGTTACGACAACATCGCCGTGCTGCGCACGCTGTCCAAGGCGCATGCGCTGGCGGCGGCCCGCATCGGCAGCCTGATCGCCGATGCCGCGCTGATCCAGCTGCTGCGCCGCTGCCAGGCACCCTATCCGGTGCCAGCACCCTGTGCCGAGTTGGCGCTGGCCGCGCTCGGCAACGAGAATCTGGCCGTGACCACGCAGCGCATCGCACAGATCACCTCCGAACGTGCCCGCCTGGCATCGGGCCTTGCGGCGCTGCCCGGCGTGCTGCGCGTCTATCCCTCGCAGGGCAACTACCTGCTGGCCCGCTTTGCCGACGCACAGGGCGCGTTCGATGCGCTGCTCGCGGCCGGCGTAGTGGTGCGTGACCAGCGTGCCGCGCCGCAGCTGGGCGATGCGCTGCGCATCACCATCGGCAGCGCGGAGCAGAACGACCGCGTACTCGCCGCCCTCACTGCCCGGAGGGCTGCCGCATGACCCCGATTCTGTTCGTCGACCGCGACGGCACCCTGATCGAAGAGCCCGCCGATTTCCAGATCGATGCCTACGAGAAGCTGCGCTTCGTGCGCGATGTGATCCCGGCGATGCTCAAGCTGCGCGATGCGGGCTACCAGTTCGTGATCGTCAGCAACCAGGATGGCCTGGGCACGGAAGGCTATCCGCAGGCCAGCTTCGATGGCCCCAACGACCTGATGCTGCAGATCTTCGCCAGCCAGGGCATCACCTTCCGCGACGTGCTCATCGACGGTACCTGGCCGCAGGACAACGCGCCGACCCGCAAGCCGGGCATCGGCCTGATGCTGCCCTACCTGCAGGACCGCAGTATCGACTGGGCCCGTTCGGCGATGGTGGGCGACCGCCTGACCGACATCCAGTTCGCCGGGAACATGAAGATCCGTGGTTTCCAGCTGCGCACCGAGCAGTTCGGCGGCGACTGGGACTGGACCTCGATCGCGCACGAACTGGCCGACGCGCCGCGCCGGGCGAGCGTGCAGCGCAATACCAAGGAAACGAAGATCCGGGTCGAGGTCGATCTGGACCGCACCGCCGAGCCGCAGACCCACACCGGGCTGCCGTTCTTCGATCACATGCTGGAGCAGATCGGCAAGCACGGCGGCTTCGCGCTGAGCGTGCAGGCCGAGGGCGATCTGCACATCGACGAGCACCACACCATCGAAGACACCGGCTTGGCGCTGGGCCAGGCCCTGCGGGAGGCGCTCGGCGACAAGCGCGGGATCGGCCGTTACGGTTTCACCCTGCCGATGGATGAAACCCTGGCCAGTGCCGCGCTGGATTTCAGTGGGCGCCCGTATTTCGTGTTCGAGGGCGGGTTCAAGCGCGAGCGCGTCGGCGACATGCCGACCGAGCTGGTGCCGCACTTCTTCCGGTCGCTGTGCGATGCGGCCGGACTCAACCTGCACCTGAGCGTGCGCGGTGACAATGATCACCACAAGGTCGAGGCCTGCTTCAAGGCGCTTGCCCGTGCGCTGCGCCAGGCCTTGCCGCGCCAGGGCACCGCGCTGCCGAGCACCAAGGGGGCGCTGTGACCGAGGTCGCGCTGATCGATGCGGGTGGGGCCAACCTCGGCTCGGTCCGCTATGCGCTGGAACGGTTGGGTGTGCAGGTGCGGCTGGTCCGCGATGCGCAGGGACTGGAGGGCGTCACGCGGGTGATCCTGCCCGGCGTCGGCGCCGCTCCGCACGGGATGGCGCGCCTGCATGCACAGGGTCTGGTCCAGCCGTTGCGTGACCTGCAGGTGCCGCTGCTCGGCATCTGCCTGGGCATGCAGCTGCTGTTCGACGGTTCTGAAGAAGGACACGTCGAATGCCTGGGCCTGTTGCCCGGGGTCGTGCGCCACCTGCGCCCGGCAACCGGCATCCGCGTGCCGCACATGGGCTGGAACCGCTTGCTGCCACTGCGCGAGTCGCCGTTGCTCGCCGGCGTGCCGGAACGCGCCAGTGCCTACTTCGTGCACAGCTACGCCGCGCCCTTGGGCGAAGACACCGTGGCGGCGTGCGATCACGGTGGGCTGTTCGCGGCCGTGGTGCAGCGCGGCCGGCACAGTGGGGCCCAGTTCCACCCGGAACGCTCGGCCGACACCGGCGCGCGCATCCTGCGCAACTTCATCGAGATCGAACCGACATGAGTTTCATCGTCTATCCCGCCCTGGATATCCGCGAAGGCCGTGTGGTGCGGCTGCTGCAGGGCGACTACGCGCAGCAGACCACCTACGGCGATGACCCGTTGCCGCGCGCCCAGGCCTTTGCCGCGGCCGGCGCGAGTTGGATGCACCTGGTCGATCTGGATGCCGCACGTGCCGGCGGTTACACGCTGGCGCCGCTGCTGTCGGCGATCGCGGCGCAGACCGGTCTGCAAGTGCAGACCGGCGGCGGTGTGCGCTCGCGCGATGACGTCGCCCGGATGCTCGAGGCCGGCGCGACCCGCGTGGTGGTCGGCTCGGTGTCGGTGCGTGAGCCGGACACGGTGATCGGCTGGCTGCGCGAGTTCGGCCCGGACCGGCTGACCATCGCGCTTGATGCCCGCCAGGCCGAAGACGGCCGCTGGCTGTTGCCGGTGCATGGCTGGACCGAGACCGCCGAAGACACTCTGGAGGTGTTGGCCCAGCGCTACGCCGCGGCCGGCATGCAGCACCTGCTGTGCACGGATATCGCCCGCGACGGCATGCTGTCCGGGCCGAACATCGATCTCTACGGTCACCTGGCGCAGTTGCTGCCAGGCGTGGCGGTGCAGGCCTCCGGCGGCGTGCGCGACGCCGACGATGTCGCCCAGGCCAAGGCGGTCGGCTGCGGCGGGGCGATCCTCGGCAAGGCATTGCTGGAAGGGCACATGACCCTGGAAGGAGCACTCGCATGCTGAGCCGCCGCCTGATTCCGTGCCTGGATGTACGCGATGGCCGCGTGGTCAAGGGCGTGCGTTTCCGCGATCACGTGGACATGGGCGACATCGCCGAGCTGGCGCTGCGCTACCGCGACCAGGGCGCGGACGAGCTCGTGTTCTACGACATCGGCGCCAGCCCGGAAGGGCGCGCGGTGGATGTGGCCTGGATCGAGCGCATCGCGCGCCTGATCGATATTCCGTTCTGCGTGGCCGGTGGGATCAGTGACGTGGAGACCGCGCGGCGCGTGCTGCATGCCGGCGCCGACAAGATTTCCATCAATTCCCCGGCGCTGGGCCGGCCGGAACTGATTGAAGAACTGGCCGATGCCTTCGGCGTGCAGTGCGTGGTGGTCGGTATCGATTCGGTGCGCGAGGCGGACGGCGAATGGCGGGTGCGCCGGTTCAGTGGCGACCCGGACAAGACCCAGGCGGTGGCGGTACGTACGCTGGACTGGCTGGTGGAAGCACAGCGCCGGGGCGCCGGCGAAATTGTGCTGAACTGCATGGACAGCGATGGTGTGCGCCGCGGTTACGACGTGGCCCAGCTGCGCCAGGCGCGTGCGCTGTGCCACGTCCCGCTGATCGCCTCCGGTGGCGCCGGCGGCATGCAGGACTTCGCCGATGTGTTCGACCAGGCCGACGTCGATGGCGCGCTGGCCGCCAGTGTCTTCCACAGTGGCGCCATCGCCATTCCCGCGCTCAAGCAGTTCCTGCGCGAGCAGCAGATCGAGGTTCGAGATGTCTATTGAGGTGAGTTCCATTGACGTGCGGCCGTCGCGCGAGGCGCTGGCGCAGCTGGACTGGGGCAAGGGCGATGGCCTGTTGCCGGTGGTGGTGCAGGACACGGACACGCTGCGTGTGCTGATGCTGGGCTATGCCAACGCGGCCTCGCTGGAGCAGACCCTGGCCACGGGCCACATGACCTTCTTCAGCCGCAGCAAGCAGCGGCTGTGGACCAAGGGCGAATCCTCCGGCAACGCGCTGGCGGTGACTGCGGTGCGGATCGACTGCGACAACGACACCCTGCTGGTGAGTGCGCGCCCGGCCGGGCCGACCTGCCACACCGGCAGTGAGAGCTGCTTCCCGCAGGCCCCGGGCAATTTCCTGGGCCGGCTGGATACCGTGGTGCGCGAGCGCGCGCAGCAGCGCCCGGCCGGGAGTTACACCACGTCGCTGTTCGAGGGTGACATCCGGCGCATCGCACAGAAGGTGGGCGAGGAGGGCGTGGAGACCGCCTTGGCCGGGGTGGTGCAGGATGATGAGGCGCTGCTCGGCGAGTCGGCTGACCTGCTGTTCCACCTGACCGTACTGCTGCGTGCGCGTGGTCTCTCGTTGGACGACGCGGTCGCGGTGCTGGCGGCGCGCCACGCGGGATAAGGCGAGAGCTCACCTCGTTTAACGTCGGTGAAACGCGGTGCAGGCGATGATGTGCGGCTCTACAATTCCCCACCCCCGACCGGACCGCCCCCGATGACCCGTACTGCTGCCTGGCTGGCTTGCCTGCTGTTGATGACTTCGCCTGCCTGGGCGGCCGCAACGACCGTCACCGGCAAGGTGTATCAGGAGCGCGACGGCAAGCCGGGGCGCGGCCCGACCGATCCCGGCCTGGCCGGCGTGCAGGTCTCCAATGGTGAAGTGATCGTGCGCACCGCCGCCGATGGCAGCTACAGCCTGCCGGTGCGCGACGGCCAGACCGTGTTCGTGATCAAGCCGGACGAGTACCGCTTCCCGGCCGCCGCCAATGGGCTGCCGTCGTACTGGCGCCACTATGTGCCGCAGGGCTCGCCGAAGCTGAAGTACGACGGCATCCGTGCCACCGGCAGCGCGACCCGCAACTGGGATTTCGCGCTGGAACCGGCCAAGGATACCGATGCCGCGCGCAACGGCTTCGAGATGCTGGTGTTCACCGATTCGCAGACCGCCAGCCGCCAGGACATCGGCTACTACCAGCGCGCCATCGTCGACCCGATCATCGGCAAGCACCCGGCGCGCCTGGGCACCACCTTGGGCGACATCGTCAATGACGACCTGAGCCTGTACCCGGCCATCAACAAGGTCACCGCCCAGCTGCAGGTGCCCTGGTTCCACGTGCCGGGCAACCACGATCTGGATATGGACGCCGGCAGCGATGCGCACTCGCTGGACAGCTGGCGCGCCGTATACGGCCCGGACACCTATGCGGTGGAAGAGGGAGGGGCGAGCTTCGTGTTCCTCGATGACGTGGTCTACGACCCCAAGGCCAAGCCGAGCTACGTGGGCGGCCTGCGCGCGGACCAGTTCACCTTCCTCGGCAACTACCTCAAGGGCCTGCCACGCGATCGCCTGATCGTGCTCGGCATGCACATCCCGCTGTTCGATGCGGCGCCGGGCCGTGAGACGTTCCGCCATGCCGACCGCGCGCGCCTGTTCGCGCTGCTCAAGGAGTTCCCGAACGTGCTGGTGCTCAGTGGCCACAGCCACACCCAGCAGCACTACTACCACGGTGCCGCCGAAGGCTGGGAGGGCCGCAAGCCGCTGCACGAGTACAACGTCGGCGCCGCCTGTGGTGCATTCTGGTCCGGGGCGAAGGACAGCAGCGGGATCCCCGATGCGACCATGAGCGATGGCACCCCGAACGGCTACGCGGTGTTGTCGGTCAAGCCCGGCGGTGAGTACGGCCTGCGCTACTACGTGGCGCGCGCGCCGGACGATTACCAGATCGCCCTGCATGCGCCGAAGGTGCTGCGCCAGGGGGCGTATCCGGCGTGGGGCGTGTACGCCAACGTGTTCATGGGCCAGGCCGATTCGCTGGTGGAGTATCGCGTGGACGATGGCGCCTGGCAGCCGATGAAGCGCGTCGAGCAGCCGGACCCGCGCCTGCTGCAGGAAAACGTCGCCGACGACAGCGCCGAGCGCCTGCGCGGCTACGACCGCTCGCCGGAAGCCACGCCGTCGCCGCACTTGTGGCGCGGCGCGCTGCCCACCCACCTGGCGGTGGGGGAGCACAAGGTGGAAGTGCGCGCGGTGCAGGGCGATGGCCCGACCGCCACGGCCAGCACCAGCTATCGCCTGCAGACCGCCAAGCCCTGAGATCGCCACGCCGGTGTTTCAGTACGGCGCTGTATGGCGCAGGCGGCTTTGCATTCCCCCGGCGATGCCTGAGAATCGCCGGGATTCAATCGATTCAACCAAGGCAAGCGAGTGAGCGAAGCGGCACCGGTTCTGGCTCAACCTGAGGTGTCGCCGACCGCGGCCCACCGGGATTCCACTCCCGACACGCTGATCGTGGCCGATGTCGGCGGTACGTTCGCCCGGGTCGCGCTGGCCACCGTGCGTGCGGGCGCTGCGCCACAGCTCAGCGGCCTGCGGCGCTATGCCTGCGCCGACCATCCTGGCCTGGCCGCGATCCTGGCCGATTTCATCGCCACGCTGCCGACAGCGCCGGACACCGCCGTGGTTGCGATCGCCGGCCTGCTGGACGGCGACCATCTGGTCAACACCAATCTGCCGTGGCCGGTCTCGGTCGCGCAGACCCGTCGCGCATCGGGGCTGGCGTCGCTGGCGCTGATCAATGATTTCGAAGCGGTTGCCTATGCGATTCCGCACGTGGCGCCGGAGACCCTGGTGGCTCTCAACGGCGATCCGGAGGCGGGCCCGCGCTGGCCGGCGCTGGTCCTGGGTCCGGGCACTGGGCTGGGTGCGGCGCTGCGCTTTGAAGGTGGCGAGCGGCCGGTACTGGCCAGCGAGGCCGGCCATGCCGCGTTGAATGCCTGCAACGCGCTGGAACTGGAGGTGCTGTCGCGCCTGCTGCAGCGCTGGGACCACGTGGACAACGAGCGCGTGCTGTCCGGTGGCGGCCTGATGAACCTGTATCCCTGCCTGTGCGAGATCCGTGGCGTCACCCCGCACTGGACCAGCACCGAGGCGCTGATCGCGGCCGCGCACGAAGGCGTGGATCCGCTGGCGGTGGAGACACTGGAAGTGTTCTGCGCCTGGCTTGGCAGTCTGGCCGGCGACCTGGCCACCACGTTTGGCGCGCGTTCTGTGTACCTGGCGGGCGGTATCTCCACGCGGGTCGATCGCTTCCTGCGTGATGGCCGTTTCCGCGCGCGTTTCCTGGCCAAGGGCGTGATGCACGACGTGCTGCGCCAGGTGCCGATCTGGCGGGTGGACCACGGCGAACTTGGTGTTCTTGGTGCGGCGGTCTGGCATGCGGAGCATCGCTGTATCGTCGCGTGATTCCTTCCTTGTCCGTTCGCTGGAGACATACCCATGACTGACCGCAGGCGATTCCTCCAGGCCGGTGCCCTGGCCGCTGGCGCCCTCGCGCTGCCCACATTGCAGGCACGCGCGGCCTCCGGTGCGCGCGTCGTGTCCACCTGGGATTTCGGGGTGGGGGCGAACCAGGTCGCGTGGAAAACGCTGTCTGCCGGCGGCTCCGCGCTCGATGCGGTCGAGGCCGGCGCGCGCTGGGCGGAGAGCGACCTGTGCAATCCAACGGTCGGGCGCTGCGGCAATCCGGACCGCGATGGCGTACTGAGCCTGGATGCCAGCATCATGGACGGCGATGGCCGCTGTGGGTCGGTGGCGGCGCTGAGCGATATCGCGCACCCGGTCTCGGTGGCACGGCGGGTGATGGAACAGACGCCGCACGTGATGCTGGTCGGCGAGGGTGCGCAGCAGTTCGCGGTGAAGCAGGGCTTCGAGCGGACAAAGCTGCTCACCCCGGAAGCCGAGAAGGCCTGGCGTGAGTGGCTCACGACCGCGCAGTACACCCCCGAGATCAATGCCGAGCGGCGCAGCCGTCCTGGCGACAGCAGCAACCATGACACGCTGGGCATGCTCGCCATTGATGCCCAAGGGCGTCTGGCCGGTGCCTGCACCACCAGTGGCATGGCCTGGAAGATGCACGGTCGGGTCGGCGACAGCCCGATCATCGGGGCGGGCCTGTACGTGGACAATGAGGTCGGTGCCGCCACCGCTTCGGGCGTTGGTGAGGAGATGATCCGCAACGCGGCCTCGTTCCTGGTGGTCGAGTTGATGCGCCAGGGTCGCTCGCCGGCCGAGGCCTGCCGCGAGGCGATCGCGCGGGTGGTGCGCAAGCGCCCCGAGGCGAGCAGGACCCTGCAGGTCTGCTTCCTTGCCTTGAACAAGCACGGTGAGGTCGGCGCGTATGCGCTGCATCGCGGCTTCGTCTACGCGGTCTGCGACAAGGACCGGCAGGACGATCTGCGTGATTCCGCGTCGGTGTACACGAGCGGGCAGACGTGAGCGCGCCGCACCGGCGGCTGGAGATCGCCTCGAACTCGGTAGCCTCCGCGCTGGCTGCCCAGCAGGGTGGCGCGGATCGGATCGAACTGTTCGACAACCTCGCCGAGGGCGGCACCACCCCGTCGCAGGGCAGCATCGCGGTCGCCCGTGATCGCCTGCGGATTCCATTGTTCGTGCTGATCCGGCCGCGTCCTGGCGATTTTCTTTATACCGCGCTGGAGACCGAAATCATGCTGCGCGACATCGCGCACTGCCGCGCGCTCGGCTGCGATGGGGTGGTGATCGGTGCCCTGGATGCCGACGGTGGCATCGATATGCCGCTGTGCCGCGAACTGGTGGCGGCGGCGGGTCCGCTCGGCATCACCTTCCACCGTGCCTTCGATGCCGCGCGTGATCTGCCGGCGGCGCTGGAGCAGATCGTGACGCTGGGCTGCCAGCGCATCCTGAGCTCGGGTGGGCAGGCCAGTGCACTGGCCGGTGCCGATGTCCTGGGTGGGCTGGTGGCGCAGGCCGGTGACCGGATTTCGCTGATGGCGGGCGCGGGCATCACTGCGGCCAACATCGCGGAGGTTGTCGAGCGTAGCGGTTGCCGTGAACTGCACGCCTCGGCCAAGGCCACGCAGCACTCGGCGATGCGCCACCACAATCCGGCGCTGATCGGGTTGTCGCCGGACTGGAGCGTCACCGACGCGGCACATGTCAGCGCACTGCGCACAGCCTTAACGGGGACGGAGGTAGTTAATCCGTGACGCGTGGCTGCAATTAACTACCTCCGTCCCTGTTAAAAAAAAACGGCAGCCGCCTGTACCAGCGCAGCTGCCGTGGAGGACCGTTGCCCCGCCCGGAGGCGGGCCAGGTGATGCTTAGAACTTCCAGTTCACGCCGAAGTACAACTGGCGGCCGGCGTAGATGTTGGACAGCAGGCGGGCTTCGCTGTCACCGCCGATGTAGCTCTGCAGCTCGGACTTAGTGGCGTTCAGCACCGAGGCGGTGACCGTCCAGTCCGGGGTGATGTTGTACGCCACGTTGAGGTCGAGCTGGTCGTAGGGCTTGGTGTAGGTGGTCAGGCCGTTGTTCAGGCCGCCCACCACTTCGCCACGGCGGTTGTACGAGGCGCGGGCCAGGATCGTGTCGTTCTCGTAGAAGATCGTGACGTTGGCCTGGTTCTTGGCGCTGCCCACCAGCGGCGAGGCACCGATTTCTTCGCCATCCAGCACGATCGAGGCGAGGTTGGTGTCGTTGTAGGTGTAGTTGGCCTGTACGCCGAAGCCCATGTCGAACGTGTACTGACCGTACACCTCCACACCCTGCGAGACGCCATCACGACCGTTGGCTTCCGTGGCGTACTTCTGCACGGTGACCGTCTGGCCGCCGACCGTCATCTGCTGGTCGCGCACCACCGGGACGGTGAAGTTGTCCACGTTCTTGCGGAACAGTGCCACGCCCGCGGCGGAGCCCGGCTTGAAGTACCACTCCACGCCGAGGTCGAACTGGATGGCCTTGAACGGTTCCAGGTTCTTGTTGCTGCCGGAGCCGTACCAGCCGGGGGTGTCAGTACCGCCGGCGACGCGGCGGTCGTTGCTGTATTCCTCGCTGATGTAATTCAGGCCGCCCGGGTAGGCGATGCTGGTATAGCCCGGACGTGCGATGACCTTCGACGCTGCACCGCGCAGCACCAGGCTGTCGGTGATGTCCCAGGCGATGTTGAAGCTCGGCAGGAAGTCGGTGTACGTCTTGTCGAGCGAGCTGAGCGTGTAGACCTTGTCGCGGACCTGGTTGTCCGGCAGGCGCACGAAGCCGCCCTGGCAACGCAGGGTCGGATCCGCGGCCGGATCGTCGCAGCTCATCGGCGAGCCGTTGGCGTTGTCGACGAAGTAATCGTTGAAGCGCTCGACCGAATCGCTGGACTGGGCGAACTGCTCGGTGCGCACCACGCGCACGCCGACGTTGCCGCGCAGGCGCTCGGTACGGAAGTTGGCCTGGAAGTAGCCGGAGTAAATCTTCTCGTTGACGTCGTAGACGAAGTCTTCTTCGGTGCGGTTGTGCGAGCCGCCGTAGGTCTGGTTGAGGTAATTGATGTAGGCCGGGTAGTTGATGCCCGGGAACACGTTGGCGTTGAAGCCACCGGCGATGTTGCTGATCGGGTTGGACAGGAAGAAGCCCGGCTGTGCATCGCCGGCGGTCGAATCGCAGCCGGCCTGGTAACGGTTGTTGTCGTAGTCGGCCGGGTCCAGGCCCTGGCACACCCAGTAGGTGTTGCCGGTGTTGCGGTGGACTTTGCCGTCACGGTACTTGGTGCCGAACTGGATCGAGTCCAGCCAGCCGGTTTCAAACAGCTTGGTGAAGTCGGCCTGGAAGTAGTTCTGTTCGACCTCGGTCTGCATCCACGACGAGTCGGTCGAGCCGGTGTCGACTTCGGCAATGCCGGCCATCAGCTGCTGCTGCAGGTCCGGCGAGAACTGCACCGACGGCGTGCCGGTCAGGTCCCACGCGGTGTACTGATTGCCCGACAGGTAGTCCGCACCGACCTTGCGGCGCGGCTTGGCCGACATGCGGAAGTTCATCGACGGGCCGCCTTCGGACCACGTGCGGCCACCGGTGAACGACGCCTTCCACAACGGGCTGATGTCCCACTCGACGGACAGGTCGGCGGTCTGCGACAGCGCCTTCTCCTTGCTGTAGCCGCCGGTCAGCTGCGGGGTAGGGAGGGTGCAATCGTCCGGACCCCAGCCGCCCGGCGCCAGGCCAGCCGCTGCTGCCTGTTCTTCGCTGCAGATGTAGGCCTTGCCCGGCAGCTTTTCGAACTGCGCGCCGGTCACGATGCTGCCGCTGGGATCGAAGTCGAGCCCGTTGAGCAGCCGGCCGCCGGCCCAGTTACCGTCGCCGTTGAAGCGGGCCATGCTCCACTCCGGCACCTTGAGCATGTTCTGGGTGTAATCCCCCTGCAGCTCGAAGCGGAAGTAGTTGGCGGTCAGGGTCAGGTTGTCCAGCGGCTTGAACTGGAAGGTCAGCTGGCCGCCCTTGCGCTCGCGCTTCTCTTCCTTCACGGCGAAGTTCACCGAGGTCGGCATGAAGAAGTCGCTGTAATTGCCGCCCGTCTGGTTGTTGAAACCGGACTGGCCCCACCAGTAGTGGATGCCATCCTGCGGCAGCACATTGCCGTTGGCATCACGCGCGTCGCCGGCGCCATACCACTGATAGTCCTCGGTGCTGGCTTCCATCGTGCGGCTGGTGCGCTTCTGCTGCGTCACGCCCACCAGCACACCGAAGCGTTCGTCCTTGCTGTGCCAGGAGTAGAGCGCCGAGGCCTGCGGATCGATGTCGTGGCTGGTGTCCGACGAGGTGCCTTCCAGATTCACGTACCCGGAGTTGGCCTCCATGTCGAGCGGACGGCGGGTGTGCAGGATCACCGTGCCGCCGATGCCGCCTTCGTCGATGCGCGCTTCCGGCGATTTGAACAGTTCCGCGCTGGACAGCATGTTCGACGGCAGCAGCGTGTAGTTGAACGAACGCGACGCCTCGTTGTTGGTTTCCGAGGTGGCGACGTAATTGCCGTTCAACTGGGTGAGGGTCAGGTCGGGCGCGAGGCCGCGCACGCTGACGCTCTTGCCTTCGCCGCCGCTACGCGTGATCACCACGCCGGGCACGCGCTGCAGCGCATCGGCGACGTTCTTGTCGGGGAACTTGCCCACGTCCTCGGCGGTGATCACCTCGACCACGGCGTTGGCGTCGCGCTTCTGCTGCAGGCTCTTTTCGATGGCGTAGCGGTAGCCGGTGACGGTCACGCTGTCGAGCGTGGTGGCATCAGGGGTACCGGTCGCGGCCGGGGTCGCTTGTTGCGCGAACGCGCTGGCGGGCACGACAGCCGCGGCCAAGGCGCTTGCGATGGCCGCGGACAACGTAACGCGGCGGTGCATGCGTGACATCTTCATTCCACTCTCTCCCTCTCCTGGATTGAAACGGTGGCGATACGAATTCTTTGAATCGATCTAATGTTTGAAGCCCATGTTCCAGAGCGTCGAGTTGCCTGGCGCGTCCCGCATGCATCGCGTGGGGCAGTCCCCCGGCTCCCCACTTCCGGCAATCGTGACCGTTTTAAGTTGGATCGATCTAAACGATTGGCGGGGGATTTTTAGCACGACCGGGCGGGGGACGCATGCTGCTCCGCAATATGGACGCGGTGCGTGCTTTCGCTTGACCCCGACCGATCCCGCGGCGTGGCTGGTTTCACGGCTCCAACCCCGTGGGGCGCCCGATGGGAGGAAAAGTGCGCCGCCGGGATCTGGCCCCGCCCGTCACTGCGCAGCGCCGGTCAGCGTGGGCAGCCGTCGCCTGGCCGCCGATGTTGCAGCGCAGAATGCATCGGTTGAAATTCCCGTGCTTTACTTAAATCGATCTAAATTCACCGGGGTGTGGATTGGGTCGCCCAGTCCAGGGAACCAGCGGCGCCCGTCGCTACTGGTTCGCGCTGCCGCCACGTCCGCCAAGGAGTCCGTGTCCGTGACCCGTCTTTCTCACCGTCCTTCCGTCGTTCCCGCCGCCGGTGCCGTCCCGTCCCGGCGCCGCCCGCTCGCCGGCCTGGCCTGCCTGCTGGCGCTGAACTGCGCGCCGCTGTTGCTGCAGGCCGCGCCCGCCGCGCTGGAGCGCGAGGTCAACACCTTCATCGGTAGCAAGGACGATGGCAATACGTTCCCGGGCGCTTCGGCGCCGTTCGGCCTGATCCAGGTCAGCCCGATCGGTGAGCACTACGCGGGCTGGCGCTACGACGATCCGAAGATCCGGGGTTTCGGGCATTCCTTCCTGTCCGGCGCAGGCTGCTGGGAGCAGGGCGGCCAGGTTTCGGTCCTGCCGGTGACCGGCAGCATCGGCCCGGGCGGTGACTTCGATACGGACGACGCCAAGAGTTTCGATCACAAGCGCTACGCCTCCAGCTATACCCATGACGGCGAAGTCGGGCAGGCGGGCTATTACAAGGTGCGCCTGACCAACTATGGCGGCATCGATGCCGAGGCCACTGCACGCACCCGTGCCGCGGCCGAGCGCTACACCTTCGCCGCCGATGCGGGCACCGGCCATGTGCTGGTCAACCTCGGCCAGGCCAACGAGCGCCATTCGGTGATCGGCAGCGTGGTCGACGTCGTCGGCGACCGTGCGGTGGAAGGCAAGCTGGTCACCAAGAGCTTCTGCGGTGGGCATCAGTACACCACCTGGTTCCGCATCGAGTTCGACCGCCCGTTCAAGGCGTTCGGCACCTGGGGCGAGGGCGGTGGCCTGCCCGGCGCCCGCCATGGCATGGAAGGTGAGCTCAAGCCGAGCGGCGCGTGGCTCAGCTTCGATCTGGCCAAGGGCCGCGCGGTGACCGCGGTCAGCGCGATCTCCCACGTGGACGCCGAAGGCGCGCGCGCGAACCTGCGCAGCGATGGCATGCAGGGCGATCGCCTGCTTGGCTTCGATCAGATGCGCCAGCTGGCGCAGCAGCAGTGGCGCAAGGAACTGGCTGCCGTGCGCGTGCAGGGCGGCAGCAATGACGACCGCACCGTGCTCTACACCGCGCTGTACCACGCGCTGCTGCAGCCGCTGACCGGCAGCGATGCCGACGGTCGTTACCGTGGCTACGACGACAACATCCATCGCGCCGATGGCTGGACTTACTACGAGTACTTCTCGCTGTGGGATACCTATCGCGCGCAGAACCAGTGGCTGGCCCTGACCAAGCCGGACGTCGCGCGCGACATCGGCCGCACGCTGCTGGCCATCGAAGCGCAGGGCGGCTGGCTCCCGCGCTGGGGCTACGCCAACTTCGAAACCAACGTGATGACCGGTGACCCGGTGACGCCGTTCCTGGTCGACCTGTGGCGCTTCGGCGCGCTGGCGGGCCGCGAAGGCGAGGCGTACACCGCGCTGCGCAAGAACGCGTTCGAGGTGCCGCCGATGAACTCGCGTCACGCGGGCCGTTCGGGCAACCCGAGCTACCTGGCCAATGGCTACGTGCAGTACGACCGCGCGTTCCCGTCCAAGGGCATGGACGTGGATCCGCACCACGGGGGCTCGGCGACGCTGGAGTACGCGCTGGCCGACTGCGCGCTGGCGCAGATGGCCGATGGCCTCGGGCATGCCGCCGATGCCGGCGTGCTGCGCGAGCGCGGTCGCAACTGGCACAAGGTGTGGGATCCGTCGGTGCGGGACGAGGAGGGCGACTTCAACGGCTTCCCGCGGCCGCGCATGGAAGACGGCGCGTGGTACCTGCCGGCCGATGGCAAGTACAGCCCGCGTTCGCACCATGGCTTCCATGAAGGCACCGCGTGGCAGTACCAGTGGCTGGCGCAGCAGGACGTGCCCGGCCTGGTCCAGGCCATGCACGGTCGTGAGCAGGCGGCCCGCCGCCTGGATACGTTCTTCGCCTATGACGCACTCGTGAAGTCGCCGCTGACCGCCGCGCGCAAGGAATGGGTGGTCGGCCCGTACAGCTACTACAACCAGTACCGCTACAACCCCAACAACGAGCCGGACCTGCACGCGCCGTGGATGTACACGCTGATCGGCCAGCCGTGGAAGACCGCTACCGTGGTGCGCGCCGCGCAGCAGCTGTTCACCAATGCGCCCAACGGCGTGACCGGCAACGATGACCTGGGCACGATGTCGGCCTGGTACCTGTTCAGCGCGCTCGGTCTGTACCCGGCGGTGCCGGGCAGCGGCGAGTTCCTGCTGCACACGCCGCGCTTTGCCCGCGCCGAGATCGACCTTGGGCAGGGCAGGACGCTCACCCTGAAGGCGCCGGGCGCGGATGGCCGCCAGCTGCAGTACGTCCAGAACGTCCAGGTCGATGGCCGCGCGCATGCGCCGGTGTGGCTGGACTGGGCGCAGCTGCAGCGCGGTGGCACCATCGCGTTCGCGCTGGGCAACACGGCCCCGGAGAACGGCTGGGGCACCCAGGCGGAGGCGCTGCCGGCCTCGTTCTGCGCCACGCCGGGCGCGGGGCTGGAATGAGTCACGCGCTGGCCCGCGCCATCGCCAGCCCACCGGGGCTGACCGTCGGCACGGGCACGGACCGCTGGTCAATGCGATCGTTTAGGCTTGCACCTTGCTTGAGGAACCCGACGACCCGATGAAAGACAATGCCACCCCCGCCGGCAAAGGCACGCGCGCGGTCACCGTGACCGACATCGCCGAAGCGATCGGCGTGTCGCGCGCGACCGTCTCGCTGGTGCTGCGTGGCAGCCCGCTGGTGAACGTCGACACCCGTGCCAAGGTGGAGGCCGAACTGCGCCGCCAGCGCTACGTGTACAATCGCGGCGCGGCCAATCTGCGTCGCCGGACGTCGTCGAGCGTGGCCCTGGTCATCAACGACCTGTCCAACCCGTTCTTCGCCGAATTCGCCTCCGGGGTGGACGAAGCGCTGGGCGGCAAGGGATTCGTGACCCTGCTCGGCAGCACCGGCGAATCGCCGGAGCGGCAGCAGGCGGTGCTGACCACCCTGATGGAGCACATGCCGGCCGGGTTGATCCTGTCACCGGCCGAAGGCAGCGATGCCGGGCAGCTGCGCCAGGTGCTCGGGCATGCCAACGTGCTGCTGTTCAACCGCGAGCTGCCGGGCGCCGACTGGGACTTCCTGACCCTGGACAACCAGCAGGGTGCCTATCTGGCCACGCGCCATCTGATCGAGCAGGGCCACCGCCGCATTGCGTTCTATGGCGGGCATGCAGTGTCAAGCTCCTGCCATCAGCGACGTACCGGGTATGCGCAGGCACTGGTCGAAGCCGGCATGCCGGTGCAGCCGGAGTGGCTGATCGAAACCTCGCCCAGCCGCCTGGACGCGGCCGCGCGCACCGGCGAGCTGTTCGCGCTGGATGCCGTGCCCACCGCAGCGGTCTGCTACAACGACAGCGTCGCGTTGGGCCTGATGCTGGGCCTGGCCTCACGTGGCGTGCAGCCGGGCCGCGATTTCGCGGTGACCGGTTTCGATGATATTTCCGAGGCCTCGGTGGCATCGCCGCCGCTGACCACGCTGACCGTCAACCCGCGCGAGCGCGGGCGACAGGCCGCCGAACTGCTGTTGCTGCGTCTGGATCACCCCGACGCCGCACCGGCCCGTACCGTTGCACCGGTCCAGCTCCGCGTCCGCGAGAGCAGCGGCGCGATGACCGTCTGATGGCTCCCCCAATCACCTGCTCGCGCACTGAGGCGCGTACCTGAATGCCCATCTCTCCAACGCCCCGCCTCCCCACCTCATCCTCCGCTGCGCCCGTGGTGAACACGCGCGTCGCGCTGGCCGTGGCGACCACCATCTTCTTCATGTGGGGCTTCCTCACCTGCCTCAACGACATCCTGATCCCGCACCTGAAGGCCGTGTTCGAACTGAACTACGCCCGCGCGATGCTGGTGCAGTTCACCTTCTTCGGCGCGTACTTCCTGATGTCGCTCCCGGCCGGCCGGCTGGTCGCGCACCTGGGCTACAAGAAGGGCATCGTGGCTGGCTTGGCGATCGCCGCTGTCGGCGCGCTGGGCTTCTGGCCGGCGGCCGAGCTGCGCATCTATGAAGCCTTCCTGGGCGCGTTGTTCGTGCTGGCCACGGGTATCACCGTGCTGCAGGTGGCAGCCAATCCGTATGTGGCGCTGCTCGGGCCGGAACAGACGGCCTCCAGCCGCCTGACCCTGGCCCAGGCGCTGAACTCGCTGGGCACCGCGATCGCGCCGATCTTCGGCGGCTTGCTGATCCTGGGCAACACGGTCAAGAGTGCCGATGAGATCGGCGCGCTGCCGGCGGCCGAGCAGATCGCCTACCGCGTGCAGGAAGCGCAGTCGGTGCAGGGCCCGTATGTCGGCCTGGCGGTGGCGCTGTTCCTGCTGGCGGTGTTCGTCTGCCTGTTCCGCCTGCCGGCGCTGACCGAGACCACCGAGCAGGCCGACACCAGCAAGCACACCCTGCTGGATGCGCTGCGCCATCGCCACGTGCTGTTCGGCGTGTTGGCGATCTTCTTCTACGTGGGCGCGGAAGTCTCGATCGGCAGCTTCCTGGTCAACTACCTGTCGCTGCCCAACATCGGCGGCTTCACCGAGAAGGAGGCCACCCATTACGTCTCGGCGTACTGGACGCTGGCGATGATCGGTCGTTTCGCCGGCTCGGCCATCATGACCCGGTTCTCGCCGCGCGTGCTGCTCACCCTGTTCGCGGGCATCAACGTGGCGCTGTTGGCGCTGACCATGCTCAGCCAGGGGCAGGTCGCGCTGTACTCGATCGTGGCGGTGGGCCTGTTCAATTCCATCATGTTCCCGACCATCTTCGCGCTGAGCATCGAACGCCTGGGCACGCTGACCAACAAGGCCTCCAGCCTGTTGATCATGGCCATCGTCGGCGGCGCGGTGGTGCCGTACCTGCAGGGCCTGCTGGCCGACCAGATCGGGCTGCATGAGTCCTTCATCCTGCCGCTGCTGTGCTACGGCTACATCATTTTCTACGGCCTGTCCGGTTCGCGCCCGGCCGTCGGATTCCGCCAGGGAGCTTGAGGCCACGATGTCCAAGATTGTTTGTTTCGGCGAGATTTTGATCGATCTACTTGCCCAGCCGCCGGCCACCCCGGACACCCCGCGTGCCTTCCTGCAGTACGCCGGTGGTGCCCCGGCCAACGTCGCCGTGGCCGCCGCGCGGCTCGGTGCGGATACCCATTTCGCCGGCATGCTCGGCCAGGACATGTTCGGCGACTTCCTCGCCGAGAGCCTGGCCGGTGCCGGCGTGGCGACCGACTGCATCGTGCGCACCGACGCGGCCAAGACCGCGCTGGCGTTCGTTGCGCTGGATGCCAGCGGCGAGCGCAGCTTCAGCTTCTACCGCCCGCCGGCGGCCGATCTGCTGTTCCGCAGCGCGCACTTCCACCCGAACTGTTTTGAAGGCACGCGCAGCTTCCACGTGTGCTCCAACAGCCTGACCGAGGCCGAGATCGCCGAGGCCACGCTGGAGGGCATGCGCCGCGCGCGCCAGGCCGGTGCGATGGTCAGCCTCGACCTCAACCTGCGCCCCGCGCTGTGGCCGACCGCTGTCGATCCGCTGCCGCGGTTGTGGGAAGCGCTGTCGCTGGCCGATCTGGTCAAGCTCTCGCGCGAGGAACTCGAGTATCTGGCGGCCTCGGTGCCGGGTGGTGACGCCGCGGTGGTCGAGCGCCTGCTCGCCGCGCAGGCGCAGGCGGTGGTGATCACCGACGGTGCCGCGCCGATCCGCTGGCATACCCGCCGCACGCACGGCGTGCTCACCGGCTTTCGGGTCACCACGGTCGATTCCACTGCGGCAGGCGATGCGTTTGTCGGCGGCCTGCTGTTCGGCATTGGCGAGCGCGGTGGCGACGGTACAGGCTTCGCCGCGTTCTGCCAGGACCCCACCGCGCTGGTGGAAGCGATCCGTTTCGGCGCGGCCGTCGGTGCGCTCGCGGTGACCCGCAAGGGCGCCTTCGCCGCGATGCCCAGCCTCCATGAAGTCCAGCAACTGCTGCAGCAACAACAGGATGACGCCGCATGACCACGCCGGTTCCGCCAACCCCCGACTTCCGCTCGCCCGCGTTCCTGCGCGCCCATATCGCGCAGACGATGGCGTTCTACCAGCCCAATGAAATCGACCCCAAGGGCGGCTTCTTCCATTACTACCGCGACGACGGCAGCGTCTACGATGCCAGTCATCGTCATCTGGTCAGCAGCACCCGGTTCGTGTTCAACCACGCGATGGCCTACCGCGAGTTCGGCAAGCCGGAAGATCTGGCCGCGGTCGAACACGGCATCCGCTACCTGCGCGAGGTGCATCGCAACCCGGCCACCGGCGGTTACGCCTGGACGCTGCGCGATGGTGTGGTCGAAGATGCGACCAACCACTGCTACGGCGTGGCATTCGTGCTGCTCGCCTACAGCTGCGCGCTGAAGGCCGGCATCAACGAAGCACGCGCGTGGATGGACGAGACCTGGCAGCTGCTGGAATCGCGTTTCTGGGAACCGGCGTTCGGCCTGTACAAGGACGAAGCCGATGCCGCCTGGACCTTCAGTGACTACCGCGGCCAGAACGCCAACATGCACATGTGCGAGGCGATGCTGGCGGCGTTCGAGGCCAGTGGCGAACAGCGCTACCTGGATCGTGCGCTGCTGCTGGCCGACCACATGACCCGCCGCCAGGCCGCACAGGGCGACGGGCTGGTGTGGGAGCACTACGATCGGCAGTGGCAGATCGACTGGGATTACAACCGCGACAATCCCAAGCATCTGTTCCGTCCGTGGGGGTTCCAGCCCGGGCATCAGACCGAATGGGCCAAGCTGCTGCTGATCCTGGACCGCCATGTACAGGCCGACTGGCTGGTGCCGACCGCGCGGCATCTGTTCGATGTGGCGGTGGAGCGCAGCTGGGACGCCGAGCGTGGCGGGCTGTACTACGGCTTCGCACCGGATGGCAGCGTCTGCGATGACGACAAGTACTTCTGGGTGCAGGCCGAATCGCTGGCCACCGCGGCACTGCTGGCCAAGCGCACCGGCGACGCCGTGTACTGGGACTGGTACGACAAGCTGTGGGGCTACGCCTGGCAGCACATGATCGATCACCGCTACGGCGCGTGGTACCGCATCCTGGACGCCGACAACCGCAAGTACAGCGACGAGAAGAGCCCGGCCGGCAAGACCGATTACCACACTATGGGCGCGTGCTACGAAGTGCTCAACGTAGTGCGTTGAATCCGGTAGCGCCGACCGTCGGTCGGCGGCCCCAACATCCCGGTAGAGCCGACCGTTGGTCGGCTGCTCCAACACCCCGGTAGAGCCGACCGTTGGTCGGCTGCTCCAACACCCCGGTAGAGCCGACCATTGGTCGGCTGCTCCCGCAGCCAGGCAGGTCTCCATGCGCGCGCACAGCCGTCTCCATGTCATTGCACCGGCCTGCTGGCTGTTGCTGGTCCTGCTGGCAGCATGGGCACTGCCCGTGGCTGCCGCCCCGCTGGCGGCGGAGTGGTCATTCCGCCTGCTGCCCGGTGACGCGCGCGGTGCCGCGCACCCTGACCTGCAGCAGTGGCGCCCGGCGCAGGTGCCCGGCGCGGTGCATACCGACCTGCTGGCGCAGGGGCGGATCCCCGATCCCTACGTCGGCGCCGCGGAGGCCGGCCTGCAGTGGATCGGCCTGGCCGATTGGGAGTACCGCGCACGGTTCGATGTGGATGCCAGCACGCTCGCCCGTGCGCATGCCGAGCTGGCGTTCGAAGGGCTGGACACGTTCGCCACGGTCGCGCTCAATGGCCAGCCGCTGCTGAAGGCCGACAACAGCCATCGCACCTGGCGCGCGCGGGTCGACGGCAAGCTGCGCGCGCACGGCAATGAACTGCGCATCGTGCTGCGCTCGCCGATCCGCACCCTGCTGCCGGGCGTGCAGGCGATGCCGCACAAGATCGCCGGCAACTATCCCTCGCCCTATGGCGATGAGCCCAAAGACGCGATGATCGGCAATTTCGTGCGCAAGCCTGGCTACCACTTCGGCTGGGATTGGGGCCCCCGTTACGTGACCGCCGGCATCTGGCGGCCAGTGCAACTGGAGAGCTGGGACGCGCAGCGTTTGACCACGCTGAGCGTGCAGACCCGCGCCCTGGATGCGACGCGGGCGGACCTTGAGGTTGCAGTGGAGGTGGAGAGTGCTGCTGTCGGCACTGCAGCGTTGCAGCTGGAGGTAGTGGACCCGGACGGCAAGCGCGTGGCGCGCATCGAGCGCATGCCTCTGCTCCAGGCCGGCGACAACCGTATCTCAATCCCGGTCGCGCTGCAGCAGCCGCGGCGCTGGTGGCCGGTCGGGCAGGGTGAGCAGGCGCGCTATACCGTGCGTGCCACCTTGGCACCTGGCACGACGGACGCGACCCACATCGAGCAGCGCACCGGTCTTCGCACCGTCGAGCTGCGCCGTGAGGTGGATCGCAACGGCGGGCAGGGCTTCGCGTTCGTCATCAACGGCGTGCCGATCTTCGCCAAGGGCGCCAACGTGATTCCGTTCGACATGTTCCCCGCGCGCGTGGACGCGGCGCGGATCCGACGCGAGCTGACCGCGGCGCGCGATGCCAACATGAACATGCTGCGCAACTGGGGCGGCGGTTACTACGAAGACGATGCGTTCTTCGACATCGCCGACGAACTTGGCCTGCTGGTCTGGCAGGACTTCATGTTCGGCGGCGGCATGCAGCCCGGCTACGATCCGGCCTTCCGCGCGAACGTGGTCGCCGAAGCGCGCGACAATGTGCGCCGCCTGCGTCATCACCCCAGCGTGGTGCTGTGGTGTGGCAACAACGAAGAAGAGACCGCGTGGAAGGACTGGGGCCACGGCCGCGCCCTGACCGCTGCGGATCCCGCGTTCGCCGCGAAGGTCTGGCAGGGCTACGTGGATCTGTTCGGCCATGACCTGCGCCAGGTGGTGGCCGAGGAGGGCCTGGGCGTGCCGTACTGGTCGAGCTCGCCGAGCAACGACCTGGATGAGAAGGCCAACGATTCCACCCGCGGCGACAAGCACTACTGGCAGGTGTGGGGCAATCCGGCGCTGCCGGTCACCGCCTACCTGCACGAAACGCCGCGCTTCATGTCCGAGTACGGGCTGCAGGCCTGGCCGGTGCTGCGCACGCTGGACGGCATCATTCCGGTCGCCGAGCAGCAGGTCGACAGCGCGACGGTGCGCGCGCACCAGAAATTCATGGCCGGCGAGGGCAACCAGCGCCTGCTCAAGTACATCGAGGAGGAGTACGGCACGCCGCGCGACTTCCCGGCCTTCGTGTACCTGAGCCAGGTGATGCAGGCCGACGGCATCCAGCTCGCCGCGCTCCATCACCGCGCCTCACGGCCGTATACGATGGGCTCGTTGTACTGGCAGCTCAACGACGTGTGGCCGGGTGCGTCGTGGTCGAGCATCGACTACGACGGGCGCTGGAAGGCGCTGCATTTCCATGCCAGGCGCTTCTTCGCCGACCACGCGGTGGCCGCGCTGCGCGACGAAGGCGTGACCCGGGTGAGCCTGCTCAATGATCGCCAGCAGGGCCTGCAGGCAACGTGGCGGCTGCGTGTGCTCGATGTCGATGGCACCCGGCACAGCGAGCAGCGGCACACGGTGGCGTTGCCGCCGCTGTCCGCGCTGGAGGTGGGACGATTCGCCGATGCGGACCTGCTGAAAGGGGCCGATCCCACGCGGACCGTGGCGGTGGTTGAGCTGTTCGATGGCGCGACGCTGTTGTCGCAACAGGTGGTCTACTTCGTCCCGGCCAAGGCGTTGGCGCTGTCACCTGCGAAGATCGACAGCACGCTGCGCGCGGACGGCGAGGGTGCCGTGCTGACCCTGCGTGCGCCGAAGCTGGTGCGTGCGCTGTGGATCGACTTCGACGGCGTGGATGCCACCTTGGACGACAACGCGCTGGACCTGGTGCCGGGTGAGACGGTCACCATCCGCCTGCGCAGTGAGATGGACCTGGACACGCTGCGTGATGCGCTGCGCTTCACCTCGCTTGCGGATACGAAGGCAAGGTAACGCGACGGGCGACCGGCATGGCGTCAGCCGATGGGGGAAGAGGCGACCGGTAGAGCCGACTGTTGGTCGGCTGCTTTTCTTCGATCGGCATGGCGTCAGCCGACTAACAGTCGGCTCTACCGGTCGGGTTTACCCATCGGCTCTACAGCGTGATCTGCTGGAAATTCTCGACGCGGTCGTGGCCGTGGGTGGCTTCACCACTGCGCGGCAGCGGGTAATCCTCAAGCCGATCCAGCAGACGGGTCTGCAGGCCGGCCTCGCGCGCGGCATCCAGCTCTTCGACGACATCGGACAGGAACAGGATCTGCCCGGCCGGCACGCCGATCGCCTCGACGATGTGGCGGTAGCTGTCCGCCTCACGCTTGCCACCGACCTCGGTGTCGAACCAGCCCGAGACCAGCCCGGTCAGGTCACCGGCCTCGCTGAAGCCGAAGAACAGCTTCTGCGACGGCACCGACCCGGAGGAATACACGTAGAGCGGCTTGCCCTCGGCATGCCAGCCCTTCAACACGGCGGCCACTTCGGGATAGAAGTGCGCCTTGTAGTCACCGTTGCGGTAGCCACTTTCCCAGATCATGCCCTGCAGCGCCTTGAGCGCGGTGTGCTTGCGATCCTGGTCGATCCAGCCCTGCAGCGTCTCCACGATCAGGCTGTCCTGGCAGGCGCCACCGATCTCGACCGCCACCGCGTCCAGCCAGCGGCGCACCTGCGGCTCCTGGCCGTGCGCGGCGACGAACGCCGGCAATGCCTTGCGCGCATACGGGAACAGCACGTTCTTGACGAACGAGATGCTGCTGGTGGTGCCCTCGATATCGGTGAGGATGACGGTCGGATGCGGCATGGATCAGTCGGCCTGGTGCTGTGCGGGGTGGTAACGCGGGAAGGTCTGGGCGATGTCGCTGCCGGTGAAATGGCCGACCCAGCCATCCGGCTCGGTGAAGAAGCGGATCGCCACGAAGCTCGGCTCCTCGCCCATGTCGAACCAGTGGGTGATGCCATCGGGCACGGCGATCAGATCGTTCTTCACGCACTCGATCTCGTAGACCTTGCCGTCCACGTGCAGGGTGAACAGCCCGGAGCCGGCGACGAAGAAACGGACTTCATCTTCCTTGTGGAAGTGCTCGTCCAGGAACTTCCTGCGCAGCTCTGCGCGGTTCGGGTTGTCCGGCGCGATCGAGGCGACGTCCACGCTCTTGAAGCCGTGCTTGGCGACCAGGCGGTCGATATCGGTCCTGTAGGCAGCGAACACCTCGTCCTGGCTGGCGCCCGGCGCGACCTCATGGGCCGCCTGCCAGCGCTCGAAGGTGACCCCGATCGGCGTCAGTTCGGCGGCGATCGCCTCGCCATCCCGGCTGTCGAACAGCGGGACATCCGGGGCGGTGTCATCAAATATGCGGAGTCGGCTCATGGCGGCGGCATCGAGGCGAAGAGGGGAAGGAAAGGGTACCAGTGCGGCGCCGGGGTGGGGGCGACGCACTGATGCCGATGCGCGGAATACAGATTCTCTTCAGGAATCTGAGCGCGATCAGCCGCGCAGCTTGCGCAGTTCCAGCTCACAGTGGAGCAGGAATTCGAAGGCTTCCATGTGGCGGCGCGCCTCGGCCATGGTACGGCCCCAGGCATACAGACCGTGGCCGTCGATCAGGTAGCCCCACAGCGGCTGGGTGTCGAGCAGGGCATCGACCTGTGCCGAGAGCACGTCCATGTCCTGGGTGTTGGCGAACACCGGCACATCCACCGCCATCTCGTGGGTACTGTTGCCGTGGAAGGCCTTGAGCAGCTCGTAACCTTCCAGCCGGATATGGCCCTGCGGCGCATACAGCCGCGAGGCGATGGTCTGCACCGGCGAATGGGTGTGCAGCACGCAGCCGATCTCCGGGAAGCGGCGATACAGCTGGGTGTGCAGCAGGGTCTCGGCGGACGGGCGCAGCGGCCGGCCGACGGCCTTGCCGTCGAAATCGACCACCATGATGTCGTCTTCCACCAGCCGGCCCTTGTCCTTGCCGGACACGGTGATCGCGGCATGGCGGTCATCCAGGCGGTGGGAGAAGTTGCTGCTGGTGGCCGGGGTCCAGCCGGCATGGGCCAGCTCACGGACGTTGTCGATCAGCAGCTGGGCCAGCTCGCTCAGGCGCGCGGTGTCGTACGGGAAGGTGGGGGTGCTCATGCCGGTCATTTTAGCTAGGTCAAACGCCAAAAGCAGGTTTGTCGACTGGGCCGGACGGGGTGGGGTTTGCGGGGGACGCCGCAAGTACGTCCCTGTAGGCTTATGTCGCCGCATCCATGCGGCTCATACCCCCTCAAACCCCACCCCGTCCGTCCTTCCACACAGTGAGGAGCCCGCCGGCACGAAGCCGAAGCCGAAGCTGACGCCGAAGCTGACGCCGAAGCTGACGCCGAACTGGAAGCCGAACCGGATGCCGAAGGCCGGGCGTTTGGCGTTGCATGTGACGTGGGCACCGTCACCCGCACGCTGTCAGAGGCGGGGTGGTGTGGGTTGGCGGGGGTATGAGCCGCATGGATGCGGCGACATAAGCCTCCAGGGATGGATTCACGGCGTCCCCCGCGAACCCGCACCACCCCGCCAAACCGATTGATCCACGACAGCCGCCGTTTCGGCCGTGGCCTTAAGCGTAGACCTTACTTCCCGCGCAGGCGGCTATGGCGATACCCATAACCGAAGTAGATCGCGAAACCGCCCAGCGTCCAGAAGCCCATCAGCATCCAGTTGTGGGCCGTCATCGCCGTCAACAGCGCCACGCAGCTCAGCACGCCCAGACTACAGATCAACCACGCCATCGGCATCCGGAACGGACGCGGCAGGTCCGGCTGGGTGCGGCGCAGGATCAGCACGCCGGCGCAGACCGCCGCGAACGCGATCAGCGTCCCCATCGAGGTCAGCTCGCCGAGCACGTCCAGCGGGAACACCGCCGCCAGCAGCGCGATGCCGATGCCGGTGATCACGGTATTGATGTGCGGCGTGCGGTACTTCGGGTGGATCTTGGTGAACAACGGCGGCAGCAGCCCGTCGCGGCCCATGATCATGAAGATGCGCGGCTGCGCGATCACCATCACCAGCACCACCGAGGACAGCCCGATCAGCGCGCCGATCTCCACGACCACGCGCAACCAGCCCAGCTGCGGATGCGCCGCCACCGCGGTCACCACCGGCTCATCCGTGCCCAGCAACTGGTACGGCACCAGGCCGGTCATCACCGCCGCCATGGCGATGTAGAGCACGGTGCAGATCACCAGCGAGAGCAGCATGCCGATCGGCATGTCGCGCTGCGGCTTGTGCGATTCCTGCGCGGCCACTGAGACCGCTTCGAAACCGATGTAGGCGAAGAACACCATCGCCGCACCGCGCAGCACGCCATCGAAGCCGT
This sequence comes from Stenotrophomonas sp. GW821-FHT01H02A, assembly GCF_059422145.1. Taxonomy (NCBI): domain Bacteria; kingdom Pseudomonadati; phylum Pseudomonadota; class Gammaproteobacteria; order Lysobacterales; family Lysobacteraceae; genus Stenotrophomonas; species Stenotrophomonas sp. GW821-FHT01H02A. The sequence continues at coordinate 276,954 of NZ_JBWKWI010000003.1, forward strand.
ACTTGCCCGGGCCTTCGTTGTCCGGAATGAACGGGGTCCAGTTGGCCGGGTCCACATACTTCCAGCCGACCACGATCACCAGCACGATCAGCGCGGTCTTGAGCACCACCATCGCCATGTTCATGGCCGAGGATTTGCTGATGCCCACGTAGCACAGCCAGGTCAACAGCAGCACCAGCACGGCGGCTGGGAGGTTGGCGATGGCACCGGTCGGGCGCAGCTGGCCATCCAGCGGCGCACCGACCAGCGCGGCCGGTAGATGGATGTCGAAATGGCTGAGCAGGCTCAGGAAATAACCGGTCCAGCTGACCGCCACCGCCGAGGCGGAGACGCCATATTCCAGCACCAGCATCCAGCCGATGAACCAGGCCGAGAGCTCGCCGAACGTGGCATAGGTATAGGTGTAGGCGCTGCCGGAGACCGGCACCATCGCCGCGAATTCGGCGTAGGCCATCGCGCAGAAGGCGCAGCAGATCGCGGCCAGCACGAACGACAGCATGATCGCGGGGCCGGCGTGGTTGGCCGCGGCCTGGCCGGTGATCACGAAGATGCCGCCGCCGATCACCGCGCCGATGCCCAGCGCGGTCAGGCCCCAGGGGCCGAGGGTACGGCGCAGGCTCAGGCCGTTGGCGTCTTCATGGGCGGCGTGCGGATGCTTGGTGGCCCACAGTTGCTTGAACATGGTTTGGAATTCTTCTCAGGCGCGACGTAACAAACGACCGGGCCGGCACTGGGCCGGCCCGGCAGCACTCAGGCGTTCTTCTTGTTCAGCTTGCTGTGGCGGATGCCGTAGCCGAAGTAGATGCACAGGCCGAGCAGGGTCCAGGCGACGAACAGGTGCCAATGCACCACGAATGCCTGGTAGAACAGGAACAGGCAGGCCAGCGCGCCCAGCGGGCAGATCACCCACACCATCGGCACGCGGAACGGACGCTCCAGCTCCGGGCGGGTGTAGCGCAGGATCAGTACGCCGATGCAGACCGTGGCGAAGGCCAGCAGGGTGCCCATCGACACCAGTTCGCCCAGCACGTTGAGCGGCACCATGCCGGCCAGTGCCGCGGCGATGACGCCGACCACGATCGTGCTCCAGTACGGGGTCCGGAAGCGCTTGTGGACCTTGCCGAAGATCTTCGGCAGCAGGCCGTCGCGGGAAATCGTGTAGGCGATGCGGGTCTGGCCCATCATCATCACCAGCACCACCGAGGACAGGCCGGCGATCGCGCCGATCTCCACCGCGGTCTTCAGCCAGGACAGGGTCGGGTAGGGCTCCAGCGCGGTCGCGACCGGCTTGTCGGTGCCCAGCAGGTGGTACGGCATCATGCCGGTCAGCACCGCGCAGACGATGATGTAGACGATGGTGCATACCGCCAGCGAGCCGAGCAGGCCGATCGGCATGTTGCGCTGCGGGTCCTTGGTCTCACCGGCGGCGGTGGAGACCGCATCGAAGCCGATGTAGGCGAAGAACACGATGGTCGCCGCACGGAACACACCGCTCCAGCCGAATTCGCCGGACACGCCGGTGTTCTCCGGAATGAACGGGGTCCAGTTGGCGGGATCCAGGTGCGCGGCGCCGAAGCCGATGAACAGGCAGATCACGGTGACCTTGATCGCCACGATGATCGCGTTGACGAAGGCCGACTGGGTCACGCCGACGTACAGCAGGCCGGAGACGGCCGCCACGATCAGCACCGCCGGCAGGTTGAACAGCTTGCCCGAGGCGATGAACTCGTGGCCGGTCCAGGCGATCGGCGCGGCACTGAGCGCATCCGGGAACGGCATGTTCAGCGTGGTGGTGATGAAGCTGATCAGGTACGCCGACCAGCCCACCGCGACCGAGGCCGAGGCGAACAGGTACTCCAGCACCAGGCACCAGCCGATGAACCAGGCCATGCCTTCGCCAAGGGTGGCGTAGGAGTAGGAGTAGGCGCTGCCGGAGACCGGCATCATCGCCGCGAACTCGGCGTAGCACAGGCCGGCCAGCGCGCAGGCGAAGCCGGCGAACACGAACGACAGCATCACCGCCGGGCCGGCATGGTTCGCCGCCGCCTGGCCGGTGAGCACGAAGATGCCGGCACCGATCACCGCACCGATGCCGAGCAGGATGAGATGTTTCGCTGTGAGGGTCCGTTTCAGTGTGGGCTCGCCGTCCAGGCTGCCTTCGATGGGCTCGCCGGCATCGACGTGCGGTGCCGGTGCGACCGGTTTGACCCTCAACAGAGACTTCAGCATGCAGTGCTTCCCTAAATGAACAAAGGTGAGGCGCGCGGTACATTGCCGCACGCCCTGATGGCGACTGGGCGCCCCAGCGGTGCGGGGCCCGCTGTACCTTAGCCAAAGCTGAAGCCGCTGTACAAGCACAAATGCAGCATGGCCGAGCGATAATCGGCCAAATCCGCCCGATGCCTGCTCCTGCCATGTCGCTCAACCCCGAATCCGTTGCCGTTCCTGACGCTGCCCTGCGCAGTCAGCTTGACGCCTATGCCCGCCGACAGCCGGAGCACGCCGCGTTGGCTGACGAATTCAGCACATTGCTGGACGATCCGGAGAATCCGTTTCTGCGTGAGCGCCTGGCCGGGCATTTCACCGGCAGCGCGTGGCTGGTGAGCGCCGACGGGCAGCGCGTGCTGCTGACCCACCACCGCAAGCTGGGCCGCTGGCTGCAGCTGGGCGGCCACGCCGATGGCGAGCGCGATCTGGCCCAGGTGGCGCTGAAGGAGGCCGAGGAGGAATCCGGGCTGTCCGCGCTGGTGCTGGAGGATGGCGAACTGTTCGACATCGACAAGCACTGGATTCCGGAACGCAAGGACGTGCCGGGGCATTGGCATTACGACGCCCGCTACGTGGTGCGAGCGCTGGGCAGCGAGCAGTTCGCGATCAGCGAAGAATCACTGGCGCTGGCCTGGCGCGAGATCCGTGACGTGGCCAACGCGGCGATCGAGACCCCGGATGGAGATGATTCGCTGCCGCGCATGGCCAAACGATGGCTGGCACGTTGATTCAACCGGGACGGGGGTGATTATTAATTACCCCCGTCCCCATTAATACATTAATACAGCACGCGGGTGCGCAGGGTGCCCGGGATCGCCGCCAGCTCTTCGCGGACCGCGCCGGCCTGGGATTCGCTGGCCGTGATGTCGATCACCACGTAGCCGACCTTGGGGTCGGTGCGCAGGAACTGGCCGTCGATGTTGACGTTGTGGCGCGAGAAGATCTCGTTGACCTTGGACAGCACGCCCGGCACGTTCTGGTGGATGTGCAGCAGGCGCAGGCTCTCGGCGTGCTCGGGCAGGGTCACTTCCGGGAAGTTGACCGCCGACAGCGTGCTGCCGTTGTCGCTGTAGCGCACCAGCTTGGCCGCTACTTCCACGCCGATGTTGTCCTGCGCTTCCAGCGTGCTGCCACCCACGTGCGGGGTCAGGATCACGTTGTCGTGCGCGGTCAGCGGCGAGACGAAGGCATCCCCGTTGCCCTTGGGCTCGACCGGGAACACGTCCACCGCCGCGCCGCCGAGATGGCCTGAACGCAGGGCCGCATCCAGCGCATCGATGTCGACCACGGTGCCGCGCGCGGCGTTGATCAGGTGCGCGCCGCGGCGCATCCGGGCCAGTTCATCGGCGCCGAGCATCCACTGCGTGGCCGGCGTTTCAGGCACGTGGACGGTCACGATGTCGGCGCGCGCCAGCAGGTCGTCCAGGCTGATCGCGGCCCGGGCATTGCCCAGTGACAGCTTGGTTTCCACATCGTGGAAGATGACTTGCATGCCCATCGCCTCGGCCATGACGCCGACCTGGGTGCCGATGTGGCCGTAGCCGATGATGCCCAGCGTCTTGCCGCGCACCTCGTGGCTGCCGGCGGCCGACTTCGACCAGCCGCCACGATGGCATTCGGCGTTCTTCTGCGGGATGCCGCGGGTCAGCATGATCGCCTCGGCGATCACCAGCTCGGCCACGCTGCGGGTATTGGAGTAGGGGGCGTTGAACACCGGGATGCCGGCCAGCTCCGCTGCCTCCAGGTCCACCTGGTTGGTGCCGATGCAGAAGCAGCCGACCGCCATCAGGCGCTTGGCATGCACCAGTACGTCCGCGCTCAGCTGCGTGCGCGAACGGATGCCGACGATGTGGGCCTCGGCGATGCGCGCCTTCAACTCGTCCTCGGGCAGGGCCTTGCTGTGCAGTTCGATCTGCGAATAGCCGGCCGCGGTGAACACGTCGATCGCGGTCTGGCTGACCCCCTCGAGCAACAATACGCGGATATCCTGCTTCGGGAACGAGGTCTTTTTCGGCGACATGGGCGGCGTGCGACGTGTGGCGGCGGGAGCCCTCAACTATGCCAGAAGCCGGCCGCGATGGTGCGGTGCGCCAATCGCTGGCGAAACGGTTTCAGATGCACCTATCCGGAGTGCGCGGGCAGGGGGCAGGGGAGCAGCAACGCGCTCCGTCACCCGAGGCGCCGCTACTGGACGCGGCGGGGAGTGGCTGGCAGGCTTGCGGGCTCCCCCGGCACCGCCAGACGCCCCATGACCGACCCGCGCCTTGATTCGCTGTTGCACGATTGCCCCGGGCTGCGCCTGAAGACCGATCCGGCCGACCTGGAGCACTATGGCCGCGATTGGACCCGGCGCTGGACCCCGGCACCGCTGGCGATCGCCTTGCCGGGCACGGTCGAAGAGGTGCAGGCGACCCTGCGCTGGGCGGTCGCCCGGAACGTGGCCGTGGTGCCCTCCGGTGGCCGGACCGGCCTGTCCGGCGGCGCGGTGGCCGCCCATGGCGAGCTGGTGCTCAGCCTGGAGCGCATGAACAAGCCGCTGGCCTTCGATGCGGTCGACCGCACCCTGACCGTGCAGGCGGGCATGCCACTGGAGGCGGTGCACAACGCCGCGCTCGAACACGGGCTGATCTACCCGGTGGATTTCGCCGCGCGCGGCTCGTGCTCGATCGGCGGCAACATCGCCACCAATGCCGGCGGCATCCGGGTGATCCGCTACGGCAACACGCGCGAGTGGATCGCTGGCCTGAAGGTGGTGACCATGGCCGGTGAGCTGATCGAGCTCAACAAGGGCCTGATCAAGAACTCCAGCGGCTACGATTTCCGCCAGCTGCTGATCGGCTCGGAAGGCACGCTCGGCGTGATCGTCGAAGCGACCCTGAAGCTCACCGATCCGCCGCCGGCCAGCAACGTGATGCTGCTGGCGCTGCCTTCGTTCGAGGTGCTGATGCAGGTGTTCGCCGCGTTCCGCGAGCGGCTGCAGCTGCAGGCCTTCGAGTTCTTCACCGACCGCGCGCTCGAGCATGTGCTGGCGCATGGTGCGCAGGCACCGTTCGCCGAGGTCCACCCGTATTACGTGGTCACCGAATTCGCGGCCGGCGATGAGGTGCAGGAAGCGGCGGCCATGGCGGCGTTCGAAGATTGCATGGAACACGGCTGGGTGAGTGACGGCGTGGTCAGCCAGAGCGACGCGCAGGCCGCGCAGCTGTGGCGCCTGCGCGAGGGCATCACCGAGGCGGTGGCGCGCTACAAGCCTTACAAGAACGATGTCTCGGTACGGATCTCGGCGATGCCCGCTTTCCTCGCCGAAACCCAGGCGTTGATCGGGGAGGCGTACCCGCAGTTCGACGTGGTCTGGTTCGGGCACATCGGCGACGGCAACCTGCATATCAACGTGCTCAAGCCCGACGAGACGGCCGACGCGGAGTTCCTGACCCAATGCGAGCACGTCACCAGACTGCTCGCCGGTGTGCTGAGCCGTTTCGACGGCAGCATCTCGGCCGAGCACGGGATCGGCCTGGTCAAGAAGGGCTACCTGGACAGCACCCGCAGCGCACCGGAAATCGCGCTGATGAAGGCGGTCAAACGCGCGTTTGATCCCCAAGCGCTGCTGAATCCGGGCAAGGTTTTCGACCTCTGAGGCAAGACAGGATTTCACGCAGCCTATACGCTCTGTGTTTTCCACCGTGAACCACACCCCGATGATGCGTCCGATCCTGCTCCTTGCCGTGCTCGCCCTGCCGTTGTCGGCGATGGCCTCCAGTTTTGCCGGCAGTTCCGCCGGTTCCGCATCCGGCGCGTCGTCGGCCGGTTCGTCCAGCTCGGGCGACGACAAGATCGTGCTTGATGCGCGTGACGATGCCGCGGCCTTCGTGGCCAGCGACGGTGCCATCCGTGGCGCTCGCCTGGAGGCGGCGCTGCTGCACCTGCGCGAGCAGGGTGTCGCGCAGCAGCAGGCCAGCGACATGGCCCTGGCCAGGACCCTGCTGGCCCGTTGATGTGCGCTTCCGGTCAGGTCCGCCGCTGGCGCTGGGCGGTCCTGGTCGCATGGCTGGCCGCGCCGTTCGCACATGCGGCCCTGCAGTTGGAGCTGCAACCGCAGGGGCTGGACCCGGCGCAGATCGTGGCCGCCGAGCGCACCCTGCAGCAGGTGCGCGGCAGTCTGCCGCCGCAGTGGCAGGCACGGTTCCAGCAACCGGTGCAGGTGCGTTGGTCGGACACCTTGCCCGCGCACGTACACGGCCGGACCCGCAACGGGGCGATCACCCTGCAGCGCGCCTTGCTCGACAGCGTGCAGGAGGACCAACCCCTGCCGCGCCCGCTCGAAGCCGCGCTCATCCATGAATTGACCCACGTGCTGGACCGCTCGCCGCAGGGCGGTTGGTCACGCGATGCACGGCTGCGCGATCTGGCCGGCTGGCAGCGGCGCCCGTGGAAACTCGGGCGCACCGCCAATGCGTTCAGCGAGCGCAGCCCGGACGAATATGAGCGCACACGCCCGGCGGAATTCCTCGCGGTCAACGCCGAGCACCTGCTGCTCGATCCCGATTACGCCTGTCGCCGGCCGGCAGTGGCCGCGTGGTTCGCCAGGCACCTTGGCCCCACCGACCGCACTGTCGCGTGCGACAGCCGCCTGCCGTTGATGCAGGCCGAAGAAGAGGCCGGCGCCGCGACCCTGCTGGAGCTGGATCCGGCCCGGGTCTACGCCGTCGATTACCTGCTCGCCGAAGGCAATGACCAGGTGATGAGCCGCTGGGGCCACAGCATGCTGCGGCTGGTGATCTGCGCACCGGGCCGACCGCGCGGGCCGGCCTGCCGGATGGATCTGTCCGACCACCGCGTGCTGTCATACCGCGCGTTCGTCGGCGATGTGCAGATCTCCAGCTGGCGTGGGCTGACCGGCTCCTATCCCTCGCGCCTGTTCGTGCTGCCGCTCAACCAGGTCATCAACGAATACACCCAGCTCGAGCTGCGTGGGCTGTCGTCGGTGCCGCTGGCACTGGACGGCCAGGACATCGCCGGCCTGCTCGAGCGCGTCGCGCAGGTGCACTGGAGTTACGACGGCCGCTATCTGTTCGTCAGCAACAACTGCGCGGTGGAAACCGGCAAGCTGCTGCAGGAAGGCGTGCCACGGTTGGCGTCGCCTGGGCTGAACCGGATCACCCCGCGCGGACTGCTGACCCGGCTCGAGCGCCAAGGCGTGGCCGATACCCGCGTGCTGGCCGATCGCGAGCAGGCGACACGCCAGGGCTACTACTTCGCTTCGGCCGAAGATCACTACCAGCAGTTGTTCGATGTCGCCCGCCAGCAGTTGCCACTGGGCATGACGAAGGTGGGCGATTGGTTGCGGCAGCCTGCGAGCGCTCGGTCGCCCTGGGTGGAGCAGGGCGATCTGCGGGCCACCTCGGCGTTGCTGTTGCTGGAGCAGGCGGCCCTGCGCCGCGAGGAACTGCGTGCACGCGACGTGCTGAAGCGGCTGCTCGGCCATCCGGACACGGGCGATGACGCAGCGCGCGCTACGCTGCGGGCGCTGCTTGAGGACACCGGGCAGCTGGTCAGCCCGGCCGCACTGCTGACCGGTGGCGGCTATGGGCTGCCGTCGGCCGACGAGCGACGGCAGGCCGCCGGGGCAGCGGCACAGTTGAGCGCCCGGGGCGTGCCTGCCTGGAAGGCGCTGCAACAGCAGTTGAAGCAACGCCTGCCGGCCGCGCAGCAACGCGAACTGGCCACGATCGATCACAACCTGGCCCGGCTCGGCACGCGGATGCGCGACCTGGCCCGGCAGGACGCACCTACTGGCGCGGCAGTTCGATGACGAAGCGTGCGCCGCCCAGGGGGCTGGCGCCGCAGGCTACCTGGCCGCCATGCGCATCGGCGATCGCTTTGACCACTGCCAACCCCAGCCCGCTGCCTCCGCGCTGACGCGAGCGCGAACCATCGCCGCGCAGGAACGGATCGAAGATCTGTTCGCGCAGCGCCGCATCGATGCCGGGGCCTTCGTCGTCGACGGCGATCTGCACGTGGGTAGCGGTGTCGTGCACGGCGATGCGCACCAGGCCCGGCGTCGCATAGCGGCGTGCATTCTCCAGCAGCGCCATCAATGCCTGACGCACGCGGGTGGGGTCGCAATGCGCTGGATGCTCCTCGCGCGATGTTTCCAGCTCCAGCACGAAGCCGCTGTTGCGGAAGCCCGGATCGACCAGGGTCATCACCGTGTGCACTTCCTGCACCACATCGTTGCGTGCGCGGCGGACGTCCAGGCGCGCACTGTCGGCCAGGCTGAGCACGCGCAGGTCCTCGATCAGCCGTGACAGACCCTCGACCTGCGCCAACAGGCTGCGGAACTGGCCTTGGTCCGGGGCGAACACCCCTTCAGCCAGGCCTTGCAGGCGGCCGCGCAGGATGGTGACCGGCGTGCGCAGCTCATGCGCGATCGCCGCATGCCACATCACCCGGTCGGCCTCGATGTTCTGCAGCCGGCGCGCCATTGCGTTGAAGTCGTCCACCAACAGCGCGACTTCGCCGAGCGAGCGGTCACTCACTGCCGCACGCGCGCCCAGGTCGCCATCGGCAAGCCGTCCGATGCTGTCCACCACCGCGTTGAGCGGGGTCAGGATGCGCTGGGACAGGCGCACGGAGGCGGCCACCGCCAGGGTCAGCCCGATCAGGGTCACGCCCACCATCCAGACCAGTTCCGGGCCACTGGGCACCCAGCTGACCGGTTGGTCCACGCCGCCGGGATAGAAAGCCACCAGCACCGCATACAGCAGGTAGGAGCTGAGGATCACCATCACGATGACCGCCAGCACCATCATCGACATCGACAGCACGATGTGCCGGCTCAGCCCCGAGCGGCGCATCAGTGGTCCGCCGCCAGCCGGTACCCGACGCCGCGCACGCTGGCCGGGACGTTGGCCAGGCCGACATCGTCGAGTTTGCGGCGCAGCTTGCTGACGTGGCTGTCCACCGTGCGCTCCAGCGCCTCGCTTTCCGGCAGGCACTCGTGCATGAGTTCGCTGCGGCTGAAGATGCGCATCGGTGCCAGTGCCATGCAGTGCAGCAGCTTGTACTCGGTCAGGGTCAGCAGCAGTTCGTGGCTGTAGCCGTCGCCTTCGACATGCACCGCGTGGTGCTCCGGATCGATCACCAGGCTGCCCACGCGCAGGATCTCCGGCGCGCTGCGGCGCGGCGCATTCAAGGTGCGCCGCAGTACCGCGCGCACCCGCGCGGCAACCTCGGCCGGGTTGAACGGCTTGACCACGTAATCGTCCGCGCCCATCCGCAGCGCGGTCAGCTTGTCCAGGTCCTGGTCCAGCGCGGTCAGCATGATCACCGGGGTATCGCCACGCTGGCGCAGCGTATTGAGCACGGTCCAACCGTCCATGCCCGGCATCTGTACGTCGAGCAGGACCAGGTCCGGGCGGGCGCTGCGATGCAGGGCGAGGGCGTTGGGGCCGTCCTGCGCACGCAGCGTGCGCAGGCCCTCGCGGGCCAGGTAGGCCGCGACGATATCGGCGATCTCGGGTTCGTCCTCGACGATCAGGACCAGGGCATTGAGCGAGTGATCCCAGCGCGCGGTCGGGGCGCCGGGTGGATTGGAGGCGGGCATGCAGGGCAGGGCAGGAAGGTGCTTGTGCTCCATCGTATCTCCACACTTCCTCCATCGAAACCCCACCAAGGCCGCGCAGACTGCCGCCATCGTGATTTCGGCCGGCACTCCGGCAGTTGTGCAGATGAAGAGCAACAAGCGGGATGCCGCCCCGGCGGCGGTGATCCAGGGATGGTGCGGGTACGACGGCGTGCCACGACGACGAGGGCGGGTGCGTCCATGAGCACGGTACTGCAACCGGCGCACGTGGAGGCCGCCGAGGCGCGGCTGTGGGATACGCTGATCCAATGGCAGCCGCAGCAGTTGCATGCCCTGCTGTCGCCGGCGCTGTTCCTGACCGGCCATGACGGCCAGCGCCAGGATGCCTCTCCATGGCTGGCGGGCTGGAATGCGCGGCGCATCCGCATCGTTGCGATCGAGCGACGGCAGACCGAGCAGCTGGCCTGCGGCGCGATGGTGCTGGTCACCGGCGAGCTGCGCCTCCATCTCGATGGCGAGCACGGCAGGCAACTGCATTCGATGCGCCTGCTGCGGGTCTGGGCGCGCTGCACGGGTGCAACGGGCGTGCATCTTCTCTCGCTGTGCATGCTGCCCGCGCCGCCGCGCCCGCACTGAATCGCGTGTTCAGGGCGGTCCGCAGGGTCAGGCCTGCTTCACCTGCTCTCACGGCGCCACAGGTACGATCAAGTGTTGTCGACGTTATCGCAAGGAGTCCCTCATGCGCGCATCTCCCTGGTTGTTGAGCCTGGCCATTACCGGCGCACTTGCCGCCTGCCAACCGGCCAGCCAGAGCAGCCCCGCTGCCGACGGCAGCGAAGCGCCGCCCCCGGCCGATGCCTCCACCACCGACGAGCGCAGCTATGCGTTCCGCTGTGGCGAACTGGAAGTGCATGCCACGTATCGTGGCCAGGATTCGGCGAGCGTGGTGGTCGGTGACCGCACCTTCGCGATGTCCTCGCAGCCGGCGGCGTCCGGCGCCAAGTATGGCGATGGGCAGGGCAACGAATTCTGGACCAAGGGCACCACCGACGGGATCTTGATCCTCAACGGCGAGCCGGACCGTACCTGCAGCGGTACGGGCGAGCAGGGCGGCGAAGCACCGCCGGCCAATGCGACTGCCAATGCCAATGCGGCTGCCAATGCCGATGCCGATGCAGATGCGGCAGGCGGATTCCGCGCGACCGGCAACGAGCCCGGCTGGCTGGCCAAGGTGGGTGCGGGTGCCACCCCGGCACTGCACGTCGAGATGGATTACGGTGAACGCACGCTCGACATCACCAACCCGACCCAGGGCCGTGACGGCTGGTCCGGCACCGCGGCGGATGGCACCCCGGTCAAGCTGACTTTCCAGCGCACGGTGTGCCAGGACGACATGAGTGGCCAGGCCTTCGGTGCCACGGCCATGCTCACCGTCGGCGCGCGCCAGTACCACGGCTGCGGCGATTTCGCCGGGGCGCCGTCGCTGGCCGCCAAACCCTGATGCAATGGAAAGCACCGGGCGCGCGCCTGCGCGCCCGGTGCGTCGTCACGTGCCGCGCGGGCAGGGGTTGGGTTGCGCCCGGCTGCGGGCATCCAGCGCAAGCTCGTTGCGGGTACCCAGCAGCATCAGTTCGGTGTGGACCAGGCAGTTGTCCGCATGGCGCTGCAGCAGCTGGTTGAACAGCCCGACACGGTCGTCGCAGTATTCGTGGATCGCATAGGCCAGTTCGCGGGCGCGGTCTTCGTCATAGGCTTCTTCGCCAGCGAAGTGCTGGCAGGCGCTTTCGCGGGTCAGGAACGCCCGCACGTCGCCCGGCATCGCGCAGTACATGCGGATGTCATCGGCCACGAAGATCTGTGCAGGCACATCGCAGCGCGGCTCGCCGCCCCTCGCGCCGAGGCGGGTGTCCGCGTCGCCGGTGCCCTGCGTCTCGCGCTCCACTGCCCGCGGCGAGCACGCCGCGAGCAGCAGGAGCAGGACGGTCAGTGCAGACCGCTTAGTCGGCACGGCCGGCGAATTCACCGGTGGTGGTGTTGACCAGCACGCGCTCGCCGTTGGCGATGTACTCCGGCACCATGATCTCGATACCGGTGTTGAGCTTGGCCGGCTTCGGGCGCTTGGTGGCGGTGCCGCCCTTGAGTTCCGGCGGGGTCTCGACCACTTCCAGCACGACGCTGGTCGGCAGCTGCACGCCCACCGGGGTCTCGTCGATCACCTGCACGTAGATGCCGGTCAGGCCGTCGGTGATGTAGCCGGCGTCATCGCCCAGCACATCCGCGTCGACCATGTACGGGGTGTAGTCCTCGTCGTCCAGGAAGACGAACGCATCGCCATCCATGTACGAGTAGGTCGCCTGGCGGCGCAGCAGCTCGACTTCCGGCAGGTTGTCGTCGGCGTCGAAGCTGGAATCGAGCTTGTTGCCGCCCGGCACGCTGTACATGATGAAACGGAAGCGGACGTTGCCGCCGCGGCCCTGCGGGGAGCTGCGTTCGATGTCGCGGATCTGGTAGACGCCGTTGTTGAATTCGACGACGTTGCCTTTCTTGATGTCGCTGGCTTTCATGGGAATGAAGGTCGGTTCGTGGAGGTGGCGGGTGCCGGAACCGGGCACCCAGCGGGTTGCGTGCTTGCTTACTTCGGCGCCAGACGCACGGCGCCGTCAAGGCGGATGGTCTCGCCGTTGAGATAGGTGTTGCCCAGGATGTAGGCCACCAGGCTGGCGAAATCCTCCGGCTTGCCCAGGCGGGGCGGGAACGGAATGGAGGCGGCCAGCGACTCCTGCACGGCCGGCGGCATGCCATCGACCATCGGGGTCCAGAAGATGCCCGGGGCGATGGTCATGACGCGGATGCCGAAGCGCGACAGCTCGCGCGCCATCGGCAGGGTCATGCTGACCACGCCGCCCTTGGAGGCGGCATACGCGGCCTGGCCGATCTGGCCTTCGTAGGCGGCCACGCTGGCGGTGTTGATGATCACGCCGCGCTCGCCGTCCTCGCCCGGGGTGTTGTGCTGCATGCGGTTGGCGGCGGCCTTGGCGACGTTGAAGCTGCCGACCAGGTTGACCATCACCGTGCCCTGGAAATTGGCCAGCGGCATCGGCGCCTCCTTGCCCAGCACGCGGCCGGCACCGAGGATGCCGGCGCAGTTGATCGCGGCATTCAGCCCGCCCAGGAAGTCGCAGGCGGCATCGATCTGCGCGGCCACGGCGGCTTCGTCGCTGACGTTGGTGCTGTAGTAGCGCGCGTTGGCTTCGCCAAGCGTGGCCACGGCGGCCGCGCCCTTGTCGTCATTGAGATCGAACAGGGCCACCTTGGCGCCGTTGGCGACCAGGTGCTGGGCCACGGACAGGCCAAGGCCGGAGACACCGCCGGTGATGACGGCGCGGACAGAAGACAGCTGCATTGCACGATCCCGCTGGTTCAAGAACCGCTGATTCTAGCGGAAGCAGCCGCGATCACCGTTGTGCACTGCCCACCGCGACCCGCGCGCGCAGCGCCAGCCGCCGGGCGAACTCGTCCGGCGCCAGCCCCGGCGCGAACAGGAAGCCCTGGCCGACCGAGACCCCCAGGGAGGTCAGGAACTGGCGCTGTGCTTCCGATTCGATGCCTTCGGCCACCAGGCCCAGGCCCAGGCTGCGCGCGATCCCGCAGATCGCCTCGCACACCGCCACGTCCGAGCGGTTGGTGGGTACGCCCTCGACGAACAGCTGGCTCAGCTTGAGCCCGTGGATCGGCAGCCGGCGCAGGTAGTTCAGCGCGCTGTAGCCTTCGCCGAAGTCGTCGATGGTCAGCAGCACGCCCATCTCCCGCAGCTGCGCGAAGGTGCGCAGGGTGTCCGGGGCGTCCTCGATCAGCACCCGTTCGGTGAATTCCAGTTCCAGCGCGCTGCCGGGCAGATGGAACTCGTCCAGCACCGCGCGCACGTGCCGGGCCAGGTCCTCGCCGACAAACTGCCGGTAGGACACGTTGACCGCCACCCGCACGATGCCCAGCCCGTCATCCTGCCACTGGCGCACCTGGCGGCAGGCCTCGCGCAGCACCCACAGGCCGATCCGGACGATGTCGCCGGTGCTCTCGGCGTGGCTGATGAAGATGTCCGGGCGCAGCTCGCCCAGCTGGGTGTTGCGCCAGCGGATCAGGGCCTCGGCGGCGATCAGCTGGCCACTGTGCAGGCTGACCTGCGGCTGGTAGACCAGGTGGAACTCATCGTCATCCAGCGCGCGGTGCAGGCGGCTCTCGATCTGCAGGCGGTCGTGCTGGCGCTGGGCCAGCTCCGGCGAGAACACCTGCCAGCCATTGCGGGTGCGCCGCTTGCAGTCGTACATGGCGATGTCGGCATTCTGGATGAGCTGCTGCGGGCGCACGCCATCCTGCGGCGCGCGGGCGATGCCGATGCTGGTGGTCACCGGGAATTCGTCGGTACCGAAGCGGAACGGGGTGCTGAACGCCCGCGTGATCGCATCGGCCAGCCGCTCCGGCTGATCGGCCTGGTCACGGGTATCGCAGACCACCAGGAACTCATCGCCGCCGAAGCGGGCCAGCAGGCCCTCGGTACCGATTGCGGTGGCGATGCGCCGGGTCGCATCGATCAGCAGTTCGTCACCGGCGCTGTGGCCCAGCAGGTCGTTGACGGTCTTGAAGCGGTCCAGGTCGATGTACAGCACCGCGACCCGGCAATGGGTCGGGTTGGCCATGCGCATGGCCAGGTCGTTGAGCACCGCATCGCGGTTCATGATCCCGGTGAGCGGATCGGTGCGCGCCTGGATCCGCAGCGTCTCTTCGGCCTGCTTGCGCGCGGTGATGTCCTGCACGGTGCCGGCGATGCGCGCGGCATCGACATCGCCGGCCTCGGCCTCGCCGATCATGCGGACCCAGAACGAATGCCCATCGCTGCGCTGGCCCTGCAGCTCCAGCTCGAACGGGACCTGCTTGTCGATCACGTCCAGCAGCGCCTGCTGCAGCTGGACGCGATCGTCCACGCGCAGGCACTCCAGCAGCTCGGCCATGTCGCGCATCGGCAGCGCCTGGCCGAGGATGCGGGTCGCTTCGTCGGTGAGGTACAGCCGCTGCAGGCCACGATCCCACTCCCAGCCGCCGATGTGCGCCAGCGACTGCGCGCGGTCGAACAGGGTGTTGTTGCGCTTGAGTTCGGTGATGTCGCTGAACAGCCCGAAGACATGGTCCGGGGCATCGCGTCCATTGCCGTATACCGGCACGTTGGTGGTGGAGATCCAGATCATGCGGCCGCGTGGACGGTGGTACAGGCCGACGATGGTGCTGCGCACGATCCGCCCGCTCTGCAGCGAGACACTGGCCGGCCACTGGTCCCGGGTGAGCGGGTGGCCATGCTCGTCCACGCTGATCCAGTCCTCCGGGGCCAGCATCGCCTGCAGGCTGCCGCCATTGCCGGCGGTACCGAGGATGCGGTGCGCGGCCGGGTTGGCCGAGACCACCCGCAGCTGGCGGTCGAACAGGATCACGCCCTTGTCGATCGATTCCATCAGCAGCCGGTAGCGCGACTCGGCCTGCCAGCGGCTGCTGAGGTCGCGCGCCACCGCCACGATGCAGTGCTCGCCCTGGTGCTCGAAGCCCGCCGAATGCACCTCCACCGGAAAGCGGCTGCCATCGCCGCGCATGTTGGTGACCTCGATGACATAGGTCTCGCCCCGGTGCAGCGCTTCCCAGACCGGATCGAGATGGTCGCCCGGCAGGTCCGGGTTCAACAGTTCGATCGGCTGCCCGATGATCTCCTCGCGGGAGCGGCCGTACGCACGCACGCCGGCCTTGTTGAGGTCGAGTACGACGCCGCGGTCGCTGAGGATGCTGACCGGGTCCGGGACGGCGTCGAACAACGCGGCGTACCGGCGCAGCGCCAGCTGGCGCTCGTCCATGGCTTCCTGCAGGGCCTGCTGGACCACTTCCAGCAGGCCACGAAGGTCGCCTGGCGATTGCGCCAGGGCGCGTTCCAGGGCGGCCAGCGCGTGGACGTGGGCGGTGAGGTGATCACCAACCGCAGCGTCCTTGCGCGGGCCGCCACGGTTCATGTCGCCGCCAGGGCCTTTCCGGTCTTGCTGCCGGTTTCGCGCCCCAGCCGCGCGGCCAGCCAGCGCCCGGTGGCGGCCAGCGCCGGCAGGTCGATGCCGGTGTGCATGCCGATGCCATGCAGCATGTAGACCACGTCTTCGCTGGCGACGTTGCCGCTGGCGCCCTTGGCATACGGGCAGCCACCCGCGCCGGAGACTGCCGAATCGACCACGCGCACGCCTTCTTCCAGGCAGGCATCGATATTGGCCAGGGCCTGGCCATAGGTGTCATGGAAGTGCACGGCCAGCGCGGCCATCGGCAGTTCGCTGGCAACGGCCTTGAGCATGGCGCGGGCCTTGCGCGGGGTGCCGACGCCGATGGTGTCGCCGAGCGAGATTTCGTAACAGCCCATCTCGTGCAGCGCGCGGGCGACGCGCACCACCTCGCTCACCGCTACGTCGCCCTGGTAAGGGCAGCCGAGCACGGTGGAGACATAGCCGCGCACCTTGACCCCGTCGGCCTTGGCCCGTTCCAGGATCGGCGCGAAGCGGGCCAGCGATTCGTCGATGCCGGCATTGGTGTTGGTGCGGTTGAAGGTTTCCGAAGCGGCCGTGAACACCGCCACTTCCTGCACGCCCACTGCGCGCGCGCGGTCGTAACCCTGTTCGTTGGGGACCAGCACCGGGTATGCGATGCCGGGGCGGCGCTCGATGCCGGTATAGACCTCGGCCGCATCGGCCAGCTGCGGCACCCAGCGCGGGCTGACGAAGCTGGTCGCCTCGATGGTGCGCAGCCCGGTCAGCGAGAGCTGGCGGATCAGTTCGATCTTGTCGGCGGTGGCGACCGGCTGGGCTTCGTTCTGCAGCCCGTCGCGCGGGCCGACCTCGACGATGCGGACGATGTCATCCATGTGCCTGCCCTCCGCGAACGGAGCGACGGACGACCAGCAGGGGGCGGGGCGGGATAGAGATCACGGAGATTCCTGTCAGGCGAAGGCGGCCCACGTTCCCCGGCGGGCCACGAAAGGGGGATACGCGGGATGGGCGACAAAGCGGCCATCCCGCCGGCGATGGGCGGTCAGCCCGGGTGGTGGCGGACCGCTTCGATGTTGTCGAGGATGGCGCGCCCTCAATCCTGGGTGACCCAATGCGGGGCGCGCTTGTCGAGGAAGGCCCCGAGGCCCTCCTGGCCTTCGGCCGAGACCCGCAGGCGGGCGATCAGGGCCGCGTTGTCGCGGTCGGTGGCGTCGCGGTCGCGGCCCAGCGCGACCCGGCGGACCAGGTCCTTGGCCGAGGCCGAGGCGACCGGGCCGGCCTTGTCGAGCAGGCCCAGCTGGCGCTCCACGGCCTCGTCGATCCGTTCCGGCTCGATCAGCTGGTGCACCAAGCCGATGCGCAGGGCGGTCTCGGCGTCGAAATGCTCGCCGGTGGCGAACCAGCGGCGGGCCTGGCGTGGGCCGATCGCGTCAATGACATAGGGCGAGATCACCGCCGGCAGCAGGCCCAGCCGGCTCTCGGTCAGGCCGAAGCGGGCGCTGGTGCTGGCGATGGCGATATCGCAGCAAGCCACCAGGCCGACCCCGCCACCGAAGGCCGCGCCCTGGACGCGGGCGATGGTCGGCTTGGGCAGCTCGTCCAGGGTCCGCATCAGCCGGGCCAGGGCGAGCGAATCCTGGCGGTTGTCCTCTTCGCTGGCGGCGGCCATGCCACGCATCCACTGCATGTCCGCGCCTGCCGAGAACGAGGCGCCTTCCCCGGCCAGCACCACCGCGCGGACGTGGTCGTCGCGTCCGGCCGCCTCCAGTGCGGCGGTCAGCTGGGCGATCAACGAGGCGTCGAAGGCATTGTGCAGGGTCGGGCGGTTCAGCCACAGGGTCAGCGCCGAGGCGCTGCGTTCGATCCGTAATGCGTCACTCATGGGTGGGTTTACTCCATACATGTACAGATCATAGCGGGCCGTTGGTCACGGGCAATGACGCGGCGCGGCGATGGTAGAATTGATAACCATTCCTATCATCGAGAAGGCGCTCCGTGACGTTGTCCGATCTGGCGCTGTACAGCTCCGCCCTGGTGGAGTCCGTGCAGGAACTACACGCAAACGATGCGATCGCCCGCCGCCTGAAGGAGCTTGGCTTCGTCAAAGGGGAAGAGGTCCGTCTGGTAGCCCGTGGTCCGGTGGGTGCCGAGCCGCTGCTGGTGCAGGTCGGGTTCACGCGCTTCGCGCTGCGCCGCAGTGAGGCCGCCCGCATCGTGGTCACCGCGCTGCAGGCCCAGGAGGCCCGCGCATGAGCGCCGCCACCAACGCCCTGCGCATTGCCCTGGTCGGCAACCCGAACAGCGGCAAGACCGCGCTGTTCAACCAGCTGACCGGCAGCCGCCAGAAAGTGGCCAACTACACCGGCGTGACCGTGGAGCGCAAGGAAGGCCGCCTGCGCGCGCCCTCCGGCCGCGAGTTCGCCGTGCTCGATCTGCCGGGCGCCTACAGCCTGCAGCCGGCCAGCCTGGACGAGGCGATCACCCGTGACCTGTGCCGGGGCTTCTACCCGGGCGAAGCCGCCCCCGACGTGCTGTTGTGCGTGATCGACGCGACCAACCTGCGTCTGCACCTGCGCTTCGCACTGGAACTGCGCGAGCTGGGCAAGCCGATGATCGTGGCGCTGAACATGGTCGATGCGGCCGAGCGCCGTGGCATCAAGATCGACGTCCCGGCGCTGGAACAGGCGCTGGGCGTACCGGTCGTCGAGACCGTGGCGGTGCGCCGCAACGGCGCGGCCAAGCTGGTCGAGCGCCTGGATGCGATGGTGCCGCACCTGCAGGCCCCGGTGGCGGTGCCGGCGGCGGAGACCGATTACCACGCCCAGGTGCGCGACCTCCTCGCCGCCTCGGTGAGCATGCCGTCGCGCACGGCGAAGATCGACGACGCGCTGGACCGCTGGCTGCTGCACCCGGTGTTCGGGCTGCTGACCCTGGCCGTGGTGATGTTCCTGATCTTCCAGGCGGTGTATGCCTGGGCGACGCCGGTCATGGACCTGATCGAGGCCGGTACGGCCGCGCTGGGGGGCTGGATCGGCGGTGCACTGCCCGAGGGCCCGCTCAACAGCCTGCTCACCGACGGCATCATCGCCGGCGTCGGCGGGGTGATCGTGTTCCTGCCGCAGATCCTGATCCTGTTCGCGTTCATCCTGGCGCTGGAAGAGTCCGGCTACCTGCCGCGGGCCGCCTTCCTGCTGGACCGCATGATGGCCGCGGCCGGCCTGTCCGGGCGTTCGTTCATCCCGCTGCTGTCCAGCTTCGCCTGTGCGGTGCCGGGCATCATGTCCACCCGCAGCATCCAGGACCCGCGCGACCGCCTCGCCACGATCCTGGTCGCGCCGTTGATGACCTGTTCGGCACGGCTGCCGGTGTACGCGCTGCTGATCGGCGCCTTCATCCCGCAGAAGCAGATCTGGGGCGTGTTCAACCAGCAGGGCCTGGTCCTGTTCGGGTTGTATGCGGCCGGCATCGTCAGCGCGCTGCTGATGTCCTGGACCATGAAGAAGTGGCGCCGTGACAAGAGCGAGCATCCGCTGATGCTGGAACTGCCGTCCTACCGCATCCCGCATCCGCGCGATCTGGCGGTCGGCCTGTACGAGCGCGGCATGATCTTCCTCAAGCGGGTGGGCGGCATCATCCTGGCGCTGACCATCCTGCTGTGGTTCCTGCTGTCGTTCCCGGGTGCGCCGGAGAACGCGACCATGCCGGCGATCGACTACAGCTTCGCCGGTCAGATCGGGCATGCCATGGCGGTGTTCTTCGCGCCGCTGGGGTTCAACTGGCAGATCTGCATCGCACTGATCCCGGGCCTGGCCGCGCGTGAAGTGGCGGTTGCCTCGCTGGCCACCGTGTACGCCTTGTCGGCCGCCGATGACGATGCCGCCAGCCAGGCGCTGACCCCGCTGATCAGTGACGGCTGGTCGCTGGCCACCGCGCTGTCGCTGCTGGTCTGGTACATCTACGCCCCGATGTGCATCTCCACGCTGGCCACGATCAAGCGCGAGACCAACTCGTGGAAGCAGATGGGCTTTGCCACGTTCTACCTGTTCGCGGCCGCGTACATCGCCTCGCTGATCACCTACCAGGTGACCGTGGCACTGGGCGGCGGCTGATGGATACCGGCCTGCTGCTCCAATATGCCGTGATCGCGCTGGCCGTGCTGGTCAGTGCGTGGGTGGTGATGAAGAAGCAGTTCCCGGGCACCGTGCGCAAGGCGCGCGGGGCGATCGCGCTGGGGCTGGTCAAGCCGCAGCGCGCCGCCTGGCTGCAGGCGCTGGGCCGCAGGATCGCGCCACCGGCCAGCGGTAGTGGCGGCGCGTGCGGCGGCTGCGACAGTTGCGGGCCGACCCCGCCGAAGCAACACTGAACCGATCGAGCCACGCCACGCGTGGCGGCTGCTCAGTCCCGCACCAGCCCACCATCCACCACCAGGTTCTGCCCGGTCACCGCGCGTGACCACGGCGAGGCGAAGAACAGCACCGCATCGGCGAACTCGGCCGGGGTGGTGACACTGCGCAGCGGCGTGTTGGCGGCGATGTAATCGAACACCGCCTCCGGGGTGGCGGCGCTGGCATCGGTGGTGCGCAGCAGGCCGCCGGAAAGCATGTTGACGGTGATGCCGTCCGGGCCGAGATCGCCGGCCAGGGTGCGGGTCAGCGAGAGCAGTGCGGCCTTGGCCGCCGTGTAATCGTGATAGGGCACCACCGGGTTCTGGAACAGGTTGGTGCCGATGTTGATCACCCGCCCGAAGTGCTGCGCGCGCATGCCGGGCAGGGCCGCCTGCACGGTATGCAGGGCACCGCGTACGCTGCCTTCGAACTGCTGCTGGAACGCCTCCCAGCCGATCACGTCAGCCTTGTCGCGGGCATCGCCATTGAACGAGAACGCCGCCAGTGCGTTGTTGACCACCGTGGTGATGGCTCGGCCGAAGTGCTGCCGCGCCTGTGCGAACAATGCCTCCACCTGCCCGCGGTCAGTCACGTCGGCCCGGATCGCCACGGTCGCGCTGCCCAGCTCGGCGGCCAGCGCGTGCGCGGCATCAGCGCTGGCGTGGTAGTTGATGACGACCTGTGCGCCTTCGCCGACGAAGGCGCGGACCAGGTGCTGGCCGAGCCCGCGGGCACCGCCGGTGACGAGAACGAGCTGCTGCGAAAGCTGCATGGAGAGATGGCCTGGGAAATCCATCCGCTAGCCTAGCAAGCCGTGCGTGGATTTCCTCTTGTGCAGCCTCGCCACCACCGGCTAGCCTGCGCGCATGACTACTACTCCCCTACGTCTGCTCATCCACGGTGCGTCCGGCCGCATGGGCCAGGCACTGCTCCGCCTTGCCGCCGACACGCCCGCCCTGCAGGTCGTGGCTGCGGTCACCCGCCGCTCGCCGGCCCAGCGCGTGGTGGAGGGCGTGCCGCATTTCGCCAGCAGCGAGCTGGCCGGCGCGCCCCAGTTCGATGTCGCCATCGATTTCAGTCTGCCCGAGGGCTTTGATCCGGTGCTGGCGCTGTGCGTGGAGCGTGGCGCGGGCTTCGTTTCCGGGACCACCGGCATCAGTGAAGCGCAGCGCCAGGCACTGATCCAGGCCGCCGGCCGGATTCCGCTGGTCTGGGCGTCGAACTTCAGCCTCGGCGTTGCGGTACTGGACGAACTGGTCGAGCGGGCCGCGGCGGCGCTGGCGGGCTGGGACTGCGACATCGTCGAATCCCACCATACCCAGAAGAAGGACGCGCCGTCCGGCACGGCTCTGACCCTGGGCGCGGCGGCGGAGAAGGGTGGGGCACAACCGCACTACGCCAGCCTGCGTGCCGGCGACATCGTCGGCGAGCACCTGGTCCAGTTCACCGGGCTGGGCGAACGCATCGAACTGGTCCACCGTGCGACCAACCGCGACATCTTCGCCCGTGGCGCGCTGTTTGCCGCCAGCCAGTTGCCCGGCCGCGCCCCGGGCAGCTACCGGGTCCGCGACCTGCTGGATGGCGCCACGCCGCCGCCTGCCGTCTGAATGGGGCCAGGCCGGCCGACAGGGCGGGCGCCTGAACCGGCGCCATGCCCTCTGTCGGCCTGAACAGGGCAATTGCACGCGGATGCTGGCGTCGCACCCGGCTTCCCTTTACAATTCCCGCTCGCCGAATCACGACAGCCGGACCGGTCCAGAACCGCAGTCCGCGCTTTTTTGCAGCCGCTTTTTCGTGAAGCGCAGGCGTGACTTCGGCGACCCCTCGGTAGCCAAAGTGAGATTTCCGTGACCCAAGCCGCAATCCTCGTCCTCGAAGACGGCACCGTATTCGAGGGCGAATCCGTAGGCGCGCCCGGCCTGTCCGTTGGTGAGGTGGTGTTCAACACCGCCATGACCGGCTATCAGGAAGTGTTGACCGATCCTTCCTACGCCCGGCAGATGGTCACGCTGACCTACCCGCATATCGGCAACACCGGCATGACCGACCAGGACGATGAAGCGGCCAAGGTCTGGTCGGCCGGCCTGATCGTGCGCGATGTGCCGCGCCGCCCGAGCAACTGGCGCAGCCAGGTGTCGCTGCAGGATTGGCTGATCCAGCGCGGCGTGGTCGCCATCTCCGGCATCGATACCCGCAAGCTGACCCGCATCCTGCGCGAGCGCGGCGCCCAGAATGGTGCGCTGATGGCCGGCGAGGGCCTGAACGTGGACACCGCGCTGGAAGCGGCGCGCAAGTTCCCGGGCCTGAAGGGCATGGATCTGGCCAAGGTGGTCAGCACCGACAAGCGCTATACCTGGACCGAGGGCCAGCTGGATCTGGACAGCAACGCCTTCGTCAACGCCGCGCCGCGCTTCAAGGTGGTGGCCTATGATTTCGGTGCCAAGCTCAACATCCTGCGCATGCTGGCCGAACGCGGCTGCGAGCTGACCGTGGTGCCGGCGCAGACCCCGGCCGCCGAAGTGCTGGCGATGAACCCGGACGGCGTGTTCCTCTCCAATGGCCCGGGCGACCCGGAACCGTGCGATTACGCGATCGCCGCGATCAAGACCTTCCTCGAGAAGAAGGTGCCGACCTTCGGCATCTGCCTGGGCCACCAGCTGCTGGCGCTGGCCTCCGGTGCGAAGACGGTCAAGATGGGCCACGGCCATCACGGCGCCAACCACCCGGTCCAGGACCTGGACGGTGGCCGCGTCATGATCACCTCGCAGAACCATGGCTTCGCGGTGGATGAAGCCTCGCTGCCGGCGACCCTGCGGGTGACCCACCGTTCGCTGTTCGACGGCACCAACCAGGGCATCGCCCGCACCGACGTGCCGGCGTTCTCGTTCCAGGGCCATCCGGAAGCCTCGCCGGGCCCGCATGACGTCGGTCCGCTGTTCGACCGCTTCGTGACCCTGATGGCCGAGGCCAAGGCGTGATGCGCAGCCCCGTGCTGCTGCTGTCGCTGTTGTGCTTCACCGGCGTGGTCCAGGCCGCGCCGGCCACGGATGCGGAGGTTCGGGCGGTGGTCCAGTCGCTGGGCCTGGGCACGCTGGGCACGGACATGGCCAAGCTGATGGTCGACAACGTGCCCGCGCTCAATGCGCTGCCGGAGACCGATCGCCAGTGCGCGCATGCGCCGATCAAGAGCCTGCTCGACGCACAGTTCCGTCGTTCGGTGATCGCCGGCCTCGGCAACGACGGCGACGAGGTGATCGCGGAGTGGTCGCGCTTCCTGGGGACCCCCGGGGGCAAGAGCCTCTCCTCGGCCTTCGCTGCTGCGAATCCATCAACCATCGCGGCCGAAGCCAGCGTGGACCTGAGTGAGAAGGAGCGCGCCGAGGTGGCTGCGTTCCTGAGCAGCCCGGCCTACACCCGCTTCATCGCCACGCTCGACATCGAATCGGAGCTGCCCGACGACATCGGCGTGCAGCTGGCGAAAGGACTGCAGGACCAGTGCCGGATCGCGCTGAACCCCGACGATATTTCCTGATCGACAGCGTGCGATCACCCCCATCTGCCTCGCTGTCCAGACTTAGAGAAGACAATGCCCAAGCGCACTGACCTTAAAACCATCCTCATCATCGGTGCCGGCCCGATCGTCATCGGCCAGGCCTGTGAGTTCGACTACTCTGGCGCGCAGGCCTGCAAGGCGCTGCGCGACGAGGGGTACCGCGTGGTGCTGGTCAACAGCAATCCGGCCACGATCATGACCGACCCGGAGATGGCCGATGCGGTGTACATCGAGCCGATCAACTGGCAGACGGTCGAGAAGATCATCGCCAAGGAGAAGCCCGATGCGCTGCTGCCGACCATGGGTGGCCAGACCGCGCTGAACTGCGCGCTGGACCTGGCCGACAACGGCGTGCTGGAGAAGTACAACGTCGAGCTGATCGGCGCCAAGCGCGAGGCCATCCGCATGGCCGAAGACCGCGAGCTGTTCCGCGTCGCCATGGGTGAGATCGGCCTGGAGTGCCCCTCCGCCGCGGTCGCGCACACGCTGGAAGAAGCGATCGAGATCCAGACCCGCGTCGGTTACCCGACCATCATCCGCCCCAGCTTCACCCTGGGCGGCAGCGGCGGCGGCATCGCCTACAACCGCGAAGAGCTGGTCGATATCGTGACCCGCGGCCTGGAACTGTCGCCGACCACCGAAGTGCTGGTGGAAGAGTCGGTGCTGGGCTGGAAGGAATTCGAGATGGAGGTGGTGCGCGATACCGCCGACAACTGCATCATCGTCTGCTCGATCGAAAACCTGGACCCGATGGGCGTGCACACCGGTGACTCGATCACCGTGGCCCCGGCCCAGACCCTGACCGACAAGGAATACCAGCGCCTGCGCGATGCCTCCATCGCCGTGCTGCGCAAGATCGGCGTGGACACCGGCGGCTCCAACGTGCAGTTCGGCATCAGCCCGACCACCGGCCGCGTGGTGGTGATCGAAATGAACCCGCGCGTGTCGCGTTCCTCGGCGCTGGCCTCCAAGGCCACCGGCTTCCCGATCGCCAAGGTCGCGGCCAAGCTGGCCGTGGGCTACACCCTGGATGAATTGAAGAACGAAATCACCGGCGGCCTGACCCCGGCCTCGTTCGAGCCGTCGATCGATTACGTCGTCACCAAGATCCCGCGCTTCGCCTTCGAGAAGTTCCCGGCCGCCGACGCACGCCTGACCACCCAGATGAAGTCGGTGGGCGAGGTGATGGCGATGGGCCGCACCTTCCAGGAGTCGCTGCAGAAGGCACTGCGTGGCCTGGAAACCGGCAAGATCGGCCTGGACCCGACCGGCCTGGACCTGTCCAACGAAGACGACATCACCACGATCAAGCGCGAGCTCAAGGCCCCGGGCCCGGAGCGCCTGTTCTTCGTCGGTGATGCGTTCCGCGCCGGCTTCAGCGTGGAAGACGTGTTCGCGCTGTCGCACATCGACCCGTGGTTCCTGGACCAGATCGAAGAGATCATCCAGGCCGAGGCCGAGGTGGCCGCCGACGGCATCGATGCACTGGACGCCGCGCGCCTGCGCAAGCTCAAGCGCGCCGGTTTCTCCGACGCCCGCCTGGCCGAACTGACCGGCACCAACGAAGCGGCCGTGCGCGCGCTGCGTCGCGCCCACAAGGTGCGCCCGGTGTACAAGCGCGTGGATTCGTGCGCCGCCGAGTTCGCCACCAGCACCGCCTACCTGTACTCGACCTACGAGGATGAGTGCGAAGCGGCGCCGAGCAACCGCGACAAGATCATGATCCTGGGCGGCGGTCCGAACCGCATCGGCCAGGGCATCGAGTTCGATTACTGCTGCGTGCACGCCGCGCTGGCCCTGCGCGATGATGGCTTCGAAACCATCATGGTCAACTGCAACCCGGAAACCGTCTCCACCGATTACGACACCTCCGACCGCCTGTACTTCGAGCCGCTGACGCTGGAAGACGTGCTGGAGATCGTCGAGCTGGAACAGCCGAAGGGCGTGATCGTGCAGTACGGCGGCCAGACCCCGCTGAAGCTGGCGCGCGCGCTGGAAGCCAACGGCGTGCCGGTGATCGGCACCTCGCCGGACTCCATCGACCTGGCCGAAGACCGCGAGCGCTTCCAGCAGCTGGTCGAGAAGCTGGGCCTGAAGCAGCCGCCGAACCGCATCGCCCGCAACGACCAGGAAGCGCTGCTGCTGGCCCGCGAGATCGGCTACCCGCTGGTGGTACGCCCGAGCTACGTGCTGGGCGGCCGCGCGATGGAAATCGTCTACGGCGAGTCCGACCTGGCCCGCTACGTCCGCGACGCGGTGAAGGTCTCCAACGATTCGCCGGTGCTGCTGGACCGCTTCCTGGACAACGCCGTGGAAGTGGACGTGGACATCATTGCCGACAAGGACGGCAACGTGCTGATCGGCGGCGTGATGGAGCACATCGAGGAAGCCGGCGTGCATTCGGGCGATTCGTCGTGCTCGCTGCCGCCGTACTCGCTGTCCGCCGAAACCCAGGCCGAACTGCGCCGCCAGGTGGTGGAACTGGCCAAGGCCCTGAACGTGGTCGGCCTGATGAACACCCAGTTCGCGATCCAGGCCGGCGAGAACGGCGAAGACATCGTCTACCTGCTGGAAGTGAATCCGCGTGCCTCGCGCACCGTGCCGTTCGTCTCCAAGGCCACCGGCATGCCGCTGGCCAAGATCGCCGCGCGCTGCATGGCCGGCAAGACGCTGGCCGAGCAGGGCGCGACCAAGGAAATCGTGCCGGGCTACTACTCGGTCAAGGAAGCGATCTTCCCGTTCGCCAAGTTCCAGGGCGTCGACCCGATCCTCGGGCCGGAGATGCGCTCCACCGGTGAGGTGATGGGCGTGGGCCGCAGCTTCAGTGCCGCCTTCGCACGTGCGCAGGAAGCCGGTGGCATCAAGGCGCCGCCGCTGGGCAAGGCCTTCGTGTCGGTCCGTGATCCGGACAAGAAGCGCGTGCTGCCGGTTGCCCAGGCCCTGCTGGAGCGTGGTTACACCCTGGTGGCCACCCGCGGCACCGCCGCGTGGCTGCAGCAGCACGGCATGGACTGCGAGATCGTCAACAAGGTCGTCGAAGGTCGTCCGCACATCGTCGATTCGATCAAGAACGGTGAGATCGTCTACATCGTCAACACGACCGAAGGTCGCGCGGCGATCAACGACTCGTTCTCGATCCGTCGCGAGGCGCTGCAGCATCGCGTCACCTACTCGACCACCATTGCCGGCGCCAAGGCGCTGGTGCAATCACTGGAATTCCGCGGGACCGGCCCGGTCTGGTCGCTGCAGGAACTGCACAAGGAGTTGAACGCATGAGAGCACCGATCACCCTGAAGGGCGCGCAGCGTCTGCGCGAAGAGCTCGACCACCTGAAGTCGGTCAAGCGTCCGAAGGTCATCGCGGCGATCGCCGAGGCCCGTGAGCACGGCGATCTCAAGGAGAACGCCGAGTATCACGCCGCACGCGAAGAGCAGGGCTTCATCGAAGGCCGCATCAAGCAGCTGGAAGGCGAGCTCTCGCATGCCGAGATCATCGACATCACCAAGCTCAACGCCGGCAGCAAGGTGGTGTTCGGCGCCACCGTCGAGCTGTCGGACGTGGAGAGCGATGAAGAGAAGCGCTACCAGATCGTTGGCGACCTGGAAGCAGACATCAAGCTGGGCCTGATCGCGATTTCCTCGCCGCTGGCCCGTGCCTTGATCGGCAAGCTGGAAGGCGATGCGGTCACCATCGACGCACCGGCCGGCCAGCGCGAGTACGAAATCGTCAGCGTCCAGTACCTGGACTGACGGCGATGGCCACGGCGACGTTGTTGCTGCCGGCGCGCAGCCGGTTCCCGGCGGCGCCGCTGCCCGATGACGTCGCCAGGGCGCTGGGGCGTGCGCAGCGCCACAGCGCCGAGCCGGGCGAACGCGCCCAGCTGCGTCGGCATTTCCAGGCGCAGCCGGACGCGTGGTCGGCGGCGGCCCTGACCCGCCAGCTCGATGTCGGCGATGCCGACGCGGCGGTCTGGCTGCGCGCCGACCCGGCCAACGTGGTGCCGGACATGCATGGCGCTCGCCTGATGGGGCACGGGGATACCCTGCGTCCCGATCTGGCCGATGTCATGCACCTGTTGCCGGCGTTGCAACCGTTGTTCGCCGGATTCGGTTTCGTGCTGGATGCCCCGGTGCCGTCGCGCTGGTACCTGCGCCTGCCGCCGGGCACGACCCTGCCAGCCTTTGCCGAGCCGGATGACGTGCTCGGCGACGATCTGTTCGCCCATCTGCCCGAAGGCGATGCCGGTCGCCGCTGGCGCGCCCTGCTGACCGAAGCGCAGGTGGTACTGCACCAACATGAGTGGAACCAGCAGCGCGTGAGCGAGGGCAAGCGCGCGATCAATTCGCTGTGGTTCTGGGGTGGCGGCGAGCTGCCCGTACGCGTGACCACCGCGCATGCCCAGGTCCGCAGCCGCGATGCGCTGCTGCAGGCGCTGGCCAAGGCAGCAGGCCTGCAGGCCGATGGCGAGCAGACCGTGGATGCGCTGGTGGACCTGCGCCAGCTGCGCTCGCTGGAGCAGCTGGGCAATGATGCGATCCGCCCGTTGCTGGCGGCGATCGCACGGGGGGAGTTGAAACGGCTGGTGCTGGATTTCGAGGATGGCGCCCGCGTGGAGATCGACAAGACCCAGCGCTGGCGCTTCTGGAAGAAGCCGGTGCAGTTGCACGACCTCTGAGTGCATGCCGAAGGACGACCGGCCGGCGGCCGGCAGCGATGGCAGGGCGGTATCATGGGCGCGCACGTCATTGATCGAGCCCGTTTTGACCCAGTCTGAAGTACCCCGTATCCAGCGCCGTCCCGCCGCCGCCGTCAGCGAGTGGCCGTCCTCCATGTTGCCCTTGCTGCAGCGCCTGTACGCCGCGCGCGGGGTCACCGATGCCGCACAGGCCCAGCCGAAGCTGGCCCAGTTGCATGCGCCGGATCTGCTGGGCAGCATGCAGGCCGCGGTAACGCTGCTCGCCGATGCGATCGCCAATAACGAACGCATCCTGATCGTCGGCGATTTCGACTGCGATGGCGCCACTGCCTGTGCGGTCGGCGTGCGCGGCCTGCGCATGCTGGGCGCGCGCGATGTGGTGCACGCCGTGCCCAACCGCATGCTGCACGGCTATGGGCTGTCGCCCTCGCTGGTGGCCGAACTGGCGCCGCTCAATCCCGGTCTGCTGGTCACGGTCGACCACGGGATCGCCTGCCATGCCGGCGTCAACGCGGCCAAGGCACTGGGCTGGAAGGTACTGGTCACCGATCACCATCTGCCCGGCGAGCAGCTGCCCCCGGCCGATGCGATCGTGGACCCGAACATCAGCGGCGATGCGTTCCCGAGCAAGGCGCTGGCCGGAGTCGGGGTGATCTTCTATGTATTGATGGCGCTGCGCCGTCACCTGCGCGAGCAGGGCGCGTATGCCACGGCATCGGAGCCGGATCTGCTGACCCTGCTCGATCTGGTCGCGGTCGGCACCGTGGCCGATCTGGTCGCGCTGGACGACAACAACCGTGCCCTGGTCTCGGCCGGCCTGCGTCGGCTGCGCAGCGGCAAGGGCTGCGTCGGCCTGCAGGCCTTGATCGAGGCCAGCGGTCGCGATGCGTCGCGGCTGACCGGCAGTGACATCGGCTTTGCGCTGGGGCCGCGGTTGAACGCGGCCGGCCGGCTGGAAGACATGGCGCTGGGGATCGAACTGCTGCTCACCGAAGATCGCGCCCAGGCGCGCGAGATCGCCACCATGCTGGAATCGATCAACGCCGAGCGGCGCGCGGTCCAGCAGTTGATGACCGATGACGCCGAGCTCGCGGTGTCGCGCGCGGTGTTGAGCGCCGAGGGTGTGCGCCCGGTCGCTGCCTGCCTGTTCGATGCCGAGTGGCATCCGGGCGTGGTCGGCCTGGTCGCCTCGAAGATGAAGGACCGCCTGCACCGGCCGGTGATCGCGTTTGCGCCCTCCGAGCCGGGCGGCGACTCGCTGCGCGGCTCGGCGCGCTCGATTCCCGGGTTCCATATCCGTGACGCGCTGGCGCTGGTCAATGCAGCGCACCCGGGCCTGATCGACAAGTTCGGCGGGCACGCGATGGCCGCCGGATTGAGCCTGCCGCATGCGCAGCTGGCTGCGTTCGAGCAGGCGTTCGTCGAGGTGGTGGAGCGCACGCTGGATCCGCTGTCGCTGCAACAGCTGCTGCTGACCGATGGCGAGCTGCTGCCGCAGGAACTGGATTTCGCGCATGCCGAAGCGCTGCGCCTGGCCGGGCCATGGGGGCAGGGCTTCCCGGAGCCACTGTTCGATGGCCACTTCCAGGTGGCACGCTGGCAGGTGCTCAAAGAAAAACATCTCAAGCTGAGCCTGCGTGTACCGGGTCGTGCCGAGCCGGTCAGTGCCATCCACTTCAGCGGCTGGACCGGCAATGCGCCGGCCAACCACGTCCATATCGCGTACCGTCTGGTCAGCGATGATTACCGGGGCGGCGGCGCGATCCAGCTCATCGTGGAGCACTGCGCCGACGCGTGACGCGTGACGCCGGCGCGGGCGCTTACCCGCGTACCTTCGTGACCAGCGTCGGCATTTCCCAGGCACCGCCGGGAATGACCAGACGGCACAGCCCGGTGCTGGACTCGGCGGTCTTCACGAACTGCGTGCCGGTCCAGCCCCACGAGGTGTTGTGCCAGCAGTCGCCCAGGCCGCGGCCCTTGTGGCCTGCCTCGATGGTGCGTACCTCATCGTCGACCGCTGCGGTGGTGACGAGCTTGGGCTGGTAGGGCGCGCGGTCGTTGATCACCCAGTAGCCGTCGCCGGTGTTGTAGGCCGCGCGCCAGCAACTCAAGGACACCAGCAGCTTGTCGGCGCTGAGCCGCTGCACGGTCAGGGCTTCCGGCTCGCCTTCGGGTGACAGGCGGCCGCCGGGACCGAGCGATTCGCAGTCATCGACCGGGGTCACGGCCGCCAGCGCCGCACGCAGCGCCGGCGATGCCGCCAGCGCCGTGTCGGCCGGGCGGGTGGGCACCGGCTTGCCCAGTTGCACGACCGGCACCGGCAGTGCAGGTGGCACCGACGCTTCGGCGAGGGTGCCCTTGCGCATCAGTGCGCCCGGCGTGCCCAAGCGCCCCTGGAAGGCATCCATCTTCAACAGCACGGCCGAGGCCCCGCGATCGGACACCGTCCAGTGCGCGCCGTCGTCGCCGGTCAGCTCGATACGGCTGTCGCGTGCCAGCGAAGCCAGCAGGGCGGCGAGCTGCTTGGCGGAAAAGGTGGCGGTGCCCTCGGCGGCATCGAACTGCATCGGGCCCAGTGCGGTGCCGTTGATCTGCAGGTTGAGCCGCTTGGTGGCGGTGATGTCGTCGTACTGGCCGAGCATCAGTTCGGCGCGCACCGGTTGATCCGGCCCGCCCGCGCGGGTGAGCAGGATCGAGACCGGGTCGCCGCCGTTCTGGTCGGCCTGGTAGCCGGCGGCGCGGCAGGTGCGGGTGTTATCGCAGGCCAGTGTCCAGTCGTGGTGGGTGAACGTCACGCCCTCGATGGGGGCGGCGGCGTAACCGGGCAGGGCGAGCCCCATCAACAGCGGGGCAGTCAACATCAAGCGCATGCGGCGTCCTTGGTACATCAATCCGTGGAGGGCGATCTTGGCGCAACGCGGTGCAGGCGTCCATGACCGGAACGGGCGGTTCCTGCTGTTCAACCCCGTTGCGGTCCGCCGGGCGTTCAATGGCGTGTCATCGGATCAGGAGCGTCACATGGGACTCGCACTGCGCAGTATCGGTCTGCTCGCGCTGCTGTGCTGGCAGCTGCCCAGCGGCCACGCCCAGGAGAAGCGGTTTCCGTCAAGGCAGCCACCGATCCTGCAGGTCGCCGGTGCCGAACTGCCGGTGCGGCTGACCGAGGCCCACATCGACAGTCGTGTGGTGGCCGGGCTCGGTGAAACCACGATCGAATTGACCTTCCACAACCCCAATGCACGCGTGCTGGAGGGCCAGCTGGAATTCCCGCTGGCCGACGGAGTGCAGATCGCCGGTTTCGCGCTGGATGTCGGCGGCGAACTGCGTGACGCGGTGCCGGTGCCAAAGACGCAGGGTCGCCAGGTCTTCGAGGCGATCGAGCGTCGCCAGGTCGATCCGGGCTTGCTGGAACAGACCGCCGGCCATCAGTTCCGCCTGCGGCTCTATCCCATCCCGGCGGGCGGCGAGCGCCGCGTCCGTCTGGTGCTGCGTGACAGCCTGCACGCGCTACCGCAGGGGTTGCACTGGTTCCTGCCGATAGCCTTCGCGCGCCAGGCCGAGCAGGTGACGGTGCGATTGGAGGCCAGCGGCACCGGCAAGCCGGTGGCCGTGAGCGTCAATCCGTTCGATTTCACCCTGAAGGCGGGCGCCTATTCCGTGTACTGGGAGGGGCGCGGCGCGACGTTGCCGGCACAGCTGCAATGGAACCTGCCACTGGCCCGCAGCACCGACGTAGTGACGGGCCTGCAGGATGGCCAGCGCTATCTGCTCGCCAGCGTGCCCGTGCGTACCTCCAATGCGCCGCGTGTGCTGCCGGGGCGAATCGGTCTGCTCTGGGATGCATCAGGCTCGGCCGGGGGACGCAACCGCGTGGCCGAACTGGCCGTGCTGGACCGCTACTTCCAGGCTTTCGGCACCGGTCAGGTCCAGCTGACGGTGTTGCGTGACCGCAGCGAAGCGCCGCGCGCGTTCCAGGTCGACCAGGGAGACTGGAGCGCGCTGCGCGCGTACCTGATGGCGCTGCCCGACGATGGCGCCAGTGCGCTGGGCGACTGGATACCGGACCCGGACATCGGCGAGTACCTGCTGGTCAGCGACGGCCTGGCGAATTACGGCAGCCGGACGTTGCCCACGCTGTCACGGGACCAGCATCTGTACGCGCTCAGCAGCGCCGGTGCGAAGACCGACGTGCCTCGCCTGCGGGCGTGGACCAGCGCGCATCACGGTCAGCTGTTGCAGTTGAGCAGCGAAGCGGAGGTGGAAAGCGTGCTCCCGCTGCTGCTGCAGCAGCCCGCCGAGGTGGCCGATGTCGTCACCCATGGCGTGGAGGACGTGAGCGTCGATGCCTCACGGGCCGCCCAGGGATGGATCCGCGTCACCGGGCGCGTGCTGCGTCCCGACGCGGCAGTGCGGCTGTCCCTGCGCGGTGGCGGCAGCGATCCGCAGCCGATCACGCTCAGCGTCGCGACCGCACGTGCGGTCGATGGAGGCCTGGTCGCGCACGCCTGGGCAGATGCCCGGTTGGCGGCGCTGGCGGCGGACCCCGCCGCGGCGCAGGCCGCCAAGGCGCTGGCCCAGCAGTTCGGGATCGTGACGGCCGATACCTCGCTGATCGTGTTGGAGACGCTGGAGGACTATCTGCGCTACGGCATCCGGCCGCCGGCTCCGCTGCGAGCGGCCTACGACCAGCGCCATGCGTTGACGGTGGCCGACGTCGCCACCGAGCGGAAGCGCCGCCTGGATGGCATCGCCCGCCAGTTCACCGAGCGCGAGCAGTGGTGGAATACCCGCTGGCCGAAAGATACGCCGCCGCGGCCCAAGCCGGACACGCACGCCGTCGCCGCGCCGGTTGCCATGGCGATGGCCGCGCCGCCACCGTCGCCGGCAGCGCCGATGGCACTGGACCGAGTCGAGCTGACCGCTTCGGCGGCTGCCGATGAGGCAGACGCCGCCGCCACCGAGCGTCGCGCCAAGTCGGCACCCAGGGCCAACAGTGGCCAGATCACATTGACGCTGGCACCGTGGGCACCGGATTCGGCCTACGCACGCCGCCTGCGCGCTGCCACGCCGGCGCAGCTGTATCCGCTGTACCTGCAGGAGCGCCAACAGCACGCCGGCAGCAGTGCGTTCTATCTGGACGTGGCCGATCTGCTGCTGGCCAGCGGACAGCGTGATCTCGCGCTGCGCGTGCTCTCCAACCTGGCCGAGATGCAGCTTGAGAATCGCCACGTGCTGCGCGTGCTCGGCTATCGCCTGATGCAGGCCAAGGCGCCGACGCTGGCCGTGCCGGTGTTCCGCCAGGTGCTGGCGATGGGCGAGGAAGAGCCGCAGAGTTTCCGTGATCTGGGCCTGGCGCTGGAAGCGGCCGGGCAGTACCAGGCTGCGGTGGATGCACTCTACGAAGTCGTGGTGCGCCCGTGGGATGGCCGGTTCGACGGTATCTCGCTGATCGCGCTGGACGAACTGACCCGGCTGATCGCGCGCGAGCGCGTGGATGCTTCCGCGGTCGACCCGCGCCTGCGCCGTGCGATGCCGTTGGACCTGCGCGTCGTGCTGAGCTGGGACAGCGACAACAGCGACATGGACCTGTGGGTCACCGATCCCAACGGCGAGCGCGCCTACTACGGCAACCGGCTGACCTACCAGGGCGGACAGATGTCGCAGGACTTCACCGGCGGCTACGGTCCGGAGCAGTTCTCGTTGCGCGATGCCAAGCCGGGCATCTACAGGATCGAAGCGAACTACTTCGGCAGCCGTGAGCAACTCGTCACCGGCGCCACCACCTTGATGCTGCGCCTGAGCACCAAGTGGGGCAGCCGCGACCAGCGCGACCAGCAGGTCACGCTGCGGTTGAAGGACCCTGCGGAGACGGTGCTGGTCGGGGAGTTCGAGGTGAGGTGACGGGTGCGTTCCTACCAGGCCGTGCAGCGGAAGAAACGCACCTCGCGGTCGCTGCGGTTGGCGAAGGCGTGTGCCTGCGTGCTGTCGAGCAGGTGGGCATTCTGTTCGATCTCGATCACGTCGGTGCCCAGCTCCAGGGTCAGTCGTCCCTCCAGCACGAACAACATCACGCACCAGCCGGCCGGGTCGGCGGCGGCCGCGTAGCGCTCGCCGGGCTGCAGGCGCCATTCCCAGGCTTCCACCTCGCGATGCACATCCAGGCTCCAGCGCAGCGTGCCATCGCCGCCGGCCGGCCCCGCCCAGCCGACGCGGTCCACCACGCGGCTGCGTGGCGCGTTCGGATCCACCACCAGTTCGGCCAGTGTGGCGTTCAGTGCCAGCCCGATCCGGTCCAGTGTCGCGGTACTGGCGCTGCTGCCACCGGCTTCGATCGCGCCGATCATGCGCAGGCTGACGCCCGAGCGCGTGGCCAGCTCCTTCTGGCTCCAGCCGGCAGCCGTACGCCGCTGGCGCACGTTGTCGGCGACGTGGGTCATGAAGGCGGGGGTGACTTGACTAGGCAAAATATTGCCTCCTATGATGTATGCAATATTTTGCTTGTAGCAGATCCTGTCCATGTCGCCAAGTTCCTTGCGCCGTTTCGCCTTTGCTCTGATGGTCATGACCGCACCGGTAAGCGCGGCCGAACCGACTGCGACGGCGCCGCCAGCGCTGACGCCCGGGCAGGCGCTGGAGGACATCCAGCTCAGCATCGACATCGTCGAAGCCGCGTTGCCGGACTTGTACTGGCATCAGTCGCCTGAGACGTGGGCCGCTGCCCGGGCGAAGGCAATGGCCCGGGCGAGCCAGATCACCGACCCGATGCAGCTCTATACCGAGGTGGCCACGCTGATGGGCCCGATTGGCGAGGGCCACTTCGACGTGTTGCCCAGCCAGGCGTCGGTGGCATGGGAGCGGCAGACCGCTTCGGTGCTGCCGCTGGACCTGCACTGGAACACCGACGGGGTCTTCGTGCGTGCCGGCTATGGCGGGGCCGCGGATATACCGGTCGGAAGCCGCGTGCTCTCCATCAATGGCGACGGCGGTGACACGATGCTTGCTGAGCTCATGCGCCTGTCCTCGCACGATGGGCAGATCACCACGCTGCCGATGCGCGACATCGGCGCGCGCTACGCCATCTATCGCCACCGCCTGCATGGAGACGAGGCCAGTTTCGCGTTGCGCTACACGACACCGCAGGGGGACACGGTCGCGCGTACCGTGACGGCCACACCGCTGGCCGATCGCCCCAGGGAACCGGTCGCCGAGAAGGCCGTTGCCAGTCTGGAATGGCTGGCACCTGGCGTTGCCTATCTGGACGTGTCCACCTTCAGCAACCGCGTTTACCGCGAGGCGCACACGGATTTCCGCAGTCATATCCGCCGGCTGTTCGAAGAGATCGAGCGTGGCCGCGCGACGCGGTTGATCCTGGATCTACGCCGCAACGGTGGCGGGAGCGAGCCCAATGAGAGCATCCTGTTTTCCTTCCTGGTCGCGCGGCCATTGCACAAGTACGCCTCCGTGCAGACCCGGGGGCAGCACCTGAGGGTGACCAGCCGCTCGGACCGGGTGTTCGAGCAGGACGTGTTCGATGAGGATGAAATCCACTTCCAGAAGGTGCTGCCGGACGGGCGCCTGTCCCGACTGAACGTGCCGCCCGAAGGGCTGATGAGCCATTGGGCGCCTTCCGCACCGGTCTATCGCGGGCGGCTGGTGGTGCTCGCGGGCGGGGCCACGTTCTCCGGCGGTGCGGAACTGGCCTCGATGCTGCACCACGTGCGGCGCGGGGTGTTCGTCGGGGAGGAAGTCGGCGGCGCCCATGAGGGCAACACCAGCGGCTACAACTGGCGCGTGGAGCTGCCCAACAGTGGCGTGCGCCTGAAGGTGCCGCTGTTGAAATTCACCTTCAACTGGCCAGGCCTGCCGCACGGGCGAGGCGTGCCGGCGCAGTGCGAAGTACCGCCATCGGTGAAGGAGATCGGTGTGGTCCGCGACCGTGCATGGCGGGTGGCCCGAGCGGTGGCCGAGCAGTCGTGGCGCGATCCACGGCAGGCGCGGTGCCCCACAGTGGAGTGACGCCTGCGACAGCGCCCTGTCCCGCTCATGCGCTGCGGATCAGCGCCTCGCGCAGCGCGGCCAGGCCCTTCCGGTGTTGCCTGGCGGATGGAATGACGAGGTAGTAGGTTTCTTCCCCGCGATCCACGCGCACATCGAAGGGCGCGACCAGGCTCCCACGCTGGAGCTCGGCCTCCACCAGGACCTCCTGCGCCACGATGATGCCCAGACCATCCTGCGCAGCCTCGTAGGCCACAGCCGAGCTCTCGAACACCCGCTGCCGTGCCATGCAGGCCGGATCGACACCCGCCGCCACGCACCAGTGTTCCCAGTCATCCGGTCGCGCACTGACCCGCAACAGGGTCTGCTCGGCGAGCCAGACCGCATCCAGTGGTTTGCTCGGTCGGATCAGCGACGGAGCACACACCGCGACCAGCACATTGCGGACCAGCGGCGTGGCGTCGTTGTCCGGCCAGTGCCCATGTCCCAGCCGGACCGACGCATCGCAGTCGGCGCCGGGGGTCCAGTCCGAGGAGGTGGTCAAGCGGATGTCCACCTCCGGATGCAGCACCTGGAAGTGGCTGAGGCGGGGGATGAGCCAACGCGTGGCGAAGGTGGTGTGCGAGTGCAGCCGCACGACCGCGCGGTGGTCCAGGCCCTGCAGCGCCTCGGTCGCTTTGCGGATGCCGTCCAGATGGGCGCTGATCTGCTGGTAGTAGGTCGCCCCCGCCGTAGAGAGCGCCAGGCCGCGACCGCTGCGCTCCAGCAGGCGCATGTC
The DNA here is from genome assembly GCF_059422145.1 of Stenotrophomonas sp. GW821-FHT01H02A. NCBI lineage: Bacteria > Pseudomonadati > Pseudomonadota > Gammaproteobacteria > Lysobacterales > Lysobacteraceae > Stenotrophomonas > Stenotrophomonas sp. GW821-FHT01H02A. Next base: position 314,273 of record NZ_JBWKWI010000003.1, read on the forward strand.
CAGGAAGTCGTCCAGCACCTTCAACTGCCGGCTGACCGCGCCGGGCGTGACAAAAAGCGCCTCGGAGGCGGCGCGCACTGAGCCGGTCCGTGCGACCGCCTCGAAGGCGACCAGCGCATTGAGCGGGGGCAGGCGTGCCATGAGAGTTTCCATAAACTCAATGATTCAGGAAAATTAGTCGATTGTTCCCGGTCCGTCCAGTGCCGAGACTGGCTCCGCGCCGCCACCTGGCGCGCCGTCCCCCTCTGGAGATACCGCATGAACGTAATCAATCCCGCCGATGGCTCGGTCGTCGGCGTCGCGCCTGAGATGAGCGCCGCCCAGGTTCAGGCTGCCATCGACCGGACCTGCAACGCATTCCCGGCGTGGTCACGGACCTTGGCGAAGCAGCGTGGCGCCGTGCTCCGCCGCTGGTTCGAACTGGTCAGCGCGGACAAGGAGGCCTTTGCCGAGTTGCTGGTGAAGGAAAACGGCAAGTGCCGGAGCGAAGCCCTCGGGGAAATCAGCTATGGGCTGGGCTTCATCGAGTGGTACGCCGAGGAGGCCAAGCGCGTCTATGGCGAGACCATTCCGGCGCACGTGGACAACGCCGCGGTGATCGTGACGCGTGAGCCGGTGGGCCCGACCGCTGCGATCACCCCGTGGAACTTCCCCTTCATGATGATTGCGCGCAAGGTCGCCACCGCGCTGGCGGCAGGCTGCACCATGATCATCAAGCCCTCCGAAGAGACACCGCTCAGCGCCTACAAACTGTTGGAGTACGCCCGTCGCGCGGGGATTCCGGAAGGGGTGCTGGAGATGGTGACAGGCGACCCGAAGCAGATCGGCGAGGCATTCACCAGTGACCCGCGCATCCAGAAGATCTCCTTCACCGGTTCGACCCATGTCGGCCGTCTGCTCGCCCGCAACAGTGCGGACACGCTGAAGAAGATGACCATGAAGCTGGGCGGCAATGCGCCTTTCGTCGTCTTCGACGACACCGACATCGATGCAGCCGTGGCCGCATTGGTATCGGCCAAGCTGCGCAATTCCGGCCAGGTCTGCATTTCCCCCAATCGGATCTATGTGCAGGACGGCATCCATGACACCTTCGCCGCGCGCTTGAAGACGGCAGTGGAGGCGATCCGGGTGGACCAGGGCCTGCAGGATGGGTTCGTGGTCGGGCCGCTGATCAACCAGTCCGCCATCAACAAGGTGGAAGCACTGGTGGCTGACGCAGTCGCGCAGGGTGCCGTCCTTGTCACGGGCGGTAGGCTGGCCAGGCCCAATTCCCTGTTCTATCGCCCGACGCTGCTGACCGAGGTGCCGGACACCGCGCAGGTACGCACCACGGAGATCTTCGGGCCGGTGTTCCCGCTCTACCGCTTCTCCACCGAAGCGGAGGTCGTCCAGCGTGCCAACGACACCGAGTACGGTCTGGTGGCGTACGCCTTCACCCGTGATCTTGCGCGCGCCTTCCGCCTGTCGCGCGACATCTCCGCCGGCATGGTCATCCTCAACAGTGGTTCGGTGGGGGCCGAGTCGGTGCCCTTTGGCGGCGTCAAGCAATCCGGCTACGGCCGCGAAGGTGGCTCCCACGGTATCCAGGAGTACGTCAGCATCAAGTACACCCTGATGGCGGGGTTGGATCAATAAGTCGCCGGCGTGGGTGGCAACGACAGCGGCTGCCGGCGCAGTCCGAAAAGAGGGCGCAGCCAGGCGGTGCGCCGGATCAGCCCTTCGTGCAGCAGCAGGCAACCCGCCACGGTTCCGGCCAGGACCAGCAGCGGCTCCCGCCACGGCCCCAGGTGCAGCGGTTTGAGCCAGAACAGCAGCGCGATGATCAGGCTCTGGTGCAGGATGTACCAGGGATACACCGCCTCGGTGCAGTACGCCAGCCAGCGGAACGGACGATCCAGATACACCTTGGCCCAGCCGAGCAGGGTCAACAGTACGGCCCACAGGTACTGCGACTGGCTGGCCATCACCTGCAGCGTCCACACGCTGTCCGGCCACTGCCGCAGCGCCGAATCGGCCGGCAGCACCCGCCCCAGGAGGCGGATGCCGAAGTACCAGCTCGCCGCGATGACTGCTACCCAGAGGGTGGTCCGGCGCAGTTCGACCACGCGGGCCCAGAACGGGGTGGCGCGGGCAAGCAGGTAGCCGGCCAGGAACACGGTGCCGTACTTGGCGTGCTGGTACCAATCGCCGGACAGCAGGTTGGTGGACGGGAAGCGGGGATCGAGCCAGGCCACCCAGCCGAAGGACAGCAGGCTGGGCAGCCCGATCAGCAGCGGCGCCGGCGCACGGGTGAAGCGCTCCACGGCGCGATGCACGGCAGCGGTATCCAGCACCGGCATCAGCAAGGCCAGCACCAGCGTGTAGACCCACAGGTAGGCCAGGTACCACAGGTGGTTCCAGGTGATGCGCAGCTGCCACCCGGCGAAGCTGTCCTGTGGCCAGGCCGGCATCTGCCAGTAGCGCAGCAGGAAGGCGCCGAAGCCGGGCTCGATATGCCCGTTGGTCACTGCCTCGCAGTACGGCTGGATCGGCACCACCACCCACATCCCGAACAACAGCGGCAGCAGCAACCGCCACGTGCGCAGCACGGCAAAGCGCGCGATGCGCGTCTCCGGCCGCATCAGGGCGATGGCGATACCGGAGAGCAGGAACAGCAACTGCATCCGCCAGCGGTTGACCAGCAGCATCGGCCACTGCAGCCACTCGGCGGTGTAGTTGCTCTTGAGATGGAACCCCCAGCCGTCCACGTAGGCCATGGCGGTGTGATACAGGATGAGCAGGGCAAAGGCGAACACGCGCAGGGCGTCGAGGTCGTGGCGGCGTGGCATGGTCGGGACAGGGAGCAAAGGAGCATCCACGGTGCGCACCGGTAGCGGGCTCCGCCATGCCAAAGGGGTCTGACGTCGGCGCCAAGTGACCAATGGCGGTCGCCAAGGGACGGGCGGGCCGCACTACCATGGGGCGATGAGACAGGCTGAGCACCCTTTGCGGATGGATGATTCAATGGCGAACGGACGTGCCGCGCGGTGGCGCCCGGGTGCGCGGATGCTGGTGTGGTCGGTGATCCTGTTGACCACGGCGGTGGCCAATGCACTGGTCGAAGTGATGGATGCGGCTCGCCGTGGTGAGGACCTGGACCTGTGGCAGCCGATGATCTGGGAGCTGAGCAGCGTCGCGATGATTCTGCTGACGCTGCCGGTCCTGTGGTGGGGCTGCCAGCGTTGGCCCCTGCATGCCGATACGTGGAAGCGGCGGCTGCCGCTGTATCTGCTGGCCAGCGTGGCGTGGTCGCTGGTGCACGTGGTGGGGATGATGGCGCTGCGCCATCTGGCCTACGCCGCGCTGGGCTATCACTATCAGGATGACGCCAGCTGGCCGGTACGCCTGATGTACGAGTACCTCAAGGATGTCCGCGCATTCTTCACGTTCGTGGCGATCGAGCACTTCTTCAGCTGGTTCGGTCGGCGTCGGCAGGGCGAAGCCCATCTGCTGGCGGCGCCGGACGATGCGCCTCCGGTGGAGGCGGTGGAGCGCCCGGAAAGGTTCCTGGTGCGCAAGCTGGGGCGCGACTTCCTGGTGGCGACCGGTGACATCGAATACGCCCAGGCGGCCGGCAACTACGTCAATCTGCGGGTGCGTGGCCACGATTACCCGCTGCGCAGCACCATGGCGGCGTTGGAAGAGCGACTGGATCCGGGGGTATTCGTGCGGGCCCACCGCAGCTGGCTGGTGAACGTGCGTCACCTGGTCTCGATCGAGCCGCTGGACGGGGGCGAGGCCCTGCTGCACATGGACGATGGGGGCCGGGTGCCGTGCAGTCGCCGGCAGCTTCCGTCGTTCCGGCAGGCCCTGGCGGTGCAGGCACCGGTCTGACTCTGCCGGGTTGACCGGCACCCTGGCAGACCAGGATGCCGGCGTGGTACTCAGCGCTTGCTGTCTTTCTTGATCATCGCGTCGATGCGCGCGGCGCGCGCTTCCGAGCCCGGGTGCGAGGACATCAGGCCGCCATCGCTGGCCAGCTTGCGGAACATGCTGGCCAGGGCGGCCGGGTCGTACTGGTGGCGCTTCATGAAACGGTAGCCGTACTCGTCGGCAGCGCTCTCTTCCTTCTGCGAGAACTGCGCATTGACGAAGCCTTCGGCCAGTTCGCCGAGCTGGCCCTGGGTGAGGCTGGCGATATTGGCATTGCCCGAGGCGGCCAGTGTGTCGCGACCTGCCGAGGCCAGCAGCGCGGTGCGCATCTTGGTCTTGGAGTGGCCAAGTTTGACGTGGCCGATCTCGTGGCCGATCACGCCGCGCACTTCATCGTCCGAGGCCATGTCCATCAGGCCGGAATACACCCGCACGCAACCGTTGGCCATCGCCCAGGCATTGACGTCTTCGGTCAGGTAGACCTTGAAGTTCAGGTTCATGCCGTCTTCGTTGGCCAGGCCCTGGGTAATCCTGGCCAGGCGCTGGGCGTAGGGAGTATTGGCCGCGGCGACCTTGTTCTGCTGGTCCATGTAGACACAGGCTTCGTCGGCGGCCTTGGCGACGTCCTGGTCGGACAGGGTGAGTGCCTGGCCTGCCTTCAGGCCGGTGCTGGTCAGCTGCTTGAGGTCCAGGGCCGAAGCGGTGGTGGAGGCGGTCAGGCAGGCGAGTGCCAGCAGCAGGGCGGAGGATGACGTCCTCATCGGGGTGGTGCTCCATGTAGTGCGTTGGGGGACGCCGCAGGGCAGGGGGCCGCGCGGGGAGGAAGTCTACCGTCTGGCCACGTGCCCGTGTTCAGCGATGTCGTTTCGCTGCCGCGAGCGGGCCCCCGGCACCCCGGGCCCCGCCGGAAAGCCCCGGATAGGCTATGATGGACAGTCTTTTCGCACGCATTAATCGCCGACATGATCGAGCTCAATCCTGTCCGCCAGCGCATCACCGATCTCACCGATCGCGTGCTCTCGCTCAGGGGGTATCTTTGACTACGACGCCAAGAAAGAGCGTCTGGAAGAAGTAACCCGGGAACTGGAAAACCCTGACATCTGGAACAACGCCGAGTACGCCCAGAACCTTGGCCGCGAACGCGCCAACCTGGACAAGACCGTGGGCGGCATCGCCACGATCCTCGACGGCCTGACCGAGTCGGGCGAACTGCTGGAACTGGCCGAAAGCGAACAGGACGAAGAAACCGCCCTGGCCGTGGTCAGCGATCTGGACAAGTACCAGAAGCACGTTGAACAGCTGGAGTTCCAGCGCATGTTCTCCGGGCAGATGGATACCGCGGCGGCCTTCGTCGACATCCAGGCCGGCGCCGGCGGTACCGAGGCCCAGGACTGGGCCGAGATCCTGCTGCGCATGTACCTGCGCTGGTGCGAATCGCGCGGCTGGAAGACCGAGCTGATGGAAGTCTCCGGCGGCGACGTCGCGGGCATCAAGTCGGCTACGCTGCGCGTGGAAGGCGATTACGCCTACGGCTGGCTGAAGACCGAGACCGGCGTGCACCGCCTGGTGCGCAAATCGCCGTTCGATTCGGACAACCGCCGCCACACCAGTTTCACCTCGGTGTTCGTGTCGCCGGAAGTCGATGACAACATCGAGATCGACATCAACCCGGCCGACCTGCGTACCGATGTGTACCGCTCCTCGGGCGCCGGTGGCCAGCACGTCAACAAGACCGAGTCGGCGGTGCGTATCACGCATATCCCGACCAACACGGTCGTGGCCTGCCAGACCGGCCGCAGCCAGCACCAGAACCGCGACAACGCGATGAAGATGCTGGCCGCCAAGCTGTACGAGCTGGAGATCCAGAAGCGCAACGCCGAGCGGGACGCGGTGGAAGCCACCAAGTCCGACATCGGCTGGGGCAGCCAGATCCGCAACTACGTGCTCGACCAGAGCCGTATCAAGGACCTGCGCACCGGCATCGAACGCTCCGACACGCAGAAGGTGCTGGACGGCGACCTCGACGAATTCGTCGAAGCCAGCCTGAAGTCCGGCCTGGCCGTGGGTGCCAAACGCACCGACGCCTGACCGTCGGGGCCGCCACGCGCGGCCCCGATCCGTTGTGCCCGGGCCGCGCCCGGTTTCGCAATCCGCCCCGACCATCGGCATGATGGCGAGGACCGTACCTCCCCCCCGACATACATAGACCCACGCCATGAACGATCAGACCGCCGCGCCGCAGCCCCCCGTCGACGAGAACAGCCTCATCGCCGAGCGCCGCGCGAAACTGACCGCCCTGCGCGGGCAGGGCATCGCCTACCCGAACGATTTCCGCCGCGAGCAGTTCGCCGGCACCCTGCAGGCCGAGTTCGCCGATGCAGAGCAGTGGACCGCCGAAGCGCTGGAGGCCAGTGACCGCCAGGTCAAGATGGCCGGCCGCCTGATGGCCAAGCGCGTGATGGGCAAGGCCAGCTTCGCCCAGATCCAGGACGAGTCCGGCCGCATCCAGCTGTTCCTGCAGGGCAGCACCCTGGGCGATGCCTACACCGCCTTCAAGGGCTGGGACGTGGGCGACATCATCGCCGTGGAGGGCGGGCTGACCCGGACCAAGACCGGTGAGCTGTCGGTCAAGGCCACCAGCATCCGCCTGCTGACCAAGTCGCTGCGCCCATTGCCGGACAAGTGGCACGGCCTGGCCGACGTGGAGCAGCGCTACCGCCAGCGCTACGTCGACCTGATCGTGACCCCGGAGTCGCGCGAGGTGTTCATCAAGCGCTCGCGGATCATCCGCGCCATGCGCGCGTGGCTGGACAACCGCGACTTCCTGGAAGTCGAAACGCCGATGATGCATTACATCCCCGGCGGCGCCACGGCCAAGCCGTTCACCACCCACCACAACGCGCTGGATCTGGACCTGTACCTGCGCGTGGCCCCGGAGCTGTACCTCAAGCGCCTGGTCGTGGGCGGCCTGGAGCGGGTGTACGAAATCAACCGCAACTTCCGCAATGAAGGCGTCAGCACCCGCCACAATCCGGAATTCACCATGATGGAGCTGTACGAGGCCTATGCCACGTACACCGAAGTGATGGACCTGACCGAGGGCGTGATCCGTGACGTGGCCAGCAAGGTGCTGGGCACCACCACCGTGGAGTGGGACGGCGCCACGATCGACCTTGCCCCGGCGTTCCGCCGCTGGCGCATGGACGAGGCCGTGCGCCACCACAATCCGGAGATCAGCGCCGCCGACTGCACCGACCGCGACGCGCTGGCTGCCCATTGCCAGCGCCTGAAGATCCGCATCAAGCCCTCCTACGGCTGGGGCAAGCTGCTGCTGGAGATCTTCGAAGCCACCGTCGAGCACACCTTGGTCCAGCCGACCTTCATCACCGACCATCCGGTCGAGGTCTCGCCGCTGGCCCGTGCCAACGATGACCAGCCGGGCTACACCGACCGCTTCGAACTGTTCATCAACGGCAAGGAGCTGGCCAACGGCTTCTCCGAGTTGAACGATCCGGAAGACCAGGCGGCCCGGTTCCAGGCCCAGGTCACGGCGAAGGAGGGCGGCGACGACGAAGCCATGCACTACGACGCCGATTACATCCGCGCGCTGGAGTACGGCATGGCCCCGACCGGCGGCCTGGGCATCGGCATCGACCGTCTGGTGATGCTGCTGACCGGCAGCAGCTCGATCCGTGACGTGCTGCTGTTCCCGTATATGCGTCCGGAAAACTGAGACCTGGGTTCGGGCGTGCTTGGGGCACGTCCGGCGCGGGGGTTCCGCTGCCGTGGCCGCGCGAGTATGGTTTCTGCGTGGCCTTAACAGACGCTATGGCGTGATGGCCACAGACCATGACGGGTCAGGGCGGGGTGCCGACACCGGCATCACACTGTGACGACGATCATGAACTGGGGCGTTCATGACGGGAGGCGGACCGATGCAAGGTGCCAGTGTGCAGAGCGGCGGAGTATCCTCTCCGCAGCATGCTCCAGTGTGGTCGAGGAAAAAGGCGGAAGCAGCCTTGAATATTGTCATCGTTGACGATCAGACGTCCGCGCGTACCATGCTGCGCCATGTCATCGAGGACATCGCGCCGGAGCTGTCCGTGCACGATTTCGGCGATCCGCTGACGGCACTGGCATGGTGCGAGTCACAGGCCGTCGATCTGCTGTTGCTGGACTACCGCATGCCGGAGATGGACGGGCTGGAGTTCGCCCGCCGCTTCCGTCGCCTGCCCAAGCATCGCGATATCCCCGTGATCCTGATCACCGTGGTCGGCGACGAGCCGATCCGCCAGGCCGCGCTGGAAGCCGGGGTGATCGATTTCCTGGTCAAGCCGATCCGCCCGCGCGAACTGCGCGCGCGCTGCTACAACCTGTTGCAGTTGCGCCAGCAGTCGGAGAACGTCAAGCAGCGCGCGCTGTCGCTGGAGCAGCGGCTGCTGGCCAGCATGCACGAGGTCGAAGAGCGCGAACGCGAGACGCTGTCGCGGCTGGCGCGGGCGATCGAGTTCCGTGATGCCGGTACCAGTGCGTATCTGGAACGCATGGCGCATGTCGCTGGCCTGATCGCCGAGCAGCTCGGGCTGCCGGAGGAAGAGGTCAAGCTGATCGAGGCGGCCGCGCCCCTGCATGACATGGGCAAGATCGCCATCCCCGATGCGGTGCTGCTCAAGCAGGGCAAGTTGAGCGATGAGGAGCAGGCGATCATGCGCCGGCACCCACGGATCGGCTATGAACTGCTGAGCGGCAGCCAGAACCGTTTCATCCAGGTCGGTGCCTTGATTGCGCTGCGCCACCACGAGCGCTATGACGGCAGCGGCTACCCGGATGGCCTGGTTGGCGACGCCATTCCGCTGGAAGCACGGATCGTGGCGGTGGCCGACGTGTTCGATGCCCTGATCTCACCCCGTCCGTACAAGGAAGCATGGACCATGGAAGCCACGCTGGCTTATCTGTACGCCCAGCGTGGTCGCTTGTTCGATCCGCGCTGCGTTGATGCCCTGCTGCGCGGCCGCCTCCAGCTTGACGAGATCTGCGCACAGCACTCCACCGCGTCATCCCGCCCGGGGATGTGATATGCGTCGTCTGTACCCGCGCCTGAAGCAACGTCTGGCGCAGCGCCCGGATACCGAGCACGGCCAGGCGATCGTGCGCATCGTGCTGATCACCCTGATCCTGAGTTACGTGCTGATGCCGGGGCCCAGGCACGACCTGCCGCCGGCGCAGTACCACGGAGTGCTGGCGATCGTGCTGACCGGCCTGGCCTTGTCGCTGGGCCTGTTCGGCTGGTTGCTGTGGCGGCCGGGGCGCTCGGACCCGCGCCGCGTGGCCGGCATGCTGGCCGACTACGGGCTGATCGCCGCCGGCATGGTGCAGATGGGCGAACCATTGGCTTGGGTCTACATCGTGGTGATGTGGGTCACGGTCGGCAACGGTATGCGGTACGGCAACAATTATCTGTACGTGGCCGTGGCGATGGCGATGGTCAGCTTCGGCAGTACCGCGCTGCTGACACCGTACTGGCATCAGAACGCCCGCTTGGCGTTCGGGCTGTGGCTGGGCCTGGCCGCCGTGCCGCTGTATTTCTCCACGTTGCTGCGCCAGTTGACCCGCGCCATGGCCGAAGCACGCCGCGCGAGCGAGGCCAAGAGCCGCTTCCTGGCCAACATGAGCCATGAGTTCCGCACGCCGCTCAACGGGCTGTCGGGCATGACCGAGCTGTTGGCCACGACCCGGCTCGATGAAGAGCAGCGCGAGTGCGTCAACACCATCCAGGCGTCCTCGCGCAGCCTGCTGGCGCTGGTCGAAGAGGTGCTGGACATCTCCGCGATCGAGGCCGGCAAGCTGCGCGTGACCGCCGAGGACTTCGCGCTGTCCGATGTGATCCAGGCGATCGGGCTGATCCTGCTGCCACAGGCCAAGGCCAAGCGGCTGGACTACCGGGTCAAGGTCGCCGACAGCGTGCCGCCGTTGCTGCGCGGCGACCTGGGCCACCTGCGCCAGATCCTGCTCAACATCGCCGGCAACGCGGTCAAGTTCACCGACCGCGGCCGGGTCGAGATCCGCGTCGCGGTGCTCAATGCCGAATCCAACGGCGGGGTGCGCCTGCGTTTCGATGTGCTCGATACCGGCATCGGCGTGGCCCCGGAAATGCGCCCGCGCCTGTTCGAGGCGTTTGAACAGGCCGACGTGAGCATGGCGCGCCGCCATGAAGGCACCGGCCTGGGCACGACCATCGCCAAGGGCCTGGTCGAGGCGATGGGGGGCGACATCGGCTACGAAGAAAACCCGCCGCAGGGCAGCCATTTCTGGTTCGTACTGCCGTTCGCGCCGCCGCGCGTGCCGCTGGGCACGATGACCCCGGCCCTGGTCGGCGACGGCCTGCCGGACCGCAACGGCAATGTCATCGCCTTCGCCGATCCGTTCCTGCGCCACCGTGCGCGCGTGCGCAGCATGCACATCCTGGTCGCCGACGATCACGAGGCCAACCGGATGGTGGTGCAGCGGCTGCTGCAGAAGGCCGGCCACAAGGTGCTGTGCGTCAATGGCGGCGAAGCCGTGCTGGACGCCATGGCCGAGAGCGATTTCGATGCCGCCATCGTCGATCTGCACATGCCCGGCATGAGCGGCCTGGACATGCTCAAGGAGCTGCGCGTGATGCAGGCCGGTGGCGGTCCGCGCACCCCGGTGCTGGTGCTCAGTGCCGATGTCACCCCCGAGGCGATCCAGCGCTGCACCCAGGCCGGTGCACACACGTTCCTGGCCAAGCCGGTGGTTGCCGTGCGGCTGCTGGACGTGCTGGCCGACATCGCCTCCAACGGCCAGCTCAAGGCCAGCGCGCCGATCGTGCGCACGGCCACCGTGCTGGATGGCGTGCTGGATCCGGGCGTGCTCGATGAGCTGGCTTCGCTCGGCATGGGCGACGGCTTCGAGCGCGAGTTCATCCGCCAGTGCCTGACCGACGCCGAGCAGTGCATCGGCGTGGCGCTGGCCGATGGCGAGCGCAACGACTGGGTGCATTTTCGTGAGCAGGCCCACGCGATCAAGGGCGTGGCCAGCAATCTCGGCCTGGTCCGCGTCGCCAACCGGGCGGGGGATCTGATGCGGATGGCCGACTGGCAGCTCAAGAGCGAATGGCGCCAGCGCGTGACCCTGCTGCAGGCCGGCATCAAGGAAGGCCGACAGGCGCTGGATGCGCGTGCACAGCGCAGGACGCACGGTCACGCGGACGACGGCGGCGACATGCGCTGAGCGCGACGGCGATAAAAAAGCCCGGCGGCAGCCGGGCTTGAACAACACAGGGGAGGGCGTGACTCAGGCGACGTCGAGGGTGGCGCGGCGGGTCTGGGCCTTGATCAGGCGATCCATGGTGCGCAGCGACTTGTCGCCCAGCGCAAGCGCGGAGTCCACCCAGACCTTGGTGATTTCCAGCAGTTCGTCATAGCGCACGGCCTGGGCCAGGTTGCGCGCGGCGTTCATCGCCAGGTACGAATGCGGAATGCGCTGGTGCTGGCGGATCAGGTCTTCCACGGCCTTGACGCCCTGGCCCTTGGGCACGAGCACGTCGACCACGCCCATGGCATGCATTTCTTCAGCGGTGTACACGCGGCCGTCGAGGATGATCTTCTCGGCCAGCTGCGGGGCCACGCGCTTGCACAGGAACGAATAGGCGCCCATGCCCGGGAACAGGCCGAACAGCACTTCCGGCAGGCCCATGCCACAGCCTTCTTCGGCCACGATGGTGTGGCAGGCCAGCGCCATCTCCAGGCCGCCGCCCAGCGCATCGCCCTGGATCAGCGCGATCGAGCGGACGTCGCCGCCGAACCCGGTATGCAGGTGGTGCACGCCTTCCACGCACCGCTGTGCATAGGTCAGCAGGCGGTCGCGGTTGCCCTCGCGGATCAGGCGGGTGAACAGGTCCAGATCGCCGCCCAGGTTGTACGCATTCGCATCGGAGGCGAGCACGAAATGGCGCAGCTTGCCGCTGTTGCGTTCGGCCGGGCTGCGGGTGATGGCGCTCATGAAGTTCCACATTTCATCGAGCATGTCCTTGCGGCAGCACGGGCGGATGCCGCTGGCGGCGTCGGCATGCATGAACAGCCAATGGGCATCGTCGTTGCCCGTGGTCTCGGTGCGGATGGTGGCGTAGCGGTGGTTGACGGGCAGCTTTTCAATGGTGCTCATGGCGATTTCCTCGGAGGCTGGCCCGCTGGGAGGACGGTGGGCGGCGGGCCTGACGGGTCCACTCGCCGCGATCCTACACCCCCGGCATCCCACGCAATGCAAAAGGCCCCTGCCGTTGCCGGCAGGGGCCCTGTGAGGATGCAGCCGTTGGGGAACCGTTACGGCGCCGGGGCGTCACGCAGTTCGCGGCGCAGGATCTTGCCGACGTTGGTCTTCGGCAGTTCCTTGCGGAACTCCACGATCCGCGGGTGCTTGTAGCCGGTCAGGTTGGCACGGGCGTGCTCCTTGACCATCTCGGCGGTGAGGTTGGGGTCCTTCTTGACGATGACCACCTTGACCACTTCACCGGACTTCTCGTCAGGCACGCCGACCGCCGCGACTTCGAGCACGCCGGGCATCATCGCGATGACATCCTCGACCTCGTTCGGGTACACGTTGAAGCCGGACACCAGGATCATGTCCTTCTTGCGGTCCACGATGTAGAAGAAACCCTGCTCATCCATCCGCGCCATGTCGCCGGTATGCAGCCAGCCGTCGGCATCGACGGCCTGGGCGGTGTCTTCGGGACGCTGCCAGTAGCCCTTCATCACCTGCGGGCCCTTGATGCACAGCTCGCCCACTTCGCCAGCGGCCAGCGTCTTGCCGGCATCATCCTTCACGCAGGCATCGGTGGACGGGATCGGCAGGCCGATCGCGCCGTTGTACTCGGCCAGGTCCAGCGGATTGATGCAGGCGGCCGGCGAGGTCTCGGTCAGGCCATAGGCCTCGACCAGGGTCACGCCGGTGACCTTCTTCCAGCGTTCGGCAACAGCGCGCTGCACCGCCATGCCGCCACCGAGGGTGACCTTCAGCGAGGAGAAATCGACCTCGTCGAAGCCGGGGGTGTTGAGCAGGCCATTGAACAGCGTGTTGACGCCGGTGATCGCGGTGAATCGGGTCGCCTTGAGCTCCTTGACGAAGCCCTTCATGTCGCGCGGGTTGGTGATCAGGTAGTTGCAGCCACCGAACTTCATGAAGACCAGGCCGTTCGCCGTCAACGCGAAGATGTGGTAAAGCGGCAGGGCGGTGATGATCACCTCCTTGCCCATCTCGATCCCCGAGGCGGAGATCCAGGCCGAGGCCTGCTGCATGTTGGCGACCAGGTTGCGGTTGGTCAGCATCGCGCCCTTGGCCACGCCGGTGGTGCCGCCGGTGTACTGCAGGAAGGCGACATCATCGTGGTCGATCTCGACCTTGGGCAGGGTGTGGCGGCTGCCCAGCTTCAGCGCCTGGTTGAAGCGGATCGCGCCGCGCAGGCTGTAGTTGGGCACCATCTTCTTGATGTACTTCAGCACGAAGTTCACCACGATGCCCTTGGCGCCGAGCATGTCGCCCAGGCCGGTGGTCACCACCTGCTTGATCGGGGTGTCGGCAATGACCTGCTGCACGGTGTCGCAGAAGTTGTCGACCACCACCAGCACGGCGGCGCCGGAGTCCACCAGCTGGTGCTTGAGCTCACGGGCGGTGTACAGCGGGTTGACGTTGACCACGGTCAGGCCGGCACGCAGCACGCCGAAGGTCGCGACGGGGTACTGCAGGCAGTTGGGCATCATCAGGGCGACGCGGTCGCCCTTCTTGAGCTGCAGCTCACCGAGCAGGTAGGCCGCGAACTGCTCGACCAGGGCGTCCGTTTCACCGTAGGTGAGGACCTTGCCGAAGCTGGAGTAGGCGGGGCGGTCGCGGAACTTCGCCACCGAGGTATCGAACACGGCGGAGACCGAATGGAACTCGTTGACGTCGATCTCGGCGGGTACGCCTTTGGGATAGCTCTGCAGCCAGGGTCGTTCCAGACTCATATTCCCCCTCCAGGAAACGTGGATGATGTAAAGCGATGACGGAGAGTATCCGTCGTTTCATGCCCCGGCAGCATACCGTCCCGAATGGAAAACGCGAAGGGCCGGTGAAGAAAGGCGGCGGAGGGGCGCCAGGACGGGTTGTCTGCGACATGCGCGGTCGATGCCCACGACCAGCGGTCGTGGGCATTGCGGTGGGTCGCGACCGCAGGGACGGGCGGCCGCCGCCGGAAACGCGGCGGTCGGCTTACTTCTTGCCCGCGAGCTGGCGCAGCACGTACTGCAGCAGGCCGCCGTGCTTGAAGTACTCCACTTCCTTCGGGGTCAGCAGCATGACGTGGGCCTCGAAGGTCTTCTTCGTGCCATCGGCCTTGGTCGCGGTCAGGGTGGCCGACTTGCTGGCGCCATCCTCCAGCCCGGTGACGTCGATTACTTCCGACCCGTCCAGGCCCAGGCTCTGCGCGTTGTCGCCGTTCTTGAACTGCAGCGGCAGCACGCCCATGCCCACCAGGTTGGAGCGGTGGATGCGCTCGAAGCTCTCGGCGATGACTGCCTTGACGCCCAGCAGGTTGGTGCCCTTGGCCGCCCAGTCGCGGGAGGAACCGGTGCCGTATTCCTTGCCGGCGAACACCACCAGCGGGACGCCTTCGGCCTTGTACTTCATGGCCGCGTCGTAGATCGCCAGCTTCTGCGGCTCGCCACCGTCGTGCGGGAAGTACAGGGTGTTGCCGCCTTCCTCGCCGCCGAACATCAGGTTCTTGATCCGGATGTTGGCGAAGGTGCCGCGGACCATGACGTCATCGTTGCCGCGGCGGCTGCCGTAGCTGTTGAAGTCGGCCGGCTGCACGCCACGCTCCTGCAGGAACCGGCCTGCCGGGGAGTCCTTCTTGATGTTGCCGGCCGGGGAGATGTGGTCGGTGGTGATCGAATCGCCGAACAGGCCCATCACGCGCGCGCCGTGCACGTCCGCGATGTGGCCGACGTCCATCGTCATGCCCTCGAAGTAGGGCGGGTTCTTGATGTAGGTCGAGCTGCCGTCCCATTCGTAGCGGTCGCCGTCGGGCGACTTGATGGTGTTCCAGCGGGTATCGCCCTTGAACACGTCGGCGTAGTTCTGCTTGAACATCTCCGGCCCGATGGTCGCGGCGATCACGTCGCCGATTTCCTTGTTGCTCGGCCAGATATCGCGCAGGTACACCGGCTGGCCATCACTGCCCATGCCCAGCGGCTCGGTGGTCAGGTCGATGTCGGTGGTGCCGGCGATGGCATAGGCGACGACCAGCGGCGGGCTGGCCAGGTAGTTCATCTTGACTTCCGGGTGTACGCGGCCTTCGAAGTTGCGGTTGCCCGACAGCACCGAGGCCACCACCAGGTCACCGGCGGCGATGCCGGCGCTCACTTCGGTCGGCAGCGGGCCGGAGTTGCCGATGCAGGTGGTGCAGCCGTAGCCGACCACGTAGAAGCCGATCTTCTCCAGCTCGGTCAGGACGCCGGCCTTCTCCAGGTAATCGGTGACCACGCGCGAGCCCGGGCCGAGCGAGGTCTTGACCCACGGCTTGCGGTCCAGGCCCTTGGCCGCTGCGTTGCGGGCGAGCAGGCCGGCACCGATCATCACCGCCGGATTGGAGGTGTTGGTGCACGACGTGATCGCGGCGATGACCACGGCGCCATCCTTCAGTCGGACCTTCTGGCCATCCAGTTCGACGTCGCTGTAGCCCTTGGCCAGCTGTTCGTTGCCGACCGCCGCGCCGCCGCCCTCGTTGACGAACTTGGCGACGTCATCGTTGCGCTTGTCGCGGTTGGTGGTCAGGCCGACCAGGTTGTCGCGGTAGTTCTGCTTGACGTCTTCCAGCAGCACGCGGTCCTGCGGGCGCTTCGGGCCGGCCAGCGACGGCTTGACCTCGCCCATGTCCAGTTCCAGCGTGGCGCTGTAGCTGGCATGCGCGGTGTTGGCGTCGTGCCACAGGCCCTGGGCCTTGGCATACGCCTCCACCAGCGCGATCTGCTCCTCGCTGCGGCCGGACAGGCGCAGGTAGGTCAGTGATTCCTCGTCGATCGGGAAGATGCCGCAGGTAGCGCCGTACTCGGGCGCCATGTTGCCGATCGTCGCACGGTCGGCCAGCGGCAGGTGCTGCAGGCCCTCGCCGAAGAACTCCACGAACTTGCCGACCACGCCGTGCTTGCGCAGCATCTGGGTGACGGTCAGCACCAGGTCGGTGGCGGTGGCACCTTCGGGCATGCGGCCGGTCAGCTTCAAGCCGACCACCTGTGGGATCAGCATCGAGGACGGCTGGCCGAGCATGGCCGCCTCCGCTTCGATGCCGCCCACGCCCCAGCCCAGCACGCCGATGCCGTTGATCATGGTGGTGTGGCTGTCGGTGCCGAACACGGTGTCCGGATACGCGACGGCCGTGCCGTCCTTGTCCGCGGTCATGACGACGCGGGCCAGGTTCTCCAGGTTCACCTGGTGGACGATGCCGGTGTTGGGCGGCACCACCTTGAAGTTGTCGAAGGCCTTCTGGCCCCAGCGCAGGAAGCCATAGCGTTCCTGATTACGCTGGAATTCGATCTTGCCGTTGAGGTCCAGTGCATCGGGCGTACCGAACACATCGACCTGCACCGAGTGATCGATCACCAGCTCGGAGGGGATCTGCGGGTTGATCTGCTCCGGGCGACCGCCGAGCTTGACCACCGCATCGCGCATCGCGGCCAGATCGACCACGCAGGGTACGCCGGTGAAATCCTGCAGGACCACGCGCGCCGGCATGAAGGCGATCTCGATGTCCGGCTCGGCCTTGGGGTCCCATTGGGCGACCGCCTGGATGTGGTCCTTGCCGACGGTGACCCCGCCATCCTCGTGCCGGAGCAGGTTCTCCAGCAGGATCTTCATCGAGTACGGCAGGTGGGAAATGTCGAACGTCTGTCCGAGCTTGGGCAGGCTGAAGTAGTCGTAGGTGGTGCCGCCGACGTCCAGCTGGCTGCGGGTGGAGAACGAATCGCTCATTGCAGATGACTCCTTTGCTGATGGCTTGCAACGGCTGCGCCGGAACGCGCCTGCTGCGGCTGCCGTCGGGCTCGCTGCGCCCGCCGATCCCTCGCAGTATGCGACAGCGGCGGAGGCGTGCCAGCCCTTGGGCTCAGGACGCAAGGTTACACGGGCATGTGTAGTGCCGATGTCACGGCTGGGCGCGCCACTGGCTCATCAGCATCTGCAGGAAGCGTTCGGCGCTGGGCGAGAGCAGGGCGCCGCGGCGTCGCACGATGCCAATGGTGCGCGAGACCACCGGGTTGCCGATCGGGCGGGTCACCAGGGTCGGGTGCTCGCCGTCGGGCGTGGCCATCTTCGGCAACACCGACACGCCGATGCCGGCCTCCACCATGCCCAGCGAGGTGGACAGGTGGGTCACTTCGTAGTGCCAGCTCAGCTTGAGGTTCTCGCGCGCCAAGGCACCATCGAGCAGGGTGCGGTTGCCGCTGGTGCGGTGCACGGTGATCAGCTGATGCCGGGCGAGGTCGGCCCATTCGACCTTCTTCTTCTTCGCCAGCGGATGGTCGCGGCGGCAGGCGAGCACGAACGGGTCTTCGGCCAGGACATCGAAATCCAGATTGGGATCGTTGGCACCCATGAAGTTGATCCCGAACTCGACTTCGCCACGTTCGACCGCCTGCAGGCCTTCCGTGGCCGGGATGTCCAGGATGCGGAAGCGCACGTTCGGGAACGCCTCGTGGAAGCGGGCCATGACACTGGGCAGGAAGTAGAACGCGGCGGTGGGCAGGCAGGCGATGGTGACCTGGGCACCCCGGGTGTCGTCCTGGCCCCGCACCGAGAACAGCGAACCGTCGAACTCTTCCAGCATGCGCCGCACCAGGGGCAGCAGGTTTTCGCCGACCGCGGTGGTGGACACACTGCGCGTCGTGCGCTCCAGCAGCGGCGCCCCGACCGCCTGCTCGAGCTTCTGGATCCGACGGCTGAGCGCCGGCTGGGACACGTGCAGCGCTTCGGCCGCCCGATGGAAACTGCGTGTCTCGGCGATCAGGAGGAACGCGCGCAGATCAAGAATTTCGCAATTGATGCTCATGGGGTATCAATCATCCAAAAAAGAGCAATTCACAGATTAATTGTGCTCATGCCAGTATCGGATCACAGAAGTTCATTGATCTGACGGGCGCATCAATCTAGCACACGTATGACCAACGATCTCACCAGCATTCCCTGCGTCCTGATGCGCGGCGGCACCTCCAAAGGGCCGTTCTTCCTCGCCTCGGACCTGCCTGCCGATACGGCCCGGCGTGACCGCCTGCTGCTGGAGGTCATGGGCTCCGGGCATCCGCTGCAGATCGATGGCATCGGCGGTGGCAACGCACTGACCAGCAAGGTGGCCATCATCGATCGTGCCAGCCGGCCGGACGCGGATGTCGACTATCTGTTCGCCCAGGTCAAGGTCGAACAGCGCGTGGTGGACACCTCGCCCAACTGCGGCAACATGCTGGCGGCCGTGGGCCCGTACGCGATCGAAAAGGGTCTGGTGGCGGCGCGCCACCCGCGCACCGAGGTGCGCATCCACAACGTCAACACCGGCAAGATCATCCTGGCCACGGTGGAAACGCCGGGCGGGCAGGTGGTGTACCGGGGGGAGACGCGCATCGCCGGCGCACCGGGCAGTGCCGCGCCCGTGCGACTGTCGTTCCTGGATGCGGCGGGTGCGCGCACCGGTCGACTGCTGCCCACCGGCAATGCACAGGATGAGATCCAGGGCATCGCGGTGAGCCTGATCGACTGCGCGATGCCGATGGTGCTGATGCGGGCAGGTGACCTGGGCCTGCGCGGCAACGAGAGTCCGTCCGAACTGAATACGAACGGCGCGCTGCTGGCACGGATCGAAGCGATCCGCATCGAGGCCGGCGCACGCATGGGCATCGCCGATGCCGGCGACAAGGTGATTCCCAAACCCGTGCTGCTGTCCGCGCCGGAACACGGCGGCGATCTGCAGGTCCGCTACTTCATGCCCCACCACTGCCATACGGCCCTGGCGATCACCGGCGGTGTCGGCATCGCGACCGCGGCCGCGACGCAAGGCACCCTGGCCAACACTTTCGTCGGGTGTGTGGACCTGCCGGTGGGGATTACCCTCGAACATCCGAGCGGTGCCCTGGATGTGGGCTTGAGCCGCAGCTCGGAGAACGCGCCGGTGGTGGCCAGCGTGGTCCGTACCGCCCGCCGTCTGTTCGAGGGCCGCGTGTTCGCGACCTCGCCCCTGGCCACCGACGCAACCCGATGGACGTCCGCGGCATGACCTGACTCGTCGGGAGGGTGCGCCGTGCTGGTGTGCCCTCCGGACCCCTGAAAGCAACAACGCACCACAATCCTGGGAGGGATGATGTACAAGCAGATGTTCAAGGCCGCGCTGGTCGCGGCAACGCTGGCGCTCGTCGCGTGCGGCAAAGGTGATGCCGAAGGCGGTGCCGGCGCGGACAACGCACCGGTCCGCATCAGCGTCGGCTCCTACAACCTCAACAACCTGCCGTTCTTCATCGCCGATGCGAACGGCTACTTCGACCAGGTCGGGTTGAAGGTGCAGACCGAGAACTTCGCCCAGGGTGGCTCGAAGGTCCTGCAGGCACTGGTGGCCAATTCCACCGATGTGGCGGTGGGCTTCTACGACCACACCATCCAGATGCAGGCCAAGCACAAGGAGGTGGTCGGTTTCGTGCTGCTGTCGCGCAACTCCGGGCTGGTGATGGCCGGGCGCGAGCAGGGCAGCTTCGATCCGGCACGGCCGGAGACGATCAAGGGCCAGAAGGTCGGCATCACCGCACCGGGCTCCTCATCGGACTTCTTCGTACGCCATTTCCTCGCCCAGCACGACATCCCGGTGGACAGCATCGCGCTGATCGGGGTGGGTTCGGGTGCGGCCGCGGTAGCCGCGCTGGAGCAGGGCAAGATCGATCTGCTGGTCAACTACGATCCGGCGGCGACCCTGATCACCGAGCGCAAGGTCGGGCGCATCATCCTCGACGCCCGCAGCGATGAGGGCGCACGCCAGGTCTACGGCGGCCTGTACCCGACGTCGGTGATGTATGCCAACCAGAGCTTCCTGGACAAGCGTCCG
This sequence comes from Stenotrophomonas sp. GW821-FHT01H02A, assembly GCF_059422145.1. NCBI lineage: Bacteria > Pseudomonadati > Pseudomonadota > Gammaproteobacteria > Lysobacterales > Lysobacteraceae > Stenotrophomonas > Stenotrophomonas sp. GW821-FHT01H02A. The sequence continues at coordinate 334,311 of NZ_JBWKWI010000003.1, forward strand.
GAAGCTGCAACCAAGATCGCCCAGGCCCAGCAGATGGCGCTGCGCTTCATCGCCGACAACACCGCCGAAGACATCGTCGCCGCGCTGCCGGATGCTTACATCTCCGGTGACCGCAAGACCTACGCGCGTGCGGTGGAGAACGCGCGCGCCATCTTCACCACCGACGGCCGCTTCGTTCCCGCCGATCTGGAAACGCCGCTGGCGGTGCTGCGCGAGTTCAACAAGGACGTTGCCGGGACCGAGATCGATCTGTCCAGGACCTATACCAACGCCTTCGTCGAGCGCGCCAGTGCGGCGACCCCGGCGGCCCAACCGTAACCCACAAGGGAGACTCCCCATGGCACTCAATGCCACCGTGCGTCAGTTCAATGGCGCGCCGCAGCTGGAGCCTGCGCAGACCATGGTCAGCATCAACCGCATGACCATGTCCTTCGGCGACTTCACCGCCGTCCGCGATGTCGAGATCCAGGTCGGCGACGGCGAGTTCCTCGCCATCGTCGGGCCCACCGGCTGCGGCAAGAGCACCATCCTCAATTCCGTGGCGGGCCTGCTCAAGCCCTCGGCCGGCGAGATCGCCATCGATGGCAGGCCGGTCGTCGGCGTGCAGGAGTCGGTCGGCTACCTGTTCCAGCAGGACGCGCTGCTGCCGTGGAAGACGGCGTACCAGAACGTCGAGCTCGGCCTGCGCTTCCGCGGCGTTGCCGACGCCGAACGCAAGCAGAAGGTCACCGCCTGGCTGGCGAAAGTGGGCCTGACCGGGTTCGAGCACCGCTATCCGCACCAGCTCTCCGGCGGCCAGCGCAAGCGCGTGCAGATGGCCCAGGCGCTGATCGTGGAGCCCAAGGTGATCCTGATGGACGAGCCGTTCTCGGCGCTGGACATCCATACCCGCCACCTGATGCAGAACGAACTGCTGCGCCTGTGGCAGGAGGATCGCCGCTCGGTGATCCTGATCACCCACGACCTGGAAGAGGCCATCGCGCTCGGCGACCGCGTGGTGGTGCTGTCCTCCGGCCCGGCCGCACGGGTCGTGCGCAGTTTCGACGTCGATCTTGAGCGGCCGCGCAACGTTGCCGAAATCAAGCTGGACCAACGTTTCACCGACCTGTACCGCGATATCTGGGCCTGCCTGCGCGGCGAAGTGGAGAAGAGCTATGCACGCCAGGACTGACCGTTTCATCCAGATCGCGCTGGTCGTCACCGTCTTCGGTGGCTGGCAGGCCGGCACCACGCTGGGCATCATCGACCCGTTCTTCTTCCCGGCCCCGCTGGACATCTGCCGGCAGATGTACACCTGGCTGGCGGATACCTCGTTCTATCAGCATGTCTACATCACCTTGACCGAAACCGCGCTGGGCTATCTGATCGGCACCGCGCTGGGCGTGGCCGGCGGCGTGTGGCTTGGCCTGAGCCGGCGTTCGGCGCGCATCCTGGATCCCTTCATCAAGGGCTTCAACGCGATTCCGCGCGTGGTGCTGGCCCCGATCTTCGTGCTGTGGCTGGGCCTGGGGCTGTGGTCGAAGGTGGCGCTGGCGGTCACGCTGGTGTTCTTCACTACCTTCTTCAACGCGATGCAGGGCGTACGCGAAGTGAACCCGGTGGTGCTGGCCAACGCCCGGATCCTCGGCGCCGGCCGCAGTGATCTGCTGCGCCACGTGTACTTCCCGGCGGCCGCGAGCTGGATCCTGTCCTCGCTGCGTACCTCGGTCGGGTTTGCCGTGGTGGGCGCCATCATCGGTGAGTATCTGGGCGCTTCGGCAGGGCTGGGCTATCTGATCGCGCAGGCCGAGGGCAACTTCAACGCAGTCGGCGTGTTCGCCGGCATCATCATCCTGGCCGCCTTCGTGCTGGTCATCGATGCGCTGCTCGACGTGGTCGAGAACCGCCTCATCACCTGGCGCCCGAACGCCCAGCAGTCGGCCACCAGCTGACCGATCGCCCCGCGGCGCCGCCATCCTGGCCGGCGCCGCGGCTGCGACCTCCCCCTTTTTCCGTACCACTGCAAACGGGCCAGCACCGGCCAGCGCCGGTTGGCCGGAGAGACCTCATGCATACGTCCCATGTGCTGCCCCGCGCAGCGCTGCCGGTGGCGCTTGGCCTGCTGTTGGCCAGCGGCCATGCCGGCGCCCAGTCGACCACCGCCCCTGCGCCGCTGAGCCAGGCCGAACTCAGCCGACTGGTGCAGCAGCAGGCGCTGCAGATCCAGCAGCTCGAGGCGCGGTTGCACGCCCTCGAAGACAGTCCTGCACCAGCCGCGACGCCTGCACTGGAGCAGCGCGTCGCCGCGGTGGAAACGGCGCAGTCCACGTCCCCCAGGGTGTCCTGGTCCAAGGGGGCACCGGAGTTCAGCAGCGCCGATGGCGAGACGACCTTCCGCCCGCGTGGCCGTCTGTTCGTGGACCAGTCCAGTACCTCCGGTTCGAACCATGGTTCGCGCAATCTGTCCGGTACCGAGATCCGCTCGGTGCGCCTGGGCGCCGAGGGGCGTCATGGCGTGCTGGGCTACGTGGTCGAAGGTGATTTCGCCGACAACGCGGTGGCATGGAAATCGGTGTATGCCAGCGTGGATCACACGCTGTTCGGCCAGGCCGCCGACCTGACCATCGGCAACCGCCTCAATGATCGCGGCCTGGACGGTTCCAGCAGCACCTCCAATACGCCGTTCCAGGACCGCAACGTGGTTGGCACGCTGATGCTGCCGCAGCGCGGGCTGTTCGGGGTCGGCCTGACCGAGCGGGTGTACGGCAAGCGCTGGCACGCCAGCGTTTCCGTGGCCGGCAACGATCTCAACAACAGCGGCAGCGACAACGACAGCCTGACCTGGGCCACGCGCGTGCACTGGAACCCGCTGCTGGGCAGGAACGCCACCGTGCATCTGGCTGGCTGGGCGTTCCATGAGGAGATATCCGCCGGCGCATCCGGCGTGCTGCGTTCGTCCGCCATCAGCGGCCATTTCAATGATGAGATCAAGATCGCGCCGGGCACGCTGCCCGGGGCCGAGCGCAGCAATGCATGGGGGCTGGAAGCCGCGGGCTTCTTCGGGCCGTTCTGGACCAGCGGCGAATGGGGCACGCGGAAGCTGCGGGGGGTGGACGCGCAGGGCCGCTACGATCTCGACCATGCGGCGTGGGCGGTCGGGGCAGGGTGGTTTGTGTCCGGCGCGCGGCCGTCGTACTCGGCCAAGGCCGGCACCTGGGGCAAGGTCAAGGTCGCCGAGCCGGTCACCGCCGGCGGGCATGGCGCCTTCGAACTGAAGGCGCGCTACGAGGATGTCGATTACGCGGACCTGCCCACCGGCGGCACCGGCCGGGCCTGGACGGTCGGCGGCAACTGGTACCTGAACGACTACAGCCGGGTCATGCTGGACGTGGTCCGTTGGCGGACCGACAACCGCAGTGGCGCTTACATCGGCCCTGACCAGGGCACGACCTTCAACACGCGGCTGCAGCTGGTGTTCTGAACACCGGCCACGGCGGGCTTGACCCGGGGCACCCGGGATGCTGGCGGTATGCCCTCGCAGGTATGTATAATTCGTACATACCGAAGAGGGCCTACCCATGGAAGCCACTGTTGCTGAACGCGGACAGATCACGCTGCCCAAGGCCGTGCGCGACGCCCTGGGGCTGACCAAGGGCACCCAGCTGACCGTGGAGCTGGAAGGCGGCCGGATCATCCTGCGCAAGAGCGTGGATGATGCGATCTCGCGCGCCCGCGGCAAATTCGCACTGGACGGCTTCGAGTCGTCCGAGGCCGCCGTGAAGGCTGTCCGTGACGAAGAGTGAGCCTGCCATGATCGCCGTCGATTCGCCGGTGCTGATCGAACTGCTCAGCAACGGCCCGCAGGCCGATGCCGTGGAGGCCTGCCTGCGCCAGAGCCTGGTCGGCGGGCGCGTGGTGGTCTGCGGCGCGACCCTGGCCGAGCTGTGCGCCTCGCTGCGCGGCGGTGCCGAAGTGCTCGAAGCACTGGAGGAAATGGGGGTCCATTTCAACGCGCTGGAGGCCAAATCGGCCCTGCGCGCCGGCGAGATGCAGCGTCGCCACCGACAGCGTGGGCAAGGCCGACGCAGCCTGGACGACTTCATGGTGGGGGCCCATGCACTGCTGCAGTGCGATGGCCTGATCACCTGGAACGACACGTTTTACCGCGACTACTTCAAGGGCCTGAAGCTGATCGTGCCGCACGCCTGAGCCCATACTTTTAAACCGCATTCTTTCAAAGAATCACCCGGGAGTTGTCATGTTGGAAGCCTACCGCCACCACGTAGCCGAGCGCGCCGCGCTTGGCATCCCGCCGCTGCCGCTGAGCGCCCAGCAGACGGCCGACGTCATCGAGCTGCTGAAGAACCCGCCCGCCGGCGAAGCCGAGTTCCTGCTGGAACTGCTGACCCACCGCGTGCCGGCCGGCGTCGATGACGCTGCCAAGGTCAAGGCTTCGTACCTGGCCGCGATCGCACTGGGCAGCGAAGTCGATCCGCTGATCACGCGCGAGCGCGCCACCGAACTGCTGGGCACCATGCTCGGCGGTTACAACGTCGCCCCGCTGGTGCAGCTGCTGGACGACGCCACCGTCGGCGCGATCGCCGCCGATGCGCTGAAGAACACCTTGCTGGTGTTCGATGCCTTCCACGATGTGCAGGAAAAGGCCAAGGCCGGCAACGCCAACGCCCAGGGCGTGCTGCAGAGCTGGGCCGATGCGGAATGGTTCACCAGCCGTCCGCAGGTGCCGGAAAGCCTGACCATCACCGTGCTCAAGGTGACCGGCGAAACCAACACCGACGACCTCTCGCCGGCCCCGGACGCCACCACCCGCCCGGACATTCCGCTGCACGCCCTGGCGATGCTGAAGAACAAGCGTGATGGCATCGAGCCGGAAGAAGACGGCAAGCGCGGCCCGGTCAAGTTCATCGAATCGCTGAAGGACAAGGGTCACCTGGTGGCCTACGTGGGCGACGTGGTCGGTACCGGTTCCAGCCGCAAGTCGGCCACCAACTCGGTGCTGTGGTTCACCGGCGAAGATATTCCGTTCATTCCGAACAAGCGCTTCGGCGGCGTGTGCCTGGGTTCGAAGATCGCGCCGATCTTCTACAACACCATGGAAGACGCCGGCGCACTGCCGATCGAACTCGACGTGTCGCAGATGAACATGGGCGATGTGATCGAGCTGCGTCCGTACGATGGCAAGGCCCTCAAGGACGGTGCGGTCATCGCCGAATTCAAGGTCAAGTCCGACGTGCTGTTCGACGAAGTGCGCGCCGGTGGCCGCATTCCGCTGATCATCGGCCGTGGCCTGACCGCCAAGGCGCGTGAGGCGCTGGGCCTGGCCCCGACCGATCTGTTCCGCCTGCCGATGGACCCGCCGGATACCGGCAAGGGCTTCTCGCTGGCGCAGAAGATGGTCGGCCGCGCCTGTGGCCTGCCGGAAGGCAAGGGCATGCGCCCGGGCACCTACTGCGAACCGAAGATGACCTCGGTCGGCTCGCAGGACACTACCGGCCCGATGACCCGTGACGAGCTGAAGGACCTGGCCTGCCTGGGCTTCTCGGCGGACCTGGTGATGCAGTCGTTCTGCCACACCGCGGCCTACCCGAAGCCGGTGGACGTCAAGACCCACCACACCCTGCCGGAGTTCATCTCCACCCGTGGCGGCATCTCGCTGCGTCCGGGCGATGGCGTGATCCACAGCTGGCTCAACCGCATGCTGCTGCCCGACACCGTCGGCACCGGCGGCGACTCGCACACCCGTTTCCCGGTGGGCATTTCATTCCCGGCCGGCTCGGGCCTGGTGGCCTTCGCGGCCGCCACCGGCGTGATGCCGCTGGACATGCCCGAATCGGTGCTGGTCCGCTTCAAGGGCAAGATGCAGCCGGGCGTGACCCTGCGTGACCTGGTCAACGCGATCCCGCTGTATGCGATCAAGTCCGGTCTGCTGACCGTGGCCAAGGCCGGCAAGAAGAACATCTTCTCCGGTCGCATCCTGGAAATCGAAGGGCTGCCGGACCTGAAGGTCGAGCAGGCGTTCGAACTGTCCGATGCCTCGGCCGAACGTTCGGCGGCCGGTTGCTCGGTGCATCTGAACAAGGAGCCGATCATCGAGTACCTCACCAGCAACATCACGCTGCTGAAGTGGATGATCGCCGAGGGTTACCAGGACGCCCGTTCGCTGGCGCGCCGCATCGAGAAGATGGAAGCGTGGCTGGCCAACCCGGAGCTGCTGGAGCCGGATGCCGATGCCGAGTACGCCGCCGTCATCGAGATCGACCTGGCCGACATCCACGAGCCGATCGTGGCCTGCCCGAACGATCCGGACGACGTCAAGACGCTGTCGGACGTGGCCGGTGCGGCGATCGACGAAGTGTTCATCGGTTCGTGCATGACCAACATCGGTCACTTCCGTGCAGCCGCCAAGCTGCTCGAAGGCAAGCGCGACATCCCGACCAAGCTGTGGGTGGCCCCGCCGACCAAGATGGACGCCTCGGAGCTGACCAAGGAAGGCCATTACGGCACCTTCGGCACCGCCGGCGCCCGCATGGAAATGCCGGGCTGCTCGCTGTGCATGGGCAACCAGGCGCAGGTGCGTGAGGGCGCGACGGTGTTCTCGACCTCGACCCGCAACTTCCCGAACCGTCTGGGCCGCAACTCCAACGTGTACCTGGGCTCGGCCGAACTGGCCGCGATCTGCTCGCGCCTGGGTCGGATCCCGACCAAGGAAGAGTACATGGCCGACATCGGCGTGCTGGATGCCAGCAGCAAGGACATCTACCGCTACATGAACTTCGACCAGATCGAGGACTATCAGGACGTGGCCGGTACGGTTGCTGCCTGACGCGATTTGCTGATGTAGTGATGTAGGATGATTGGGGCCCGGCATAAGCCGGGCCCGTTTTCTGATGCTCTCGGCGATGGTGGAGACCTTCCATGGAACCGCGTTACGAAGAATGGAAGCGAGATTCGGCCTGCCGCTTGCCCTCAACGAGGTCTATTTATTTCCTTCTTAAGGAATTGAGCGGCTGCCCGGACTCAATGTCAGTTCTCGCGGCAAAATCATACTGGCATCCGTTGGGATTTTTGAAAGTTATCTTGCCGTTCGATTCTGACAGTGAAGTCTTGAGGTTGCACTATTGGCCAGGAGGAAGCGTGGTTGCTGAGGATATTCACTCGCACCGCTCGCATTTCACCTCTCGGGTGCTGAGTGGAATCATTTCAAGTGATTCGTATGAGTTGACAGAAGGTGAGGCGTTTTCCTTGGTCGCATACGAGTACGGCTCTGATGGCGATGTAAGAGCTACTCGAATTGGTTCGACGGGGGCCTGTCGATTGGAATCAAACACGTATTGCGCTGGGCAGTCATACTTTGCCAAAGCATTTGATCTACACCGAGTGTCGGTTTCGGCGGAAGGAGCCGTTACCATCTCACTTTGGCATCCGGGTTCGGTGACGGCGCTGGTACTCAAGCCTGGCAGCCCGTCGATAGACGAGTGTTGCATGAGGGGAGGGTGTTCAGTGGAGCAGCTGAAGGCGGCGTTGGCGGACATCTTTCTGAGGATTGAGTCAGGTGATAATTGGGCGAGATGAAATTGTTCGGCTGGCATCGAGTGGCGCTCGATTAATTTCACCTTTCAACAAGGAAAATGTTCGGCGCAGCTCATATGATTTGACGGTAGGAGATGAATATTACTCCGGGTGTAATGGCCAGGGAGGTGCGGTTTCGGCTAAGCGTTTGGGCATGGGGCATTCTTTAGTTATCCCTCCTCACGGCCTGTGTTTCGTGCTTTCGTCCGAGGCTATTCACCTGCCGCTCGATCTCACTGCGAAAGTTTCGCTCCGGATGTTTCACGTGTATGACGGATTGGTCCTTACTGCTCAGCCGCCATTCGACCCAGGCTATAAAGGTCGAGTGATTGTGATGATTCATAATCTCTCTTCGAGTGAAAAAAGTCTCAAGCGCGGCGAGCGATTGGCGACTATCGAATTCACGAAGGTTTGTGGATTGGCATTTGGCTCGGTTGGCGAGCCAACTAGCACGGCACATCGGAGCGTATCTGGAATCGCTGAGCAATTGAGAACACCTGTTCGAAGTGGCTTGAATCAGCTGGCAGCTCGAGCTGTCTCGGTGGAAAAAAAGGTGACTGATTTACAAAGGTTCGGAATGGTCTTCGTAGCTTTATTGCTGGCCACTGCAGCGATACCGCCATTGGCGACATACGGACTGATGGAATCAAAGATGAATGATCTTCGATCTAAGCTTGAGCGTCTTGAGAAGGAGGTTGAGGCAGGTAAACTGTCTAAAGTATCCGAATTAATTGGTGGGGATGGCGCTGAGAATCGCCAGCGGTTGAACACTCTTTTTGGGTATTTGGCGTGATTGGGTCAACGATGAAAGACCTGGGTGAGAAGGGGTTTATTAGCTCTTTGCTTCCTTTGCTCCATGAGTCAGTCGGGTTTATGAATGGGTTTGGTCACGATGTAAGTGTCATCGATCTTGGTTTTAGTGACTATGTAGCATTCAAAATTGACCGTGCGCCAAAGCCGGTACTTCTTGCGCTCGGAGTTTTGGATTATTCGGTTTGGGGGAGATTGGCTGCCGTAGCAAACATCAGTGACTTGATTGCTGGTGGGGCCGAGCCTCATGCGGTCATGATATCGCTCGTCCTTCCGCCGGGATTTTCCGCGGATGATGCTCGAAATATCGTGCTCGGATGCCGAGATGCGTGTGAGGAGCATGGAGTGCGATTTGTGGGTGGGGATACAAAAGAGGGAGATGCGCCTCAGGTTGTGGGGGCTGCAATCGGGCGCGTATCTAAGGATCACTACTGGTCGAGGAAGAAGGCAGCTCCCGGGGATCGGCTCTACGTAACAGGTAGACTCGGGGGTGCAGCAGCAGCGATGTCTGCATTGACCGATGGCTCTCTTCCGCGCAGTGAACAGCTGATAGATATTCTAAAGTTCCCACGGGCGGATGTTCAGCTGGCATCAGAGTTGCGCGAGGCTCAGCAGGTTTTCGCCGCATGTGACTTGAGCGATGGGTTGGCTGACGCTATCGCGATTTTTTGTGATGATTCTGTCGGAATAGTTGTTGACGCCGATCTCTTCCCGCTTCACCCGGTGGCCGTTGAATATGGAGTCGTCAATCAGCGCGATCCTTGGCCACTAGCTTTCACAGTGGGTGACTGGGGCCTGGCTCTGGTCGTCAAAGAGGCGAATCTTGTATCGTTTGAAGAAGAGTTTTGTAGGAGCAGAAGGGTCGTACATGTTGGAACTTTCACGGCTGAAGCCGATAGGTTGCTGCGACTCGGCGATCGTCTAGATGTGTTGCCTGCGATTAGAAATGAACATTTCCGTCAGCGCCTTGAGGACGGAATCAAGTACCTTGATTTATTCAATCGTTGATTTCGGATTATTGAGCGATGTGAGTAGTTCTGACGCGGTTTTTCAGTGTCCTGAACAGAATGGCTACTTGCCGGTTGGTGGCGCGGGCACGGTTGTGGGCTGAGCGGGCGCCCAGATTCTTGCGAGTCAAGCAGGCGGCGTGCGCCGGTAGGGGAAGACCGGCCGCGCGATCAGCGCCGGGGTGGCTCCTGGCGAACTGCCTCTTTCTGCTCGAACCATGCCTTGGTCATACCGATCAGCGGTATTGCCAGTCGTTCGGGAAGACTTGGATGGGGCGGGCCGCGGCAGTGCTGAGCCCGGCTGTACAAGGTGCTATTAGCGTGCTCAGGCCATCCGGGTGTTGTGGGACTCAGGCGCGTGCCAACGCCATCGCAGTGCAGGCGCTAGCTGCGCGCCAACGCCATCAACCGCTCGGCGATCCGCTCCAGCGGCACCATTTCCTCCGCCGCGCCGATCCTCACCGCGCTGCCCGGCATGCCCCAGACCACGCTGGTGGCTTCATCCTGCACCAGGGTCGGGGCGCCGGCGTTGCGCAGATCCAGCAGACCGCGCGCGCCATCGTCGCCCATGCCGGTCAGGATCGCGCCGATGGCGTTTGCTCCGGCGCTCTCGGCCACGGACCGGAACAGCACATCGACCGCCGGCTTGTGGCGGTTGATCGGCGGGCCATCGTCGATCCGGCAGCGCCAGCGGGCACCATCGCGGATCACGCGAAGGTGCTTGCCGCCCGGCGGCAGGTAGGCATGCCCGGGCAGCACGGCTTCACCGTCACTGGCTTCGCGTACCGACATCGCCGAATGGCGGTCCAGGCGCTCGGCGAACGGCGTGCTGAACTGTGCCGGCAGGTGCTGGGTCATCACCACCGCCGGGGCGTCGGCGGGCAGGCCTTCCAACACCACGCGCAGGGCTTCGGTGCCCCCGGCCGAGGCGCCGATGGCGATCAGGCGGTCGGTGGTGCGGAACTGGATGGAGCGTGGGGTGGGCGTGGTGGCAACCGCACCCAGCGTGATCCGCGGCGGATTGGGCCGGGCCAGGGTGCGCACGCGCGAGCGCGCAGCCATCTTGACCTTGGCGATGATCTCGTCGGCATAGCCCTGCAGGCCACGGGCGACATCCAGTTTCGGCTTGGAGACGAAGTCCACCGCGCCCAGTGCCAGCGCCTGCAGGGTGGTATCCGCGCCGCGTTCGGTCAGCGAGGAAATCATCACCACCGGTAGGGGATGCAGGCGCATCAGGTTTTCCAGGAAGGCCAGCCCGTCCATGCGCGGCATTTCCACGTCCAGCGTGATCACGTCCGGGGCCAGGCGCTTGATCTTCTCGCGCGCCAGCAGCGGATCGGCAGCGGTGCCGACCACTTCGATGCCGGGATCGCTGGCGAGGATCTCGCTGAGCATCTGGCGCACGACCGCTGAGTCGTCGACGATCAGGACTTTGCAAGGCACACCGTGGGTCATTCGAACAGCTCCACGCCACCGGTGACCGGGGCCTTGGACAGGCGGGCGCGCACTGCGGACTCGGTCGCCGCGACTTCCGCTTCATGGGCGTGCGGCAGGCGCTGCACCACGACGCGGCCGGTATCGGCGAAGAACCACACCTTGCGCGGATGAATCCCGCACAGGTCCTCGGCGATGATCGGGATGTGCTCGGCCTGCAGGTACTGGCGCACGAACTCGGCGTTGCGGGTGCCGACCGGATTGCTGGTGAAGCCCTTGAGCACGTTGGCCCCGCCGAACACCTTGGCTTCCAGGCGCTTGCGGTGGGCGCCGCGCTTGAGCAGGTCGTTGATCAGCAGTTCCATGGCGTAACTGCCGTAACGCGCGGGCGCGCCATCACCGATGTTGCCCTCGGGCAGCAGGAAGTGGTTCATGCCGCCGATCTTGAGCACCGGGTCGCGAAGGCAGGCGGCCACGCAGGAGCCCAGCGTGGTGGTCAGTGCGGTGTTGTCGTCCACGGCCAGGTACTGGGTCGGCAGCAGCTTGGCCGCGGTCACCTGGAAGCGGCTGTCGAAGTAGCGCATCACGTCGTCGTTGCGGATCGGCAGGCTCATGCCGGCGCTCCCGGCGCGCGTTTGTACAGCGTGCGGCCGCAGGGCTGGATCAGGTCGGCGGCGTGCAGGTAGTTCTCCGAGTGGCCGGTGTAGAGCAGGCCGTCATCGCCCATGTGCTGGATCAGCCGCGAGAGGATGCCGCGCTGGGTGGGTTTGTCGAAATAGATCATGACGTTGCGGCAGAACAGGGCATCGAACGGGCCGCCGACGTCGTAGCGGTTGGCGAGCAGGTTGAGCGGGCGGTAGTCGATCAGGTCGCGCAGTGCCGGATTGACCCGGCAATGGCCCTCATTGGGGCCGGTGCCGCGCTGGAAGTAGCGCTTGCGGAGGGCCGGGTCCAGCCCGGCCACGCGGTCGATCGCATAGACACCCCGGCTGGCGGTGGCCAGTACCTGGGTGTCCACGTCGGTGGCCAGGATGCGCACCGGCGGCTTCAGCGTACCGAAGGTTTCGCACGCCGTGATCGCCATGGAGTAGGGCTCCTCCCCGGTGGACGCCGCGCACGACCACAGCTGCAGGGTGCCCTGGCCAGCGCGCAGGCGCAGTTCCTCGGCCAGCTTCTCGAAGTGGTGCGGCTCGCGGAAGAAGGCGGTGAGGTTGGTGGTCAGCGCATTGGTGAAGGCCTGCCATTCGTCGCCGCCGTGCGCTTCGAGCTGGTCCAGGTACTCGCTGAAACTGCGCATGCCCAACGCACGCAGGCGGCGCGACAGGCGGCCGTAGACCATGTCGCGCTTGGCCGGCGCCAGTGAAATGCCGACACGCTGGTAGATCAGCTCGCAGACGCGGCGGAAATCACGGTCGGCGAACTCGAATTCGCGGGCGTTCGGTGAAGCGGCGTTGGCGGGGGGCGTGGACACGGGCGGACTCGCAGGGGAAGGAGGTGCGGGCGATCGGGTGATCGCCCTGGAAACTCAGAACGTTTGCCAGTTGCCGTCATCGGCCGGGGTGCTGCGCACGGCGCGCACCGGCGTGGCACCGGACGGGGCCGTGGCTGCCGGGCGGCTGGCGCGGCGCATCGGCGGCATCTCGGCGACCGCGCGGGCGGTCACCGCGCTGACCGCCTGCGCCACCTGGTTGTCGAGGCGGAAGATCGCCACGGCATCGGCCAACTGGGTGGCCTGTTCTTCCATCGCACGGGCGGCAGCGGTGGCTTCTTCCACCAGCGCGGCGTTCTGCTGGGTGGTCTCGTCCATCTGCACCACCGTCTGGTTGACCTGGTCGATGCCGGCGGACTGTTCCTGCGAGGCGGCGGAGATCTCGGCCATGATGTCGGTCACGCGCTGCACCGACGCAACGATTTCGCCCATGGTGGCGCCGGCCTGGTTGACCAGCTGCGAGCCCTCGGCGACCTTGCCGACGGAGTCGTCGATCAGCCCCTTGATCTCCTTGGCCGCGCCGGCCGAACGCTGGGCCAGGGTGCGCACTTCCGAGGCAACCACCGCGAAACCACGGCCCTGCTCACCGGCACGGGCGGCTTCGACCGCGGCGTTCAGCGCCAGGATGTTGGTCTGGAACGCGATGCCGTCGATCACGGTGATGATGTCGGCGATGCGGCGCGAGGAGGCGTCGATCTCGTGCATGGTGCTGACCACGCGACCCACCACCTCACCGCCCTGCGAAGCAACGCTGTGCGCGCCGATGGCGAGCTGGTTGGCCTGGCGGGCGTGTTCGGCGTTCTGGCGCACGGTGGAAGTCAGTTCCTCCATCGAGGCCGCGGTCTCTTCCAGGTTGGCGGCCTGCTGCTCGGTGCGGCGCGACAGGTCGTTGTTGCCCGAGGCGATCTCGCCGGCCGCGGTGCTGATGCTGGAGGAGGCCTGCTGGATGCGGCCGACGATCTGGGTCAGCTGGGCGACGGTGGTGTTGGCATCGTCACGCATCGAGGCGAACACGCCGTGGAACTCGCCCTGCATGCGGGCGGTCAGGTCGCCGTTGGCGATCGACTGCAGCAGGTGCGAGAGCTGGGACAGGTTGCCATCGGCGACCTGCATCATCGTGTTGAGGTTCTCGATCATGACCCGGAAGTCGTGGTCGAAGCGCATCGCGTCGCCACGCTGGGTGAAGTCGCCGGCCGCGGCGGCCTGGGCCAGCGACTGGATCTGGGTGTTGATCGCCAGCAGGCTGGCCTTGGCCGCGTCCATCGATTCGTGCAGGATCGCGCGGGTGCCGGGCAGGCGGCGGGCATTCGGCGAGAGGTCGCCGGCGGCGTACTGGTTCAGGACGTTGATCGCGTCCTTGATCGAGTCCAGATGCTCGAAGATCACCGTATTGATGCCGACGGCCAGCTGCCCGTACACGCCCGGGAAGTCTTCCGGAATGCGGTGGCTGATGTCCGGGCCGGCATGCATTTCCACCATCTGCTGGGTCTGCTCGGAGAAGCGACGCAGCATCACGGTCATGTCGCGTGTGGCGGCCAGCATCTTGCCGGCTTCGTCCTGGCTGGTGGCCTGGATGTTCACCGACAGGTCACCGCGGGCGACCGACTGGATGGCGTGCACGGCCTGGCCCAGCGGGCGGGTGATGGCGCGCGAAATCACCACGCCCATCACCGCGGCCAGCAGCGACAGCAGCACGATGCAGCCGATGATGGCGTAGATGCTGTTCTGGTGGGTGGCGTTGGCGCTCTCGATGCGGCTGGCCATCAGGCCGTTGCTGAACTCACCGAGCTCCTTGAGCGCGGCGAACAGGGCGCGGCGTGCCGGGCGCGACTGCTCATCGGAGATCTGCTGGGCGGTGACGCCATCACCGGCGGCGATGGCGTCCTTGATCAGGCCGTTGGCCTTGAAGTAGTCCGCGGTGCGCGCGGCGACCACGTCATACAGTTGACGTTCCCTGGCGCCGGCCGGCAGCGCCGCGTAGGCGGCCAGTTCGGCGTTGACGACCTTGCCGGTATCGGCCATGCGCTTGTCGTAGTCGGCAACCGCGTCGGGTTTGTCGAGCACGGTCAGCTGGGCCATCTCGTAGGTGCGGAATTCGCCGAGCTGCGCGCGCACTTCGCCCAGATGCTGCACCGACGGGATGTCGTTGGTGCTCATCGCACGCAGCTGTGCGTTGGCCTCGCCCAGGCGGACCAGCGCGAAGCTGCCCAGGGCGAGTGTCATCAACGTCGTGAGGGTGAAGCCTACCGCCAGCTTGCGGGCGATGGGCAGGTTGTGGAACCACTTCATGGTGGAAACTCCGGGCAGGGCAGTGGCGCACAGCCGTGGGGTGCTGGGCGGAATCAGCGGGGTGGGAGGAGGGGTGCGGCGCGACGGTTGCCGTGGTCGCTACTTCGGATAGCGGCGTCGGGCACGCGCAACTTGATAGCGCTTCGTCACATTTTTTTCGCAGCGGTCGACCGGCGCTGTACACGCGGAATGGTTTCTGCTGCAAGGGTTTCGCGCGGGCAGGCCATACCTTGGCGAACGGTTGCAGGCGAGCATCGCTGAGCGGCGTGCCGATCAAGTTCACAGTTTTCGGGCGGACTGGCCGCACGGATCGCAACCGTGCGTGCACGAACGAACGCCGCCGCTCCCGGGGGAGCGGCGGCGTCGGGGCCAGCGTGATGGCAGCAGCGTTACGCGGCCTGCGGCACCTTGAGCGAACGCACCAGGCCGCCGATGTCGACGATCAGCGCAACGCGGCCATCGCCCAGGATGGTCGCACCGGAGACGCCGCTGATCCGGCGGTAGTTGTTCTCGATGTTCTTGACCACGACCTGCTGCTGGCCGACCAGTTCGTCCACTTCCAGCGCGATCTTCTGGCCATCGCCTTCAACCACCACCACCAGCGGATCGTCCAGCGCACGCCCACCGTAGCCGTAGTACTCGCTGAGCGAGAGGATCGGCAGGTACTCGCCGCGGACCCGCAGCACGCGACCCTCGCCGGCCATGGTGCGCACATCGTCGGCCTGCGGCTGCAGTGCCTCGAGTACGTAGGCCAGTGGCAGGATCAGGGTTTCGCCAGCCACCGACACGGTCATGCCGTCCAGGATCGCCAGTGTCAGCGGCAGCCGGATCAGCACGCGGGTACCGTTGCCCGCCTGGCTTTCCAGCTGCACTTCGCCCCCCAGTGCCTGGATGTTGCGGCGGACCACGTCCATGCCGACGCCACGACCGGACAGATCCGTGACGGCATCGGCGGTGGAGAAGCCGGGCTGGAAGATCAGGTCCCACACCTGTGCGTCGGTGGGGTTGTCGGGCACGCTCAGGCCACGCTCGAGCGCCTTGGACAGGATCTTGTCGCGGTTCAGGCCGCGGCCGTCGTCGCTGACTTCGATCACGATGTGGCCGCCCTGGTGGGACGCGGCCAGCGTGATCGTGCCGGTTTCGTCCTTGCCCGCCTCGCGACGCACGTCCGGCATTTCCAGGCCGTGGTCGATCGAGTTGCGGACCAGGTGCACGAGCGGATCGGCGATCTTTTCGATCAGGCCCTTGTCCAGCTCCGTACCTTCGCCGATGGTGCGCAGGCGCACGTGTTTGCCCAGGCGCGAGGACAGATCGCGGACCAGGCGCGGGAAGCGGCGGAACACCGCATCCACCGGCAGCATGCGCACGCCGATGACCGCTTCCTGCAGATCGCGGGTATTGCGTTCGAGCAGGTCCAGTCCGGTCAGCAGCTGCTCGGCCTGCGCCGGGTCCAGCGCATGCGAAACCTGCTTGAGCATGGCCTGGGTGATGACCAGTTCGCCGACCAGGTTGATCAGCGCATCGACCTTGTCCACGCTGACGCGGATCGAGGTTTCTGCTTCATGTGCGGCGGCGGCCGCCGGTGCTGCTGCGGCCGGTGCGGCGGCGGGGGCGGCGACTGCGGGTTTGGCCTCGACCGGCGCGCGGGTGGCCAGGCTCGGTGGCGCGGCCGGGCGGATGTCCAGTTCGCAGTCGTCCACGACCCAAGCAAACGTGTCTTCGATCTTGCTGCGCGGCACCTTGCCGACCAGCCCGAGGTCCCACGCCAGGTGCGCTTCGAGCGGATCGAGCTGGTCGAAGCCGGGCAGGCGGTCCAGGCGTGCGGCGACCTGCAGCGAGCCCAGGTGTTCCAGCTCGCGGATGATGCGCAGCGGGTCGTTGCCGCTCATGAACAGCGACGGCGCCGGCACGAAGCCGATCCGCCATGCTTCGGGCGTGTCATCCACCTTCGCGGCCGCGACCGGAGCCGCTGCGGCAGCCTGGCCGGACAGCACCGCTTCCAGGCGTGCCTTGACGTCGGCGACCGCCTGCGGATCCGCCGGCTGGCCGTGTTCGGCTTCACGCAGCAGGGCGCGCAGCACGTCCACCGAGGCCAGCATCGCGTCGACCGCGGCGGGCTCCAGTGCCCGCTTGCCGGCGCGCAGTTCGTCCAGCAGCGTTTCCAGCACATGGGTCAGCGCGGCGATCGCGTCGAAGCCGAAGGTGCCGGCACCGCCCTTGATCGAGTGCGCCGCACGGAACACCGAGTTGATGATCTCCGGGTCCTGCTGGCCCGATTCGAGCGCCAGCAGGCCAGCTTCCATCGCATCCAGCCCCTCGCGGCTTTCTTCGAAGAAGGTGGCGTGGAAACGTTGCAGATCCATGCTCATGGTGCGGGGTGTCCGGTTGCGAGGGGAGGGAAGGGCGAAGCGGGATCAGCCCAGGACTTTCTGGACGGTGGCGACCAGCTGCTCCGGGTTGAACGGCTTGACCAGCCAGCCGGTCGCGCCGGCGGCCTTGCCTTCGGATTTCTTGTCGGCGGCCGATTCGGTGGTCAGCATCAGCATCGGCGTGAACTTGTAGTCGGGCAGCTGGCGCAGCTCACGGATCAGTGCGATGCCGTCCATGTTGGGCATGTTGACGTCGGTGACCACCGCGTTGAAGCGTTGGCCCTTGGCACGACCGAGGGCGACCGCGCCGTCTTCGGCTTCCTCGACGGAAAAGCCGGCCGAGGTGAGGGCGAAAGAGACCATCTGGCGCATCGACGCCGAATCGTCCACCACCAAGATACGTGCGCTCATGCAGCGTTCTCCACAGATTTCAGGTTGTCATGGGGTGCATCCAGGCCGAGGGCCTGGGTGACGCCGAGCAGGCGCGCGGCATCACGGAAGGTTGCGGTGCAACCGTGGAATCCGGTGGGATGCCCGGCCTTGCGGCGGGCCTCGACGAATGCGCACAGCACCTGCACCGAGGCGGTATGGATACGGCCGATCTGGCTGGCGTCCAGCGTCAGATCGCCGGCCTGGTCCACCAGGGGGGCCAAACGGGTTTTCAGCTCGGTGCTGGTCTCGATACCGAGATCATCACCCAGGGCCACAGTGCTCATCATTGCTCCGGACAAACGGTTCCGAGGTCTATAACGGCAATAACCCGGGAAGCTTTAGCCGTTCCGGCGGTCAGTTCAGCAACTGGGTCGCATCCAGCAGGATCATCGGCTGGGCGCCGCCACGGGCCACGCCGCGGAACAGGTCGTTGGAGATCTGGCAGATGCGGGCGGTATCCGGGGGCTCGATCTGGGAGTCGGTCAGGTTGGCGACGTCCTCCACGGCCGAGACGCGCAGGCCCATGGTTTCGCCGTTCTCTTCCAGCACCACGATGCGGGTGTTGGCATCGTTGCCCGCCGCGCTGCTGCCCAGGTGGATGCCCAGGTCCATCACCGGCACCACCTGGCCGCGCAGGTTCATGATCCCCAGCATCGCCGGCGAGGTGCCCCGCAGCGGCAGCAACGGCACCGGCAGGACCACTTCCTGGACCTTGAGCAGCTCCAGTGCGTAGGCCTGCGCGCCACAGCGCAGGCGCAGCCAGCGCGAGGTGCGCTCGCTGGCGCGGCGGTTTTCGCGCGGGCTGGAGGCCGGGTCGCGGGCCTGGCGCTGCAGTTCCTCCCAGCTGCCGGGACGGCTCTGCGCCAACGAGGGCGTGCCGGCGCGGGCGCTGGTCGCCGCCGGCATCGGCGGCATGGCAGGCATCGGCCGGGCAACCGTTGCACGTGCTGCTGGCGCGGCAGCGGCGGTTACAGGGGCAGGCGCCGCGACCGGCGCAGGGGCGGGCGGCACCACCGGGGTGGGTGCTGCTGCAGGCGCGCTGGCGCCTACGGCCACGGGTTCGGTTTCGTAGACGACCTCAGGCGGCAGGTCGTCCCAGCTTGGGCGCGCTTCGTCGGCGGGCGCGGGCATCGCACCGCTGAGCAGGGGATCATTGCGCAGCTCATCGAGCAGGTCGTCGAAGCCGGGTGCCGGCGCGGCCGCCTCGGCCACCGCCGCTGGTTGCTCCGCCCCGGCGGTGGTGCCGGCCGCGGGAAGCGTCATGGCGCCGCTCAGCAGCGGGTCGTTGCGAAGCTCATCGAGCAGGTCATTGAAACCTGGTGCGAGCGCAACCTCATCCGTCACCGGCACGATCCCGGCGGTGCTCTTTTCGGCGGTCGGAGGCGCCGCTTCAACAACGCTCGCCTCCACCGGCGCGGGCATTGCATCGCCGAGCAGCTGCTCCAGGTAATCGTCGAGTACGCCGGCGGTGTTCATGCCGCGCGCTCCATCTGCTGCGCGTCGTCGGCGAGGATCCATTCCAGGGCACGCCGGTAGGCCGCCAGGCCACGGCCGGGGTAGTCCTCCGATTGCGGCGGTACGGTCAGGCTGGCGGCATTGCAGATGCGGGTATCGACCGGAATCGCGTCTTCCCAGACCCGGTGGCCATGCTTGTCCTGCATCAGCTTGACGGTTTCGTTGCCGGCGCGGGTGCGGCGGTCGAACAGCGTTGGCAGGATCGACATCGGCAGCGGGCGGCGACGCGAGCGCTCGACCATTTCGCCGGTGCGGACCATGCCATCTAGGCCGTGCAGAGCAAGCGGCTCGGCCTGGGTCGGGATGATCAGGCGGTCGGCGGCGGCCAGCGCGTTGATCATCAGCAGGCCCAGGGTGGGTGCGCAGTCCAGCAGGATGTAGTCGTGCTGGCCCTGGTGGCGGCCGAGCGCGTTCTGCAGGGCCAGGCCGAGGCCTGGCTGGTTGGCGCTGCGGCGTTCCAGCGTGGCCAGCGCCGCCTGCGCGCAGACGTAGTCCAGGCCCGGGATGGCGCTGGGGTGGGCGAGCGTGGACAGCTCGGCCGGCGGTGCGCCGAACAGTTCCAGCACGCCCTGCGGCGGCGGGTCCAGCGGCACGCCGAAGGCGCGGGTCAGCGAAGAATGCGGATCCAGATCGATCAGCAGCACGCGGTGGCCCTGCGTGGCCAGGCCGCGGCCGAGCGCGAGCGTCGTGGTGGTCTTGCCCACACCGCCTTTCTGATTGGCAACGGCCCAGATACGCATGCGGTTCACTCCTTCATTGCGGGCGGAACGGCGGCGCCAACGCGGCTGCCGGCCGGCACCGGTGGCAACTGCACCGGTGCGATGGGGGTAACAGGGGTGCCGCTGGCAGGCGCGTTGACGGCATCGGCGGCATCGGCGTCGGCGCTGAGCCGGTCGGTGATCGGATCCACGCTCTGCGCGGTGTCGGCGAGAATGATCACCATCACCCGCCGGTTGCGGTTGCGGCCTTCGGCGCTGGCATTGTCTTCGCGCGGGCGGAACTGGCCGTAGCCGACCATCGCCAGCCGTGCCGGCTGCAGGCCCTGGTCGGCGAACAGATGCACCACGCTGGCGGCGCGCCCGGCCGAGAGTTCCCAGTTGGAGGGGAAAAGCGAGGTGGCGATCGGAATGTTGTCGGTATGGCCTTCCACGCGAACGCCATTGGGCGCATCACGCAGTACTTCGGCCAGCTTGGACAGGGTGTCGCGTGCATGCACGTCGAGCGTGGCCGAACCGGTCGGGAACAGGATGTCGCTGTTGATCTCCACCTCGATCCACAGCTCGGTGCGGCGCACGGTGATCATGCCGCGTTCGATCAGCGGCGCCAGCGTGGCGGTGAGCTTGTCGGCGATGCCGTTGAGTTGCCGCTCGGCGCGCTGCAGCTGTTCCTGGTTGCGGATCGAGACCGGCATGCGCATCTGCGAGGCCATCGCCGGCAGCAGGGTCGGATCGTTGCTCGGGGCCGGCGCGGACGGGCCGATCTTGGTCCCGGCCTTGATTACCGAGGGGCTGTCCCAGCCGCCGCCCTGGACCTGCTGGTTGCCGACCTGCACCGGGTTGATGGTGCGCGGTGCGCCACCGAAGGCGGTGGTCAGCGCATCGGCCATGATCCGGTACTTGCCCTCGTTGAGCGAGGAGATGGCGTACATCACCACGAAGAAGGCGAGCAGCAGCGTCATGAGGTCGGCGTAGGGGATCGCCCAGGCCTCATGGTTGGCATGTTCTTCGTGGTGCTTGCGACGGGCCATGTCAGTGCAGGAACCCGGACAGGTTGGTTTCGATGTTGCGTGGGTTCTCACCCTGGGCGATCGAAATCAGGCCTTCGATGATCATTTCCCGGTCGCGGCTGTTGTGGTGGATCACGCTCTTGAGCTTGGCCGAGACCGGCAGGAACAGCAGGTTGGCCGAGGCGATGCCGTAGATGGTGGCGGTGAACGCCGCGGCGATGCCGTGGCCGAGCTTGCTCGGGTCGGCGAGGTTCTTCATCACCGCGATCAGCCCGAGCACGGCGCCGATGATGCCCAGGGTCGGGGCGTAGATGCCCATGCCCTCGAACACCTTGGAGGCGGCCAGGTCCTGGCTCTCCTGGCTGCTCAGTTCGATCTCCATCATGTGCCGGATGGTCTCCGGCTCCACGCCGTCCACCAGCAGCTGCAGGCCTTTGCGCAGGAACGGATCGTCCTGCGCATCCACTTGCGCCTCCAGGCCGAGCAGGCCCTGGCGGCGGGCGATGTTGCTCCACTCCACGATCTGCTGGATCAGCTCGCGGCGGTCGCTGCTCGGCGGGCGGATCACCCAGCGCACGATCCTGAAGGCATGCTTGAACACGGCCGGCGAGGTGTGCAGCAGGATCGCGGCGATGGTGCCGACGATGACGATCACGAAGGCGGCCGGCGACCACAGTGACGCCAGACCGGCCCCCTTGAGGATGCTGCCGCCGACCAGCGAGGCCAACGCGAGGAAAAGTCCAATGAGGCTGAGTCTGTCCATGGGTCCGTTATCGGCTTGTGTGAATGGGACTTGAGACGCCGACGGAATCCAGTGCTGCGGCGGTCACACTTTCACGCGGTCAATCGTGGTGGGTGCGCAGTCCGTCCACGTCCAGGATCAACGCCATGCGGCCGTCACCGATCAGGGTGGCACCGGCATAGCCGCGCAGGCCGCGCAGTGCCTTGGGCAGGGGTTTGATCACCACTTCCTCGCGGCCGTGTACCTGGTCGACCACCAGGCCGAAGCGGGCCTCGCCGGCCTGCAGCACCACGATGGTCAGCAGCGAAGACGGCATCGGCTCCACGTCCAGCCAGTGGCGCAGATCGACCAGGGCCAGGGTGTGCGATTTGCGGTCGAGCACGGCGCGGCCATCGAACCAGCCCAGCGAGGTGTTGGGCGCATGCAGCACCTCCATCACGCGGGCCAGGGGCAGGGCGTAGACGTCTTCGCCGGCCTGCACCAGCAGGGTCGGCAGGATCGCCAGGGTCAGCGGTACGCGGATCATGAAGCGGCTGCCACGGCCCAGCTCGGACTGGATCTGGATCTGGCCGCTCAGCTCGCGGATGCGCGACTGGACCACGTCCATGCCCACGCCACGGCCGGAGATGTCGGTGACCTGCTGCTTGGTCGAGAAGCCGGGCAGGAACACCAGGTGCAGGCATTCCTCGCTGCTCAGGCGGGCCGCGGCCTCCGGGTCGATCAAGCCCTTCTCGCGCGCCTTCTGGCGCAGGCGTTCGGGATCGATGCCGGCGCCGTCGTCCTGCACTTCGATGCTGACGTAGTCGCCTTCCTGCTGGGCCGACAGGCGCACGTGGCCGCTGCGCGGCTTGCCCTGGGCCTCGCGCAGGTCGGGCATTTCCACGCCATGGTCGATCGCATTGCGGACCAGATGGACCAGCGGATCGGCCAGCGCTTCGACCAGGTTGCGGTCGAGTTCGGTTTCCGCGCCGATCAGTTCCAGTTCGACTTCCTTCTTCAGCGACCGCGCCACGTCGCGGGCCACCTTGGGAAAGCGCGAGAACACCTTGCCGACCGGCTGCATGCGCGTGCGCATGACCGCCGACTGCAGCCGTGCGGTCGCGATGTCCAGCGTGGACACCGCGCGGTCGAGCTCTTCATCGTGCAGGCGCGCGCGCAGGGTCTTGAGTCGGTTGCGCGAGAGCACCAGCTCGCCGATCAGGTTGACGATCGCATCCAGGCGCTTGGTGTCCACGCGCACCGTGTGTTCGGCTTCGGCGACCGGTTTGGCCGGGGCCGGCTTCGCGCTCGGTGCCGCCGGTGCCGCCGTGGCGCGAGGAGCGGGCGAGGGTGTACTGGTTATCGCGTTGGCACCGGGAACGGCGCCACCGTGCAACTGGTCCAGCAGCGCTTCGAACTCGTCTTCGCCGATCAGGCCGTCGTCCTGCTTCGGCGCGGCAACGGCGGCCGGCGCCGCGCCACCATGCAGCTGGTCGAGCAGGGCTTCGAACTCATCATCGGTGATCAGTTCGCCACCGCTGCCGGCCGTGGGAGCGGCCGCGGGCGTCGGCGTGGCCGGACCGTTGACGTCGAACTGGGCGATCAGTTCCGGCGGGGCATACCCCGGCTCGGTCCCGGCCGAGACCGAATCCAGCATCGACTGCAGGTAGTCCAGCGACTGCTGGGCCGCATCGAAATGGTGGGCCTGCAGCGTGGCCTGGCCCGAGCGCGCCATGCCGAGGGTTTCCTCGGCGGCGTGGCACAGCTCGACCATCGCCTGGATGCCGAGGAAGCCGGCACCGCCCTTGAGGGTGTGGAAACCACGGAACACGGCGTTGAGCTGGTCGGCATCCTGGGGCGCCTGCTCCAGCGACACCAGCTGTTCGCCGAGGCGGTCCAGGATTTCCTGGGCCTCGAGGATGAAATCGGCAGCGATATCGTCTGGCACAGCACTCATGATCGTTACAGTCCCAGGTCCGAGAGCAGGTCGTCGGCGTCGTTCTGTGACACCGCATGGCGATCCAGGCCATTCACGGCCGGGCCGGCCAGGCCGTTGTTGTCGCGCTTGCTGTCGTCGTCCTGCGGCGGCAGGCCGAGCGCGCCGAAGCCCTCGTGCACGCGCCGCACGATCCCGACCACGCGGCGGATGATCTGGCCGGTGAGGTCCTGGTAGCTCTGCGTCAGCGCGATTTCGGTCAGGTTGTGGCGGATCCGGTCCAGCTGCTGGTCCTGGTCGGGCGTCAACCCGTTGGCGCGCAGCTGCTCGGTCAGCGAGCGACATTCCTCGGCCAGGTCCAGCGTGCGGTGGGTGGCCTGTTCGGTCATCGCCACCACGTGGTCCAGGCGCGCGCAGGCATCATCCAGCTCGCCGGCTTCGCTGGGCAGGCTGGGCAGTTCGCCCAGGGCCTGGCCGAGCTCGCGGGCCAGGCGGTTCAGGCCGGCCATCATCGGCTGCGTGCGCAGCGCGGCGAGCGCGTCGATTTCCCGGCGCCAACCGGCCTCGTCACCACTCTCCAGTGCGGCCAGGGCGTCCTGCAGGCGCTGCACCAGCGCGGATTTGTCGCTCAGGGTTTCCATCAGGCGCTCGCTGCCAGGCGTTCGAAGATCTTGCCGAGCTTTTCTTCCAGGGTCTGCGCGGTGAACGGTTTGATGATGTAGCCGTTCACGCCGGCCTGGGCGGCTTCGATGATCTGCTCGCGCTTGGCTTCAGCGGTGACCATCAGCACCGGCAGGGTCTTGAGCTTGGCATCGGCACGCACGGCCTTGAGCAGGTCGATGCCGGTCATGACTGGCATGTTCCAGTCGGTGACCACGAAATCGAACGGCTGGCTCTGCAACATCGCCAGCGCGGCATGCCCGTCCTCGGCTTCGGCCGTATTGGTGAAGCCCAGATCGCCCAGCAGGTTCTTGACGATACGACGCATGGTCGAGAAGTCGTCGACGATCAGGATACGCATGTTCTTGTTCAAAGCATTTTCCTCGATTTCAATGGTTCTCGAGGCCGGCGTCTGCCGCCTCGAAGATCTTCAGCCGGCCCCGCAGGCGCAGCACGGCCTGGCCATGGATCTGGCACACGCGCGATTCGCTGACACCCAGTACGGCACCGATCTCTTTCAGGTTCAGTTCCTGCTCGTAGTACAGCGACAGGACCAGCTGTTCGCGTTCGGGCAGCAGGCCGATCGCATTGCCCAGCTCGCGCCCGAATTCGCCGCGCTCCAGGACCTGCTGCGGGGTCGGGCCGCCCTGGGCGACGGTGTCCAGCTCGCCCTGGTCTTCGATCCGCGATTCCAGGCTCAGCACCTGGCCGCGCGAGGCGTCTTCCATCAGGCGCAGGTAGTCCGGCAGTGGCATGTCCATCGCGGCGGCCACTTCGGTGGCGCTGGCGGCGCGGCCGGTGCTCTGCTCCAGGCGACGGATGGTCGCGGCGGCATCGCGGGCCCGGCGGTGCACCGAACGCGGCACCCAGTCGCCGCGGCGGATCTCGTCGATCATCGAGCCGCGGATGCGGATCGAGGCGTAGGTTTCGAACGAGGCGCCCTGGTCGGCGTCGTAGCTGCGCGAGGCCTCGATCAGGCCCATCATCCCGGCCTGGATCAGATCGTCCACTTCCACGCTCGCCGGCAGGCGCGCGGCCAGATGGTGGGCGATCCGCCGGACCAGGTCCGAGTGCTGGGCAATGCACTCGTTCGCGGCGGTCCGCTGGACCTCTTTGTATTGTGCTGCGCCTTTCATGCCGTCACCCCGCGCTGCTTGAGGATGCGTTCCAGGAAGAACTCGACCCCGCCACGCGGCTCGGTCGGGGCCTGCCAGCGGGCGGTGCGGCGCGCGATCTCGGTCAGCGCCAGCGCGGCCGGGCTGGAGGGATAGGCCTTGACCACCGGCTGCTGGCGCTGCACCGACAGGCGCAGCCAGTCATCCTGCGGCACGCAGCCCAGGTAGTTCAGCGAGACATCGGCGAGGAACTTCTCGCAGACGCGGGTCAGCTTTTCGTACAGCACGCGGCCTTCGTTCGGGTCGCGGACCATGTTGGCCACCACCTGGATCCGGTCCACGCCGCGCTCGCGCGAGAGCACCTTGATCAGCGCGTAGGCATCGGTGATCGAGGCCGGCTCATCGCAGACCACCACCACGGTGTCCTGCGCGGCCTGGCAGAAGGTCAGCACGCCATCGGTGATGCCGGCGGCGGTGTCCACGATCATGATGTCCAGCTCGCGCTCGAGCTCGGAGAACACGTTGACCAGGCCGACGTGCTCGGCCGGCTGCAGCTCGGCCATGTGGCGGCGGCCGGAGGCGGCGGGGACCACCAGCACGCCGCCGGGGCCTTCCATGATCACTTCTTCCAGCGTGCAGCGCCCGGCGACCAGGTCGGCCAGGGTCACCTTCGGCTGCAGGCCGAGGATCACGTCGATGTTGGCCAGGCCGAGGTCGGCGTCCAGCAGCAGCGTGCGTTTGCCCATGTCCGCCAGCGCCACGGCCAGATTGGCCGAAACGTTCGTTTTGCCCACGCCGCCCTTGCCGCCGGTGACGGCGATGGTGCGGACCGGGCCCAGCGGCTGGCTTCGGGTAGCCGACAACGGGAAGGTCTTGGTCAGCTTGGCGTACTCACGCGACGGCATGGTTCAACTCCGGGTTGCAGGGCATATCGGCCGCGCGGCGCAAATCTTCAAGGCGAAGTACAAGATTGGCCGCACTGGCACGGTGCAGGTCTTCGGGAACGTCCTGGCCATCGGTGACCCAGGTGATCGGCAGGCGGTGGTCGACCGCCACCGACAGGGCGGTACCGAAGCGGCCGGTCTCGTCCAGCTTGCTCAGCACCACGCCCTGCGGGTTGGCGGCGCTGAAGCGACGGACCACCTCGTCCATGTCGCCGAAACTGGTGTTGGCCGGCAGCACCAGCAGGGTGCGGATCTGCTCGGCGGCACGCAGCCACTGCAGCTGGGCGGCCATGGCGCGGTCGCGCGGGCCCAGCCCGGCGGTGTCGATCAGGACCAGCTTGTAGTCCTTCAGGCGCTCCAGCAGCTGGTTCAGGTCGCTGCCGCTGCTGGCCTCATGGACCGCGATGCCGAGCTGGCGGCCGAAGCCGTACAGCTGCTCGCGGGCGCCGATGCGGCCGGTATCGGTGGTGACCAGGGCGACGTCGCGGGCGGCATGCGCCTCGGCGAAACGCGACGCCAGCTTGGCGATGGTGGTGGTCTTGCCGGCCCCGGTGGGGCCGACCAGGGCGATCACGCCGCCGGCTTCGAGCGGGTCGACCGGGGCGATCGGCAGCTTCTTGGAGAGCAGGCCGAGCATCAGGCCGCGACCACGGTGGGCTTCGGTGTCCAGCGGGATCTGCATGGCCACGTCGCGGCTGATGCCGGCGTCGAAGCCGTACTCGTCCATCAGGTCCAGCGCGGCGGCGCGGACCGCTGAGCCACGCAGGCGCTCGTCGGTGAAGCGGTGCATCTCGCGTTCGATGACATGGCGCATGCCGGCCACTTCATGGCGCAGCTGGCGGATTTCCTCGTCGTCGCGCTGGATGATCGTCAGTTCGGGCACGCTGGCCACGGCCGCTGCCGGTTCATTGGCGGCGGTGGTGACGGTTTCGGCGATCGGCAGCGGCAGGGCCGGCGGCAGGGCGGCGGCCACCACCGGCAGCGGCGCGAGCGCTGCAGCGACCGGCATCACGGCCTCGTCCATCTCGTCCAGCGGCGGATCGATCACGAAGCGGGCGCGATTGATCGGCGCGGGCGTGGCGAGTGCGTCGGCCGGGGCGGCCGGAGACGCGGCGGCGGCCTGCTCGACATTGAACGGCGCGAAGATCTGCTCCGGCAGCGACGGTTCGTTGACGGCCGGGCCGACGCTGGCGCGCGCCAGGGTGGCGGCGAAACCGTCGCTGCCCGGCGGCGGCACGATTTCATTGGCGGTATCCAAGGTGCGACCGGTCGCGCCGACGGCGGCGCGGGCCAGCGCGGCGACTGCCGAGGTGGTCGCCGCCACCGGCTCCGGCGTGGCGACCGGTGCCTTGCGGCGGGTCACGGCGGCGATCACCGCATCGGCGGCGCTGCGCGGGCGCGGTACCGGCGGCGGCGCGACGTCCTTGCGGGCCGCTTCCAGCGCACGCTGCACGGCGCTCTCGTCGTAGTTGGCCGCCGCCACGATTTCGACACCTTCCTCGATCCGGCGGTTGGACAGGATCACTGCGTCCGGACCGTGTTCCTTGCGCACCAGGTTCATGGCCGAGCGCATATCGGAGGCGACGAAGCGTTTGATTTTCATGCTGTGGTACCGGGACTGGGGCGGCGGAGTGGTGGAAGGGAAACGCTGGTTGTCGGTGGTCTGCACGGTCAGGGAGTCCCTTTATTTCCTGCTGCGGTGAAATCGAATGAGGTGTCTGTTTTCTGTCGCGGTGCCGTCGGGTGTCCGGTTCAACTGATCGTGCCGACCAGCTTCAACCGTTTGTCCTCGGGCACCTCGCTGTAGGCGAGTACGGACAGCGAGGGGACGCTGTGGCGTACCAGCCGTGCCAGCGCGGCACGTACCGGGCCGGGCACCAGCACGACCGCCGGCTCGTTCTTCGCTTCCTGCTTGCCGACACATTCGGCCAGGCTCTGGTGCAGTCGCTCGGCGAGTCCGGGTTCCAGCGCGGCGCCGTTGCCCTGCGTGGACTCCTGCAAGACGCGTTCCAGTTGCGGGTTGAGGGTGAACACCGGCAGCTCCGGCGACATCCCGGCGATCTCCTGCACGATGAAACGACCCAGTGCGTTGCGCACGGCAGCGGTCAGCACGGCCGGGTCCTGGCTGGTCGGCGCGCTCTCCACCAGCGATTCGACGATCTTGCGCAGCTGGCGGATCGGAATGCGCTCGATCAGCAGGTTCTGCAGCACCCGCACCACCGCCGACAGCGGCAGCGACTTGGGCGTCAGGTCTTCGACCAGCTTGGGTGCGCTCTTGGCCAGGTTGGCCAGCAGCTGCTGCACCTCCTCATGGCCGAGCAGCTCCGGGGCGTGTTCGCGGATCAGGTGCGACAGATGGGTGGCGACCACGGTGGCCGGGTCGACCACGGTGTAGCCCATCGATTCGGCATTGGCGCGCTGATGTGGCTGGATCCAGGTGGCATCCAGGCCGAACGCGGGGTCCTTGCCGGCGATGCCTTCCAGCGTGCCCAGCGCGCTGCCCGGGTCCAGCGCGAGTTCGCGGTCCGGGTGGATCTCGGCGGTGGCCACCGGCACGCCGTGGATCAGCAGGCGATAGGCAGTCGCGGGCAGCTCCAGGTTGTCGCGGATGTGGACGGAAGGAATCAGGAAGCCGATGTCGTGGGTGAGCTTGCGCCGCACGCCCTTGATCCGCGCCATCAGCTCGCCGCCCTGGTTCTTGTCCACCAGCGGGATCAGCCGATAACCGACTTCCAGGCCGAGCGGATCGACCGGGCGCAGTTCATCCCAGGTCAGCTCGGCGGTCGGCGAGGGTGCCGCGCCGGGCAGGCCGAGGCTGTCGGGGCGGTTGGCGGCGGGGGATTCCGCGGCGCGCGCCTGGGCGGTGCTCTTCTTCCACGCCTTCCAGGCGATGAAGCCGAGGATCGCGGCCAGCGTCAAGAAGGCGACGTTCGGCATGCCCGGGACCAGGCCGACGACCGCCAGGATCGCCGCGGCGATGGTCAGCGCGCGGTACTGGCCGAACACCTGGCCCATCATGGCCTGGGCCATGTCCTGCGAGCGCGAGGCACGGGTGACCAGCATGGCGACCGCCGAGGACACCAGCAGCGCCGGCAGCTGGGCGACCAGGCCGTCACCGATGGAGAGCAGGGTGTAGGTCGCGGCGGCATCGCCGAACGGCATGCCGTGCTGGAGGACGCCGACCGCCAGGCCGCCGACCAGGTTGATGAACAGGATCAGGATGCCGGCGATCGCGTCGCCGCGGATGAACTTGCTGGCACCGTCCATCGCGCCGTAGAAGTCGGCTTCCTCGCGGACCTCCTCGCGCCGGGCCTTGGCTTCCTCACGCGTCAGCAAACCGGCGTTGAGATCGGCGTCGATCGCCATCTGCTTGCCGGGCATGGCATCCAGGATGAAGCGGGCGGTCACTTCGGAGACGCGCCCGGCGCCCTTGGTGATCACCACGAAGTTGATGATGGTCAGGATCGCGAAGACCACGATGCCGACTGCGTAGTTGCCGCCGATCACGAACTCGCCGAACGAGGCGATCACCTTGCCGGCCGCCTCGTGGCCGTTCTGGCCGTTGAGCAGGATCACGCGGGTGGAGGCCACGTTCAACGCCAGCCGCAGCATCGTGGTGACCAGCAGTACGATCGGGAAGATGGTGAAGTCCAACGGGCGCTTCACGTAGACCACCGCCAGCAGCACCATCAGCGAGATGGCGATGTTGAAGGTGAACAGCGCATCGAGCACCGGCGGCGCCAGCGGGACCACCACCATGGCCAGCAGGGCCAGCACGATCAGCGGGGCGCCCAGTCCGTGACGGATCATGTCCAGCGCGCGGCGCACGTTCATGCCGGCAGGTTGCGCGCTCATGGGCGGCCTCCCTTGCCGAATTCATCGATGTCGATGCTGGGCGCAGCCGGCATCGGGCCGCCCTGCCAGCCGCGCAGCTGGTAGACGTAGGAGAGCACCTGGGCCACGGCCGAATACAGTCTCACGGGAATTTCCTTTCCAAGTTGACCTTCCCGATACAAGGCGCGTGCCAAAGGCGGGGCGGAGACGATGGCGACCTTGTTGCCGTCGGCCACCTCACGGATGCGCAGGGCGGTTTCATCCACGCCCAGGGCCACCACGGTGGGCGCGCCCATCTTTCCGCCTTCGTACTTCAGGGCGACCGCGTAATGGGTAGGGTTGACCACCACGACGTCGGCGGTGGGCACCGATTCCATCATCCGGCGGTTGGACATCTGCTGCTGCAGCTGGCGGATACGGGCCTTGACCTCCGGGCTGCCCTCGCTTTCCTTCATTTCCCGGCGCAGTTCTTCACGGGTCATCTTCAGCTTGCGCATCCAGTTCCAGCGCTGGTACGGCGCATCGATGGCGGCCAGCAGCATCATCGCGCCGCCGGTGGCCAGCATCAGCTTCAGGGTGAAGCCCAGGCCGTGGACCATGGCCGCTTCCAGCGGCTGGTTGAGCAGGTCGCGCAGCGAGCGGATCCCGTGCCACACCACCAGTCCAGCTGCGGTGCCGACAAAGGCGATGCGCAGCAGGGATTTGGTGAACTCGGCGATCGCTTCGGGCCCGTACAGTCGCTTCATGCCGGCCATCGGGCTGAGCCGTTTGAAGTCGGGCAGCAGCGACTTGTTCGACCAGCGCAGGCCGCCCATCACCACCGGCGACAGGAAACTGGCCAGCAGACAGATCACCACCAGCGGCCACATGCCCAGCAGCAGGCGCAGCAGCAGTTCGCCGAAATGCCCGAACAGTGCCTGCGGATGCAGGCGCAGTCCCGGCTCGGGGCTGAGCGCGACCTGCATCCAGGTCTTGGCGTTGCGGGCGATGGTGCCGGAAAACGCCATCAGCGCCAGCACAGCGGCACCGAATACCGCCGCCGTCGCCAGCTCACGCGAGCGCGGGATGTTGCCCTGCTCCCGGGCATCGCGCAGGCGCTTCTCGGTGGGTAATTCGGTTTTTTCGCCGGCTTGTTCGTTCTCGGACATCAGGGCACGACACAGGAGGGGATACCCCGGTCCGTGCAAGAACCATTCCGTTATCCGGGCGTGCCCGGCGCGGGCCGGCGCCCGGCGTTACCCGGCGGCGGCGTCCGGCCGCCGGGGCGGCGTCCACCCCGTGGCCACTTCCACCCGCGGTCGCGGCAGGTCATGCAGCTGCATGAAGCGCTGCGCATCCACCGGGCGGCCCAGCAGGTAGCCCTGCAGGTAGTCGCAGCCCAGCCGCTCCAGGTAGGCGCGCTGGCCGGCGGTCTCCACCCCTTCGGCCACGATGTCCATGTCCAGCGCATGGCCCAGCGCCACGATCGCCGACACGATCACCACGTCCTCGGAGCTGTTCTCCAGGTCGCGCACGAAGGCGTGATCGATCTTGATCTCGGTGGCCGGCAGGCGCTTGAGATACAACAGGCTGGAGTAGCCGGTGCCGAAGTCGTCGATCGAGATCCCCACGCCCAGCGCCGCCATGCCCTGCAGCAGGGTCAGGCTGGCGTCGGTGTCGCGCATCACCGTGTTTTCCGTGATCTCCAGGATCAGGCGGCGCGGCTCGATGGCGTGGTTCTGCAGCGCTTCGCGCACTTCCTGCAGCAGGCCGGGCGAGGCGAACTGGATCGGCGAGAGATTCACCGAGACCGTCCAGCCGTCATGCCCGGCGTCGTGCCAGAGGCGCAGCTGGCGGCAGGCCTCGTCCAGCGCCCAGCGGCCGATCTCGTTGATCACGCCGCTGCGCTCGGCCAGGCGGATGAAGCGGTCCGGCGGAATCAGGCCCTGCTGCGGATGCCGCCAGCGGATCAGGGCTTCGGCACCGCTGACCGACTGGCCCGCCACGCGGGTCTTGGGTTGATAGTGCAGGAACAGCTGCTCGGTGCCGATCGCGCGGCGCAGGTCGGCCAGCAGCTGGAACTGCTGCTCGGCACTGTCGTTCATCCAGTCGGCAAACAGGACGTAGGCGTTGCGGCCCGCTTCCTTGGCCTGGTACATGGCGGCATCCGCAAAGGCCATCAGCTGGCGTTCGCTGGCGGCGTGGTCCGGACAGATCGCGATGCCGATGCTGGCCGTCACCTGCAGGTCCTGGTGGGGCAGCAGGGGTTCGCGGCCGACGGTCTGGATCAGGCGGCTGGCCAGCGTGGCGACGTCTTCATCGTTCTCGATCGAGACCACCAGCACGAACTCGTCGCCGCCCAGCCGCGCCAGCATGTCCGTCGGGCGCAGCAGCTTGCGTGTGCGATCGGCCACGGCGACCAGCAGCGCGTCGCCGGTCTGGTGGCCGTAGGCGTCGTTGACCTGTTTGAAGCCGTCCAGGTCTATGAACATCACCGCGAAGCGGCTGCCGCGCTGTTCGGCCTCGGCCAGCGCCTGTTCGATCCGCTGCTGCAGCAGGCGGCGGTTCGGCAGCCGGGTCAGCGGATCGTGCAGGGCGGCCTGGGTCAGCTCGGCGTACGCATCGTCCAGCGAGCTGCTCAGGTCCGTGTTGCGCAACCGCAGCAGCTGCGCCTCCATGCGCTGGTCGAGCCAGGACACGATCAACACCACCGCCAGGATCGCGATGGTCAGGACCAGCACCACCAGGGCCAGCCACTGCGCCTGCAGCCCGTCGCCGGCCGCGGCACCGCAGATGCTGTCGGCCGGGAAGCGGGCGGCCGCCATGCCCGTGTAGTGCATGCCGACGATTGCGGTGGCCAGCACCAGCGCCGGGGCGGCGCGGTCGCGCAGGCGGCGATGGGTACTGCGCAGCCGGAAGGCGATGAACAGCGCCGTCCACGAGGCGGCCACGGCGATCAACAGCGACAGCGCCACCCAGCCGGCGTGGTAATCGATGCCGGGCTGCATGCGCAGCGCGGCCATTCCCAGGTAGTGCATCGAGGCGATCCCGCTGCCCATCAGCACCGCGCCAAGCGCGAGGCGTCCATGCGGCAGGGTGGGTTGCGAGACCAGCCACAGCGCGAAGATCGAGGAGGCCATGGCGGCCAGCAGCGAGATGGTGGTCAGGCCGAGCGCGTAGCCGAGCGGGATCGGCAGCTGGAAGGCGAGCATGCCGATGAAGTGCATCGACCAGATGCCCAATCCCATCGCGCAGCCACCGCCGACCAGCCACAACCAGGTGCTGCGGGGCGTGGCTGCGGTGGTGACCCGGCTGGCCATGTCCAGCGCAGTGAACGAGGCCAGCACGGCGACCAGGAATGAAATGATCACCAACCACGGGGTGTAACTGCCGATCAGCATGGATGACGCTCTCCCTGGCCAACGTCTGAGCGATACGACAGAACGCGGCGCCATCACCGCAGAGATCGGGTGAAGGTATCGTCGTCAGCCAAGACTAACGCCACGCCCCGGGGGGATCGCAAGTGGCAGGCGTGCAGGTCGCCGCTGCGCTGGCGCGGCTGTCCCGGTGTGTGTCCCGGGTCAGCGGCTCACGCTTTCGGCGGCATCGAAGGCGGCATCGAACAGGCGCTGCACCGGCGGACCCATCTCGCCGGCCAGCACCGTGAGCAGGAACAGGCCCAGCAGCAACGCCACCGGCAAGCCCAGCTGGATCGGGTTCAGGGCCGGTGCGGCGCGCGCCAGTACACCGAAGGCCAGATTGATCGCCAGCATCGCCACGGTCAACGGCAATGCCAGGGTCAGTGCGCCACGGAAGACCTGCAGCAGGAAGGTCGGGGCGATGCTGAGGAATGCCTGCGGATCGGGCAGCGAGGTGCCGATCGGCAGCGCCTTGTAGCTGTCCATCAGCAGCGAGATCAGCGCCAGGTGGCCGTTGGCGGTGAAGAACAGCAGGCCGAACAGCAGGTAGAACCACTGTCCGATCACGCCGGAGCTGCCGCCCCGAAGCGGATCGCTCATCTGTGCGAAGGCCAGGCCGGTGCCCTGGGCGACCAGCTCGCCGGCCATCGCGCCAGCCTCGAACACCAGCCGCAGCACGAAGCCGATCGAGACCCCGATCGCCAGTTCACGGGCAATGGTCAGCACCGTGGCCGCATCGAAGCCGGTCCATTCCGGTACCGGCGGCAGCATCGGCGACAACGCGATCGCCAACGCGCCGGCCAGCAGCACGCGGATCCGTGACGGCACCGCGCGGGTGCCGATCAGCGGCATCGCCATCAGCATCGCGCCGATGCGCAGCATGGTCCACAGGATCGTGCCGATCATGCCGAAGGCCTGCAGGCCGTCGGCGGCCATCTGGGTCGCGGAATCCACGGCGGCCTGGCCTCAGCCGATCAGGTGCGGGATGCGCTGGAACAGCAACGTGGTGTATTCCACCAGATGGCCGATCAGCAGGCTGCCCAGCGCGAACAGCACCACGGTCAATGCCGCCGCCTTGGCGACGAAGGCGATCGTCGGTTCGTTGAGCTGGGTCGCGGCCTGGACTACGCCGACCACCACGCCGACGATCAGCACGGTGAGCAGCAGCGGGCCGGCGACCCACAGCACGGTGATCAGGCCACCACGGAGTTCGGTCAGGGCAAGTTCGGGCGTCATGTCGGTCTCGGGTCCGTATCGATCAGCAGGGCGGGGCGGTCAGACCGCATTGAAACTGGCGGCCAAGGTGCCGACCACGAGAACCCAGCCGTCCACCAGCACGAACAACAGGATCTTGAACGGGGCGGAGACCAGCATCGGCGAGAGCATCATCATGCCCATCGACATCAGCACGCTGGCCACGACCAGATCGATGATCACGAACGGAATGAAGATCAGGAAGCCGATCTCGAAGGCGGTCTTCAGCTCGCTGGTGACGAACGAGGCGACCAGGATCGGGAACGGGATGGCATCCGGGCTGGAATACGTGCCGTGCCCGGCCATGCCGGCGAAGGTCATCAGGTCGGTTTCGCGGATCTGCGCCAGCATGAAGGCGCGCAGCGGCTGGGTGGTCAGGGTCCACGCGGTCTGGAAATCGATCTCGCCATTGAGGTACGGCGCCATGCCGCTGCCCCACGCCTTCTGCCACACAGGCAGCATCACCATCGCGGTCAGGAACAGGGCCAGGCCGAGCAGCACCTGGTTGGACGGCGTCTGCCCGGTGCCCAGTGCCTGGCGCAGCAGGCCGAGCACGATGATGATGCGGGTGAAGGCGGTCAGCACCAGCAGCATCGACGGGATCAGGGTGATCGCCGTCATCAGCAGCAACGTCTGCAGCGGCAGGCTGACCGGCTGGCCGCCGATCTTGCCGACATTCACGTCCGGCAGCGCCGGCACACCCGGCACGCCGGGCGCGGCCCAGGCCAGGGCCGGCAGCGCGCACAGCAGGACAGTCAGCAACAGGGGCAGGTAACGGGTCCAGGAGGTACGGCAGCCACGCATGTTCAGGGTTCCTTGCGCAGCCGCTGTTGCAGCAGCTGGGCGAAATTCGGGAGGTGTTTGAAATCGGGAAGGCGCGCCGGGGTCGGGGCCGGCAGCGGTTCGGGCAGCTGATGCAGCGTATTGATGCCGCCGGCGGTGACGCCCAGCAGCAGCTGGGTGCCATTGACCTCGACCACCACCACGCGCTCCTTGGCGCCGACGTTGAGGCTGGCGACCACGCGCAGCCCTTCGGCCGGGCGGAAGCCGCTGCCGGGCATGCGCTTGAGCAACCAGCCGAGGCCGACGATCAGCGCCAGTACGCCCAGCAATGCCAGCACCGCACCGAACATGCCCGGTGCGGCGGCGGCATGCTGGCCGACCTTGACGGTCGAGGCGCCGGCCGCGATCAGCAGCCCGGCACTCAACGCAGTCTCCGGATCCGTTCGCTCGGGCTGACCACGTCGGTCAGGCGCACGCCGAAGCGGTCGTTGATCACCACCACTTCGCCGTGGGCGATCAGGGTGCCGTTGACGAACACGTCCAGCGATTCGCCGGCACCGCGCTCCAGTTCCACCACCGAGCCCTGGTTGAGCTGCAGCAGGTTGCGGATCGGCAGGCGCGCGCGGCCAACTTCCAGCGACAGCGTCACCGGGACATCCAGGATCACATCCAGGTTGAGCTCGTCGCCGACGGTGGTGTCGTCGGACTGCAGCTGGGTGAACTGTGCCGGTGCCGGCTCGTTGGATTCGATATCGTTCATTGCGGGTCTTCCTGCAGTACGGGAACGCGCGGGCGGGTGCCCGGGGGATGGGTGGCGGTGATCTTCACCGCGTTGAAACCGTTGGCGACGCCGAACTCACCGGTGAACACCGGCACGTTCTCCACGCACACCGGCACCTGCTTGGGCAGCTCGATCGGCAACACGTCACCGATCTTCAGCTTGGTCAGGTCGCGCAGGCTCATGCGCTTGGTGGCCAGCACGCTGGACAGGGTGACTTCGGCGATGTTGAGCTGCTCGCGCAGCATCACGCCCCAGCTGGCGTCGCGGTCGTTGCGGTCGCTCTGGATGCCGGCGTCGAGCAGCTCGCGGATCGGCTCGAGCATCGAGTAGGGCAGGGTGACGTGGATGTCGCCGCCACCGCCATCGAGCTCGACGTGCAGGCGGCAGACCACCACGTACTCGCGCGGCGTCACGATGTTGGCGAAGTGCGGGTTGATCTCGGAGTTGATGTACTCCAGCTCCACGTCCATCACCGGCGCCCAGGCTTCCTGGAGGTCGGCGAAGGTCTGCTTGAGCAGCAGGTGGATCACGCGCATTTCGGTGGCGGTGAACTCGCGGCCTTCGATGCGGGTCGGGTAACGGCCGTCGCCACCGAAGAAGTTGTCCACGATCGCGAACACCAGCGTCGGCTCGAACACGATCAGCCCGGTGCCGCGCAGCGGCTTGAAGCGGATCAGGTTGAGGTTGGTCGGCACGTACAGCGAGTGCATGTAGTCATTGAACTTGATCAGCTCGATGCCGCGCACGGACAGTTCGGCCGAGCGGCGGATCAGGTTGAACAGGCCGATGCGCCACAGGCGCGCGAAGCGCTCGTTGACCATTTCCAGGGTCGGCATGCGACCGCGGATGATGCGGTCCTGGCTGGCGAAATCGTACGAGCGCGCCTCGCCGGGCGTGGGCGCATCGATGTCGGTCTCGACTGCACCGGAGTCCACGCCATGCAGCAGGGCATCGATCTCGTCCTGGGAAAGCAGGTCATTCATGGTCGCCCTTACTGGGTCACGAAACTGGTGAACAGCAATTCGTCGGCACCGGGCTTGCCGGTCTCGGCCTTGAGCAGTTTCTGCACTTCGGCCAGGGAGGTGGCCTGCAGGCGCTCCTTGCCGGCGCGGTCGGCGATGTCGGTCGGCTCGACCTGCGAGAACAGCATCAGCAGCTTGGCGCGGATGGCCGGCGCGTGGAGCTTGATCGCCTCCATCGCGGCCGGATCACGGCTCATCAGCTGCACTTCGACCTGCAGGTAGCGCGGGCCGTCGAAGCTGCTGTTGAGGTTGACCACGAACGGCGGCTCCAGCCCGAAGTACTGCGCCGGGGCGGGCACCGCGGATTTGCTGGCGGCCGGCTTGGCGGCCTTGTCGTCGTGCCTGGACTGGGTGAAGTACCAGACTCCGCCACCGGCGGCGCCAGCGGCGAGCACCGCGACCAGGGCGGTGACCAGGAGCGGACTGCGCGGCTTGGCGGTCTTGTCCTTGTCGGCGGATTTCTTGGTTTTATCGGCGGCTGCGGCCACGAGGGGAAGCTCCAGAGGATTGCTTCCTGCCTACATGCAAAGGCCGTGCCTGAATGCCGGAGAGGCGGTGTGTCGGGTTTCTGGCGGCGCGGCCGAGCCGGCGCCGCCGCGTGCCATCAGGCGTAAGCGTCGACCAGGCCGCGCTGGCGGATCAGCTGGGACGGCGACAGGGTGGCATCGGCCAGCGCCGGTTCTCCGTCGTCGCCGTTCATCCCGTTGCCGGCCTCACCACGTCCGCCATCCTGCGCGGTCTGCTGTTGGCCCACATCGGCATTGCCAAGCTGGAAGCCCTGTTCGCCGAGCAGGTCGCGCAGGCGCGGCAGGCTGCTCTCCAGTGCGTGGCGCACGTCGGCATGTGCGCTGGTGAAGGTCGCATGGACCTTGTCGCCATCCAGCTGCAGGCGCACCTCGATCGGGCCGAGGTCGTTCGGGGTGATCTTGATGTGGGCGTGCCCGATCTTCTGGTCCGCCAGCCAACCGACGCGGGCGCCGACGGCATCGTCGAAATCGTCACCGCCCAGGTGCGGGGTGGCGGTCGGCGAGCCGGTGAACAGGCTGGCGACCGCCGGCTTGGCCTCGGTCATGCCGTGCAGTGCGTGCAGCAACGGGGCGGCAGGTGCATCCGGGCCGTCGGCGGTTGCCGCGTCCATGGCATCCGCGAAGGTCTTGAGCAGCGCAGCGTCGTCGGCCGGGGCGGCCTCGATGGCCAGTGTCGGCAGTTCGATGGCGGCGTCGTCGGCCGGCATGGGGGACGCCAGCGCCGGTGCGGCACCGTCCGTGGCCGTCGCCGCCGTCGCCAGTGCGGGGAGAGCGGCGTTGGCGGGCGCTGCGGTTGCCGGCAGGGCCGGCAGGACCGGCAGGACCGGTGCAGGCGCCGGCAGCGGCAGTCCGTTCAATGCCAGGCCGGCCAGGCCCAGCGGCGGCCATGCGGCCTCCGTCTCGTCGGCCGGCTTGGCCGCCGGCTTCTCCGCGGTGGCCGGTGCCGCGGTGCTGGCATCGCCCGGCATCGCGTTGTCGCCGGCGGAGGAGGTGGCGGGCTTGGCAGGACGCGTCGTTGCGCCCTTGTCCTGGCCGGGGCCCGTGGTCGTCGGACTCTTGCCGGCGTCGCGGTTGCCGCCGGGCTTGCGCGGCGTGTCGCCTCGCGGTGCCTCGCTGCCCGGCTTGAGCAGTGCGTCAAAGTCCCGACGATCGCTGTTGCCGGTGCTGTCCGGACGCGGGCTGGCGGCCGTGCCGCCGGCGTTCTGTGCGGGTGCGGCGCCGCCAAGCAGGGCCGGGGGCATCACGGCGTGCCTCCGTTGTCGCCGTCTTCGCGCTGTGCCTGACGCGAGCGACGGGCGCCGAGGTCGTCCATTTCGCGCTGGTCGCGGCGGTCGGTGACCACTTTTTCCTGGGCCCGGTAACTGGCGGCCAGCTGCTCCAGCACCTGCTTGTCACGGCTGGCCAGCAGCAGGCGGGCGCGCTCGGCGTCGACCTTCTCGCGGTTGTTGTCCACGGTCTGCCGCTGCTGCGCGACCGCGCTGTCCAGCCGATCCAGGAACGCACGGCGGTTCATCAGCTGGGCCGGGCTGGTGGCCGACATCTGGGCGCCGGCGTATTCCTCGGCGTAGCGGCGCAGCTCATCCAGGCGCGACACATGCGTGTCGAGCGCGCGCTGGCGCTCGGCCAGGTCGCGGGCGACCTCGTCTTCGTGGTCCTGGGCTCGTTTCAGCAAGGGGTCGAAGCGCTTGGATTGGATCATGGCTTAAGTCTCTGGTTCCACCAGCCGCTTGAGGGCGGCCTGACTGTGCGGCAGGTCGGCGGCTTTGCCGACGTCCTGGCCGAGGAATTCAACAATGTCCGACCAGCGCTCCAGCGCCTCGTCGGTGGCCGGGTCGTTGCCGCGCTGATAGGCGCCGATCGCGATCAGGTCGCGGTTGGACGAGTACGCCGAGACCAGCCGCTTGAGCTTGCGGATGCGCAGGCGCCACGGTTCGTCGGCGATTTCCGTGACCACGCGGCTGACCGAGGATTCCACGTCGATGGCCGGGTACAGGCCACTGTCGGCGACCCGGCGCGAAAGCAGGATGTGGCCGTCGAGGATGGCGCGGGCGGCATCGGCGATCGGATCCTGCGGATCATCGCCTTCGGTCAGCACGGTGTAGAACGCGGTGATCGAGCCACGCCCCTTGGCGCCATTGCCGGCACGCTCGACCAGGGCGGGCAGCTTGGCGAACACCGACGGCGGGTAGCCGCGGGTGGTCGGCGGCTCACCGACCGACAGGCCGATCTCGCGCTGGGCCTGGGCGAAGCGGGTCAGCGAGTCCATCAGCAACAACACGTTCAAGCCCTGGTCGCGGAACCACTCGGCGATCGCGGTCGCACGGTAGGCACCGTGCAGGCGGGCCAGCGGCGGACGGTCGGCCGGACTGGCCACCACCACGGCGCGGCGCAGGCCTTCCTCGCCCAGCGTGCTTTCCACGAAATCGCGGACTTCGCGGCCACGTTCGCCGATCAGGCCGACCACGATGACGTCGGCGGCGGTGTAGCGGGTCATCATGCCCAGCAGCGTCGATTTGCCGACACCGGAGCCGGCGAACAGGCCGACACGCTGGCCACGGCCGATCGGCAGCAGGGCGTTGATCGCGCGCACGCCGACATCCAGTGGCTGGGTGATCGGCTCGCGTGCGAGCGGGTTGATCGAGACGCCGGCCATGCCGACCGTGCCTTCGGCGCGGATCGGACCCTTGCCGTCCAGCGGCACGCCGTCGCTGTCGATGACGCGGCCGAGCAGGCCTTCGCCCACTTCCACGCCGCCGCGGCCGAGCGAGGGCACCACCCGTGCGTTGGGCAGCAGGCCGTGCAGTTCGGCGCTGGGCATCAGGTAAGTGCGTTCACCGGCGAAGCCGACCACCTCCGCATCGACCCAGCCACCGTCGGCCACTTCGACCTTGCAGCTGGCGCCCATCGGTGCCTCGCAGCCAACGGCTTCCAGGGTCAGGCCGACCGCGCGGCGCAGCACGCCCTCGCGGATCAGGCCACGGCCGTGTGCGGTATCCGGACGGATGTTGTCCAGCCGCGAGGCCAGCCGCAGGTTGCGGGCGGCCGTCCAGTCGGCGGGCGGGGGCAGGGTATCGGTGTTCATGGGGTGGTTCCGGCTTTGCGGATGACCGCATCCAGGGCGCCGCGCAGGCGTGCGTCCAGGGTGCCGTCGATGCGCACGGCCTCGGCATGCACGCGCAGGTCGCCACGGCTCAGGCTCAGGTCCGGCGTGAGGCGCTGGTTCGGGGCCAGGTTGAGCACCGGGGCCAGCGCCGCGATGTCGTCCGGATGCAGGCGGACTTCCACATCGCGGCTTGCGCCACCGACGGCATCCACCGCCTCGTTGACCAGCTGCGCCAGCAGTTCCGGCTCGGCCTCATAGGCACGCCCGACCAGGTTGCCGGCCACGCGCACGGCAAGCTCGCCGAGCGCCGCGACCACTTCGTTCTCCAGCCGCACCAGCGGCCGGCTGAAGTTGTCCAGGATGCCTTCGATCTGCGCGATCAGGCGACGCACCTCGGCCTGGCCCTGGGCCAGCCCTTCAGCATGGCCCTGATCGAAACCGTCTTTCTCGGCACTGTCCTGGATCGCCTGGATTTCTTCCAGGGTCGGCAGCTGCAGCAGCGGTTCCGGCTCGTGCTCCGGATCCGGCTCGGTGAGTTCGAACTGTTCTTCCGGCGGCGGCTCGGGCACCGCCAGCAGGTCCGGGGCAAGCCAGCGCACGGCGTTGTTCACAGCATGGCCTCCGCGTTGCCACCAATGGTGACGGTGCCTTCATCGGCCATGCGCTTGACGATGGCCAGGATCTCGCGCTGCGCGACTTCCACATCGGACAGGCGCACCGGACCGCGGGCTTCCATGTCTTCCAGCAGGATTTCCGCGGCGCGCTGGGACATGTTGCGGGTGATCTTGTCGCGCACCTTGATGTCGGCGCCACGCAGGGCAAGGCCGAGGCGCTCGCCGCTGACCTCGCGCAGCACCAGCTGCAGTTCGCGGTCGTCCAGATCGACCAGGTCGTCGAACACGAACATCAGGTCCTGGATGCGGCCGCTCAGTGGTGCATCGATGCGGGCGATTTCGCCCAGGATCGCCTGGTCCTGGCCACTGTCCATGAAGTTCAGGATGTTGGCCGCGCACTGCACGCCGCCGATGTTGGAAGACTTCAGGTTCTGGTTGCCGGCGAACTGGCGCTCCATGATCTCGTTGAGTTCATTGAGGGCGTTCGGCGGAATGCCGTCCAGCGTGGCGATGCGCAGCAGCACGTCGACCCGGGTACGTTCGGGCAGCAGCTTGAGCGCATCGGCGGCCTGGTCGGTTTCCAGGTGGGCCATCACGATCGCGATGATCTGCGGGTGTTCGTTGCGGACCAGGTCGGCCACGGCACGCGGATCCATCCACTTCAACGCATCCAGGCCGGTGGTGTTGCGGCCGAGCAGGATGCGGTCGATCAGGTTGCCGGCCTTCTCGCTGCCCAGCGCCTGCACCAGCATGTTGCGGATGTAGTCGTCCGAGCCAACGCCCAGCGAGGTCTTGGAGC
The DNA here is from genome assembly GCF_059422145.1 of Stenotrophomonas sp. GW821-FHT01H02A. Classification (NCBI taxonomy): domain Bacteria; kingdom Pseudomonadati; phylum Pseudomonadota; class Gammaproteobacteria; order Lysobacterales; family Lysobacteraceae; genus Stenotrophomonas; species Stenotrophomonas sp. GW821-FHT01H02A. The sequence continues at coordinate 376,442 of NZ_JBWKWI010000003.1, forward strand.
CCAGCTCGCTGCCGAACTGGTCCATGACCCGCTCGACCTGCTCGCGGGTGATGTCGGTCATGGTCGCCATGGCGATGCCGATCTTCTGGACTTCCTTGGGCTCCATGTGGCGCAGCACTTCGGCGGCATCCAGTTCGCCCAGCGAGAGCAGCAGGACGGCAGCGCGCTGCACGCCGGTCAGCGGTGGAGGTGCATCAATCATTGGCCACCCACCCCTTGACCACCTGGGCCACGCGCTTGGAATCGGTCTTTACAGCTTCACGCGCCATGCGCAGTCGTTCCTCGTAAGAGTCCACCGGCAATGCCAGCGGTTCATGTCCGGCCGCGTGCAGGCGTTCGCTGCCGATCGCGGGCAGGCCTTCGCCGTCGTCGACCAGCTGCACGTCGGCACTGTGGGGTTCCAGTTCGTCGTCGTTCGGCTTGGTCTGGCCGGTGATCGAGCGCAGCGCCGGGCGCAGCACACCGAACACCAGGGCCAGCACCACGATCGCGCCGAGCAGCAGGCGCAGTGCGTCCTGCACCTGCGGCAGCTCCCACCACTTCGGTCCTTCGACCGGGGTGACCTCGCGGACGAACGGGGCATTCATCACCGAAACGGTGTCGCCACGCTCGGCATCGAAGCCGACCGCCTGCTTCACCAGCGCCTCCACGCGGGTCAGTTCGGCCGCGGAAAGGGCCTGGTCGGCCATCTTGCCGTTGGCACCGGCGCGCGGCACGTTGTCCACCAGCACCGCCACCGACACGCGCTTGATGCGGCCGGCCGGCTGGCGGGTGTGCTGCAGGGTGCGGTCCAGCTCGTAGTTGCGGGTCGCGTTCTTGGAGGTCTCGGTCGGTGCCTGCGCGGTCGCCGGGGCGGCGGCCGGGCCGGGCGGGGTATTGCTGGTCGCACCGGGCACGCCCTGGGGGCCGGGCACGTTGCTGCTGTTCTCGCTCATCTGCTCGCTGCGCAGCTTCTGCGGCTCGCCGTTGTAGAGCTCACGGGCTTCCTCGATCACCGAGAAATCCATGTCCACGCTGACTTCCGGGTTGACCCGGCCGGGGCCGGTCATCGGCTCGAGCAGTTCGCGGATGCGCTGGTTGAACGAGGTTTCCTGGCGGCGCACCTGCTCGAACTGCGCGGCATTCAGGGCGGCCTCGCTGTTCGGGTCGGAGACGCTGAGCATGCGCCCGCTCTGGTCGACCACGGTCACGCGCTCGGGTGCCAGATCCGGGATGCTGGCGGCGACCATGTGCACGATCGCATCGATCTGGCCGCGTTCGAGCTGCTGGCCACCGCGCAGTTCCAGCACCACCGAGGCGCTGGCCACGTCACGCTGGCGGGTGAACGCGCTGGGCTTGGGGATGGCCAGGTGCACGCGTGAATCGCGGACCGGGCGCAGCGTGTTGATGGTGCGCGACAGCTCGGTTTCCAGCGAGTGCTGGTAGCGGGCGTTCTCCATGAACTGGCTGACGCCGAAGCCGGGGTCACGCTCCATCAGTTCGAAACCGAGCCTGCCGCTGTCGGTCAGGCCCGAGCCGGCCAGCTTGAGGCGGGCATCGTGCAGGTTCTTTTCCGGCACGGTGATGCCACCGGTGGCCTGGTCAAGCTGGAATGGGATCTGTGCCGCGCGCAGCAGGTCGGTGGCCTCGGCCGTGGCCTTCTGGTCCAGCCCGGTGTACAGCGGCACCATGCCCGGCTTCTGTGACCAGAAGAACACGAACAGGCCTGCCGCCACGGCCACGGCGATCATCGCCATCAGGCCAAGCCGACGGGTGATCTGCAGGCTTTGCAGCCGGTCGAACCACTGCCCAGCCTTTTCGGTGTTCAGCGATTCTTTGGAGAGCGACAGGGCCATGCGTTTCTATCCTTACAGCGGCATGTTCATCACGTCCTGGTAAGCCTGGACGAGACGGTTGCGGACTTCCACGGTGGCGCGGAAGGCGATCTGGGACTGCTGCGAGGCGACCATGACCTTGGCAAGGTCCGCACCGGGTTCACCCAGTTCGAAGGACTTGGCCAGGGCGCCGGACGTCTGCTGTGCATCGTTGACGCTGGCGATGGCGCCGCGCAGCGTTTCGGTGAAGCTGGGGCCCTGGATCTCCTGGGGCGACACCAGGCCCTGGATGGCATTGCTGCGCGGCGCCTCCGTCAGCGGACTGACGGCGGACTGCCCCATCTGGGTCTGGAAGGTGCGGATCTGAGAAAGGATCGAGGTGACGGAGTGCGACATCTGGAACGTTCCGAAGCAGGGGTGGGTTACACCGGGAGACGTTGCAAGTGGCGTGCCGAAACAGATGAGTGGTTCAGTTTTGTAGCGGTGGCGGGGGTTTGCGTATTCAGCGGGGCGTGGGCGCGCGGCGGCCGCGTGCGGGCGGTGCGGCTACGTGACCCCGTGGCGGTGTGACGGTGGCGTGCCGGAGAGTCGACGCCGGAAAACCGGCGGAGGGCGCGCGACGCTGCGTGGGAGCAGAACCACAAAAAAGCCCGGGACATGCCCGGGCTTCAACGTTCCACCGGTCAATCGCTCAGCCGGCCAGTTCGGTCTGGTCGCGTTCGATGCCGTACTTGCGCAGCTTCTCCACCAGGGTGGTGCGGCGCAGGCCGAGCAGCTGGGCGGCGTGGGCGACGACGCCCTGGGTGCGCTCCAGCGCTTCGTTGATCAGGTTCAACTCGATGTTGGCCATGTGGTTGCGCAGGTCCAGGCCATCGTCGGGCAGGGCCGGGGCGCGGGTGACCGGGCCGATGCCGTTGTCCGGCGCCGGGGTGCCCTGGGCACCCGGGGTGTGGAAGGAGAAGCTGCGCAGGTCCAGGCGCTCGTCGGCCACCGCAGCCGCTGCGGCCACGGCGGCCGGCGCAGCGGCGGCGAAGTCGCCGCGGTACCGGGCCGGCAGGTCCTGCACGCGCACGTTGCCGCTGGGGTGCAGCACGGCCAGGCGTTCGACCAGGTTGGTCAGCTCGCGCACATTGCCCGGCCATTCGTAGGCGGCCAGCGCCTGCAGTGCTTCGCCGGTGAAACGCACTTCGCCACGCCCGGTGCGGGCCAGCTGGCCGGCAATGGTGGTGACCAGCGCAGGCAGGTCTTCGCTGCGCTCGCGCAGGGCCGGCACGTCGATCGGAAACACGTTGAGGCGATAGAACAGATCCTCGCGGAACTTGCCGTCGGCGATGCGCGACTCCAGGTCGCGGTGGGTCGCGGCGATCACGCGCACGTTGCAGCGGATGGTCTGGTTGCCGCCGACACGCTCGAAACTGCGTTCCTGCAGCACACGCAGCAGCTTGACCTGCATCGGCAGGCTCATGTCGCCGATTTCGTCCAGCAGCAGGGTGCCGCCTTCGGCCATCTCGAAACGGCCCTTGCGCGCGCTCAGTGCGCCGGTGAAGGCGCCCTTCTCGTGGCCGAACAGCTCGCTTTCCAGCAGATCCGGCGGAATCGCGCCGCAGTTGATCGCCACGAACGGCCCATCGCGACGCGGCGAGCGCTGGTGGATCGAACGCGAGACCACTTCCTTGCCGGTGCCCGATTCACCCAGCACCAGCACGGTGGTATCGAACGCGGCAACCTGCTCGATCATGCGGCGCAGCTGGGTGACCGCCGGGCCTTCGCCGGTCGGACCCTGCTCCTGCACGGCGCCGGCCTGGTGTTCGGCATCCAGGCGCTTGAGGCTGGCACGGCGCAGCAGGCCTTCCATCTGCGCATGGCGGAGCGGGGCTTCCAGCGGCCACACATTGGCTTCGTGCAGGCCGTACTGCTGGGCGAAGGCGGTGGTGTCGCCATCGATCAACATCACCGGCGGCGGCAGTGCGCCTTTACCGAGCCAGGCAAACAGCGCATCACTGCGCTCGGAGCCGTCCAGGCCGCCGATGATCGCCGCCATCCAGTCGTTCGGGCGGTGGCGGCTGATGTCGAAATCGCTGGCGTCGGCCACCCAGCGCGGGTTGAAGTCCATGAACTCCAGCAGGGCGACGGTGCGCTCGGCGCGGACGGCGTCGTTGTCCAGTACCAGGATGCGGGATTCGCTCATGATCCGTTCCCCTTCAGGCCTTCCAGGATCGGCATCACTTCCTGGATGTAGGACAGCTTGCTGACGAAGTTGTCGGCACCGGCGCGCAGGGCATGCTCGCGGTGTTCGGCGTCGTCGAAGTGGCTGGCGATGACGATGTACGGCGCGTCATCCTGCGATTTGATCAAGCGGGTGGCCTGCAGCCCGCCCATCTCCGGCATCGCCAGGTCCATCAGCACCACCTTCGGGCGCAGCGACTCGGAGCGTTCGATCGCTTCCAGGCCATTGGCGGCGCTGCCGATCACATCGAGCCAGTCGACCTTGCGGAAGTGGCGCATGGCGGCGTTGATGAAACCTTCGTGGTCGTCGACCAGCAGGACGGTGAGCTTGTTCATGTCTTCCATTTCCTTCAGCCCACCCGGGCCAGATGCGAGGTGCCGGCATGGCTGCGGCGGCGTTCGCGCGCCGGAGCGATGTCCAGTTGTTCGCGGTATTTTGCAACGGTACGGCGGGCGATGTTCACCCCCTGGCGCGAGAGCAGGCCGGCGATCGCTTCATCGGCGAGTGGGCGCGCGGCCGGCTCGGATTCGATCAGGCGGCGCACCATGGCCTTGACCGCCTGCCCGGAGACGCTGGCGCCTTCCAGGCGCACGGCGAAGAAGTGCTTCAGTTCCAGCGTGCCGCGCGGGGTCTGCAGGTACTTGCCGGTGGTGATGCGCGAGACGGTGGATTCGTGCATGCCGATTTCGTCGGCCACTTCCTTCAGGGTGAGCGGCGCCATCGCTTCTTCGCCACGGGTCAGGAAGCCGGACTGGCGCTCGATGATCACCCGTGCGGTGCGCAGCAGGGTGTCGTATCGCATCGACAGGCCACGGGTCAGCCAGCGCGCTTCCTGCAGCATGTCGCGCAGCGGTTGGGCGGCGTCGCTGGTCTCGGCCAGGGCCTGCTCGTAATGCGGGTTGATGCTGAGGCGGCGGCTGGTGGCCGGGTTGAGCGCGACGCGCCACTGGCCATCGGCATGCCAGGCCACCACGTCCGGGATCACCACGCCGTTGCTGTCCGGCAGCAGGCTCTCGCCCGGGCGCGGCTGCAGCGACAGGATCAAACGCACCGCTTCATGGATGTCGGCGACTTCGGCGTCCAGCTCCCGGGCCAGCGCCGGATAGTCATGGGCGGCCAGCGCGACCAGGCCCTCGTCCAGCACACGCTGGGCCAGGTGGCGGGCCGGCACGCGGCCGGGCAGGGCGCGCAACTGCACGCTCAGGCATTCGTGCAGGTCCTGCGCGGCCAAGCCGACCGGATCGCCGTGCAGGATCTGCTGGCGGACTGCTTCCACACCGGCAGCGTCCACGTCGCAGCGCGCACTGGCGAGCAGGGTCAGCTGCGCGAGCGGTGCATCCAGGTAGCCGGCGTCGTCGCAATGCTCCAGCCAGAAGCCGGCCACGGCCAGTTCGCGGGCATCCAGTTCCAGCGCCAGGCGCTGCAGGGCGCGCAGCTGCGGATCGGAGGACTCACCGGCCGCCACCCGCTGCATGCGGTCGTCATCGCCGTCCTGCCAACCGGCACCGGCCACATCCCACAGGGTGCTTTCCGGCAGTTCGTCGAACGCAGCCACTTCCTGCGTGGTGCTGGCCAGGTCGGTCTCGGCGGCGACCGGCTCCGGTGCCTCTTCCAGCTCCAGCAGCGGGTTGGTCTCCAGCGCACGGCGGATTTCCAGTTCCAGCTGCATGCCGTCCAGCTGCAACAGGCGGATGGACTGCAGGAGCTGCGGCGTGAGGTGAAGCTGCTGACCCATCTGGGTCGACATGGAGGCTTTCAAGGTGGTTCCCCGTTCGCACCGACTCCCCGGTGCGTTATGGAACACATCTTGCTTGTGTTCCGGTACGCCGGGAATCAGGGGGTTCCTGAGTCGGGTCGTCAAATGCCTGACAGCATGTAGGGAGAACCCCTACATCAGCGCGGTATTTTGACGGGTGTTCGCCACGGGACCTTGTCGTTACGTTGCTGCTCGACCGATCGGGCTTCAAGAATCCGTCGCCGCAGGCGTCGGGGAGGTCGCGGGTGCCGGAGAACCGGCGCGCATCACTCCAGTTCGTGCTGGTGGCGGGCGGCGAGCAGCACCAGGTCATTGGCACGGCGGCAGCCCAGCGACTCCATCATCCGGGCGCGGTGGGTCTCCACCGTCTTGACGCTGATGCCGAGGTCCGCGGCGATTTCCTTGTTGCTCTCGCCTTTGCCGATCTGGCGCAGGATCTCGCGCTGGCGCGGCGACAGGGCGGCCACGCCAACCGGCTTTTCCTTGCCCAGCATCGGGGCCAGCATCTTGGCCGAGATCTGCGGGCTCAGGAACACCTGGCCGGCATGGGCGGCGCGCAGCGCCAGTTCCAGCTCCTGCGGGGCAGCGTCCTTGACCACGAAGCCCACCGCGCCCCGGTCCAGCGCATCGCGCACGTGCACGGCATCGTCGTGCATGGTCATCATCACCACGCGCGAGCCGGGCGTACGCAGCAGGATGTCGCTCAGGGCTTCCAGGCCGGTACGGCCGGGCAGGGACAGGTCCATCAGCACGACGTCCGGGGAATGCTGCACGCTCAGTTGCAGCGCCTGTTCGGCGTTGCTGGCCTCGGCGATGACCTCGACGTCGGCAAAGCCCTGCAGCAGGCGGCTGAGGCCGGCACGGACCAGGGTGTGATCATCGACGATGAGAACGCGCACAGGCTGCTAGGGGAGCGGGGAGGTCGTCACCTTAACGGAGTGAAGGCCCAGCGCCAAGCCGAATGCGTCACAGTCGGCGCCTTGCGGTCAGCGCAGCCGGCGTGCTTCGGCGATCTGGCGGCGGTGCAGTCGGAACAGATGTCGCTCCAGCGCCATCTCCAGCGCGTCGCTGAGGCCTTCGAAGCGCAGCCACAGGTAGTGCGCGCCCGAGCCATTGGCGGCTTCGGCCACGATCACCACGGGCAGGTCGATATGGTCGGGCAACCAGTCGCAGGGCTGCAGGCGGATCACGCCCATGCTGCCGGGCGCGGCGCCACTGCGCGATCCCTGTTCCAGGCGGATGCCGCGGCGGGACCAGCGCAGGGGGCGCAGCGGCAGATCCTGGGTGCTCTGCCGGACCAGGCGGCCCAGCAGCACCATCACCAGGTCGAGCTTGGCCTCCAGTCGCTGCACCTGCAGGGTGGCCTCGCTGCGATCGTCATGGCCGTCATCGCTGCGCGCATCTTCGACCAGGGCCACGCTGCGCAGCAGCGTCTCGGCGGTGCCGGGGCGGATCACCGCGCTGCCGATCCGGAACTCGGCCGGCAGCGCCACTTCGCAGCTCAACGTCTCATCGAACAGCTCGCTTTCGGCCGGGTGATGGATGGCGCTGGTGCGAAGGTCGGTCATGAGAGGGATTCTGCCGTCAGGTACGCCTGTGCGGCGCGAAGGGACTGGTGGCCATTGTGGATGTGGCGGCTGGCGTCTTCGCGCTGGCGCATCATGAACAGCATGATGCGCTGCTGGCGCGCCTGCAGCGAAGACAGGCCCGGCACATCGAACAGCGCCGACGGACCGGCCAGGTAATCGCGCTGGGCGGCGTCGAGCGCATCCAGCTGCAGGCCCGCTTCGTCGAAGTTCTCGTCATGCAGCGCCGTCTCCAGCGCATCGAGCCGTGCGTTCAGCGCGCCCAGCGAGGTCACGGCGCGACCTGCGCGGTCTGGCGCTGCTGCTGCGGGATGGCATTCCAGGCCGAATCGATCTCGCCCAGCAGCTCGAGCGCTTCGGTCAACGCGGCCGGGTCGTTGTGCAGGTTGGCTTCGGTGAGCCGGTGCATCACGTAGTCGTACAGCGAGGACAGGTTGCCGGCGATCTCGCCGCCCGCCTCATGGTCCAGCGAACCGTTGAGGTGGCCGACGATCGCGCAGACCTCGCCGATCGCCTTGCCTTTGCGTGCCTGGTCGCCACGTTCCAGGCAGGCCAGGGCGAGCCGAAGGCGTTCGCAGGCACCGGCCAGCAGCAATGCCACCAGCTTGTGCGGATCGGCATCGGTGACCGAACTCTGCACGCCGACCTTGCGGTACTGCTCGGTGAATTGACGGTTGGAACCGTACATCAATCATGTCTCCTTCATGCGGGGCCGCGAGGTTCGCGACATCGTCGGCACCGGGTGGAGCCTGCGGGGTGTCCTGCCAGTGGTATCGGCCGCGGACCGGCCCAACTTGAGTCCGCGGCCGACACCCATCAACCACTGAGCTGGGAGAGCTGCGTGGTCAGGCTGGACATGGTCTGGCTCATCTTGCTCATCAGCGCATCGAGCGCGAGGAACTGCTTTTTGTAACGCTCGGACACGCCTTCCATGCGGACATCCAGCGCCTTGCGGCGCTTGTCGATGTCGGTCAGCGTGTTGTTGATGCTCTTGGTGCGCGAGACGAACGCACCTTCCTTGCCGACGGTGGTGCTGACGTAACCGTCCACCATCGCAAACAGCTTGGCCGCGGCACCGTCATCGCCGGTGAAGGCCTCACGCACCGCGCCCCCCTGGTTGACCAGGGCGGCATCGAACTTGGCGGTATCCAGCACCAGGCTGCCGTCGGCGTTGGGGTAGGCGCGGGTCTGCAGACCGATCTTCTTCGGGTCCAGGCCGGCGGCCGAGAGGTCCTTGAGGATGCCGCCCATCATGCTGCGCAGCTGGCTGGAGGCCCCGCGCATCTGCGCATCGCCGGTCAGCGAGGACGGCTCCTTGTTCTCGATGTCGTACTTGGTCGCGGTGTTGATCGCCGCGATCGCGCCGTTGTACGCGGTCACGAAGTCCTGCATCACCTTGCGCGCGGCGGCGACGTCGGTGGTGATGGTGACGGTGCTTTCGCCGATCTTCTTCAGGTTGAGGGTCAGCCCGGGAACGACGTCGGTGACGGTGTTCTCGCTGCTGATGACTTCCACGCCGTCGATCAGCAACCTGGCGTCCGCGGCCGGCGTGCGTTCCGACAGGCTGTTGGCCAGGGCGGCGAGCTTGGTGTTGGACGGGTCGGCGCTGAGCTTGATCGCATTGGCGGTACCGGACTTCTCCTGCGAGATCGACAGGTACTGGTTGTCACCGGAGGAGATCAGCGTGGCCTGCACGCCCGAGGAGCGGCCGGCCTTCTCGATCTTGGTGCGGATCGAACTGAGCGTGTCGTCCGCCGCAACGTCGATGTTCAACGTCTTCTGCTTGTCGCCGACGCCCACGGTGAGCGTCAGGGTCCCGGCGCCGAAGGTGTCGGTTTTCGGCAGCGAGGTGTCCGCGATCCACTTGTTCGCGGTGGCCAGTTCCTTCACGTCGATGGCGTGGGAGCCGGCAGCGGCCGCGTTGGTGCCGCTGACCGTCAAGATGTCGTCGGTACCCGGCTTGCTGGCCGTGAACGTGCGGGCGTCGAACGCCGTGTTGGCCTTCAGCGCTTTCAGCGCCGTGTTCAGCGTATCGAACGCGGATTTGACCGTGCCGATCGCCGAGAGCTGCATCTTGGCCTTGGACTGCTGCAGGTTCAGTGCGTTGTCCGCCGGCTTGCGATCCGCTGCCACCAGGCTGCTGACCATGCCGGAAATATCCAGCCCTGAACCGATGCCGCCGTAACCGAAGTCCGCCACGTTGTATCTCCTGTCTGTTGCCGCTGCAGTGAAGTCGCAGGGCGTTGCCGTCAACGAAAGTAGCGGCCGTAGCCGCCGGGTCTTTAGAACCACGTTGATGCAGGAGTTGTGCCAGCCAGGGCAGCGGCGGGTTTGGCACGCCGGTTGCAGGAGCCCTGGGGCAGGGGCGGCGGTCCGCGCCCTTGATAGGTCGTCTGTAAAAAACCCTCCTCCAATGCAGAGGAGGGGTCAGGCTACTGAAAAGCGGGGGGAGACGAAGCCACCCGGGGTGTTCAGTCAAACAAACAGCGCTGATAACAGTTCTGCCGCAGGGGCGGGCCATGGCCACGATGGTGTGGCGACCGGGAGAGAGTCCGGACCCATGGCCATGGCCCGTTCCTGCGCGTGCTTTGCGATGCCTCGGGTTGCCCGCGCCGCCGGCCGAAGCCGGCGGCGGGGACGATGCAGGCGTGGATC
>NZ_JBWKWI010000004.1:0-365130 GCF_059422145.1 Stenotrophomonas sp. GW821-FHT01H02A
AAGCTGAAGTCCTGTTCCTTCGCGGTTGCCGCCTTGCGGTGGCCCCTGCGTCGGGGGAGGGAAAGTATGTCCCTATCTGGGTCGTTTGTGAAGGGGGTACGCGACATTTTTTCACGTCGCCTCCCTCCCATTCATGCTGGAGGGGGTCCGGATCGCCCGGACCCCTTGTGCCGCTTAGGCCGCGACCAGCAACACGCGTGCGAAGGTGCGCTTGCCGACCTGCAGCAGGCCTTCGAAGCCGGGCACGAACACCTGCTGGGCGTCATCCACCACCTCGCCATCGACCTTCACCGCACGCTCTTTGAGCTTGCGCGACGCCTCCGAGTTGCTCGGGGTCAGGCCGGCCGCCGTCAGCAGGGCACCGATCCGCAGGCCTTCGGCCGGGATGCTTACTTCCTGCAGCGGCAGCAGGGTCACATCGCCCTGCCCGGTCACGGCGGCGTTCCAGCCGGCGATGGCCTGCTCGGCGGCCGCGGCATCATGGAAGCGGGTGGTCAGCTCACGCGCCAGGCGCAGCTTCACCTCACGCGGGTTCAACCCGCCCGCCTCGACCTGCACGCGCAGGGCCTGGGCCTCGGCCTGGCTGATATCAAAGGAGAGCAGCTCGATCCAGCGCCACATCAGGTCGTCGCCGATCTTCATGGTCTTGGTGACGATGTCGATGGCCGGTTCGCTGATACCAATATAGTTGTTGAGCGACTTGGACATCTTGGCCACGCCGTCCAGGCCTTCCAGCAGCGGCATGGTCAGCACGATCTGCGGCTTCTGCCCGTAGTGCTCCTGCAGGCCACGGCCCATCAGCAGGTTGAACTTCTGGTCGGTCCCGCCCAGTTCGACGTCCGCTTCCAGCGCGACCGAGTCGTAGCCCTGCACCAGCGGGTACAGGAACTCGTGCAGCGCGATGGACTGCTGGGCGGCATAGCGCTTGGCGAAGTCGTCGCGCTCGAGCATGCGCGCCACCGTGTGCTGGCCGGCCAGGCGGATCATGTCGGCGGCGGCCATCTTGCCGAACCACTCCGAGTTGAAGCGCACTTCGGTCTTCTCGCGGTCGAGCACCTTGAAGACCTGGTCTTCATAGGTACGCGCGTTGGCGAGCACGTCTTCCTTGGTGAGCGGCTTGCGGGTGACGTTTTTGCCCGAAGGGTCGCCGATCATCCCGGTGAAGTCGCCGATCAGGAAGATCACCTGGTGGCCGAGATCCTGGAACTGGCGCAGCTTGTTCAGCAGCACGGTATGCCCCAGGTGCAGGTCCGGGGCGGTGGGGTCGAAGCCGGCCTTGACCCGCAGCGGACGGCCGCTTTCCAGACGCTGGCGCAGTTCGTCGGACTTGAGGATCTCATCGGCGCCTCGCCCGATCAGGGCAATGGCTTCTTCAATCGAGGACACGTGACAACTCCCGGCAATGCCTTATTTAAATGAATGACGTTAAGTACAAGTTAACCGCAGGTGCTTCACAAAAACCAATAGGCACAAGGGTTTGACGCGGTATTTATACCTGTCTATGTTACCGACGTTTGGGCCCGCGCTCCCGGGCCAGCCAGGAACAGACCGACGATGCTCAATTCCGATCAAGGCCGCGCGCGAAAGCAGCGCTTCAAGGAACGTCTCCACGTCCTCCACGACACCGCCCTCCATCGGAAGCTCAAACAGCATCTTCCCGCGGCCTTCAACCAGCGCTGGACCCGCCGCCACTGGATGCATGCCAGCCTGTTCGCCACCATCGGCGCCCTGGTGGCCACGATCGTCCCCGGTTTCTCGCACACCATCGATTCGCCCTACTCGGTCAGCCATTCGACCCTGGCGCTGCCGTTGCCGCCGCTGTCGCTGGAACGCCAGCAGCAGACCCCGGGCGACAGTTGGCAGGTGCTGCGCGTGCAGCGCGGCCAGACCCTGAGCAATCTGTTCGACCAGGCCGGCATCCCGGCCACGGTGATGCACCAGGTGCTGGAGCACCCGGGTGTCCGCGACTCGCTGACCAAGCTGCGCCCCGGCGCGGAGATCGCCTTCGACCTGCCGCTGTCCGGTCAGCTGCGCACGATCCGCTTCGACCGCGATGCCGACAATCGTGTCGAGCTGTCCCTGGCCGGCGACAAGATCACCGAGACGGTGAGCAAGCGCGAGACCTCGACCCGCCGCGTGGTCGCCAGTGGCGAGATCACCAGCTCGCTGTATGCCGCCGCGCGCAAGGCCGGGCTGTCGCCGTCGGCGATCGCGACGATGACCGACGAGATCTTCAAGTACGACATCGACTTCTCCAAGGACCTGCAGCCGGGCGACCGTTTCAGCGTGGTGATGGATGAAACCTGGCGCGAAGGCGAGAAGGTGGACACCAGCAAGATCCTCGCGGCGACCTTCAGCTCGGGGGGCAAGACCTACAGCGGCTTCCGCTTCGACCGCAACGGCAAGTCCGAGTACTTCGATGCCAGCGGCCGCCCGCTCAAGAAGAGCTTCATCCGCATGCCGATCCAGTTCGCGCGGTTGAGCTCCAGCTTCGGCGCGCGCAAGCACCCGGTGCTGGGCAAGATGCGCATGCACAAGGGCGTGGACTACGCCGCGCGCACCGGCACCCCGATCATGGCCGCCGGCGATGCCCGCGTGCAGTTCGCCGGCGTGCAGCGCGGCTACGGCAACGTGGTGATCCTCGACCACGGCCGCGGCCACACCACGCTGTACGGGCACATGTCGCGCTTTGGCAGCATCAAGACCGGCCAGCGTGTGGCCCAGGGCACGGTGATCGGCTACGTCGGCTCGACCGGCATGGCCACCGGCCCCCACCTGCATTACGAATTCCGCGTCAACGGCGTGCACCGCAACCCGCTGTCGGTGACGATGCCGCCGCCGGAGCCGCTGCAGGGCGCCGAACTGGCCGCCTTCCGTGCGCAGACCGCGCCGGCGTTGGCGCGCATCCAGGGCATGGAGAAGCTGATCTACGCCGACGCCAGCCCGGCACCGGATGCCAAGGCCGCCGAGACCGCCACGGCGAAGGCCGGCAAGCCGGCCAAGTCCAACCGCGGCTGATCGCATCGATTGACGGCGGCAGCGGGTTGCGCGGAAGCTGCACGCAACCCGTTGGACCGCCTGGCCATGACCTCTGCTGTTGATCCCACCACCCCGATCTACCTGGGCCTGATGTCCGGCACCAGCGCCGACGGCATCGATGCCGCGCTGGTGCAGTTCCCCGCCGAGGGCGGCTGCCGCTTTGTCGATGGCCTGACCCACGCGTGGGATCCGGCGATCCGCGCCGAGCTGATCGCCCTGGGCGAAGGCGGGACCATCACCTCACTGGACGCGCTCGGCCGGCTCGATGCCCAAGTCGGGATCACGTTCGCCGCGGCCGCCAACCGGCTGCTGGACAGCGCGCGCATCGACCGCGCCCAGGTGCACGCCATCGGTTCGCACGGGCAGACCGTACGCCATCGGCCGCTGGCCGATCCCGCCTTCACGATGCAGATCGGCGACGCCAACCGCATCGCCGAACTGACCGGCATCACCACCGTGGCCGATTTCCGCCGCCGCGATGTCGCCGCCGGCGGCCATGGTGCGCCGCTGATGCCGGCCTTCCACTTGGCGATGCTGGGCGACAGCGACGAAGACCGCGCCGTGCTCAACCTGGGTGGCATCGGCAATCTCACCTTGATCCCGCGCGAAGGCACGCCGCGCGGCTTCGATACCGGCCCGGCCAATGCGCTGATGGATGCCTGGTGCCAGCGCCATCGCGGCGAGCCCTTCGATGCCGATGGCGCATTCGCGGCCAGCGGCCAGGTCGATACGGCGCTGCTGGCACGCTGGCTGGCCGATCCGTGGTTCGCGCTGCCGCCGCCCAAGAGCACCGGGCGCGAGCAGTTCCACCTGGACTGGGCGCAGGCACAGCTTGGCGAGGGACAGGTCTCCGGCGCGGACGTGCAGGCAACGCTGTTGGAACTGACCGCGGCGACGGTGGCCGATGCGCTGCTGGCGCACCTGCCGGGCGCCAAGCGGGTGCTGGTCTGCGGCGGCGGCGTGCGCAATCCGCAGCTGCTGCGGCGGCTGGGCGCACGCCTGCCGGGCGTGCTGATCGAATCCAGCGCGGTGCACGGGCTGGACCCGGATTATCTGGAGGCGATGGGGTTTGCGTGGCTGGCGCAGCGCACGCTGGCGGGGTTGCCGGGCAACCTGCCGAGCGTGAGTGGCGCGCGGGGACCACGGATTCTGGGGGCGATCCACCCCGCCTGAGAGGCCGTGGCGGCGGGCGATGCCCGGCTACAGCGCCTGCGCGTCGGGCAAGGCCTGCAGGGCGGCGATGGCATCGGCGAGTGCGTCGACCTCGGGATCGTGAAAGCCGCTGCGGACCTCCAGTTCGCTGGCGAACAGGCCCTGTTCCAGCAACGCCACGCAGGTGTCCTCGCGGCTCCAGCCGCGCGCCACCGCGATCCGGCGGATACGTTCCAGCAACAGCGGGTCCACATCCCGCAGCAGTAGATCAGCCATCGTTCTCCCCGTTGGCGCGCCGCCATCCCCGCGGCGACTGTGCCGGCATGATCCATCAGGCTCTGTCGGCACGCAAACCACTCAGGCGGTGCTGCGGTCCCGGATCCGTGGCCACAACCAGATCAGCAGCAGCAGGGTCGGGATGACCGTGGTGGCGCTGAGGATGAAGAAGGTGCTGTAAGAGCTCGCCTCCACGATGTAACCGGAGACGCCGCCGACGAACTTGCCCGGCAGGTTGGCCAGCGAGACCAGCAGCGCGTATTGGGTGGCGGTGAAGTTGCGATCGGTCAGCGAGGACATGAAGGCGACCAGCACCGTACCGGCGAACCCCTGGAACAGGTTGTCCGCACTCAGCGCCGCGTAGAACGCCCATAGCTGGCCCGGGTTGTGCGCCATCAGCAGGAACGCCAGGTTGGACAGCGCCACGCCCAGCGCGGCGACCAGCAGCATGCGGCGGAAGCCGAACGCCGCGACCGCGATACCGCCAAGGAACGCACCACCGATACCCATCCACACCCCGAACAGCTTGGAGACGGTGGCGATGTCGGCCTTGGTGAAACCCGAATCCAGATAGAACGGGCCGGCCATCACCCCGATCACCTGGTCAGGGAACTTGTAAAGCCCGACGAAGGCCAGCAGCACCAGCGCCAGCACCACCCCATTGGTGCTGAAGAAGCTGGCGATCGGCTGCCAGAACGCACCGAAGAAATCGATCCGGCGCTGGATACGCACTTCCGGCTGTTCCGGCTCGCGGCACAGCAACGTGGTGATGATCGGCAGGATCATCAACGCGGCCATGGCCAGGTAGGCCACGATCCAGCTCTCGAACTGGGCCAGGTACAACGCGCCCGCGCCGGCCAGGATCAGGCCGATGCGATAACCCAGCGTATAGGTCGCGGCCAGCGCCGCCTGCGCGCTCTCCGGTGCGATCTCGATGCGGTAGGCATCGACCACCGAATCCTGGGTGGCACCGGCGAACGAGGCCACCAGCACCCACAGCACCAGCGGGGTGACACCGAGTTCGGGGCGGACGAAGGCCAGCGCGAACAGCCCGCCGGTGACGCCGATCTGCGAGGCCAGCAGCCACGAGCGGCGGCGCCCGAGGAAGCCGATCAGCGGGAACGCGTAGCGGTCGATCAGCGGCGCCCAGACGAACTTCATCAGATAGAAGAAGCTGGCCAGGCTGATCAGCCCGATGCTGCCCAGGTCCAGGCCGACATCGCGCAGACGGGTGGATAGCGTCTGCGAGGCGATCAGCAGGAACGGCAGACCGCTGCCGAAGCCCAGGAAGGCCATCGTCAGCGCCGAGGGCGTGCCGAAGGCACGCTTGATCCCGGCCCAGCCCTTGTAGGACACCGGCTCGACCGCTTCGGTCATGGGGCGTAGTCCACCGTGAACGGCGCATGGTCGGAGAAGCGCTCATCGCGATAGACCGAGCAGCTGCGCAGACGATCGCGCAGGCCCGGGCTGACGAACTGGTAATCGATGCGCCAGCCGACATTGTTGGCGCGCGCCTGGCCGCGGTTGCTCCACCAGGTGTAGTCCTCGCCCTGCGGGTGCAACAGGCGGTAGGCATCCGTCCAGCCCTGGCCGGCGGCGATGTCCAGCGCCTGCTCGGCGTCCACGCACTGGCCGTTGAGCCAGTCGCGCTCGGGCGGCAGGCAGCCGGAGTTCTTCTGGTTGGATTTCCAGTTCTTGATGTCCAGCGCGGAGCGCACGATGTTCCAGTCGCCACACAACACGTAGTCGCGGCCGCTGGCCAGCCAGCCGGCCAGGATCGGGCGCAGCCACTCCATCACTTCGTACTTGAACCCCTGGCGCAGATCGCCCGAGCTGCCCGACGGGATGTAGAAGGAGACCACGCTGAGGTTGCCGTAGCGGGCCTCGATGTAACGGCCTTCATCGTCGAACGGCGCCCAGCCCAGCGAGGTGATCACCTGGTCAGGCTCGCGTTTGCTGTAGATCGCCACGCCGCTGTAGCCCTTCTTGGTGATGGCGTCGCGGTAGAAGCAGTGGTGGCCGTCCGGGCGGAACATCGGGTCGGTCAGCTGGTCTTCCTGGGCCTTGGTTTCCTGGATGCACAGGACGTCGGCGTCCTGGGCGCGGAACCACTCGAGAAAGCCCTTGGTGGCGGCGGAACGGATGCCGTTGGCGTTGAAACTGATGATGCGCATGCTGACCCGGGTCTGGAACGATACCCGCAAGAGCATACCGTTTCGGCCCTTGCAGGGGCTGGCTGGAAACGGACACGATTGCGGCCCTCCGTCGCTTGCTGAAGCCGTCTCGCCACCCTGTGCGACACCGGGCCGCAGGGCGCCGCGAGCGGAAAAGTGCGGGCATGCATTAGGATTTGCGCTCCAAATGAATTGAATTGAGTCTTGATGAGCGACCATCGCCACCGTTTCCTGCAACTGGCCCTGACCGCCGATGCCCTGCGTTTCGGCCAGTTCACCCTGAAGTCCGGCCGCCTGAGCCCCTATTTCTTCAATGCCGGGCGGTTTGATTCCGGCGCGCGCATGTCCCAGCTGGCGGCCTGTTACGCCGATGCCGTGGAAGCGACCGGGCTGAAGTTCGACGTCGTGTTCGGCCCGGCCTACAAGGGCATTCCGCTGGCCACCGCGACCGCCTGTGAATTCGCCCAGCGCGGCCGCGACCTGCCGCTGTCGTTCAACCGCAAGGAAGCCAAGGACCACGGCGAAGGCGGCAATCTGATCGGCGCCGATATGAATGGCAAGCGCGTGCTGATCGTCGATGACGTGATCACCGCCGGCACCGCGATCCGCGAAGCACTGGCGATCATCAAGGGCGCCGGTGGCACCCCGGCCGGCATCGTGGTGGCGCTGGACCGCCAGGAGATCGCCTCGGAAACCGACCGCCGTTCGGCCGCGCAGGCCGTGGCCGAAGAGGCCGGCATTCCGGTGGTCGCCGTGGCCACGCTGGCCGACCTGCTTGATTTTGCCTCCGGAAATCCGGAACTTGTCGGCTACCGGCAGCCGCTGGAGGACTATCGTTCCCGCTACGGCAGCCGTCCTACGCGTTGAGAGCAGGGGGCTTTCACCATGTCCAGGTTTGCCACGTTCACCGTTGTCGGCCTGTTGCTGGCCGTGCCGCTGTTGCCTGCCCAGGCGCAGAAGCGCGCGGCCGATGCGACACCGAAGAAGCTGTACTGCTGGAACAAGGGCAGCGAGCGGATCTGCAGCGACGCCCTGCCCCAGGAGGCGGTGAACAGCGCGCGCGAGGAGTTCAACCTGCGCAGCGGCATGCGCAGTGGCGAAGTGCAGCGTGCGCTGACCGAGGAGGAACGCGCCGACGCTGCGGCGCAGGCCGCGCAACAGCGCCTGGACCAGGCCGCCGAGCAGACCCGCCAGCGCACCGAGCAGGCGATGCTGGCGACGTACGAAAACGAGGAGGACCTGCGCCGGGTGTTCGCCGAGCGCAGTGGCATCCTGGACAACAACATCCATACCGCCCGTTACAACGTGGCCAGCGTGCGTGATGCGCTGGTCACCCTGCTGGCCAGCGCGGGCAACCGCGAGCTGGATGGGCAGCCGGTCCCGGACAAGCAGGCCGAGCGCATCCGCGCCCGGCATGCCGAGCTGGTCGCGCAGCGACGCATGCAGGCCTCGTTCGAGCAGCAGCGCCGGGCGCTGGACGTGGAGATCGAGGGCACGCTGCAGCGCTATCGGTTGTTGAAGGGCATCGCGAGCGATCCGCGCGGATAACGGCGGATAGGCGATGGCGGTGAAAAGGAAGGCGGCCCCGGGGGGTCGCCTTTTTTTATGCACTCTTTACGCGCGGCGCCGGTTTCGGGCGTGGAGCGTTTATGCCGGGCAGGCAGACCATGGGCGCCTGACGTGGAGTGGTTCCACCTGGACGTCCCATGAGCCCGTATCTGCCTGTCTTCCCCGCCGGTGCCCAGTGCACCGCGCGCCCCCTTTCCCGCGTTTGAGGCCACGACCATGTCTGCCTGGCTTTCCCTGCTGTGCGGCGTGCTGGTGCTGGTTGCCGCCGCCTACCTGCTGTACGTCGTGCTTCGGCCCGAAACCTTCTGACCGGAGCCGACCATGACCGAGATCCTGTTGATCCTGCTGGCCAGCATCGTGCTGGCCTTTCCGCTTGGGCTGTACCTGGCCCGGGTGATGCGCGGTGGCCCGATGCGCGGCGACGCGCTGTTCGGGTGGATTGAAAAACCGCTGTACCGGCTGCTCGGGGTCAACCCGGCCCGCGGCATGTCCTGGCGTGGCTACGTCGGTGCCTTCCTGCTCAGCAACGTGGTGATCGCGGTGCTGGTGCAGGCGGTCTTCATGACCCAGGCCTGGCTGCCGTTCAATCCCGACCAGATTCCCAACATGCGCTGGGATACCGCGCTGCACACGATGGTGTCGTTCCTGACCAACACCAACCAGCAGCACTACTCGGGCCAGGCGCAGCTGTCCTATTTCTCGCAGATGACCGCGATTACCGGCCTGCAGGTGGTGACGCCGATGATGGGCCTGGCGCTGGTGGTGGCCACCCTGCGTGCGCTGTTCGGCGCGCGTCCCGAGGATGTGCCGGCCGACCAGGCCGCACTGCTCAGTGCGGACCGCCGCGTCGACGTGGGCAACTACTACGCCGACGTGGTGCGCTCGTGCGTGCGCTTCATGCTGCCGCTGTGCCTGCTGTGGGCGGTGCTGCTGACCAGCCAGGGGGTGCCTTCGACGCTCGCCGGCGGTCCGCAGGCCACGCCGATCGATGCCGCGGCCGGCATGGAGACGCAGAAGCTGCCACTCGGCCCGGTCGCGGCGATGGTCGCGGCCAAGCAGCTGGGCACCAATGGTGGTGGCTGGTACGGCCCCAACAGCGCGATGCCGCTGGAGAACCCGACCCCGCTCTCCAACGCGCTGGAACTGATCGGCATCCTGCTGATCCCGATCGCGGTGATCTTCATGCTCGGCGCGTTCACCGGGCGCAAGCGCCTGGCCGGGCTGGTGTTCGGTTGCATGCTGGCGATGTCCAGCGTGTCGATCGCCGCCACGGTGTGGCTGGAAGGCCATTCGGCCACGGCGGCCAGCCCGCTGCTGATGGAGGGCAAGGAAGTGCGCTTCGGTGCCGACGGCACGGGCTTGTGGGCCGCGGTCACCACCCAGGTGTCCAACGGTTCGGTCAACGGCATGCATGACTCGCTCAGCCCGCTGGCCGGCGCCGTGCCGATGGTCAACATGCTGGTCAACGCGATCTGGGGCGGCATCGGCTGTGGCCTGCAACAGTTCATCGTGTACCTGCTGCTGGGCGTGTTCCTGGCCGGCCTGATGACCGGGCGGACCCCGGAACTGCTGGGCCGCAAGCTGGAAACGCCGCAGGTGCGCTTGCTCGCGCTGCTGGTGCTGCTGCAGCCGATCACCATCCTGGGCTTCACCGCGTTGACCCTGGCGATCCCGTCGATCACCGGCACCTCCAATCCCGGCTTCCACGGCATCAGCCAGGTGTTCTACGAGTACACCTCGGCGTTCGCCAACAACGGCTCGGGCTTTGAAGGCCTCGGCGACGCCACCGTGTGGTGGAACCTGAGCTGCACCCTGGTGCTGCTGCTGGGCCGCTATCCGGTACTGGTGATCCCGTTGATCGTGGCCGCGCAGCTGGCGGCCAAGCGGCGGGCGCCGGAATCGGCCGGCACGCTGCAGATCGAAACCCCGACCTTCGCGCTGACCCTGATCGCGCTGATCGTCATCCTCACCGTATTGCAGTTCATGCCGGCACTGGTCCTTGGCCCGGTGGCCGACCACCTGTCGCTGACACTGCACTGAGACCGCCTCCCATGAGTACGTATCCGTTGAACGTTTCTTCCCACCGCCGCCAGCGCCTGCTTGATGGCGCGGGCTGGCGCCGTGCCCTGCGCGATGCCGTGATCAAGCTCTCGCCGCGGCATCTGCTGCACAGCCCGGTGATGGCCGTGGTGATGGCCGGCACGGTGGTCAGCGCGCTGGTCACGCTGACCGGCAATGCACCACTGGGCTTCGGCCTGGCAGTCACCGCGATCCTGCTGCTGACCGTACTGTTCGGCAACTTCGCCGAGGCGGTGGCCGAAGCGCGTGGCCGGGGCCAGGCCGCCTCGCTGCGGCGTGCCCGCCAGGACCTCAGCGCGCGCCGGCTGGCCGCCGCGCATGCCGGGGCCAGCGAGACCCAGGTGTCGGCCGCCGAGCTGCGGCCGGGCGACCATGTGATCGTCAGTGCCGGGGAGCTGATCCCGGCCGATGGCGAGATCGTGCAGGGCCTGGCGACCATCAACGAAGCCGCGGTGACCGGTGAATCGGCCCCCGTGCTGCGCGAAGCGGGTACCGACCGCAGCGGCGTGATCGGCGGCACCAAGGTGCTCTCCGACCAGATCATCGTGCGCATCACCGCCGAGCCGGGGCACAGCTTCCTGGACCGGATGATCGCGCTGGTGGAAGGTGCGAACCGCCAGAAGACCCCGAACGAGGTCGCCCTGACCCTGCTGCTGGCGGCGATGACGCTGACCTTCCTGGTGGTGGTGGCCACGCTGCCGGCGATCGGCGCGTTCGTTGGCGTGCAGGTCGATCCGCTGCTGCTGATCGCACTGCTGGTGTGCCTGATCCCGACCACCATCGGCGGGTTGCTGCCGGCCATCGGCATCGCCGGCATGAACCGTGCGCTGGCCGCCAACGTGCTGGCCAAGTCCGGCAAGGCGGTGGAAGTGGCCGGCGACGTGGACGTGCTGCTGCTCGACAAGACCGGCACGATCACCCATGGCGACCGCCAGGCCACCCACTTCCATGCGCTGGCGGGGATTGATGCCACGCAGCTGCGCGAAGCGGCGCTGCTGTCGTCGCTGGCCGACCCGACGCCGGAAGGTAAATCGGTCGTGCGTCTCGCGCGTGAACAGGGCTGCACCACCGCCGAGCCGGACCGCGCGGACTACCTCGCGTTCTCTGCGCAGACCCGCATGTCCGGTGTGGATCTGGACGGTGGCCGCCGCATCCGCAAGGGCGCCTCCGATGCGATCACCGCCTACGTGCGTGACCTGGGCGGCACCGTGCCTTCGGAGCTGCCGGGCCGCGTGGAGCAGGTGGCGCGCAACGGTGCCACCCCGCTGGTGGTGTGCGAAGGCCGCCACGTGCTGGGGGTGATCGAGCTCTCGGACGTGGTCAAGCACGGCATGCGCGAAAAATTCGCGCAGCTGCGCGCGATGGGCATCCGCACGGTGATGATCACCGGCGACAACCCGCTGACCGCCGCGGCGATCGCTGCCGAGGCCGGCGTGGACGATTACATCGCCGAGGCCCGCCCTGAAGACAAGCTCGCGCGCATCCGTGCCGAGCAGGCCGGCGGGCGGCTGGTGGCGATGGTCGGCGACGGCACCAACGATGCGCCGGCGCTGGCCCAGGCCGACATCGGTCTGGCGATGAACTCCGGCACGCAGGCGGCCAAGGAGGCTGGCAACATGGTCGATCTGGATTCGGATCCGGCCAAGCTGCTGGCCGTGGTGGAAGTGGGCAAGCAACAGCTGATCACGCGTGGTGCGCTGACCACCTTCTCGCTGGCCAACGACGTCTCCAAGTACTTCGCGATCCTGCCGGCGCTGTTCGCCTCGACTCTGCCGGCGATGGCCGCGTTGAACGTGATGCACCTGTCCAGTCCGCGCAATGCGGTACTGGCGGCGCTGATCTTCAACGCGCTGGTGATCCCGGCGCTGATCCCGCTGGCGTTGCGCGGAGTACGTTTCCGCCCGGCCACGGCGACCGCACTGCTGCGCCGGAACATGCTGGTGTACGGCCTGGGCGGCGTGCTGCTGCCGTTCGCGGCCATCAAATTGATCGACCTCTTCCTTGTCTCGGTGTTCGGCGCATGAACCGCTCGATTGCTACTTCCGTTGCCCGGCCGGCGCGCAGCCGCGCTGCCACCTCCACCCAGCTGCAGCAGGACAGCGCCTGGCGCCCGGCCCTCGTGCTCGGCGTGAGCAGCCTGCTGCTGCTCGGCCTGGCCTATGCGGTGGCCACCACCAGCGTGAGCCGGCTGCTGTTCCCGGCGCAGGCCGACGGCAGCCTGCTGCTCCGCGATGGGCAGGTGCGTGGTTCGCAGCTGATCGCCCAGCCGTTCGTCGGCGATGGCTACTTCCAGGCGCGGCCGTCGGCGGCCAATTACGACCCGATGGCCGCGGCCGGCAGCAACATGGCGCGCAGCAATCCTGCCCTGCAGGAGCGCGTGCGGACCACCATCGCCGCGGTGGCCGCACGCGAAGGCGTGACCGCCGCCCAAGTACCCGGCGATCTGGTGACCCAGTCCGGCGCCGGCATGGACCCGGAGATCTCCCCGGCCGCGGCGCAGGTGCAGATCGCGCGTGTGGCACGCAGCCGCAACCTTCCCGTCGATCGCGTCGCCGCGCTGGTGCAGGCCAACACCCTGGGGCCGCAATGGGGTGTGTTCGGCCAGCCGCGGGTCAACGTGATGACCCTGAACGTCGCGCTGGACGCGCAGCAGGGCAATGCCCGGCTGTACGGTATGCCTTGATGCGCTGCGTACCGCCCCGGGCGCACAATCCCCGCCCATGAGCGACTCCCGTACCCGCCAGGCCGATGCCCTGGTCGACACCCTGCAGCGCGAAGCCGGCGGCAAGCTCACCGTGTTCCTCGGTGCGGCGCCCGGCGTGGGCAAGACCTTCAGCATGCTCACCCGCGCGCATGAGCAACTGCGCCGCGGGGTGGACGTGGTGATCGGCCTGGTGGAAACCCACGGCCGCGCCGAGACCTCGGCGCTGCTGGCAGGCCTGCCGCAGGTGCCGCTGCTGCAGCGCGAGTACCAGCAGCACGCGCTGGAAGAGATGGACCTGGATGCGGTGCTGGCGCGTCGTCCCGCCTTGGTGCTGGTCGACGAACTGGCCCACCGCAATGTGCCCGGGAGTCGGCACGAGCGGCGCTGGCAGGACGTGATGGAGCTGCTCGATGCCGGCATCGATGTGTGGACCACGGTCAACATCCAGCATCTGGAAAGCCTCAACGACGTGGTCATGCGCATCACCGGGGTCCGGGTCAGTGAAACCGTGCCTGATGCGGTGCTCGACCGCCTGCACGACATCGCGCTGGTGGACCTGCCGCCGCGCGAGCTGATCGAGCGTCTGCAGCAGGGCAAGGTCTATGTGCCGGAGCAGGCCGCGCAGGCCCTGCAGGCGTTCTTCTCGCCGGCCAACCTGACCGCCCTGCGCGAGCTGGCGATGCAGGAAGCGGCCGACCGCGTGGACAGCAGCCTGCGCGAAACCCGTGCCGCGCGCGGCGAAGGCAACCTGCCACTGCGCCGCCGCGTACTGGTGGCGATCGATGGCGGCGGCCAGAGCGAGTACCTGGTGCGGGTCGGCCGACGCATCGCCGAGCGGCGCGATGCGCCGTGGACGGTGGTGACCGTGCAGACGCGCGCACATGACGAGCAGACCCGGCGCGAGATCGATGCCGCGTTCGCCCTCGCCCGCCGCCTCGGTGGCGAGGCCGAACTCCTGCACGGCTCCAGCATCGCCGATGCGCTGCTCGACCATGCCGCGCACAACGGCGTGTCCACGCTGGTGCTCGGCCGCACGCGCGAGCGGCCGCTGGCGCGCATGCTCAACCGTACGCTGACCCAGCAGCTGATCCGGCGCGGCGCGCATTTCGAGATCACCATCATCGGCACACCGCAGGCCCGCGCACGTGCGCGGCGGTCCGGACTGTCGATGCCCAGCCGCAGCGCCGGCAAGGATGCACTGCTGGCACTGGGTGCCACCGCGACCGCCTGCCTGGTGGCCCTGGTCGCCGAGCACTGGATCGGGCTGTATGACCTGTCGATGGTGTTCATCGTGGCGGTGGTGATGGTCGCCGCACGCAGCCGTACCAGTGCCGCGGTGATCGCCGCGGCGCTGTGTTTCCTGGCCTACAACTTCTTCTTCATCGCGCCGCGCTTCACCTTCGCGATCAGCGCGCGCCAGGGTGTGATCACGGTCTTCCTGTTCCTTGCCGCGGCACTGGTTGCCGGGCGGTTGGCCTCGCGCCTGCGCATGCAGGTGGTCGCGTTGCGCGCCGCCAACCGGCACGCGCATGCGCGCCAGGCACTGGGCCGGCAACTGGCCAGTGCGGCGAGCAACGAGCAGGTCGCGCAGGCCGGCCGCGAGGCACTGGAACAGGCAATGGACGCCCCGGCGTGGCTGCGCATCGGGCAGTACACCAGTGCCAGCGGCAGCGCCGCCCCGGGCGACACCGATCTGGCCGCGGCCGACTGGGCGCACCGGCATGGCCAACCCAGCGGACGCTTCACCGATACGCTGGCCGGTGCTGGCTGGTGGTTCCTGCCGCTGCTGGATGGCGACGACCGCGCGATCGGCGTGGCCGGCATGCGCTTCCCGCGCGAGGCACCGCGGCTGACACCGGAACAACGGCAACTGGCCGAAGCGATGGTGGACGACATCGCGCAGGCCGCGCTGCGTACCCAGCTGGTGGCCGATCTGGAAAAGGCGCATGTCAGCAACGAGACCGAGCGGCTGCGCTCGGCGTTGCTGTCGTCGGTCTCGCATGACCTGCGCTCGCCGCTGGCCGCGATGATCGGCTCGGCCGACAGCCTCTCCAGCTATGCCGATGCGATGGACGCCAGCGACCGGCGCGCCCTGCTCGATACCATTCTGGTCGAAGGCGAACGCCTGGACCGCTACATCCAGAACCTGCTGGACATGACCCGGCTCGGCCATGACGGGCTGCAGATCAACCGCGACTGGATCGGCGTGGACGAGCTGGTCGGCTCGGCCGCGCGCCGCCTGCAGCGCTATCAGCCGGATGTACTGCTGAAGCTGGATATTCCGGCTGCGCTGGCACCGATCTGGGTCCATCCGGCGCTGGTCGAGCAGGCCGTGTTCAACGTGATGGAGAACGCGGCAAAGTTCTCCCCACCCGGTGCCGCGGTGGAGGTGCAGGCGCGGTTGGTCGAGGGCGAACTGCGCATCGACGTGCTCGATGCCGGCCCCGGCATCCCGGACGATGAACGTGCGCGCATCTTCGACATGTTCTACAGCGTGGAGCGCGGCGACCGCGGCCGGCATGGCACCGGGCTGGGCCTGACCATCTGCCAGGGCATGATCGGCGCGCATGGCGGCAGCGTGCAGGCGCTGCCGGGGCGCGACGGACGCGGTACCCTGATCCGCATCACCCTGCCCTTGCTGCACCCCCATCCTGCCGATGACAACGACGATTCCTGAGGCTTCCCACGGCGTGCCCCCGGCCCGCGTCCTGGTGATCGACGACGAAGCGCAGATCCGGCGTTTCCTGGAGATCAGCCTGCGCGCCCAGGGCTACCGCGTATCCCAGGCCGCGACCGGCCAGGCCGGGCTGGAGGCATTGGTCGGTGAAGGCGCGGATCTGGTGATCCTGGACATCGGCCTGCCCGACATGGAAGGCCATGACGTGCTGCGCGAGCTGCGCCAGTGGAGCCAGGTGCCGGTGATCATGCTGACCGTGCGCGCCAGCGAGACCGAGAAAGTGCGGGCGCTGGATGCCGGCGCCAACGACTACGTGACCAAGCCGTTCGGCACGCAGGAACTGATGGCGCGCGTGCGGGCGCTGCTGCGCTCGCGCACGGTATCCAGCGAAGGCGTGTTGCCGCAGTTCGATGATGGGCACCTGCATATCGACCTGGTACGGCGCGAAGTGCATCTGGACGGCGCGCCGGTGGCGTTGACGCGCAAGGAGTACGCGCTGTTGTCGCTGCTGCTGCGCAATGCCGGGCGGGTGGTGACCCAGCCGCAGATCCTGCAGGAGATCTGGGGACCGACCCACCAGCACGACACCCATTACCTGCGGATCCTGGTCGGCAAACTGCGCCACAAGCTGGACGATTCGGCGCTGGATTCGCGGTATCTGTTCACCGAACCGGGCGTGGGGCTGCGGTTCAAGGGGTAGGTACCGATTGCTGGTCGGTACCCCCGCAGCTCAGAAGCCCAGTTCCACACCCGGCAGCAGCGGCTGCAGCTGCGCGCGGAACAGCGCCTTGATGCGCTCCAGCGCGGCTTCGTCATCGGCTTCGAAGCGCAGCACCAGCACCGGCGTGGTGTTCGATGCGCGCACCAGACCCCAACCATCGGGGAAGTCGGCACGCAGTCCGTCGATGGTGGACAGGCGTGCGCCGGTGAACGGCGAGTCCTCCACCTGCACCGAGGAGACGAACAACGACACCAGCGCATGCGGCGTACCCGCATCGACCGGCACCTTCAGCTCCGGGGTGGAGACGCTGTCGGGCAGCTCATCCAGCACCTCGGCGGGCGTCTCCTCGCGCTGGGCCAGGATCTCCAGCAGGCGCGCGGCGGCGTACAGGCCGTCGTCGAAGCCGAACCAACGCTCCTTGAAAAAGAAGTGGCCGCTCATCTCGCCCGCCAGCTCGGCGTCGGTCTCGCGCATCTTCGCCTTCATCAGCGAATGGCCGGTCTTCCACATCAGCGGGCTGCCACCGTTGCGCAGCACGTAGTCGGACAGCTTGCCGCTGCACTTGACGTCGTAGATCACCAGCGCGCCGGGGTTGCGCATCAGCACATCGGCCGCGAACAGCATCAACAGGCGATCGGCGTAGATGATCTTCCCTTCGCGGGTGACCACGCCGAGGCGGTCGCCATCGCCATCGAACGCCAGGCCGATATCCGCGTCGAAGCGCTTCACGGTCTGGATCAGGTCTTCCAGGTTGTGCGGGTCGCTCGGGTCGGGATGATGGTTCGGGAAGCTGCCGTCCACATCGCAGTACAGCGGAATGACTTCGGCACCGATCGCCTCCAGCAGCGGCTGGGCCAGCTCGCCGGCCACACCGTTGCCGGCGTCGGCGACCACCTTGAGCGGGCGGTCCAGCTGCACGTCATCGGCGATGCGCTGGATGTAGTCGGCGTTGATCTCGCGGGTCTGGAAGCTGCCCGGCTCGGCCGCCACGTGCAGCTGGCCATCGCGGATACGGTGGTACAGCTCGGTGATCGCATCGCCGGACAGGGTTTCGCCGCCGACCACGATCTTGAAGCCGTTGTAGTCGGGTGGATTGTGGCTGCCGGTCACCGCCACGCAGCTGCCGGCGCGCAGGTGGTAGCTGGCGAAGTACACCACCGGGGTCGGCGCCAGGCCGATATCGGTGACGTTGCAGCCGGCGCGGCGCAGGCCTTCGATCAGACCGGCGGTGAGTTCGGGGCCGGACAGACGGCCATCGCGACCCACCACGATGTCGCGCAGGCCCTGGACCTGCAGGACCGAACCGATCGCCTGCCCGATCAGGGCGGCGACCTTGGGGGTCAGCTCGCGGCCGACCACGCCGCGGATGTCGTAGGCGCGGAAGATCCCGGGGGCAACCGCTTCGCCCGGTACGGACGGCGACGGCGGTGCTGCCTCGTCAGTGCGCTCGACGGCGGCCACGGCAAGCGGCGCCTGGGCGAGGCTTTCGCTCAGGGTCGGGCCGGCATCGGTGGCACTGTCGTCGGCACCGCGGCGGCGCGGCAAGGGCACCTTGCCTTTGCCCAGCACCAGCAGCACGGCGATCAGCAGCAGCAACACGGCGACGACCGCACTGGAAATCGCCCCCAGCCCCAACGGACCCGGTTCGACATCCGGCACGGCAGCCGACAGTCGCAGGCCACTGCGCCCGATCGGACGTGCCAGCGCTTCGGCGCCGCCGGACAGCCCGCGGCTGCCCTTTTCGATCACATTGTGATTGCCCTGGCGCAGCGCGAGGTAGCCGGCGCCTGGCACCGCGACCTGATCGAACACGCCGGTCAGCCGCAGCAGCGGCTGGCGGACGTAGACGACAGCCGGGCCCTGCGGGCCGAGATCGACCGCGGCCGCCAGGCCGAGGCGTTGCCCACCTGCATCGCGCACCACGCGGGCGACCGGCGCGTCGTCGGCGATGGCCGCTTCCAGCAGGGCCAGGCGCGAGTAACCGAAGGCCTTCGGGTCGGCATAGGCCGCATCGAGGTCGGCGGTCAGGATCTGGACGTCTTCCACGCCCGGCCAGCCTTCACGGATGGCGACGGCGGCACTCTGTGCGTTGCCACTGGCCAGCGCGCTGGCGACGCGCTCGGTCTTGAGCACCTTGCCCAGCTTGCCCGCCTGTCCGGTCAGGGCCGTCTGCAGGCCCTCGACCATGCGGTCGCGCGATTGCTCCAGCGCGTTGCCGACCGCCGCCTGGCGCCATTGGTGCACACCGCTCCACCCGAACCAGACCGCCAACAGCACCAGCAGCACGGCCAACAGCGGCACCGAGCGCCCTGTCGTCCACCGCGGCCGTCCTTCCGCCTTCGCCTTGCTCATGAAGCTCCCCTGTCAGCGCACCCCGGTATGGCCGAATCCACCCGTTCCCCTGGCGCTGTCGGTGAAAGTATCCACTACCTGAAGGGCGACGCGTGCAATCGGCAACACCACCAGCTGGGCGATGCGATCGCCGGGCTGCAGGGTGAACGGCTCGCGGCCGCGGTTCCAGGCACTGATCAGCAGTGGGCCTTGGTAATCGGCGTCGATCAGGCCGGTCCCGTTGCCCAGCACGATGCCGTGGCGGTGGCCCAGGCCGGAGCGCGGCAGCACTACGGCCGCCAGGTTCGGGTCGGCGATGTGGATGGCGATGCCGCTGGGAATCAGCGCAGTGTCACCCGGCTGCAGGGTGAGCTCGGTCTCCAGCGCAGCGCGCAGGTCGAGCCCGGCGCTGTGCTCGGTCGCGTAGGCCGGCAGCGGCCATTCGTCGCCGAAACGTGGGTCGAGCAGCTTGACCTGCAGGGGCTGGAGGGAGGAATCGATGGTCATGCGTGCAACCTCTGGGCAATCAGGGACAACAGTTGTTCGGCGAGCACGGCCTTGGAGGTGCCGGGGAATACTTGTTCGCCGCCCTGCCAGTAGGCCGTGGCCGCATTTTCATCGCTTTCGAAACCGCCGGTGCTGATCCCGACCTGGTTGGCGATCACCAGGTCCAGTCGCTTGTCGACCAGCTTGCCGCGCGCGTACTTTTCCACGTCGTGGGTTTCGGCGGCAAAGCCGACCACCAGCTTGAGCGCGTTGGTCTGCGCGGCGACCTCGGCCAGGATGTCCGGCGTACGCACCAGTTCCAGAGTGAGGCTCTGGGTGCCGGCGGTCTTCTTGAGTTTCTGCGGCGCCACCTGGCGCGGGGTGTAATCGGAGACTGCGGCCGCACCGATATAGATGTCGGCCGGCAACGCAGCGAGCACCGCTTCGCGCATCTGTGCGGCCGAGCGCACATCGACACGCTGCACGCCCGCAGGCGTGGCCAGCTGGACCGGGCCGCTGACCAGCACCACCTGCGCGCCCAGGCGGGCGGCGGCGGCGGCCAGGGCATAGCCCATCTTGCCGCTGCTGCGGTTGCCGACGTAACGCACCGGGTCGATGTCTTCATAGGTGGGACCGGCGCTGATCAGCACGCGCAGGCCCTTCAGTTCGCTGGCGGCCGGCGGCTCGGCAGCGGCCGGCGCGTGCAGCCCGGCCAGCGCGGCGACGATCGCGTGTGCTTCGCTGAGCCGCCCGGGGCCGGACTCGCCTTCGGCCAGCGGGCCATCTTCGGGCCCGATCACCTGCGCACCGCGCTCACGCAGCAGACCGATGTTGGCCTGGGTGGCCGGGTGCAGCCACATGCGGTGGTTCATCGCCGGGCACACGGTCAGCGGCGCGGTGGTGGCCAGGCACAGCGTGGTGACCAGGTCATCGGCGTGGCCATTGGCCAGGCGCGCGAGCAGATCGGCGGTCGCGGGGGCGACCAAGATGCGGTCGGCCCAGCGGGCCAGCTCGATATGGCCCATCGCCTGCTCGGCCGCGCTGTCCCACAGGGTGGTGCGGGTCGGCTGGCCGGACAGGGCCTGGAAGCTCAGCGGGGTCACGAACTGCTGGGCCCCGGCGGTCATCGCGACCTGCACCTGGGCCCCGGCATCACGCAGGCGGCGCACCAGTTCCAGCGACTTGTAGGCAGCGATCCCGCCACCAACGCACAACAACAGCTTCTGGCCTTCCAACGGGCGCGCGGACGCCGGAGAAGCCTGGGGGGAGTCAGCCACCTTGGGTGTTCCTGTCGAACCGAGGCGATTAGCTTACCCGATGGTCCGTAAGCCGCCTGATGCGCCAGCGGCATAAGGAGGCAGGTTTTCGTCATAAGCCACGCACGGAACCATGCCGATGCCCTGCATTTACCGACACGATGCCGCCCGGTTCACCGATGGTGGACGGCTCGGCATCGTTGGAGACTGAGACCATGTCGATCCGAGACTGGCCCAGCACCGAGCGTCCCCGCGAAAAGCTGCTCGCCCAGGGCGCCGGGGCTCTGTCCGATGCCGAACTGCTGGCGATCTTCCTGGGCTCGGGCCTGCGCGGGCGCGACGCGGTGGAGACCGCGCGCGACCTGCTGCAGGCCCACGGCCCCCTGCGTAACCTGCTTGACCTGCCGGCCACCGCGCTGGCCGCACTGCCCGGTCTGGGCCCGGCACGCAGCTGCAAACTGGTGGCCGGGCTGGAACTGGCACACCGGCACCTGGCCGCCGAACTGGCCCGGGGAGAGGGCCTGCGCGACCCTGCCGCCGCCGGGCGCTACTTCAAGCAGCGGCTGCGGGCCCGGCCGAACGAGGTATTCGCCGCCCTGTTCCTGGACAACCAGCACCGCACGCTGGCCTGCGAGGAGCTGTTCAGCGGGACCGTGGATGCCGCGGCGGTCTATCCGCGCGAAGTGGTCCGTCGCGCCCTGCTGCACAACGCGGCGGCGGTGATCGTCAGCCATAACCACCCCTCGGGCAGCGCCGAGCCCTCGTTGGAGGACCGCCGGATCACCGCGCTGCTGCAACAGGCCCTGGCCTTGGTGGATATCCGCCTGCTCGACCATGTCGTGATCGGCGACGGAGCACCGGTATCGATGGCCGCGCGTGGCTGGATGGGCGCGGGAACGGCCTGATCCTGCGCGGGAAGCGCCCCGCTCGGCCGCGGTTCAATGGATCGGGGTGGCTTCTGGGCTAAAATTGCCGATTCCGCCGCTCCAGTCCCAAAGCAGGCCTTGTGAAAAATCTCCTCCGCGCCCTGATCAGCCAAGGCATCGAAGCCTTGCGCGCCAACGGCACTCTGCCGGCCGATACCCTGACCCCGGAATTCGTGGTCGAACGCCCGAAGACCCGTGAGCACGGCGATTTCGCCACCAACGCCGCGATGCTGCTGGCCAAGCCGGCGCGCAGCAACCCGCGCGCCCTGGCCCAGGCGCTGCTCGATGCGCTGCCCAAGAGCGATGACGTGGCCCGCGTCGAGATCGCCGGCCCGGGCTTCATCAATTTCCACCTTGCCCCCAGCGCTTACCAGCGCGAAGCGACCAGCGTGCTCAAGGAAGGCGCCGATTACGGCCACAACCTGAGCGGCAACGGCCGTACCGTGGGTGTGGAATATGTGTCGGCCAACCCGACCGGTCCGCTGCATGTCGGCCACGGCCGCGCGGCGGCGATCGGTGACTGCCTGGCGCGCCTGCTGGAAGTGAATGGCTGGAATGCCAAACGCGAGTTCTACTACAACGACGCCGGCGTGCAGATCGAGAACCTGGCACTGTCCACCCAGGCGCGTGCGAAGGGCCTCAAGCCCGACGACGCCGGCTGGCCGGAGGCGGGCTATCGCGGCGACTACATCCAGGACGTGGCCAACGCCTACCTGGCCGGCGCCACGGTGGAACTGGAAGGCCACTCGGTGGTCGGCGAGCGCGATCCGGACAACCTCGATGCGA
Organism: Stenotrophomonas sp. GW821-FHT01H02A; assembly: GCF_059422145.1. Taxonomy (NCBI): domain Bacteria; kingdom Pseudomonadati; phylum Pseudomonadota; class Gammaproteobacteria; order Lysobacterales; family Lysobacteraceae; genus Stenotrophomonas; species Stenotrophomonas sp. GW821-FHT01H02A. The sequence continues at coordinate 22,177 of NZ_JBWKWI010000004.1, forward strand.
TCCGCCGCTTCGCCGTGGCCTACCTGCGCAACGAGCAGAACCAGGATCTGGCCGCGTTCGGCGTGGATTTCGATATCTACTTCCTGGAAAGCTCGCTGTACAAGGACGGCAAGGTCGAAGAGACCGTCGCCCAGCTCAATGCGGCCGGCCATACGTATGAGGAAGGTGGCGCGCTGTGGCTGCGCTCGACCGACTTCGGTGACGACAAGGACCGCGTGATGCGCAAGTCCGACGGCACCTACACCTACTTCCTGCCGGACGTGGCCTATCACCTGAGCAAGTGGCAGCGCGGTTACGAGCGTGCGATCACCGAGCTGGGCGCGGACCACCACGGCTCGCTGGCGCGTGTGCGCGCCGGCCTGCAGGCGCTGGACGTCGGCATCCCGAAGGGCTGGCCGGAATACGTGCTGCACCAGATGGTGACGGTGATGCGCGGCGGCGAGGAAGTGAAGCTCTCCAAGCGTGCCGGCAGCTACCTGACCCTGCGCGACCTGATCGAAGAAGCCGGCCGCGATGCGACCCGCTGGTTCCTGATCGCGCGCAAGCCCGATTCGCAGCTGACCTTCGACATCGATCTGGCCCGCCAGCAGAGCAATGACAACCCGGTGTTCTACGTGCAGTACGCGCATGCCCGCGTCTGCAGCCTGCTGCGCCAGGCGCAGGAGAAGGGCCTGAGCTACACGCCGGCCGAAGGGCTGGCCGGTCTGTCGTCGCTGGGCGATGAAGCCTCGCTGTGGCTGATGGTGGAAATGTCGCGCTTCCCGGAAGTCGTCGAAGCGGCCGGCCTGGCGCTGGAACCGCACCTTATCGCGCAGTACCTGCGTGAATTGGCGCACGCCTTCCACACGTGGTATCACGGCACGCAGGTACTGGTGGCCGACGCAAGCGAACGCAACGCCAAGCTGACGCTGGCCTGCGCCGCGCGCCAGGTCCTGGCCAATGGTCTGAACATCCTGGGCGTGTCCGCCCCGGAAAAAATGTAAGCAGTGGAGAAGCAGTAAATGGCAGCACGACGCGGCAAAAGCCAGGCACGGCGCAACAGCAACCAGGGCACCCCGGGATGGGTGTGGCTGGTCGCGGGTGTGGCGATTGCGGCCGTGGTGTTCCTGGCGGCACCCAACCTGTTCAAGAACGACGGTGACGGTTTCCTGCGGGTCGGCCCGCAGCCGGACCCGAACGCCCAGCCGGCCCCGGTGAGCGATGCCGACACCGACGTCGGCACCGAGCTGCCCAAGCCGGGTGCCGCCAAGCCTGCCGAACCGGCCAAGCCGGCGGCGACGCAGTACGACTTCTACACCCTGCTGCCCGGCAAGGAAGTGGAAATGTCCGATGCCGAGCTGGCCGCCAGCGCGCGTGCTGAAGACCAGCGCCGTGCCAGGGCCGAAGCGCAGCGCGCGCAGGCCGCGTTGGAAGGCCGCCCGTTGCCGCCGGCACCGGCGCCGACCAGCACCGCGGCGACCACTTCGCCTGCGGCAGTGAGCACCGCCCCGCTGCCCGCCCCGGTGGCGGAGCGCCCGGCGGCGACCACGGCTGCGGCGACGACGCCGGCGCAGACTGCGCAGACTGCTCCAACTGCACCGACGCCGGCGGCTGCGGCAACGCCTGCTGCCGGGGCGGCTGAGCCGGCAGCCAGCAACGTCCGTTACATCCTGCAGGCGGGCGCCTTTGGTGCCTCCGGCGATGCCGAAGCGACCAAGGCCAAGTTGGCGATGATCGGTTTGGCGGCGCGTGTGGAATCGGCGCAGATCAACGGCAAGACGGTGTACCGCGTGCGCATGGGGCCGTATGGCAGCGCCGGGGAGCTGGCGGAGGCCAAGCAGAAGCTGGATGGGACCGGGCTTCAAGCGATGGCGATCAAGGCGCAGTAAGGCGCGCTGCGACGTAAACAGGAACGCCGGGCATTGCCCGGCGTTTTTTTTTGATCGCCCAGAGCAGCCGACCAACGGTCGGCTCTACCGGGTGGGGGTCCGGTTGGATCAGTCGCGCGCGACCTGGAAGCCGGCGAACGATTGGCTGACCGGCATCACTTCGAGGCGATTGATGTTCAGGTGCGCCGGCAGCGAGGCGACCCAGAAGATCTGCTCGGCGATGTCATCGGCGGTCATCGGGTTGGCACCGGTGTAGAGCTTGTCCGAGGCGGCCTGGTCGCCATGGGTGCGGACCACGGTGAACTCGGTTTCAGCCATGCCCGGCTCGATCGTGGTCACGCGCACGCCGCTGCCGTGCAGGTCCGAGCGCAGGCCCAGCGAGAACTGGCTGACGAAGGCCTTGGTGCCGCCGTAGGCGTTGCCGCCTGGGTACGGGTACACGCCGGCGACCGAGCTGATGTTGATGATCGCACCCTTGCGCGCAACCAGCTGCGGCAACAGGCGATGGGTCAGCGTCACCAAGGCGGTGACGTTGGTGTCGATCATGGTGCGCCAGTCCTCCAGCGACGCGCTCTGGGCCGGGGCGGTGCCCTGGGCCAGGCCGGCGTTGTTGACCAGCAGGTCGATGTCGGCGAAGCCGGCCGGCAGGGCGGCCAGGGCCGCTTCCATCGCCACGCGGTCGCGCACGTCGAACACCGCGGCATGCACGCGCTCGGGACCGTAGGCATCGACCAGCGGCTGCAGGCGTTCGGCACGGCGCCCAGTGGCGATCACGCGCCAGCCGGCCTGGGCGAAACGGTGGACAGCGGCGGCGCCAAAGCCGGAGGTGGCGCCGGTAATCAGAGCGGTACGGGTCATCGAGGTACTCCGTGGAGATCCCGACCATTTTCGCACCGATGCACGCCCGGTGTAGAGCCAGGCGCCGGCGGTGTGCCCGGCGCTGCGGGGCATCGTGTCAGCGGATGCGGAACACCCGCGCCTTGGGCAGGTCTTCATCCACCTGCAGGAACCAGCGCCCGGCGATGCCCGGCACCACGACGATCCCGGGGTTGCTGCGGGCCGTCTTGAGCTTCATCTCGCCCTTGAGTACCTGCCACTGCTGGCCGTTGTCGAGGGTGAACACCGTGCCGGGGGCCCAGCCGTCCACCTGGCCGGTGACCTTGGCGTTGATGGGGCCGTCGTCCAGCCCGGGAACATCGGGGCGGGCGTTGGCGCCCCTGCTGCGCCGACCGCCGGCGCCGCAACGGCTGCCGGTGCCGGGGCATCGGCCTCGGCCTGGCGCAGCAGGCGGTTCAGTGCCTGCAGCTGGGCCGCGGTGAGCCCGACGTCGGCCAGCGCCTGTGGATCCAGCCGCTGCTCCAGCGCCACATACGGGGCCTGCGCCCATGCCGGGGCCGCCAGCAACATGCCCACACACCCGAGTACCTGCCACCTGCGCATTGCCTGCTCCACTGCCTGTCGATGCCTGATCGCGGCACTGTGCTTCACTTTCATGGCAGCCAGATGACAGCGACCTCTGGTCGCAGCCGGCCGCGCGCCCGGCACGAGGTAAAATGACCGCCAGCCGCGCAGCCGCGCCGGCGGTATTGGACGTCCCATGATCAACAACGATGTACTGCGCAGCATCCGCTACATGCTCGACCTCAGCGACGGCATGATCGCCGACACCTGTGCCCTGGCCGACCCGGCCTTCGTGGTCGACAAGGCCGATGTGGCCGGCTGGCTGCGCAAGGAAGACGAAGAAGGCTTCGTGCCCTGCGACGACCGCACCCTGGCGCACTTCCTGGATGGCCTGATCGTGCATTTCCGCGGCCGCGACGAGAGCCAGCCGGCACGCCCGGTCGAGAAGCGCATCACCAACAACCTGGTGTTGAAGAAGCTGCGCGTCGCCTTCCAGCTCAAGGACGTGGACATGCATGAAGTGTTCGACGCCGCCGGTTTCTCGGTCTCCAAGCCGGAACTGTCCGCGCTGTTCCGGCAGCCGGACCACAAGAACTACCGCGCCTGTGGTGACCAGATGCTGCGCAACTTCCTCAAGGGCCTGACCCTGCGCGTGCGCGGCGCCTGAGGTCGTCGTTGATGCGTGGCTCCGATGCAGGGGCCACGCGCCTCGACTGCCTGACGTGGGTGAGCCATCTGGATTCCAGATGCATGGGATGAAGACGTTTCATTTCCCCCCTTCGCCGATCAGGCAGACACTGACGCCCCTTCTTTCCCGGAGCCCGTCATGAGCAACGACGTGCCCTCGCCGCTCAGCCGCTGGCAGGTCCTGCTGATGGCCTTCGCCACCGGCGTGGCCGTGGCCAGCAACTACTACGCGCAGCCGTTGCTGCATACCATCGCCGGCCAGTTCGGGGTGTCGTTCGCGCGCGCGGGCACGGTGGTGACCGTCGCGCAGCTGAGCTATGCCGTCGGCCTGATCCTGCTGGTGCCGCTGGGCGATCTGTTCGAACGGCGCCGGCTGATCGTGGTGATGTCGCTGCTGTCGGCGGCAGGGCTGGTACTGAGCGCGCTCAGCCATCAGTTCGTGTGGCTGCTGGTGGGCACCGCGCTGACCGGCCTGTTCTCGGTGGTGGCGCAGGTGCTGGTGCCGTTCGCGGCGACGCTGGCGCGGCCCGAAGAACGCGTCCAGGTCGTGGGCACGGTGATGAGCGGCCTGCTGCTCGGCATCCTGCTGGCACGCACCGTGGCCGGGGCACTGTCCTCGCTGGGCAATTGGCGCACCGTGTACTGGATTGCCGCAGCGGCGCTGGTGCTGACCACGGGCATGTTGTACCGGCACCTGCCGCGCTTCCATCAGACCGCCGGGCTGGGCTATCTACCGTTGCTGCGCTCGATCGGGACGCTGTTCGCGCAGGAACCGGTGTTCCGCCTGCGCACCGTGCTGGGCGCGTTGAGCTTTGCGATGTTCGCGATCTTCTGGACGCCGCTGGCGTTTCTGCTCGCCGCCGAACCGTATGGCTACAGCGATGCGACGATCGGCCTGTTCGGGCTGGTCGGTGCGGCCGGCACGCTGGCCGCCGGTGTGGCCGGGCGCATGGCCGACCGCGACAAGGCTGCATTGGCGACCTCCGTGGCACTGATGCTGCTGGCCGCATCGTGGCTGCCGCTGGGCTTCTCCACGCACTCGCTGATCGCGCTGGTGCTGGGCGTGATCGTGCTCGACCTGGCCGCGCAGCTGCTGCACGTCAGCAACCAGAACGTGGTGTACGCACTGCGTCCGGAAGCGCGCAACCGGCTCAATGCCGGCTACATGACCGGCTATTTCATCGGCGGCTCACTGGGTTCACTGGTCTCGGCGCAGGTCTTCGATCGCTTCGGCTGGACCGGCGTGTGCGTGACCGGTGCCGGCGTTGCGATGGTGGCGATCGCGGTGTGGGCGATGGCGCTAGTACGCCGGTAGAGCCGACCGCTGGTCGGCTGCATTGCGCGCCGCCTGGGGCAGCCGACCAACGGTCGGCTCTACCGCGCGGGGTGGGTGGGCGCTCCGTCAGAAGGCGGTTTGTACCGCGAACTCGACGCGCGAGCCTGCGTTGCCGGGGAACAGGCGTTTGGCCGCACCATCGGTGTCGTGCGCGGTGAGGCGCAGTTCCCACGGGCCGTGCACCTTCCAGATGGCGCTGAGCTGGCCATGCAGATAGTCATCGGCCTGCGCGCTGTCCAGCCAGTAGTGGCCCACCGCGCCCTCGATGCGCCACAGCTCGCCCAGCGGCAGGCGCGCGCCGAGCTGGGCGTAGGCGCCGCCATGGCCACCGGCCAGGGCGTTGTCGGACACGCCGACCTGCAGCCAGGCGCGCTGCCGCCAGTTCACGGTGCCGTTGAGCTCGGTCCAGTCCAGATCGACGGTGGTGGACGGATAGACGTAGCGGGTCAGGTTGACGTCCACGCTCCAGTCCGGATTCACCGCACCGCTCCAGCCCGCCACGACATCGAATTCGCTGCGTGCGCCGTTGGCCGGCCGGAACGAGACGCCCGAGCCCCAGGCCGAGGCGTACCAGCCGTTGGCCGCGCTGAGCTTCACCCCGGCCTGCACGGCCGGATCGCCGTCGCTCTGCGAACTGCCGCGCCAGACGTAGTCCGAGGTCAGCGTCGCGTTGCCTTCCACCGCAGCCGCCGCTGCCCCGCTCATGACCAGCCCCACCAGCACCACGCCGCGGCGCAGGCGTCGTTTTGATTGATTACCCACCACGTGTCCCGCTCCAGATGACGGCCGCGCCGTCGAGAGCGACAGTGTCCTCAGGCACCGCGTAAAGCCGCCATGGCGTTGCCGCGCGATCGGCGCAACGTTTCTGTAAATCCTGCGTCAGGGTGGTGCCCGGGGGTGCGCGGTATCATGGCCACTCTGACCTGTTGCGAGTAATGGCGTGGACGCGATCCTGACCCCGGTATCGATTGGCGAGCTGATCGATAAGATCACCATCCTGGAAATCAAGGCCGAGCGCATCACCGATGCCGGCAAGAACGCCAACGTCCGCAAGGAACTCGAGGGCCTGTGGCCGCTGTGGCAGCAGCAGGTTGGCGCGCAGCCCGGGCTGGAGGCGCTGAAGACGCAGCTCAAGGCGATCAACGAGCGCATGTGGGAAATCCAGGACCAGCTGCGCGACAAGGAAGCAGCGCAGGTGTTCGACGATGCCTTCATCCAGCTGGCGCGCGGTGTCTATGGCACCAACGGCGAGCGGGTCAAGGTGAAGAACGAGATCAACCGCATCGCCGGCTCGCAGCTGGTCGAAGAGAAGCAGTACCAGGGCGAATAATCGCGCCGGTACGCGCCAGGCTCAGTGCCCGGTCGCGGCCATGAAGCGTTCGCGGTCCTGCTGGGTACGCCGGCGGATTTCGGCCAGCGCTTCGTTCTCGGTGGCTTCCAGCATCGATTCGAGCAGCCGCTGGAAGTGGTTGCGCATGGCCAACCGTGCCGCTGCCGGGTCGCGCTGGCGCAAGGCGTCCAGAATCCGGGTGTGTTCCTCGTCGCGGGTGTCATCGTCGTTGTGGCAGACGTTGGCATACACCTGCTTGACCCGCGGCAATTCATTGCGCATCCGCCAGATCAGCTGCACACAGTGCTCTACCACCGGGTTGCCGGCGATCCGCGCGATCGACAGGTGGAACTGGCGATCAGCCTCGCTGGCGGCCGCCTCGCCCGAGTTGGGGTCGACCATGGCCGCGATCAGGCCGGCCAGGTCCTCCAGCTCGGCATCGGATCCATCCCAGCGAAGACCTGCACGACGGGACCAGTTTCGAACGCTTCCATGCCGCCGTCGGTGGCCATCGGCGGTGCCGGATCCTGTTCGATCCCAGTCATTTCGTCCTGCAGCAGCTGGACTACCTGAGCTTCCTGGATATCTACCGCGACTTCATCGGCATGGTTCATATCAAGGACGCCGAGTTCACTCCCAGCGGGCGCCAGGGCATCTACGGCGGCTACAGCGGTTGGACCGAGCGCGCGGGGCGCTTCCGCTCGCTCGGTGATGGGCAGGTGGACTTCAAGGGCATCTTCTCCAAGCTGGCCCAGTACGACTACGACGGGTGGGCCACGCTGGAATGGGAGTGCTGCCTGAAGAACCAGGAAGACGGCGCGCGCGAGGGCGTGGCCTTCATCAACGCGCACATCATCAAGGTCACCGACCGCATCTTCGACGATTTCGCGGGTGCGCCCGTCAGCGCGCAGATCCACGGCATGCTGGGGATCCTCTGATGACCCTCGAACTGGAAGGCGTCAGCCACCGCCACGTGCGCATCGAAGGGCGCAGCGTGCATTGCGCCCTGCTCGGCGAGGGTCGCCCGGTGCTGCTGATCCCGGGCTGGCCGCAGACCTGGTACGCCTGGCGGCATGTCATGCAGGCACTCGCCGCACAGGGTTTCCAGGCCATCGCCGTGGACCCGCCGGGAACCGGCGATTCGGATACGCCTGCGCAGGGCTATGACACCGGCAACATCGCCGCCACGCTGCATGCGGTGATGCAGCAGCTGGGCCACGCGCGCTACCAGGTGGTGGGCCATGACGTGGGCATGTGGGTGGCCTACGCGCTGGCCAGCGACCAGCCGCAGGCGGTGCAGCGCCTGGCCATCACCGAGGCGGTGATTCCCGGCCTGGCCGATGCACCGCCGGTCTTCGTGGCACCGGAAGACAACATTTTCCTGTGGCACTTCATGTTCAACCAGGTACGCGACCTGCCCGAGGCGCTGATCGCCGGACGCGAGCGTGCCTACCTGACCTTCATGTTCGACCGCTGGGCGCATCGCCGCGAAGCGGTCGCCAGCGAGGTCTACATCCGCGCGTACGCAGCACCGGGTGGGCTCAGCGGTGGCTTCGGCTACTACCGGGCGATCCCGGAGACCATCCGCCAGAACCGGCAGCGCGCGCTCACTCCGTTGGCCATGCCGGTGCTGGCGATCGGCGCCGAGCACGCCACCGCCGACATGCCGATGGACACCATGCGCGCGCACGCCAGCGACCTGCGCGGCACGATGATCGCCGACTGCGGCCACTTCGTCATGGAAGAAGCACCGGAGGCGTTCCTGGCCCAGCTGCTGCCGTTCCTGCTGCCGGAACTCAGCGCATGAGCCTGGACCCGGACATCGCCCGCTTCCTGTCCACCTTGCCGCCGCCGGAGGCGGTGGCAGGGATGACCCTGGCACAGTTGCGTAGCGCAGTCGCGCGGTTGGCTGGGCCGGTGTAGCCCCGCGGCCGCCTCAAGGGGAGGGTTCTGCCTTGGGGGACCTTGCGCTCAAGGCGGGGTCATTGAAAGACGCTCCGTCGCACGCCGCGCTGACAGGGTCAGCGGTGCGGGCAGCGCTTCCAGGGGGAACCAGCCCAGTGCGAGCAGCGCTTCTGGTTCCTTCACCGCCGCGATGGACGTATCCAGCGCGCGCACTACATACACCGGCGCCACCCAGTGCTGCCCCAGCGCCGGCTCGAAGTGATCAACGACGCACAGCAGCCGTTCAACACTCACCTCGAGTCCGGTTTCTTCCAGGACTTCGCGTACCACGGCATCTTCGACCTTCTCCATGAAGTCCACCTTGCCACCCGGCAGGCCCCAATGCCCCTGTTCGGGCTGACGCCCGCGCTGGACCAGCAGGATGGCGCCATCTGCGCGCTGGATGACGGCACCGCAGCCGAGGCGGGGTTGCTGCAACGCAGAGGTCTCAGACATCGGGCATCTCCATGACGGTGCCCCATTATCCCTGGCGACGCGGGAAAATCCGCGCCCACGAAAAAGGCCCGGCAATGCCGGGCCTTTCCTGCCACGCCGATCAGGCGCGTGGCGATGCGGTCACGCTGGGATTACCAGCTGAAGCGCGGGCCGACCGACCATTCCTTGTCACCATGGCGATCCATCTTGATGTCGCCGTTGATGCCCCAGTTCTGGTTCAACTTCACCTGGCCACCCAGGCGGCCGTAGAACTGGCCATCCGGATTGACGCCATGCTTCTTGCTGTAATCCTCGTAGCCGGCCATGGCATAGACTTCGGCGTGCTGGCCGAAGGCGGTACGGATACCGGCTTCAGCGCTGTAGCCGTTGAAATCCAGGCCTTCCTTCGGGTCGAACTTGTTGTAGGCAACGCGGCCCACGAAGTCAGTGCTGTTGCCGATTTCCTGGTTGTAGCCGACGCCGACGCGCCACTGGTCAATCTTGAAGTTGCCGATGTCGGTCTTCTGCTGGTTGTACTCACCGAAGGCGTGGAAGTTCGGGTGGAAGGCGTAGGAACCCTTCACGCCCCAACCATCGGCCTTGCCGCCATCTGCGTCGGTCTTGACGTAGTCGGCTTCAGCGTAGTTGTAGGACAGGCCTTCAGCCGCCGAAGCGGTGAACGGGAGGGCGGCGGCCAGAGCCAGAGCAATCAACGAAGTCTTCATGGGGGTACACCTTTATGTCTTGGACTACTTGCACCCGGCATGGAGGCCGGACTGCATCGGGAATGTAAATTCTCCGTTATTCGACACAACCCGCCCTGAAGTTGACCGCCTCCACAAAAGTGAATTTTGGGGCGGCGTTCAGACGCGCTCTGGCATACACGCGTGGCTTTTTTCAGGCGATGACGGCGTGAGTGACCGTTGGCGTGGCGATCACGCGCGGGCGTCGGTCAGAAGGGAAGCGAGGCGCGCAGATGGCGGGCAGGAAAGGATTCTGGTCACGACGGTGCCCTTGCGGGGCGTCACGCGCTGGGGAAGCCGCTCTTGGGGAGTCATCGGCTAACGCGTCCTTCCTCCTGGATACACCGTGGTCCCGCGCCTTGGGGCGTTGGACCGCAGGCCGCCGTGGGGCGTCCTGTCCGGCAAGGCCATCATGGGCTGAATGCGTCAGCTGGCCTATCAGATTGTCCCTCGCTCTCACTCAGAATTTTCTGACGTTGGGGCGGGAGGCGGCAAGAAGGACGCACTGAATGCTGAATTTGTTCACTCCTTCACCGTCCTGCAGACATTCACTGGTCGCAAAGGCCATCGCGCGCAGTGTCGAGGTTCCGTCCCCTGGTTCGTCGTATGTCATGAAGGCGCCCATCCCGGCGCGTCATCTGGAGCTCTGCCATGGCCTATATCGATGGTTTTGTACTTGCCGTGCCGAACGCGAACAAAGCGAAATTCCTGGAACACGCGCACATGGGCGATGCGATCTGCATCGAGCATGGGGCGCTGCGCGTGGTGGAGTGCTGGGGCGACGATGTCCCACACGGCAAGCAGACCGACTTCCATCGCGCGGTGGCGGCCAAGGAGGATGAAGCCGTGTTGTTCTCCTGGATCGAATGGCCGGACAAGGCCACGCGCGATGCCGGCATGCAGAAAATGATGGAGGACCCGCGGATGAACCCGGAGAACAATCCGATGCCGTTCGACGGCAAGCGGATGATCTACGGTGGCTTCGTGCCGGTGGTGGAACTCAAGGGCTGAGCGGGGCCAGGAGGGGCACACCCGCTGCGGCAGCGCCGCTTGAGTGCACGCTGGGGCACCGGCATGCTCGGTGCTCCAGGCCGACAGGGAGCACGCGCCATGATGACGATGCTGCCTGCCAGGCGACCGTCATCAGGGAGCGAGACGCATGGCCGCAGCACGTTCGGGAATGTTTCACTGTCTATTCGTTATGGGGCTGGCGGTCACCGCGACCGCCAGTCCGCCGGCCAAGGCCGAGGCACCGGGCCTGATGCAGTACCAGCGCGCCGAACGTGTGCTCGACCAGCGGCTGCGCGGCAAGGTCCGCAATGCCACCGTCGCGCCACGCTGGCTGGAGGACGGCGGCTTCTGGTATGCCCGCCAGGAGGACGATGGTCGCACCCGCTACCTGCTGGTCGATCCGGCGGCCTCCACGCGCACGGCGCTGTTTGACCAGGACGTCATGCAGGGGGCACTGCAGGTTGCCGGGGTCGCCGATCCAGGCGCGGTGATGCAGCAAGTGGAGCGCGTCGCCCGCAGCGGCGATGGATTGCAGATCACGCTGCGCGTGGATGCACGGCGGGTGGTGGCCTGCACGCTGCCGATGCCGTGTGCGCTGCAATCGTCAGCGGTCGCCGATCCTCGCGACCTGCCTGCGCCTGACGGTCGGCACAGCGTGCGGGTCGAGCAGGACAACCTGTGGCTGCGGCGCGGTGCCGACGGTGAACGACGGGCGCTCACCGTGGATGGCGAGCCCTCGTACGGCTATGGGGTACTGCCCGATTTTGCATTGCGCGGCATTCCGCGACGGGAAGGCCGGATGCAGATGCCGCCGTTTGCGGTCACCTGGTCGCCGGACAGCCAGCGCCTGTTCGGTGTGCGCTATGACGAACGCCAGGTCCTGCCCTATCCCTACCTGGCGACCGCGCCCACCATCGGGTTCCGCCCGGTGGTGCATGAGGTACGGCTGGGCCTGCTGGGCGACGCCGAGCAGGTCCGCGATGCATGGTTCGTCACCGAAGTGGACGGCGGCACACGCAGCATCGCCGTTCCCGAAGGCTGGCACACGTTGACCGAAGCCGGCGTGCTGGGCTGGTCGGCCGATGCCGCCAAGGTCTATACGGCGATCGTGCGCTATGACCATCCCGCACGGCTGCGTCTGGTCGAGGTGGATGTCCGCACCGGCAACGTGCGTACCGTGCGGGAAGAGCGCAGCGATACCCGCGTGCAGCTCAACAGCTATCCCTACAACCGGCCGGCGGTGCACGTCCTGCAGCACGACGATGGCATCGTCTGGTTCTCGCAGCGCGATGGCTGGGGCCATCTGTATCTGGTCGATCGCCGCGATGGTCGTGTCGTCCGTCAGTTGACCACCGGCGCATGGCTGGTACGCGATGTGGTCGGCGTCGATGAGGTGCGTCGCCAGGTGCTGTTCACCGCCGGCGGGCGCGAGCCAGGGGATCCGTATCAACGACGCCTGTACCGCGTCTCTCTGGACGGTGGCGCGCCGGCCCTGCTGACACCGGAAGCGGCCGATCACGCGATCGATGGTGGAGCCGGCGTGCTCATGGGCGGGCGGCCCTCCCACCTGCTGTCGCCCTCGGCGGCGTACGTGGTCGACAGCTACTCGCGGGTGGACCAGGCACCGGTCAGCGTGCTGCGTTCGACAGCCGATGGCCGGGTCGTGATGGAACTGGAGCGCGCCGACGACCGCGCCGTGCGTGCCGCCGGGTGGTCGCCACCGCAGCGGGTGAGCGTCCTCGCTGCCGACGGCCACACCGAACTGCAGGCCACGGTCCATCTGCCGCCCGGCTACCGCGAGGACGGACGGCATCCGGTCATCGATGCGATGTACGGCGGCCCCCACATCACCAATACACCGGTCGGTTTCGTCGACGCCACGGCGACAATGAATCCGGTCGCGCGCGCCAGCCTGGCCCAGCTCGGGTTCGTGGTGGTGAGCATCGATGCGCGCGGCACGCCTGGGCGCTCCAAGGCCTTCCACGATGCCAGCTTCCTGACCGCGGCCGATCTGCAGCTGGACGATCATGTCGCGGCGATCGGCGAGCTGGCCAGACGTTATCCGGGCATGGACCTGACGCGGGTCGGCATCTACGGGCATTCGTTCGGCGGCTACAGCGCGGCGCGTGCCCTGCTGCGCCATCCAGCGTTCTACAAGGTCGGGGTGGCTTCGGCCGGCAGCCACAGCTTCCAGGGCATGTACGGTGGCGCCATCCACGGCATGGACCGCCTGGTCGGCGGCCAGCCGATCTATGCCGACGGCACCGCCGTGCGCCCGCAACCCGATGCAGTGCCAGCGCTGTTCCATCCGCTGGCCAACGATGCACTGGCCGACCGCCTGGAGGGCCGGCTGATGCTGGTCTACGGCGACCTGGACGAGAACGGGATGCCGGCGCTGACCCTGCAACTGGCGCGCGCCCTCACGTTGGCCAACAAGGACTACGACCTGCTGTACCTGCCCAACCAGGACCACGAACTGTTCCGCAACGACGATTACTACATGCGCCGGATGTGGGATTACTTCGTCACCCATCTGATGGGTGCGACGCCGCCACCGTACCGGATCGGAGTGGCCGCCTCGCCATGAGGGGATGCGGGCCGCTCAGCGATGGGCGTCGGCCGTATCGTCCACCCCACCCCCCATGCCACCACCGCCCATTCCTCCCATACCACCACCGCCTCCACCCCCACCGCCTTTGCCACCGCCCTTGTCACCCGCATCGCCCTTGCCCTTCGCACCGGCCGAGGGCCGTGCCGGACCCTGGCGCGGAATGGCAACCGTGGTTGGAATCGGATCCAGATCCAGCGCCTGACGGATGAAGTCACGCAGTGACACCACCAGCTCGGCGGTAGGAACGACGCGGCCCTGGGCCATCGCGTTGGCGGCGTGCGCGGCAAGGCGCACCTGCTCATCGGTGCCCAGCAGGATGATGTCCGACAGCGCTGCTTCCACCGCATCACGGATCCGGCGCGCACGCTCGCCCCCGCTCTCCGCCTCCGCCGGCAGGTGCAGCGCATCGCCGTCTTCGCGGCCGTCGGGCAGCGCGCGGAAGTCCCGGCGATGGCGTGGATCGACATCGAGAGTGCCGGTGAACGAGCCGCCAAGGACCTTGTAAGCGGCGATCAGCGTGCGCAGCCGCTCGTTGATTTGACGATTCTCGCGCTCGCGACGCTGCTGCATGGTCTGCATGACCAGCAGCCGGATGCCGACGCCGATCAACGTAATGATCGCCAACCCGACCAGGGTGGAGAGCATGGCCTGCCAGGAGCTGAAGTCGAGACCGCGCATTGCATCTCCCCGTGGACGTGTGCCGGTCAGGTTAGCAACAGACGCAGGGAGGCACCGTCAAGCATGCTCGGACTGGGCGCAGGATCCGAGGGAGAGGCGGAACAGGGGTGGCATGATCCGGGAGCCTGACCGCACAGTGACGCGATGCGCTCGACCGGGGATGCCGAAATGACCGGGGACGGGCACAGGCCATGCCCACCATGCCGCTCCCGCCCTCAGGCAGGAGCAGCACGCTACTACTTACTTGCGCGCGCGCTTGGCCGGCGCCTTGCGGGCAACCGGCTTGGCGGCAGCGCGCTTGGCCGGGGCGGCCTTGCGGGCCGGAGCCTTCTTGGCCACAGCCTTCTTGGCGGTAGCGACCTTCTTGCCGACGGTCTTCTTGGCCGCTGCGGTCTTCCTGGTCACGGCCTTCTTGGCGGTGGCGACCTTCTTGCCGACCGACTTGCGGGCGACGGCGGTCTTCTTGCCGGCCACTTTCTTGGCCGCTGCGGTCTTCCTGGTCACGGCCTTCTTGGCGGTCGCCGACTTCTTGGCAACAGCCTTCTTGGTGGCGGCGACCTTCTTGCCGACGGTCTTCCTGGCGACGGCGGTCTTCTTGCCGGCAACCTTCTTGGCCGCTGCAGTCTTCTTGGTCACGGCCTTCTTGGCGGTCGCCGACTTCTTGGCAACAGCGGTCCTGGCAGCTGCGACCTTCTTGCCGACGGTCTTCTTGGCGGCGGCGGTCTTCTTGGTCACGGCCTTCTTGGCGGTCGCGGACTTCTTGGCGACGGCCTTCTTGGCGGTGGCGACCTTCTTGGTCACGGTCTTCTTGGCAGCAGCAGCCTTCTTGGTCACGGCCTTCTTGGCGGTCGTGGCCTTCTTGCCGGCAGCCTTGGTGGTCTTGGTCACGGCCTTTTCAGCGGCAGCCTTCTTCTTGGCGACCTGCTTCTTGATCGCGGTGGCCTCGGCCTTGGCGTTCTTCTTGGCCGCTTCCAGCTTCTGCTTGGCGGTGGCCAGGGTCTTGCCGACCGACTTGGCCGCCTTGTCAGCCTTCTTGGCGACGGTCTTCTCGACCTTGGTCACGGCCTTCTTGACCTTGGCGACCTGGGTGGTGGCAGCCTTGCGTGCGCGCTTGGCGGTCTTCTTCACCGAAGCGACTGCATCTTCCGCAACGTGTGCGATGGTCTCGCCGACGTTGGTGGCGGTTTCTTTTGCATCTTCGACGGTCTGCGAGAGAACCGTGGTCACACCATTACCGTTGCTCATTGAGTGCCTCCTAAGGGGCCTGGTTAGTCAAATCGCTGGCGATGCTATACCGGCGCGGTCCATCGTGGAACGGTCTGGATGCGATGCACGTGCCGAGCCGACAGTAGCACTCCCATCGGCGGCGGCAAGCAATGCGCCATCCGCCTGCACGAAACCCCTTGAAAACAGCATCGCCGTTCCCGCACGCGGTGCACGCGATGTGTCTCGATGCGCATCGCCGCCGCGTCCGGCGATCCGATGATCGGGCGTCGTACTTGATCCATTCCTTGCCTCCGCACTGCGTATTTGCGCTGGCTTGGACGGAGCGGATGCGCTCGATGCACATACCCCGGGGCGCGCCATGCCCCTGCCAGGGCCGCCGTGATGCATCCTCTCCGGCGTCGGTCACGGCCACACATGGTCCGCTCGGCCACGCCCTTCTGCCGCCCATCGGCACATCACCCCGCAGCGGATTTCATCCAGGGTTTAGCCGGGTGCGGACACACTCATTCAGGTTGAATTACCGTATACGTGTTTTCCCTGCCCCTGCCCTCGCCGCCACGGAACCGCCGGACCATGCGACCGCTCCCGACCCTGCTCACGCTCGCCCTCGCCGCTGCCTTCGGCGGATTCACCGCCACGGCCATCAACGCGCACCTGGACAACCGTGCCGAGGCGGCGCCGGCCGCGTACACGATCCCGGCCACGGCCGCGCTGCCCGCGGCGGTCGCCGGGCAGGCAGTGCCATCGCTGGCACCGATGCTGGAACGGGTGATGCCGGCGGTGGTCAGCGTCAACACCAAGCAGGTGGTGCGCGTGCGCAACCCCTACTTCAACGACCCGTTCTTCCGCCGGCTGTTCCCGGAAGTGCCGCAGGAACGCATCAACGAGTCACTGGGTTCGGGGGTGATCATCGATGCGGCCGAGGGCCTGGTGCTGACCAACCACCACGTGATCGACAACGCCGACGACGTGCAGGTGACCTTGGCCGACGGGCGCACGGTCAAGGCTGAATTCATCGGCTCCGATGCCGATACCGATGTCGCATTGATCCGCATTCCGACCGGCAACCTGACCGAGATCAAGCTCGGTGACAGTACCCAGCTGCGCGTTGGCGACTTCGTGGTGGCGATCGGCAACCCGTTCGGTTTCAGCCAGACGGTCACCTCCGGCATCGTCTCGGCGGTGGGCCGCAGCGGCATCCGCGGGCTGGGCTACCAGAACTTCATCCAGACCGATGCCTCGATCAACCCGGGCAATTCCGGCGGCGCGCTGGTCAACCTGCAGGGGCAACTGGTCGGCATCAATACCGCCAGTTTCAACCCGCAGGGCAGCATGGCCGGCAACATCGGCCTGGGCCTGGCAATCCCCTCCAACCTGGCGCGCGACGTGGTCGACCAGCTGGTCAAACACGGGGTGGTGGTGCGTGGCACGCTCGGCATCGAGGCGCAGAACCTGACCCAACAGATCGCGCAGGGCCTGGGCCTGACCGAGACGCGCGGCGCGCTGGTGACCCGCGTGCTGGCCGGTTCCGGTGCCGCGGCCGCCGGGCTCAAGCCGGGTGACGTGGTGGTGTCGGCCAACGGCCAGCGCGTGGACAGCGCGCAGGCCCTGCACAACGTGGAAGGCCTGCAGCCGGTTGGCAGCACACTCACCCTGGACGTGCGCCGCGAGGGCAAGCCGCTGCAGATCAAGGCCACGCTCAAGGAGCAGGCGCGCGCGGTCACCGGTGAGTCGCTGGATCCGCGCCTGGGTGGTGCCACCTTCGTCGACCTGCCCGAGTCGCTGCGCCAGGCCGGTGTCAGTGGCGTGCTGGTCAGTGACGTCAAACGCGGCAGCCGCGCGGCCAATTCCGGGCTGGCGCAGGGTGACGTGATCACCGCGGCAACGGCAGGTGAGTTTGCCGATCTCGCCAGCTGGCGCGCCAACTTCCAACAACGTCCGGCCCAACTGGTGCTGAGGATCATCCGTGGCAATGGCGGTGGCCAGCTGGTGATGCGCTGAACGCGGCGGCAGCCGTAACGTCGCTTACACCCGGCCGGTGCTATTACCTTGTGTTCGTTGCCGTCGGATCGTCCGCGGTCACCTTCCCCATCGCATAGCAGGAGATACACGATGAGCCCCACCAATACCGAGAACCTGAAGGAACACCTGGGCGAAGCCGGCTCGCACCTGAAGTCGGCCGCCACTGCCGCTGGCGGTGCCATCAAGGGCGCGACCGGCGCTGCCGGTGATGAACTGCGCATCGGCAAAGCCAACGTCAAGGCCGAACTGTCCGATACCGCGCTGTCCGGCCTGGCCGCAGCCGAGTTCGGTGGTGCCGCCGCCAAGGAACAGGTCGATGCACTGATGGACAAGGGCAAGGACCTGGTCGACAGCGCTGCCGAGCTGATCCGTGAGCGTCCGCTGGCGTCCTTCGGCGTGGCCTTCGCGGCGGGCTGGATCATCGCCAAGCTGGCCCGCAGCGGCGGCGACAAGTAAGCAGCGGCGTGAGCGATCAAGCCCAGTCGCCCGCCACCGGTACCGGTGGCGCGGACAGCCCGCCACCGGCCAGCGGAGAAAGCGCACCGCGCCTGGACGAGAGCATCCGCCAGGTAGGTGAGGCCGGCCGTGACACCGTGGATTCGGCCAAGCACACCCTGCGCTCATTGCGACGTCTGGCCTCGGCCGACTTCGCGCTGGCGCGCAGTGCGTTCGGCCGTGCACTGGCATGGAGCGGCGTCGCGATCGTGTTCGGCGCGTCGGCGTGGCTCCTGCTGGCCGGCACGCTGATCGCCCTGATGCAGCGCTGGGGCCTGTCCTGGTTCCATTCGCTGCTGATCACGTCGATCGTGAGCCTGCTCGTCACCGGCTACGCGATGTGGCGGGTGTCGTTCTTCTTCCGCCACACCGGCATGCATGCCACTCGCCGCCAGTTGTCGCGGCTGGGCCTGTATGACGAACCCAGCGATGAAGATCCCGATGCCGACGTGGATACCACGGGGGTGAAGCGATGAACTTCGAAGCCTTGCGGCAACGTGTCCAGCGCGCCGAGCTGGTGGTGGCGGTGCGGGTCGAGAAAACCCGCAGCAGCTGGTTCACCCTCAGCACCGTCTGGCGGGCCGGATGGACGCCGTTGCGGATCATCACCGTAGGCCTGGCCGGCGGCTTCCTGGCCGGCAAGCTGGAACCGACCGGCCTTGGTGCGAAGGTGCAGGGCGCGCGTTGGCTGCAGATGATCGGCTCGGTTTCCAATCTGGTCGCCAGCACGCAGGCCGCGTTCGCCTCGATGCAGGCCAGCGAAGCGGCCGATACTGCCGAACAGGCCGCCGACAAGGTGGATGACGCGGCCGACGGCTCCCCGCGCCAAGCGGCTCCCACCCCGGCACCCGCAGCATCACGGCTGGGCCCGGAGCGGCGGGTCGATCCGGCATCGCCGCATCAGCCGCAGCCGGCCGAAGCGGCCACTGACCTGTCCGAACGCTGACCGCACCACGGTCGGAAGCACTCTGCGAAGGCCCTGCGGCACGTGCCGCGGGGCCTTTCTTCATCTGCACGCACCCCACACGCCATGCGCACCCGGCTTGCCCAATAATGACGCTCCTTTCCAGTGTGCGACCTGCATGAGCGTTCCGGTGTCCCCTTCCGCTGAAGCTGTCGTCGCCCCCCCGCCGCCGCGCCCGCGCGCCCCGATGTCGCTGGTGATCCTGGCCACCCTGGCCGTCGCCTTCACCCTGTGGGCGGCGCAGGACGTGGTGCTGCCGATCCTGCTGGCGATGTTCTTCGCCCTGGTCGGCAACCCGATCCTGCGGGTGCTGCAGAAAATCTGGATCCCGCGGTTCCTCGGCGCGGTGCTGGTGCTCGGCGTCGGCCTGAGCGGCGCTGCCGCACTCGGCGTGCAGCTGGTCGGGCCGGCAATGGAATGGGCACAGGAAGCGCCACAGCAGCTGCGCAAGGTCGCCCGCCAGGTGCAGAACCTGACCAAGCCGGTGCAGCAGGCCAACCAGGCGGCAGAGAACTTCGCACGCGTGGCCGGTGGCGAAGGCAGCCGCCGCGTCCAGATCGTGCGCACCCAGCTCGATGATCCTTACAAAGTGCTGACCCGCGCGCCACGCCTGGCCGCCTCGGTGCTGGCGGTGGTCCTGCTGACCCTGTTCTTCATGATCTACGGACAGAGCCTGCAGAAGCATGCGATCGCCCTGTTCCCCAGCCGCCAGCAGCAGCGGTTCACCACCGACATCCTGCGCTCGATCGAGCGCGAGGTATCCCGCTATGTGCTGACCATCACCGTGATCAACACGCTGGTCGGCCTGGTGTTCTCCGGCATCCTGCTGCTGCTTGGCATTTCGCTGCAGGAGGCCCTGCTGTGGGGCACCGTGGCGGCGCTGCTGAACTTCGCGCCCTATGTGGGGCCGCTGATCGGCGTGGCGCTGATGCTGCTGATGGGCTTCGTGGAGTTCAGCGATCCGTTCCAGGCATTGCTGCCGGCAGCGTGCTATCTCGCCCTGCATACCGTGGAAGGCCAGGTGGTCACGCCCATCGTGCTCGGGCGCCGGATGGCGATCTCGCCGCTGATCCTGATCCTGGCGCTGATGGTGTTCGGCTGGCTGTGGGGCATGATCGGCCTGTTGCTGGCGGTGCCGCTGCTGGTCTGCATCAAGCTGGTGCTGGCGCGGCTGGACGGCACCCAGGGCTGGGCCAGGCTGCTGGAATGAACCGTTGCGGGGTGCCCGCCCGGGATCGCGGGAGTAGAATGAGCCGGTGAATTTCCCAGTCCAAGCCATCACCCTCGACCTTGACGACACCTTGTGGCCGTTCGCCCCCATCGGCGCCCGCATCGACCAGGTGTTGTACGAGTGGATGCTCCAGCACAGCCCCGCCACCGCCGCGATGTACCCGGTGGCGGCGATGCGCGAACTGCGTGAGCGCTCCTTCCATGACAACCCCCACCTGCACTACGACCTCAGCGCGCTGCGCAGGTTGACGCTGAGCGAGGCGCTGGAGAAAAGCGGCGCCGACCCGGCCCTGCTCGAACCGGCGTACGAAGCGTTCTATGCCGCGCGCAACCAGGTCGAGTTCTACCCGGATGCGATGGACGCGCTGGCCCGGATCGCCGCGCGCGTACCCGTGGCCGCGCTCAGCAACGGCAATGCCGACCTGCAGCGGATCGGCGTATCCCACCACTTCACCTTCCAGCTCGGCTCACGCGAACACGGCGCGGCCAAGCCGGCTGCCAGCATCTTCCACGCTGCCTGCGAGCGCCTCGGCGTCGCGCCCGCGCATGTGCTGCACGTCGGTGACCACGCCGACATGGACGTGGTCGGCGCGATGCAGGCCGGTCTGCGCGGCTGCTGGATCAACCGCGTCGAGCACACCTGGACCCATCCATCACTGCAGCCCGATCTGCAGTTCGACACCCTGACCGGGCTGGCCGACTGGCTGGATGCGAACGCATCCGTCCAGCACGCGTAAGCCGCCGCCCAAGGAGCCTTCCAGTCCCATGTCCCAGATCAACGGTTTCACTTCCGATACGTCCAACGCACTGCCGCTGCACGTGATGACCCGTGAACAGTACGCCGGTTGGCGCGCACGGCAGTCCGACGCGCTGGGCGCGTGGCTGGATGCGCAGCGCTTCAACGGCAGCGGCGGCAGCGTGGTGCTGTTGCCGGGCGAGCACGGCCTGGCCGGCGCGATCATCGGCGTGGGCGACCCGGGCGATGCCTACAGCTACGCGCATGCACCGTTCGCGCTGCCGGAAGGCACCGTCTGGACGCTGGCGGACACACTCGCACCGGAGATCGAGACCCTGCTGCAGCTTGGCTGGGGCCTGGGCAGCTACCGCTTCACACGTTACCGCAAGCCCAACCGCGCACCGGCCCAGCTCGCCGCCACGCCTTCGGCCGAGGTGTGCGACGTGGTCACGGCCAGCCTGCGCGTGCGCGACTGGGTCAACACCCCGACCGAAGACATGGGCCCGCAGCAGCTCGAAGACGCCGCGCGCGAACTGGCCACTGCCCATGGCGCGCAGATCGAGGTGATCACCGGCGATGCGCTGCTCGAGCAGAACTTCCCGTCCATCCACGCGGTGGGCCGTGCCTCGCACCGGGCGCCGCGCCTGATCGTGCTGCGCTGGGGCAACGCAGGCCAGCCGCACGTGGCGCTGGTCGGCAAGGGCGTGTGCTTTGATACCGGCGGGCTGGACATCAAGCCGGGCGATGGCATGCGCAACATGAAGAAGGATATGGGGGGCGCCGCGCACGCGCTTGGCCTGGCCGGGCTGATCATGGCCCAGCAGCTGCCGGTGCAGCTGACCCTGCTGATCCCGGCGGTGGAAAACGCGATCGGTCCGGATGCCTTCCGCCCCGGCGAAGTGATCGCCACCCGCAAGGGCCTGAGCATCGAGATCGACAACACCGATGCCGAAGGGCGCGTGATCCTCGCCGACGCGCTGACCTATGCCAGCGAGCAGCAACCGGAGATCGTGCTCGATTTCGCCACCCTGACCGGCGCGGCGCGCATTGCGCTCGGTCCCGACCTGCCGGCGCTGTTCAGCAACGATGACACCCTGGCCCAGCAGTGGCTGCAGGCCGGTGAAACGGTCCGCGATCCGGTCTGGCGCATGCCGCTGTGGCGCCCGTACCTGCGCTACCTGCACAGCAACATCGCCGACCTGGCCAATGCCGGTTCGCGCATGGCCGGCTCGGTCACCGCCGCGCTGTACCTGGAGCGCTTCATCGCCGAGGGCCAGACCTGGGCGCACCTGGACGTCTACGCCTGGAACGACGGCGAACGCCCGGGCCGTCCGGCCGGTGGCGAAGCGCTGGCACTGCGTTCGGCCTGGGCGATGCTCAAGGCGCGTTACGCCTGAGCCTGCGCCGGCTACGGCCCGGCACGCGCTGCACGCCACGATCCCCGCTCCGGCGGGGATCGTCGTGTTGAACAGTTGTCGAAAATGTGAATATCGGGGTAGAACCCCTGTGCTGCGTCGGCACACTCATTTGGTGCGCGTCCGGGCCAGGGTCAGCACCACCACGCCGGCCAGGATCACCGCCATCGCAAGCAGGTCACGTCCACCGAAATGCTCGTTGCCGATGATCACGCCCAGGATCACCGCGATCACCGGATTGACGTAGGCATAGCTGGCCACCAGGGCCGGGCGCACGTTGTGCAGCAGCCAGACGTACGCCGTGAAGGCGACGATCGAGCCGAACATGCACAGGTAGGCCACCGCCAGCAGCCCATTCATGCTGGGCCAGGTGGTCGGGCGTTCGCCGCTGAGCAGGCCGAGCACGATCAGCATCACGCCACCGCACAGCATCTGTCCGGCAGCGGTCATGAACGGGCTGGGCAGGTCCAGCCCACGCGCCCAGATCGAGCCGAAGGCCCAGCCGACCGGCGCGATCAGCAGCAGGATCAGGCCCTGCGGGGAGGCGGTCAGGCTGCTGCCGGCGTTGAGCCAGACCACGCCGAGGAAGCCGATCACGATGCCAAGCCACTCGCCACGGCTGGCGTTCTGCCCGCGCATCGCGCCGAACAGGGCCATCCACAGTGGCACCGAGGCCACGGCGGTCGCCGCCAGGCCCGAGGACACCGTGCGCTCGGCCAGCACCACCATCCCGTTGCCCAGCACCAGCATGGTCAGGCCCATGATCGCCAGGTTGCGCCACTGGCGCCTGGTCGGCGCAGGCGAACCGCGCCAGCGCAGCACGGCGTACATCAGCGAACCGGCGATGATGAACCGGCCGCCCGAGACCATCGTCAGCGGCAGTGCGCCGCCCTCCAGCGCCAGCCGGATCCCGAGATAGGTGGACCCCCAGACCACGTATACCAGCAGCAGCGCCAGGACGACCAGGCCGCTGCGGGGAGCGGCCGACGGGGATTCGGGTAGGACGGCCATGGGCCACCACGGTGCGGGGGAACATGAATTCTAGGCCGTTGCCGATGGCGCGGCACCCTCCGTGCTGGCACGCTGATTTCATCCGGCCCACCGTGATGCGTGACACGCACCCGTTTTTGACGTGCGGTAAGGTAACAAGAGCATGCCAGGCCCCGGAGTGACGTCCGGGTGCCTCTTTCATCCGTAGCAACGCTTCCCAGCCAGGACCCCTTCCCTGCATGAGCACTTCCGTCCCCGCCACTGCGGCACACCCCGAACGGGCCGCCCTGCGGCGTTCCATCTCCAACACCCTCAAAGGCTCGGCCGGCAATCTGGTCGAGTGGTATGACGTCTACGTCTACTCGGTCTTTGCGGTCTACTTCGAATCCCAGTTCTTCTCGGCCGCCGACAAGAACTCCACGATGTACGTGTGGGCGATCTTCGCCGCCACCTTCCTGATGCGTCCGATCGGTGCGTGGTACTTCGGCCGTTTCGCCGACCGCTACGGCCGCCGCCTGGCGCTGACCGTCTCGGTCACGGTGATGGCCGCCTGCTCGTTCCTGATCGCGATCACCCCGACCGCCTCGCAGATCGGCATCTGGGCGGCGGTGATCCTGCTGTTCGCGCGCCTGCTGCAGGGCTTTGCCACCGGTGGCGAGTACGGCACCAGTGCCACCTACATGTCCGAGGCCGCCATTCCCGGTCGCCGCGGCTTCCTGTCCTCGTTCCATTACGTCACCCTGGTCGGTGGCCATGTGCTGGCGCAGCTGACCCTGCTGGGCATGCTCACCTTCTGGGGCAAGCCGGAAATCTCCGCCTGGGGCTGGCGCGTAGCGTTCGGCATCGGCGGTGTCGCGGCGATCGTCGTGTTCTGGCTGCGCCGCAGCATGGATGAGTCATTGCAGTCCGATTCCATCGATGCCGCCCGCGATGGCCGCGCCAAGGCGTCCGGCTCGATGCGCGAGCTGTTCGTCAACCAGTGGCGTCCGCTGCTGCTGTGCTTCCTGATCACCGCCGGCGGCACCGTCGCGTTCTATACCTATTCGGTCAACGGCCCGAAGATGATCCAGAGCGCATTTGCGGGCGATGACGTCATGACCGGCACGATGATCAACCTCGGCGTGCTGACCTTCCTGATGGTGCTGCAGCCGATCGGCGGCTGGCTGTCGGACATGGTCGGGCGCAAGAGCCTGCTGGTGTTCTTCGGCATCGGCGGCGTGCTGTACAGCTGGTACCTGATCACCGAGCTGCCCAACCAGCACGATCCGTTCATGGCCTTCCTGGTGCTGGGCATCGGCTTCGTGATCCTGACCGGCTATACCTCGATCAATGCGGTGGTCAAGGCCGAACTGTTCCCGACCCATGTGCGCGCGCTGGGTGTGGGCTTCGGTTACGCGATGGCCAACTCACTGTTCGGTGGCACCGCGCCGCTGCTGTACCAGGGTGCGCTGAAGACCGGCCAGGTCAGCATGTTCGCGGTGTACGTGACCGCGATCATCGCGGTGTCGCTGGTGGTCTATATGTTCTTCCTGACCAACAAGGGCCCGAACTGGCTCGATGGCACCCGCAAGTAACCGCGGCACGGCCTGCCCCGCGATCGCGCGGGGCGGGTGGATGCTGGCGATGCTGGTCCCGGCGTTCGCCGAGGCCAGCACCGCCACCCACGCAACCAGCGCCCCAACGGGCGCTGCATTGCTTTGGGTGGCGGCCCTGCTCACCGCCGGCACGACCGTGGCGTGGGTGCTGCGACGCCCATCGGCACAGGCCCGCTGGCCGCGAATGGGGTTTGGTATGGCGCTGCTGGCGGTAATGGCCGCGCTGGCGCTGCAACTGGCGGCTGATCTGGGCAGCGGGCACAGCGTACTGCAGCTGCGCTTCGGCCGGCATGTCGCCAGTGCGGCTACCCAGCCGACGCGGTTCGGCTGGATGATCGTCTGTTACCTGGCCGCGCTCGCGGCCAGCGGATGGGGCGCCTGGCGCCTGCTGCGGCGGCGCTGAGCGCCGCCGACGGCCTGCCTCAACGGCGCGCCGACTCGCTCTTCTCGCGCTCGGCGCGGAACTCGGAACCTTCTTCCCACTGCGGCCAGCGCCGGCTGTTGGCCAGTTCCGCACCCAGGTCGTAGACCAGCAGGGTGTCGGCGGCATGGCCGCTCGGGTCCCAGCTCGGGGTCCACGCATCGCAGGCCTGGTGATAGCAGGCGGCGAAGTACGCATCGCGCAGTTCACGGCCTTTCTCCACGCCGCCCTCGCGCATGTCCAGCCCCGGCCCGATGGTGATCGCCGGCACGCCGAGGCGGGCGAAGGCGAAGTGGTCGGCGCGGTAGAAGAAGCCGGCTTCCAGGTTGGGATCGGGCGAGTAGGTGCGGCCGCGTGCCTTGGCCACGCGCTCCAGGTCACCTTCCAGCGAGACCCGGCCCTTGCCCCACGAGGCGATATCGCGGGTCGGGCCATCCGGGCTGAACATCTCGATGTTCAACACGGCGGCGGTCTTGTCCAGCGGCGCCAGCGGGTGCGCAGCGTAGTAGCTGGCGCCGAGCAGGCCCTTCTCTTCGGCGGTCAGTGCCACGAAATACAGCGTGCGCTGCGGCTGCGGGCCAGCGGCGAAGACGCGGCCCAGCTCCAGCACGGTAGCCACGCCGGTGGCGTTGTCGATCGCACCACGACGGATGCGGTCACCCTTGGCATCGGGCTGGCCGATCCCGAACGCGTCCCAATGCGCGGAGAAGATCACCGCTTCGTCGGGGCGCGCGCCACCCGGCAGCTTGGCCACGACGTTGCGGGTGATCACCTGCTCGCGCTTGAGCTTGAAGTCTACCGAGAGCTGCGCATCGCCCAGGGCCACCGGGGTGAACGCCGGGGTCATGGCGCGACGCTTCTCCGCCTCGAAATCCAGGCCCACGTCGCGGAACAGCTGTTCGGCCAGGCTGCGCTGCATCCAGCCGCGCACCGGCACGTGCTGGGCCAGCGCCTGCTCGCGGGTGCGTTCGATATCGAACAGCGGCGAGGTGCCCGAGCTCTTCACCGTGGCCCAGCCATACGCGGCAGGCGCGGTCTCGTGCACGATCAGTACACCCTGCGCGCCGCGGCGCGCGGCTTCTTCGAACTTGTAGGTCCAGCGACCGTAGTAGGTCACCGCCTTGCCATCGAACGCACCCGGCTGGTCGGCCTCGAAATCGGCGTCGTTGATCAGCACCACGGCGATCTTGCCGTGCAGGTCGACGTCCTTGTAATCGTTCCAGTGGCGCTCGGGCGCGTCGATGCCGTAGCCGACGAACACCAGTGGCGCGTTCCTGATCGCCACCGCCTCCTGTGGGCGCAGGCTCTGCAGGGTCACGTCCTCGCCATTGACCAGGGCGCGCTGCTTGCCCTTCTGGCGCAGCTGCGCCCGCACCGGGCCATCCACCTGGGCGCGCACCATCGGCACCGGCTGCACCCAGCCGCCATCGACACCACCAGGCAGCAGGCCGTACTTCTTGAACTCTTCGATCAGGTACTGGACCGTGCGCTCTTCACCGGGCGTGGCCGGGGCGCGGCCTTCGAATTCATCCGAGGCCAGGATGCGTACATGTCGCGACAGTGCCTCCGGATCGATGCCGCCGCCGGGCAGGTCATTGGCGGCGTGGGCCAGGCCGCCCACGAACAGGCAGGACGACAGCAGCAGCATGCGCATCGGATTCACGGCAGACACCAGGACGGAAAACAGGACACCGGAGTGTAACGTGACACCCCTGTGACCGTGCACTAGCGTCGGTCGCGATCCAGCCAGCACGCCAGCCCCTGGGCGTTGAGTTCGATGTCCATCGCCAGCACCCGGGTCACCGCTTCATCGTCCAGCAGGCAGCCATGCGCCTGGGCACGTTCCAGGTACAGCGCGGTCAGCGCCGCGACCAGGCAACGATGCCGATCCGGGCGACCATCGCATTGGCGGCCGATCTCGACCATGGCGTCGATCTGCTCGACCAGATCGGCCGCCAGCTTGCGCGGCGGTGCCACGCGACCGTAGTGGGTCAGGTACATCGCCTGCGGGTCCTGCGCCAGCATCGTCGCGATGGATTGTTTCAGTGGCTCGGGATCGAAATGCACCGGCGAGGACGTGGGCACGATGAAGGCACCTTGCGCGCTGTCCAGTTCACGGTAAGACAGCCCGAAGGTGTCGCCGGTGAACCAACTGCGGCTGCGCGCATCCCACACGCACAGGTGATGGCGTGCGTGCCCGGGCGTGTCCACGCACACCAGCGCGCGCCCGGCCAGATCCACGGTGTGGCCATCTTCGGCGATCACCACCCGGTCTGCAGCGACCGCCAGGATCGGTCCATAGCTGCGTGCGATCTCCGCCTCACCATAGACCTCGGTGGCACCGGCGATCAGGCGGGTCGGATCGACCATATGCGGCGCGCCACGTGGATGCACCACCAGCGTCGCGTTGGGCAGCTGCTGCATCAGCAGCCCGGCACCACCGGCGTGATCGAGGTGCACGTGGGTCAGGATCAGCCAGTCGACCTGCGCAGGCGTGCAGCCGGCGCGGGCCAACGCGGCGAGCATCGCCGGCACGGCCAGGCCGGTGCCGCAATCGATGAAGGCCGCCCGGCCGTTTTCGACGATCAGGTAGGCGGCGTCGAAATCATCGCGCTGGAACGCGGTGTCGATCGTATGAATGCTGGGGTCGGAGTGCATCAACACATCCCTGGCACGAAACGCCCCCATCTTACGTCGATCAGTGCTGCGGCTTCGATGCGGCTTTGGTCGCAGTCGCGCTCAGCAGTGGCCCACGCAGCAGCACCGCGGCCACCATCACCGCCAGGAAGGCACCATAGGCGTAGAGCACGGCCAGCACCTGTCGCCAGATCGGCCCGGCATCGTTCTGGACCACGCCGATGTGATGGCCCCACAACATCGCCAGGATGCTCAGCACGAAGGCCAGCACCAGCGCGGCGCCATCGAACAGGCGGCGCGCGGTGCCACGCGGCTGGCGGGGAAACAACCAGTACAGCGTGCCCAGCAACGCGAACCAGGGCAGGAACAACAACAACGACAACCAAGCCATCGCAGTCTCCCGTGCAGGAACACGCCCCGCGGCGTGCAGGGGCATCATGCCATAGCGATGGCACCGACCAACGGTCGATGCCTACCGGATGGCGCGGTCGCCTGGTTGCCGGCCAGCGGCCGGCACTACGTGGTGCTGCGGGTGGCTGGATGCCGGACAGCAGGCGGCGTTACTCGCGCAGTGCCTGCAGTGCAGCCAGCACTACGTCCACTTCGGCCTCCAGCTTGAACAGCTCGCTCTGCAGCCCATCGCCGTGCTCGGTCTGCTTGAGCACGCCGATCAGCTGACCGGCATCGCGCGGCGAATCGAAGCCCTCGCTCTGGATCAGCAGCGTGCCGTCACCGGCCTGCAGCTTGAAGTAGAAGCGGCCGTCCTTTTCGCGGTACTGCTTGAACAGCGGCGGCGCCGCGCGCGCGGCCTCGCTTTCCTCGCTGGGCACGTCACCGGCGGTGGACAGATCGCGCAGGCCAACCGCATGGCGCAGCTCCTTCAGCAGCGGCACCGCGAACTGCTCGCGCAGCTGCTGGCCACGACGGCGCAGCAGCGCTTCGATCTTTTCCGGCTCGGCCATCAGCGCGTCATAACGCTCGCGCAGCGGGGTGATCTCGCTGTCGATCCGCTCGAACAGCTGCTGCTTGGCATCGCCCCAGCTGATGCCCTCGGCGAAGGCCTGTGCGAAGGCAGCGGTCTGCTCCGCGGTGGCGAACGCCTGGTACATCTGGAACAGTGCCGAGCCTTCGGTGCTCTTGGGCTCACCGGGTGCGCGCGAATCGGTGAGGATCGAGAACACCAGCTTCTTCAGCTCCGCGCGGGGCGCGAACAGCGGAATGGTGTTGTGGTAGCTCTTGCTCATCTTGCGGCCGTCCAGGCCCGCCAGCGTGGCGACCTGCTCATCGATCACCACCTCCGGCAACGGGAAGAACTCCTGGCCGTACACATGGTTGAAGCGCTGCGCGAAATCGCGCGCCATCTCGATGTGCTGGATCTGATCGCGGCCGACCGGCACGCGGTTGGCCTTGAAGATCAGGATGTCGGCGGCCATCAGCACCGGATACATGAACAGCCCCGCGCTGACCCCGGCGTCGTCATCAAGTTGCTCCTCGCGGTTCTTGTCCACGGCGGCCTTGTAGGCATGCGCGCGGTTGAGGATGCCCTTGCTGGCGATCACGGTCAGGAACCACATCAGCTCGGTGGTTTCCGGGATGTCGCTCTGCCGATAGAACCACACCTTGTCCGGATCCAGCCCGCACGCCAGCCAACTCGCCGCGATCTCCAGCGTGGAGCGCTGGGTGCGCTCCGGCTCCTGCGCCTTGATCAGGCTGTGCAGGTCGGCCAGGAAGAAGAAGCTCTCGATATCCGAGGCCTGGCTGGCGGTGATCGCCGGACGAATGGCGCCGACGTAGTTGCCCAGGTGGGGCGTGCCGGAGGGGGTGATGCCGGTAAGAACGCGGGTAGTCATGGGGAATCAATGCGGACAGATGAACCGCCCCAGTTTACCTGCCCGCGCTCAACCCCGTTGGCCGGTCCCGTGCGTTTGATCCTGCACCTGCCTTGCGGAGCCCTGCCATGCAACGCCTGATCCTGCCCCTGCTTGCCGTACTGGCCCTGTGCGGCTTCAAGCCGGCGGTTCCGCTTCGTTACGACACCGGCCCGGTGCACCTGACCGTGATCGACCGCGACAATGGCCAGGCCCTGACCCAGTACCGCCGGGATGGCCAGCGCTGGATCGCGGGCCAACAGGGCCACCGCTACAGCGTCCGCCTGCGCAACGGCAGCGCCGAGCGGGTGCTGGTGGTGCTCTCGGTCGATGGCCTGAATGCCATCAGCGGCGAGGTGGCCGCCCCCCACCAGACCGGCTACGTGCTCAACCCATGGCAGACCACCGACATCCACGGCTGGCGCAAATCCGACGACGAGGTCGCCCAGTTCGTGTTCACCGATCCGGAGCGCAGCTACGCCGGGCGCACCGGGCGCCCGGCCAACATCGGCGTGATCGGGGTGGCGGTGTTCCACGAAGCCGGGCGGCTGTCCCGGGAAGCCGTCCCCGCGGTGGCCGGGTCCGCAACGGCAAGGACACGCCCGCAGGCACGTGCGTCGACGATGGAGAGCGCCGGTGTGACCGGCTCCACCGCGCCGGCACCGCAGCTGGGCACCGGACATGGCCAGCGCGAGCAATCGCGGGTACGCAACACCGCGTTCGAACGCGACACCGTGCATCCCGCACAGCAGGTGCAGGTGCGTTACGACAGCGAGCGCAACCTGGTGGCGCGCGGGATCATTCCGCGGGCAAATGCACCCACGCGTGACGAGCCGCAGGCGTTTCCCGCCCAGTATGTGCCCGATCCACCGCCGTATCGCCGCCGCTGAAGGCGGAGTCCCCTCCACGAAAACGGGCCGCTTGCGCGGCCCGTTCCGGTTTCAATCCCCGACGGCGATGCCGTCGTGCTGGATCACCACTCAGTGGTAATCCGGATAATCCTTGCGCATGGCCGCTTCGAAGTCGCGGACTTCGGTTTCGGCACGGTCGCGTGCCCAGCCATAGCGTTCCTGCAGGCGACCGGCCAGGTACTCGGCATTGCCTTCGGCCACCTTGAAATCGTCGTCGGTCAGGTCGCCCCACTTGGCCTGCGCCTTGCCCTTGAGCTGCGTCCACTTGCCGGAAATGATGTCTTTGTTCATGGGTTCGCATCCTTGATTGCAACGGCCATCTCGCCGTGGGTCCAGAATGCGCGCGGTTGCGTTGCCGCGCGGTCAAGCAGCGATGAAACGCACGCTCACGAGCTTGAATGATTCACCCCTGCACGTATTGCGATGTCATGTGCCGGACATGAAAAAGGCCGGGAAATCCCGGCCTTTTCCGTTGACGACTGATCCGTGGATCAGTTGCCCTTGGCAGCGCCTTCGACCGTTTCACCGGCCTTCTGCACGTCCTTGCCGGCACCGGCAACGGTGTTGCAGCCGGACAGCATGGCCACCGAGAACATCGACAACAGCATCAGTGCGATAACACGCTTCATGGGGTTCTCCTGGTTGTTCAAATTCAATACCGAAATCCGGTCCCGCCTGTCAGAAGAGCACGCCAGCGCAGCTCCTCTTCCTGACCTGCAGTGCCGTGGGTCGAAACACACGGCGCCGCGTGAAGTGCAATCTGGCGGGAGAGGCGTGCAGCGGATGTGAATGCAGGAAAACGCGGTTCAGCCAGCCGTTCTAATCGCGCATCAGCGTCGATTTGCCGAACAGGCTCTCAACCAGATCGACCGCCAGTTCGGCAGTGGCATTGCGGTTGTCCAGCAGCGGGTTCAGCTCGACGATGTCCAGCGATCCCATGCGCCCGGTATCGGCGATCATCTCCATCACCAGCTGCGCTTCGCGGTAGTTGACGCCCCCTGGCACGGTGGTGCCCACGCCCGGCGCGATGCTCGGGTCGAGGAAGTCCACATCGAAGCTGACATGCAGATGGGTATTGGCATCGATGCCGGCCAGCGCCGCTTCCATGGTGCGTTTCATGCCGGCTTCGTCGATGTAGCGCATGTCGTAGACATCGACCTGGTGCTGCTTGATCAAGCGCTTCTCTTCCTGGTCCACCGAGCGGATGCCGATCTGGTGTACCTGCTGCGGACGGATCGCCGGTGCGTCGCCGCCGAGCCGGGTCAGCGCGTCCGGGCCGAGACCGCACAGGCAGGCCACCGGCATGCCGTGCACGTTGCCCGACGGGGTGACCTCGCTGGTATTGAAATCCGAATGCGCATCCAGCCACAGCACGCGCAGGTCCTTGCCCTGCTCGCGGCACCAGCGCGCGACGGCGGTGATGGAGCCGATCCCGAGGCAATGGTCGCCACCGAGCATGATCGGCATGCGGCCGGCCTGCAGCTCGGCGTAGGTCGCCTCCATCAGCACGCGGTTCCAGGCCACCACCTCGTCGAGGTGGCGGTAGCCGTGCACCGGTGCCGTCCACGGATTGCGCGGGCCGTCCAGGTTGCCGAGGTCGCGTACCTCCACGCCACGCGCGCTGAGTGCCTCACCGAGGCCCGCGATGCGCAGGGCGTCCGGTCCCAGACCCGCGCCACGGTGGCCTGCACCGACATCGGTGGGCACGCCAATCAGGGAAACCGGGGAATACGTCGCCATCGCTGTTGCCTCCATTGCAAAGAGGACCAGCATAGCCAGCGCGGCGGGATACGACTCGCGGCGCTGCAGCAGTCGTCATCGACCGTGCAGCAATGGTGCCGGCACCCGGATTCGAACTGGGGACCTACCGCTTACAAGGCGGTTGCTCTACCAACTGAGCTATGCCGGCATCGGCATCGCGGCGGGATGACCGTCGCGGAGCCGGGATTCTAGCGCAAGCGCGCGCATTCCAGCGAGCGGTGCTGGGCCGCGCCACTGCGCTGGCGGGCCGCGGCGGCGTCGGTACCATCGGCCAGGGTCGCATCCAGCCACCACTGCGCGCTGCCATCGCCGCCGCTGGCGACCATAGTCGCCTTGAAACCGGCCGCGCCCAGCGCCGCCAGGCGACGATCCGCGCCCTCCCGGTTGCGGTACTGGCCCAGCGCGATGGCATTGGCCTCCTCGCCCTGGGCAATGATGTAGTAGTCGCTCACCCCGGCCGCGACGATGCGCTTGACCGTGGCCTGCGTCTCTTCGCGGCTCGCCGCAGGCGGCAGCAGCACCCGGTAGCGGGTGGCGCCGGCATCGGCGACCTCGCGCAGCTTCGCCGCACGCAGGGCCCCGCCGGCGCGTGACTGGGCGGCCTGCGCGGCAGCGCGGTCAGCGAAGGGCCCCAGGCTCACGCATCGGGCAGGCGTGGGGGGCGCGGTGACCGGTGCAGCGGCCGCTACCGGTGCGGGTGCCGGCGCGGCAGGGGCCGGCGTCGGGCTGGGCGTGGGGGCCGCAGTCACGGCCGCGGGCGGCGCCGCGCTGGTGGCCGGCGGCTGGGTCACCGGCGCTGGCGCCGGGGTCACGTCCTGCAACGCCGGTGCGGCGTTCTGCGCCGGGGTGGCGGTGCTCGGCGCCTGCGGGGTCGGCAGCACTTCCAGCTGCGCCACCCCGACCGGCGACGGCGGTGGCGCGCTGACCGGTTCGCCGCGCAGCAGCCACCACAGCGCGACCCCGAGGTTGAGGATGACCAGCACGACGATCAGGGCACGGGTAAGCATCGGCTGATCCTAGCCTGCCGACGGCGGTTGGTGCACGGCCCAGCGGGCCAGCCCATCGAGCACCAGCGAGGGCTGGAATTCGGCATCGCCAAGCAGCGGCAGCAGCGCGGGTGCACCGCCACCGTGCACCAGCAGATGTGGCAGCGAGCCGAGGCGCTCGCCGCCCTGCACGCGGCTGCGTTCGATCAACGCCACGGCCGCGCCATCGCAGCCGGAAGCCAGCGCGTCGGCGGTGTCGTTGGCGAACTCGCTGTAGTCACCGCCTGCGGCCGGCAACTGCACGGCGCGCGCATGCAGCGCTTCGCGCATGGTGGTCGGCGAGGCGGCAATGCGTCCGCCGTGATGCTGGCCATCGGCGTCGAGCAGGTCGATGGTGAGGGCGGTGCCCACCCCGGCGATCAACACGGCCTGGCCACGGTCCGCTACGGCCAGCAGGGCCAGGTAGCGATCCACGCCGAAGCGGCTGGGATCGGCGTAAGCGATCCGCACACCGGCGTACTCGGCTTCGGTGCGCGCGACCCGGACGTGGCGGAAGCGCGCCTGCAACACATCCAGCATGGCCGCCGTCAGCGACGGTGCCGCGACGCTGGCGACATAGGCGGTATCACCTGAAGGCAGTGCTTCCAATGCCAACGCAGGCATCGCTTCGGCGCCATGCGGCCACGCCTGCACGTCACCCGCGCGCACGCCCTGCAGCGGCGCGAACTTGAAGCGGGAATTGCCCAGATCAAACAACCAGTCGCTCATTGCGCCCTCACGCTGACTTCGCCCGCATGGAAACTCCGCTCGCTGCCGTCGATGCGCACGCGCAGCGCACCATCGGCGGCCAGACCCAGTGCCGTGCCGACGAACAGCGCGCCGCCCTCTTCCACCTGCACCTCGCGCCCGGCCAGGCTGTCCAGCGCGGCGTAACGGGCAAGGAACGGTGCCAGTCCCTCCTGCTCGAACGCTTCCAGCGCGGGCAGCAGGGCGGCCAGGATGCGTGCGACCACGGCGTTGCGCGAGGTCTGTTCGCCGGACAGTGTGTCCAGGTCGGTCCAGGGCTGGGTGATCTCTGCGGCAAAGGCCGCGGGCATGCGCACATTGACCCCCAGGCCGATCACCGCGCGCGCGGGGCCGGCGAATTCACCGCCCCCTTCGATGAGCAGGCCGCCGAGTTTGCGCCCTTCAACGATCAGATCATTCGGCCACTTCAGCGCAACGTCGCGGAAACCCGCGTCGCGCAGCGCTTCGGCCACCGCGACACCGGCGACCAGACTCAGCCCGCCCAGCCGCGATAATCCACCGGCAAAGCCGCGCAGCACCGAGAGATAGACATGCGCCGCCAAGGGCGAGGCCCAGACCCGCCCGCGCCGGCCACGGCCCCGGGTCTGCCGCTCGGCCAGCAGCACCGCTACGCCGCGCTCTGGCGCGCTGCAGCGCAACAATTCACTGTTCGTTGACGCAACCGACCAGGCGATCTCCAGCGAGGCCAGCTGAGTGGCGACTGCAGCCGGCAGCGCGGCCTGGATCGTCCCGGCGTCCAGCAGGTCCAGCGGCTGCTGGAGTTGGTAGCCGTCACCGGCGCGCCCGTCGATATCGACGCCAGCCGCCCTAAGTCCTTGAATCCGCTTCCAAATCGCGGCACGGGTCTGGCCCAGTTCGCGCGCCAGCGCGTCGCCGGACAGGCGACCGGCGCCCAGTTTGGCCAGCAGTTGGCGGTCGTCCACGGCAGCTTCCATCGGGTAAACGGGAAAAGTATGCGGGAAAGCCGGCGCCAGCGCCCGCCCGGGGCCTTCCAATCCCCTGACGGAATCGGGCTAGAATCGAGAACTTGACCCGCCCTGTGGATGTTGACGATGCGCCCGTTCGCCCATTGCCTGCTCCTCCTGATGGCCCCGCTGGTCGCGCACGCTTCCGATGCGCTCACCACGGCGGGCCGCGGCGCGTGTGTCTATTCGGGTAGCGAGAACGAGCGCAGTGCGCCCGCATCGGCGTCGGCCTCCGCAGCGCCGGCCACCGTCAAGCCCAGCGCCAGCAGCGGTACCAGCACCGGCGGCGGGGGCGATGACGACGTGCTGCCGCGCATGCGCGCGCCGAAGTGGCACAGCTTCCTGCCGGGTATGTTCCGCTGATCGAACGACTGTTGGGCTGGCTGCGTCGCACGCCACGCCAGATCGACCCCACCCTCTGGGAGAGCACCTGCCGCCGCGCCGCGTGGCTGCAGCAACTCGGTCCTGACCGCCGCGAACGCCTGCGCGCCCTCGCCGCCCGTTTCCTGCATGAAAAGACCATCAGCCCTGCTGCCGAGCTGCAGTTGGACGACGCCGATGGCGTGTTGCTGGCCGCGCTGTGCTGCCTGCCGCTGATGGAGCTGGGTGAGATCGGGCTGCGCGGCTGGTCGCAGCTGATCGTTTATCCCGATGCCTTCCGCGTGCATCGCAGCCATGTGGATGCGGCGGGCGTGCTGCACGAATGGGACGACGCGCTGATCGGTGAGTCGTGGGACAGCGGCCCGCTGATTCTGTCGTGGGCCGACATCCAGGCCGACATCGCCGATCCCGAAGCCGGGTTCTGCGTGGCGGTGCATGAGATGGCGCACAAGATCGATGCACTGGACGGCGCGATCGACGGCACGCCGCCGCTGCCGCGTGCGTGGCAGAAACAATGGGCGGCGGACTTCCAGCCGGCCTACGATGCGTTCTGCGCCGAGGTGGACAGCGGTCGGCAGACGCTGATCGATCCGTATGCATCCGAGGCGCCGGAAGAATTCTTCGCGGTGGTCAGCGAGTACCACTTCTCCGCACCCGCGCTGCTGGCGCGTGAGATGCCGGCTGTGGCCGGGCACCTGCGGCGGTTCTACGGTCCGTCGCCGCTGATGCGGTAAGGCCGTTACGGCCCCGGCGGCAGTTTCACTTCGAAGCGCGCGCCGCCCAGCTCCGGTGAGCGCTTGACCTGCAGTTCACCGCGGTAGTCCTTGATCAGGTCCTGCACGATCGACAGGCCGATGCCGTGGCCCTGCACCCGCTCGTCGCCACGCACGCCACGCTGCAGCACCTTGGCGATGTCTTCCGGCGCGATGCCCGGGCCATCGTCATCCACCGACAGCACCAGGCCGGCGCGGCGCGCGCCCGGTGCCGGCAACGGATGCGCGGTCAGCAGCACACGGCGCTTGGCCCACTTGAACGCGTTCTCCAGCAGGTTGCCGAGCAGTTCCTGCAGATCGCCGGGCTCGCCATGGAAACGCGCGGCCGGATCGATGTCGAATTCGCACAGGACACCCTTGGACGCGTAGACCTTCTCCAACCCGCGCACGATTTCTTCGGCGTTGGATTCGATCGGCAGTGGGGCGGAGAACAGCTTGTGCCCGGACGATGCCGCGCGTGCCAGCTGGTAGGACACCAGGTTGTTCATGCGCCGCAGCTGCACGTCGAACTCTTCGCGCAGATCTTCGTCACGTGCGCCGCTGTCGAGCTGCGTACGCAACACCGCGAGCGGTGTTTTCAGACTGTGCGCGAGATCGGCCAGGGTGTTGCGCTGGCGTTCGAGGTTCTCGCGCTCGCTTTCGATGAAGGCGTTGATGCTGTCGGTCAGCGGCTCGAGCTCGCGCGGATGACGTTCGCTCATGCGCTCGGTTTCACCGCGCTGGACCTTGGTCAGTTCGTTGATCACGCGCCGCATCGGGCGCAGGCTCCACTGCAGGATGACGGTCTGCAGCAGCAGCAGGATCAGGCCGATGCCGCCGAGGTAGAACCACACCCGCCCACGGAACACGCGCAGCTGGGCGCCGAGCGCGCGCGAGTCTTCGAGCACGTAGATGGTGTACGGGAATTCGGTGGCCGGGTCGGCGTCGGCATCCCAGACCAGGCCCATGCCATAGCGGTAGGCCGAGCCCTCGCTGCCGTCGATCTGGATCATCGGCAACGGGCCTTCGAAGACTTCCTGGCGCGGGGCCAGCATGCCGCCGCCCACGGTGGGCAGCATCGGGCCTTCGGCGGACATGGAGTTGCCCTTGCCGTCCGGCATCACGACCTGCAGATAGAGGCCACTGCCGGGAACATCGAAGCGCGGGTCCGGTGGCTGCTCGCGGATGTACAGCGAGCGGTCGCGGGTGAAATCGATGCCGGCCGCATAGGCGGTGGCGTAGTTCTTCAGCCGCTCGCGCAGGTTGGCCTTCGCGGTATCGGCGAAGGCAGCGTCCAGCGCGTAGCCGGCCAGGGCCAGGAAGGCCACCAGGCCCACCGAGGCGGCCAACAGCTGGCGCGCCTGCAGTGAGCGCGGCCGCCAGCGTTTAAAGAACCACAGACGACCGGACATCATCTATCGGCAGCCGCAGCTCAGCCTTCGTTGCGCGGAATGGCGAAACGGTAACCGCGGCCACGCACGGTTTCGATCGGCTTGAGTTCGCCGTCGGCGTCGAGCTTCTTGCGCAGGCGGCCGATGAAGACCTCCAGCACGTTCGAGTCGCGGTCGAAGTCCTGCTGATAGATGTGTTCGGTGAGGTCGGCCTTGGAGACCAGTTCACCGGCATGCATCATCAGGTACTCCAGCACCTTGTACTCGTAGCTGGTGAGGTCCACGTTGCTGCCATTGACGCTGACCGTCTGCGCGGCCAGATCCAGCGCGACCGGACCGCACTCCAGCGTCGGCTTGCTCCAGCCGGCGGCACGGCGCAGCAGCGCATTGACGCGGGCCAGCAGCTCTTCGACATGGAACGGCTTGACGAGGTAATCGTCGGCGCCCTGCTTGAGCCCTTCGACCTTGTCCTGCCAGCTCGAACGCGCGGTCAGGATGAGCACGGGGAACTTCTTGCCCTCGTCGCGCAGCGCCTTGATCAGTTCCATGCCCGACATCTTGGGCAGGCCCAGATCGATGATGCCCACGTCGAACGGTACTTCGCGGCCCATGTACAGACCTTCCTCACCGTCCTGCGCGGCATCGACGGCAAAGCCTTCGCGCTTGAGCCGGGCTGCCAGTGTTTCCCGCAGCGGGGCTTCGTCTTCGACCAGAAGGATACGCATGAACTCTCCCTAGTGTCCTGGGTATGGCCCCATGGGGCCAGTGGGTAATGCAGATGACTGCGGACAACTATCCCTGTTCAGGGGTTATCGCCGCGTAGTGATGACATATCCGAGCGCGGCGTGCGGGGCTGTGAACGCGATGTCGCGGGATCGTCCATGTAGCGGACGCGACCGCGGTCATCCATGTACTTGACCCGGTTGATGTCACGCCCGTCGAAGGGCACGCGCTCGGCGCCGAGGATGTGTCCACCGGTAGTCCGCTGTACCCGGCGCACCGCATCGGACAGCGAGCGCTCCTGCGGACCACCCCGTTCGGCCGTGCGCATCATCTCGGCACGGGCCGCTTCCGGCGGCATCTGGGCCCACGCACTGCCGGTGGAGGCAGCAGCGCCCG
Source organism: Stenotrophomonas sp. GW821-FHT01H02A (assembly GCF_059422145.1). Taxonomy (NCBI): domain Bacteria; kingdom Pseudomonadati; phylum Pseudomonadota; class Gammaproteobacteria; order Lysobacterales; family Lysobacteraceae; genus Stenotrophomonas; species Stenotrophomonas sp. GW821-FHT01H02A. Next base: position 60,894 of record NZ_JBWKWI010000004.1, read on the forward strand.
TCACCAACAAGGCGAAGGCGGCAATGCGGCGGTGGCGGGTCACGGAGAACATCGGTCTGATCCTAGCGGAGCGCGGCTAAACGTTCAAAAGTTGTGAATCGGCAACCGCCGGCCTGGGCCGGCGCTTTACGAATCTTTAGCGAATTCTTGGTTTTAGCCAGTGAATCCGGTCTGAACTTTTCCGGTTGCCCCTCCGCGCCGTTCATCTAAGTGAACATTGGCGGCCAAAGCAGCGCCCTTGTCAAGCCGACAAGGCAGGCGGCTTACGCCGCAACGCGTTCCGCCTGGGCGCGGGTCACCGCCAGCGCCTGCTCGATCAGGCTCCAGTCGGCCCCGGCGCGGTGCGAGCCCTCGCTCAGGATCTGGCGGAAGGCACGCCCCCCCGGCTGCCCGTGGAACAGCCCCAGCAGGTGGCGGGTGATGTGCTTGAGGGCCAGCCCGCTGGCCAGCCGGGCCTCGATGTAGGGCTGCATGGCGCGCAGCAGCGCCTCGCGTGACTGCAGCGGGGCACCGGTCTGGGCAGCCTCCAGCTGATGCAGCACGTAGGGGTCATGGTAGGCCGCGCGGCCCAGCATCACCCCGTCCAGCGCCGGCAGGTGGGCCTGCGCGGCCTCGACCGTGGCCAGGCCACCGTTGAGCACGATCCGCAGCTGCGGACGATCGGCCTTGAGGCGGTGCGCCCAGTCGTAGCGCAGCGGCGGCACTTCGCGGTTTTCCTTGGGCGACAGGCCCTTCAGCCACGCGTTGCGGGCATGCACCACCAACATCGAACTCCCGGCGTTGGCCGACTGATCGACGAAGTTGACGAAGCTTTCGTAGTCGTTGTCGTCATCCACGCCCAAGCGGCACTTGACCGTGACCGGGATGTCCACCGCGGCAACCATCGCGCCCACGCACTCGGCGACCAGCGCCGGCTCGCGCATCAGGCAGGCACCGAAGCGCCCGGCCTGGACCCGATCGGAGGGGCAGCCACAGTTGAGGTTGACCTCGTCATAGCCCCATTCCTGTGCGATGCGCGCGGCCTGGGCGAGCAGGGCCGGATCGCTGCCACCGAGCTGCAGCGCGAGCGGATGCTCGCTGCCATCGAAGCCGAGCAGGCGCTCGCGGTCGCCATGGATCACCGCGTTGGCGTGCACCATCTCGGTGTACAGCCGCGCGCCCGGCGCCAGCAGCCGGTGGAAGTACCGGCAATGGCGGTCCGTCCAGTCCATCATCGGGGCGACGGACAGGCGCAGGGAGGCGGCGTAACGCACGGCGGCGTCGGTGGCAGGCTGGGTCATGGGGCGCAAGGCTATCTGGATTCACTGGCAATGCCAGCGCAATCAATAGTTTACCCCCTTCCCATGAACGCTGCCCGAGGGTGCGGCCGGCCGCCGGATCGCGTGCGGAGTACCCGCCCGCAACGACGGCAGTAGACAATGCAGCCCTGCACGTCCCTCCCAGGCATCCATGCCCGCGCTTCGTCTGCCCAGTTTCGACCCCTCCACCGAGCAAGGCGTCCTGCGCCTGTCGATCGCCGCGTCGTTGGCGATGGCCGCCGCGGCCGTGGCGTTCGGCCTGTTGGCCAACTCCTCGCTGATCATCTTCGACGGCATCTACGGGCTGATCGACGTGGTGATGACGTGGCTGTCGCTGCTGGTGGTGCGCCTGATCAGCCTGTCGACCCAGGTCGATACCCTGCAGTCGCGCTTGAACCAGCGCTTCACCATGGGCTTCTGGCACCTGGAGCCGATCGTGCTCGGGGTCAGCGGCACGTTGATGATCGGTGCGGCGCTGTACGCGGCGGTCAACGCGGTGGATGCCCTGATGTCCGGTGGGCGCGAGATCGCGCTGGGGCCGGCGATCCTGTTCGCGGTCATTTCGATCGCGGCCGAAACCGGCCTGGCACTGTTCGTGCGCCGGGCGAACCGGTCGATCGGCTCGGACTTCATCGCCCTGGATGCCAAGAACTGGGTGGTCGCGGCCAGCATGTCCGCCGCGTATCTGGTCGCGTTCGTCGGCGGCTATGTGCTGGGCGGGACGCAGTGGGCATGGCTGGTGCCGTACATCGATCCGGCGATCCTGCTGGTGGTCTGCCTGTTCGTGGTCGTCGCGCCCATGGGTACGGTGCGCCAGGCGTTGTCGGACATTCTGCTGATCACCCCGCTGGATCTGCAGACCCATGTGGACGAGGTGGCGCGCGACATCGTCGCCAGGCACGGTTTCCTGGAATACCGCAGCTACGTGGCCAAGGTCGGGCGCGGTGAGCAGATCGAACTGTTCTTCGTGGCGCGCGCGGATGATCCGCCGCGGCCGCTGATCGAGTGGGACCGGCTGCGCGATGAGATCGGCGAGGCGCTGGGCGAGGAGTCGCCGGACCGCTGGCTCACGATCATGTTCACGACGGATCGGGAGTGGGCGATCTGAGCGAGGCCAACGTGCCTCGCCCTATCGTTCGGTCACCACGCTGCCCTGCTTCCACTGCCGCGGTGACTGCCCGGTCTGCGCCTTGAACGCGCGCGACAACGCCGCTTCGCTGCCGTAGCCCACATCGATGGCGATGCGCTTGAGCGGATGGCCGCGGCGCAGTGCCTGTTGCACCAGGCGGGTGCGCCAGCCCTGCAGATAGTGCCCGGGCGTGCTGCCGATGGTGTCGCGGAAGCTGTCGGCGAAGGCGCTGCGCGACATCCCGGCGCGCTGGGCGAGCGACGCCAGCGTCCACTCGTCGGCCGGTGCCTCGTGCATGGCCACCAGCGCGTGGCGCAACCGCGGATGGGCCATGCCGGCAAGCAGGCCGACGCGGATCTGGCCGCTCTCCATCAGCGCGCGCAGGATCTGGATCAGCACGACTTCAAACAGGCGATCCAGCAATGCCTGGCGGCCGCAGCGCTGCGCGAACGCTTCTTCGAACAACAACGAGAGCACCGGCTGGCCGCCATACAGGCCGTCCAACGGCAGGCAGACGACCGGCGGCAGTGCGGCGGCGACCGGGTTGTTGGCGCCGCCTTCGAACTGCAGGTTGGCGCAGGCAAAGTCGGCACCCCGGGTGGCATCGGTGACGAAGCGGTGCGCGAGCGGGCGCGGGTACAGCAGTACGCTGGGGGTGCTGATCTGCAGCACGCTGCCGTCCGGATGCTCGACGCGTACATCGCCATCGCGGATCAGATGCAGCTGGCCGCGCTCGCCGTCGGCCGGCAGATCGGTGATGCCGCACAGCGCGCCGGCATGGAAGACCTCGGCCGACACCGCGAAACGGTCCAGCAGGGATTGCAGTCGATCGACCATGGCGGACTCCAGATCAAGTTTTCTGGACTAAATGTTGCCACAAGTACGGTTCAGGCGCGCACAGTACACCTGCCATCTGGCCCACCCCTTTCACTCCGCAGGAGATTCCCATGTCCATTGCCAACGTTCTGTATACCGCCCAGGCCACTGCCAACGGCGGCCGCGACGGCCGCGCCGTCTCTTCCGACAACGTGCTGGACATCCAGCTCTCCACCCCGCGCGAGCTCGGCGGTGCGGGCGGCCCGGGCACCAACCCGGAGCAGCTGTTCGCCGCCGGCTACTCGGCCTGCTTCCTGGGCGCGCTGAAGTACGTGGCCGGCCAGGCCAAGGTCGCCCTGCCGGCGGAAACGCAGATCACCGGCAAGGTCGGCATCGGCCAGATCCCGACCGGTTTCGGCATCGAAGTCGCGCTGGAGATTTCGGTCCCGGGCCTGCCGCGCGAGCAGGTTGAAGACCTGGTGCAGAAGGCGCACATCGTGTGCCCGTACTCGAACGCGACCCGCGGCAACATCGACGTGACGCTGACGGTGGTCTGAAAAAAATGGGCGGCTGCCTGACTTGATCGTCTGGCAACCGCCCATCCCACCGCGGTGGATCCCGTGGGCGTGCCCGCAGGATGCATCTTGTTCCGTTGCAACGACCAACGGTCGTTGCCTACCTGGGGCACCGTCGTTGTCGGCCAGCGGCCGGCACTGCCGGAACCGGCTCTTATTTGTCGTGCGTGATCAGCTGCACCACGCTGGAGAAATCCAGCTTGCCGCGGCCGGCCTGGTGGTTCATCGAATACAGGTTGCGGGCCAGCTCGCCCAGCGGAATCGAGGCGCCGACACTCATCGCCGCTTCCACTGCCAGGCCCATGTCCTTGAGCATCAGGTCGCTGCCGAAGCCGCCGCTGTAACCACGCGAGGCCGGGGCGTTTTCCAGCACACCGGGCCACGGGTTGCACACTTCGGTGGCCCAGCTGCGGCCCGTGCTGACCGCCATCATCTGCGAGAGCACCTTCGGGTCCAGCCCGTGCGCGACGCCCAGTGCGATCGACTCACCGGTCACCGCCATGATCACGCCCAGCGCCATGTTGTTGCACAGCTTGGCGACCTGTCCGGCACCGCTGGCGCCGACATGGAAGATGTTCTTGCCCATCGCCTGCAGCAGCGGACGCGCACGCTCCAATGCTTCGGCTTCACCACCGACGATGAAGGTCAGGGTGCCGGCCTGGGCGCCAGCAGTGCCGCCGGAGACCGGGGCGTCCAGCATCTGCAGGCCACGTGCCGCGGCCGCTTCGGCGACCTTGCGGGCGGTGGCCGGGGCGATGGTGCTGCAGTCGATGACCAGCGCGCCACCGGGGATATCGGCCAGCAGGCCGTCGTCACCGAGGTAGACGCCTTCGACGTGGCGGCTGGCCGGCAGCATCGAGATGACGATCTCGGCGTCGGTCAGCGTATCCAGTGCCGAGCTGGCGGCGGTGGCGCCGGCATCGACGGCGGCCTGCACGGCGGCGGGCACCAGGTCGAACACGCGCACCGCGTGGCCGGCCTTGGCCAGGTTGGCGGCCATCGGGCCACCCATGTTGCCCAACCCGATGAATGCAATACGGCTCATGCGTGGCTCCTTTCAGGGACGGTGGCACCGAGGTCGGCCAGCGGATGCGCGGCATCGGACCACGGCGAAACGAAGAACGTGCGGGCCCACTCGCCAGTGGCTTCGGCCAGCGTGCGCGGCTGCCACTGCGGGTTGCGGTCCTTGTCGATCAGCAGCGCGCGGATGCCTTCGGCGAAGTCGCCATGGGCCGCCGCGTGGAGTGCTGCGACGTATTCGATGCGGTAGACCTCGGCCAGCGAGGCGCCCTCGGCCAGGCGCTGCAGCTCGAACGCGAGCCGTGCCGAACCCGGCGCGCCGGCGGCCAGCGTGGCCTGCGCGCTGGTCAGCCAGGCATCCTCGCTCTCCAGGGCAAGGATCGCATCGACGATCACGCCGACGTCGTCGCCAGCGCACAGCGCATCGACGGTGGCGGCATTGCGCAGCAACGGGCCGGTGGCCGCATCGCTGGCGTGCTGCTGCAGCAGTGCGGTCAGTTGTTCGTGGTTGCGCTTGGCCTCGCGGCTCCAGTGCACGTCTGCCAATGCGTTGAACACGGTCTCGCGCTGCGCCTCGGCGATGTGGATGTCGGCCAGGCCGGCGTAGATCGCATCGCCGGCGTTGAGCGGTGCACCGGTCAGGGCCAGGAACAGGCCGCCGTGGCCGGGCACGCGCGGCAGCAGCCAGCTGCCACCGACGTCCGGGAACAGGCCAACGGTGATCTCCGGGAACGCCAGCTTGGAGCGCTCGCTGACCACACGGTGGCTGGCGCCGGACATCAAGCCGATGCCGCCGCCCATGACGATGCCATGGCCCCAGCACAGGATCGGCTTGGGATAGGTGTGGATCGCGTAGTCGACGCGGTACTCGACGTCGAAGAATTCCGCTGCGTAAGCGTTGTCGCGGATGTCGGTCTTCCCGCGCTCGCGGTAATCGACCATGCTGCGGTACAGGCTGTGCAGGTCGCCGCCGGCGCAGAAGGCCTTTTCGCCTGCGCCCTGCAGCACCACCAGCGCGATGCCGTCATCAACGGCCCAGGCCTCCAGCCGCTCGCGCAGCAGGTGCGCCATCGGCAGCGAGAACCCGTTGAGGGTGCGCGCTGCGTTGAGCGTGGCGATGCCGATGCGCGTGCCATTGGCGGCGGCGCGCTCTTCGAACAGCACCGGCGCCTCGTCGTTGGCGACGACCGTGCTCATGCGTTCTTCCACTGGGGGGCGCGCTTTTCCAGGAAGGCGTTCACGCCCTCGGCCTGGTCGGCACTGTCGAACAGATCGACGAAGGCCTCGCGCTCGGCCACCAGCGCCGAGGCGTGGGTACCGGTGCGGGTGGCCTGCACCAGGGTCTTGCAGGCGGCGATGCTGGTCGGGCTCTGCTTGCCGGCTTTGTGCGCCCATGCCAGGGCCAGTGCCTTGGCCTCGCCCTTGCCGACCTTTTCTTCGACCAGGCCGATACGCAGTGCGGTGTCCGCATCGATGCGCTCGCCCAGCAGGATCATGCGCTTGGCCCAGCCTTCTCCCACCAGACGCGGCAGGTTCTGGGTGCCACCGGCGCACGGCAGCAGGCCGACGGTGGCCTCCGGCAGCGCCACCTGGGCATGTTCTTCGATGATGCGCAGGTCGCAGGCCAGCGCGCACTCCAGACCACCGCCCATCGCGTAGCCGTTGATCGCCGCGATGGACACCCCACGGAAACCGGACAGGGCTTCGAAGGCTTCGCCGAAGCGTCGTGCGGCTTCGCGTGCGGCGGCCTTGTCACCGGAGGCGAACTGCTTCAGGTCGGCGCCGGCGGAGAAGAACTTCTCGCCGTCGCCGGTGATCACCAGCGCGTAGATGTCGCGGTCCGCATTGAGCGCGCCGACCAGATCGCGCAGCGCCGACAGGCTGTGCACGGTCCAGGTATGCGCCGGCGGGTTGTCGAGGGTGATGACCGCGACGTGGCCATCGGCCTCGACCTTCAGGCCGACATGGTCATGCTGGCGCCATTCCATCATCGCAGTTCCTCTTCAGTGTTGAGCAGGTGGCGGGCGACGATCACACGCATGATCTCGTTGGTGCCCTCCAGGATCTGGTGCACGCGCGAATCGCGCAGCAACCGTTCAATCGGATATTCGCGGATGTAACCGTAGCCGCCGTGGATCTGCAGTGCGTCGTTGCAGATGTTGAAGCCGGCATCGGTGGCGAAGCGCTTGGCCATCGCGCACCACACGTTGGCGTCGCTGGCGCCGGCATCGAGCTTGCGCGCGGCGGTGTGCACCATCTGCCGCGCCGCGACCAGCTGGGTAGCCATGTCGGCCAGCTTGAACTGCAGCGCCTGGAACTCCGACAGCGCCTTGCCGAACTGGCGGCGCTCGCCCATGTAGCGGCGGGCGGCATCCACGGCGCCCTGCGCCGCGCCCAGCGAGCACGCGGCGATGTTGATGCGGCCACCATCCAGGCCCTTCATGGCCAGCTTGAAGCCGCTGCCTTCCTCGCCGAGCAGATGGCTGACCGGCACGCGCACGTTCTCGAACGTGATGCCACGGGTCGGCTGGCTGTTCCAGCCCATCTTCTCTTCCTTGCGGCCGTAACTGATGCCGGGCAGATCGGCCGGCACCGCGATCGCGCTGATGCCACCGGCGCCTGGGCCCCCGGTGCGCGCCATCACTACCAGCAGCTCGGTGGCACCGGCGCCGGAGATGAAGGCCTTGGAGCCGTTGAGCACGTAGTGGTCGCCATCACGCACCGCGCTGGTCTTCAGCGAGGCCGCGTCCGAGCCGGCACCCGGCTCGGTCAGGCAGTACGAGGCCAGCTTGGTGCCGGCGGCCAGGTCTGCGCCCCATTCGGCCCGCAGGCTCTCCTGGCCCCACTTGGCCACCATCCACGACGCCATGTTGTGGATGCTGACATAGGCCGCCGTGGACGGATCCACGTTGGCGAGCTCCTCGATGACGACGGCGGCGTCCAGACGGCTCAAGCCGCTGCCACCGACCTCGGGGTCCATGTACAACCCACAGAACCCGAGTTCCCCTGCCTTGGCGATCGCCTCGCGCGGAAAGATGCCCTCCGCATCCCATCGCGCGGCATGCGGCGCCAGTTCGGCCTGGGCGAAGTCACGCGCTGCCTCTCTATAGGCCTGCTGCGCTTCGTCGAGTTCCGTCGTCGTCGAGTGGCTCATGGTCGAACTCCGTTGTTGCTTACTTCAGGCTGATGGTGGTGTTGACGCCATGACCCAGCGTCTCGTCATCGAACCAGCGCGAGGTGATCGTCTTGGTCTGGGTGTAGAACATCACCACCTGCTTGCCGTACGGGCCCAGGTCGCCGAGCTTGGAAGCGCGCGAGCCGGTGAACGAGAACAGCGGCACCGGCACCGGGATCGGCACGTTGATGCCGACCTGGCCGACGTCGATGTCTTCCTGGAACTTGCGGGCGGCCGCGCCGGACTGGGTGAACAGCGCGGTGCCGTTGCCGTTCGGGTTGGCGTTGATCAGTTCGATGGCGTCTTCCAGCGTGTCCGCCTCCAGGATCACCAGCACCGGCCCGAAGATTTCCTCGTCGTACACGCGCATGCCCGGCTTGACGCCGGCGAAGATGGTCGGGCCGACGAAGTTGCCCTTCTCGAAGCCATCGACCTGCGGATTGCGGCCGTCGAGCACCAGCTTGGCGCCCTGCTCCACGCCCGAGGCGATCAGGCCTTCGACACGCTCACGCGCGGCGCAGGAGATCACCGGGCCGACATCGGTACCGGCCACGCTGCCACCGCTGACCTTCAGCGTCTTGGCCTTGGCGACCAGGTCCAGTACCCACTCGCGCGCTTCGCCGACCAGCACCAGGGTGGAGGCGGCCATGCAGCGCTGGCCGGCCGCACCGAAGGCGGCGCCGACCATGGCGTTGAGGCTCTGTTCCTTGTTGGCGTCCGGCAGCACCACGGCGTGGTTCTTGGCGCCCATCATGCACTGCACGCGCTTGCCGGCCAGCGAGGCACGGTTGTACACGTGGGTGCCGACGCGGGTGGAACCGACGAACGAAACGGCCTTGATGTCCGGGTGATCGCAGATCGCGTTGACCACGTCCTCGCCACCGTGGACGACGTTCAGCACGCCCTTGGGGATGCCGGCTTCCAGCGCCAGTTCGACCAGGCGCATGGTGACCATCGGGTCCTGTTCGGACGGCTTGAGGATGAAGGTATTGCCGGTGGCGATCGCCATCGGGAACATCCACAGCGGAATCATCGCCGGGAAGTTGAACGGGGTGATGCCCGCGCAGACGCCGAGCGGCTGCAGCAGGGTGTAGGTGTCCACGCCGTTGGCGACGTTGTTGGCCAGCTCACCCAGCTGCAGGTTGCCGATCGCGGCGGCGTGCTCGACCACTTCCAGGCCGCGGAACACATCACCCTCGGCATCCGGCACGGTCTTGCCCTGCTCGGCGCTGAGGATGTGGGCCAGCTCGCTCATGTTCTCGCGGATCAGCTGCTGGTACTTCAGGAAGATGCGCGCACGGGTGCCGATCGGGGTCTTGCGCCAGGTCTTGAAGGCTTCCTTGGCCGAGGCGACGGCGGCGTCGACTTCGCCGGGGGTGGCGAACGGGACCTGGGCCAGGACGTCCTGGGTGGCCGGGTTGACCACGTTCTGCCAATGCGAGCTGGCCGATTCGATGAACTGGCCATCGATCAACATGCGGATACGGGGCGCTGCAACAGTCATGGACAATCCCGACGGGTCGAAAGTTGTTGGCATTATTCACAGTGCCACCCTCGATTTCCGGGCTGTATACGCTTAATCTGGCCAATGCCCGCTACGATTCTTGTGAATTCTGTGAATAGCCAGCCTCCACAACGCCAGCTCGGCCTGCGCCTGCTCAAACTGCGCGAGCAGCGCGGCTACAGCCAGCTGGCGCTGGCCAGGGCGCTGGGGCTGTCGGCCAGCTACCTGAACCAGATCGAGCGCAACAAGCGGCCGTTGACCCCGGCGGTGCAGGGCAGGCTGCGCGAGGTGCTGGGCGACGTCAGCGAGCTGTTCGAGGTCGATGACCCCGCCGCGCTGCAGGAATCGCTGGGCGAGACCCTGCGCGACCTGGGCCTGGCCGATGTCAGCAGCACCGAGCTGCGTGCGATGGCCGGCAACCTGCCGCAGATCAGCCGTGCCCTGCTGGACCTGCACCGCCGCCACCTGATGCTGCGTGAACATGCCGCGGCCCTCGAGTTCCAGCTGGGCGACGTGCATGCCGGACAGGCGCTGCCCGCGGGCGACCAGGTCCGCGACTTCTTCAACCGCATGCACAACCACATCCCGGAGCTGGATGACCTGGCCGAGCAGTTGTTCGGCGAATGGGGGCTGGTGGCCGGGCATGTCGCGCCGCGCCTGCGCCAGCTGCTCGCGGACCGCCACGGCGTGCTGGTGGAGGTGGGACCACTGCAGGCCGGGCGCGAGAAGCGCGCCTACGATGGCGGCAGCCGCACCTTGTGGCTGCCGGATTACCTGGAGCCGGGCCAGCAGGCGTTCCAGATGGCGGCCGAGCTCGCCCTGCTTGGCTATGCCGCGCAGATCGATGCGGTGATCGCACGCGCGGGGTTCGGCGAAGCGGAGCAGATCGCGCAGGCGCGGATCGGCATGTCCAACTACTTCGCCGGTGCGCTGGTGATGCCGTACGCGCAGTTCCTGCGTGCCGCCGAGCACAGCGCGTATGACATCGATGCGCTTGCCCATCGCTTCGGCGTGGGCTTCGAGGCGGTCTGCCATCGTTTGAGCACGCTGGCCCGGCGCAGTGCGCCCGGCCTGCCGTTCTTCTTCATCCGCGTGGACCGCGCGGGGAATGTCTCCAAGCGGCACTCGGCCACCGACTTCCACTTCTCACAGGTGGGCGGCTCGTGCCCGCTGTGGATCGTGTACGAAGCCTTCAACCAACCGGGGCGGGTGCTGACGCAGACCGCGCGCATGCCGGACGGGCGCCGCCACTTCTGGCTGGCGCGGCAGGTGAGCAGCGGCCCGATCGGGCATGGCCAGCCACGCAAGACCTTCGCGGTGGCGCTGGGCTGCGATCTGCAGCATGCCGAGCGGTTGATCTACACACGTGGGCTGGATATCCAGAGCCCGGGCAACTCGGTCTCGATTGGCCCGGGCTGCCGGGTCTGCCCGCGCGAGGACTGCATGCAGCGCGCGTTCCCGCAGCTGCCGGGCCGCGGGTAGCGTCGACCGTTGGTCGACTTGCATCCGACGCCGCGAATGTCTGACCCGGATGCGAAGCGCAGCCGACCAACGGTCGGCTCTACCGGTCATGTCACGGTTTCTGGGGAAGCCGACCGGCGGCCGGCATACCGGATCGGGAAGCGGCCCATCCCGGCTCAATAGATCGGCGTCACCTTCATCTGCGGCAGTGGCCGTGGCGCACCGTCGGTGAGGTCCGGCCCCAGGTCTTCCCAGATCTGTCCCTGCTCGACCATGTGCCGCCACAACTGTTGCGATTCGCGGCGCTTGTCTTCCGAGCTCAAGCGGTACGACGGCGGCACCGGCGTCCCCGTGGCGACGCTCTGGTAGGCGTCCGAGTACGCTGCCACGCGCTGCGCCGGGTCATCGGTGCGCGCCACGTCCAGCGTGTAACGCTGGTAGGCCGAGGCCAGATTGCGCCAGCGGATCCAGTAGTGATTGGCGAACGAGAAATCGCAGAAGCGCTCGCCGGCGATGCTGCCCTTGTCGGCGATGCGGCTGAGCACGTCCTGCGGCATGTCCAGGTTCATGCCGCCTTCGTCGCCCTCCAGCGCGACATGCACGATGCGGTCGCGGTAGCCCGGGGCACGGGCCTGCAGCACATCGCGCCAGTTCTGCATGGTCGAGACGATCGAGAACAGGAAGCCGGACATTTCCGCCGCGGCCAGCGGCTGCGCGATGGAATGGTAGGTGCGCTGCCAGCCATGCCTGTTCTCGGTGGGCAGGAACACCGCCTGCTCCGCCCGCGCATGCGCATCCCCTTCGGCCAGCACGCTGATCGCCTCGGCGTGGCGCGGGTACACCAGATTGATGCCGAAGGTCGGCCAGCGCGGCAGCGCAGCGTCGAACAGGTGGATCGGGAAGTTGCTGCTGATCCCGCCATCGGAGAACCAGCACACCCGGAACGCGGTGATCACCGGGCCACAGCTCTGGCCGCCACTGGTGAGTCCTTCCATGCTGTCGGCGACGTTGGCGTTGTCGCGCCGTGGCTCGGCATCGGCGACCGGCTCGCAACGGCGTTCCCGACGGGCCGGCTCGTGCAGCGGCACCGCGCTGATCAGCAGCGGGAAGCTCAGGCTCATCCGCGTGGCCACCAGCACCGGCAGGTCCTCGCCATCGACCAGGCGGTAGTAGTCGCGCCCCTCGACATGCTCCGGAGTGCCGGCGCGCGCGACCAGCCAGTCGACCACGCTGGCCGGGAACAACTGCGCGAACTCCTCGCGCAGGAACCAGAAATGCGCGGCATTGAACGGCAGCGTGCGTGGCTCGGTATGGGAGATGCAGGTGGTGATCATCTGCAGCGTGATCGCGTGCGCCCCGCTCGGCTCGCCCGGATAGCGCGGCGCCGTGTGCAGATCGCCGAAGGTCAGCGGCTGCTCGTCCGGCTTGCCGGCCAGTGCCTGCAGCTGGCTGTGCAGCCAGTCGGTCAACGCCGGGGTGGAGGCATTCGGCGCGCTGCTGCCGTTGCACAGACCGAGCAGGTTGCGCCGCGCCACGCGCGCCACGCGCAGCGCCGAGGCCAGTACGCCGGCGCCGTACGCGCACAGCAGCGAGGGCAACAACGTCGCCCAGATGCCGTCGATCCCACCGGCCAGATAACCGATACCGAGCAGGCCGGCCAGCGAGACCAGCAGTTCCACCGGCGCGATCGCGAACACCGCGGCGAGCAGGCAGGCAATCTTGCGCAGCAGGCCCGCCTTGCCGGTCAGTATCACCAGCAGGCGGTAGGCGGTACGCGCGCCATACGCCGGCTGGAACAGGCTGTGGATGAAGCCCTGCCGGGACAGCTGCGCCGACACCCCGGCCAGCCCAGGAAAGCCTACCGCCGCGGCCACCGGCTCACCGGCATGGCGTCGCCGGTCACCCAGCGCCGCTGCAGCGGCCACGGCGGCGGCAATGGCGCCGGCCGAGGTGCCGCCGATGCTCTTGAAGCGGTACTCGCGGGCCAGCGACAGCACCGCGTTGGGATACACGATGCCGCTGGTGATGCCGCCCTTCATGACCAGATCGCAGTACTTGTCCGCCACGTTGCCGTCCTCTGTCCGCCCGTGCGCGGCCGATCCGCGCACCCTCCCCGCCTGTTCCCGCAACAATGCAGGGGCCAAAGAGGTCGATGGCGACAGTATCGCCCGCGCGCTTCTCAAGGCCTGAGAAGCGCCGCACGGAACGGCCTATTCGGCCTATTCGGCCTTGCCGGACTGCGGCACGCGCCGTACCTGCGACAGGTCATAGCCCAGCGCGGCGACACGGGTCATGGCGGCCTGATAGTCCGCATCCGAGATCGTCGGGGTGCGCGCCATCAGCCACATGTAGTCGCGCTTGCTGCGCCCGACGATCGTCTGCCGGTAGTCCGCGTCCAGGTAGACGATCACGTACTCGGCCTGGATCGGCCAGATGAACTGCATGCCCCAGATCGCACCGCCGGTGCCGTCCTTGACCGTCCCGACCGGGTGCATGGTCTTGAGCGGCGCCTCGAAACTGCCCTTGCGGTAGCGGAAGGTGGTCTGGATGCGCCCATCCGGCCGCAGCGCATAGGACTCCACCGCATCGTATGCCTCCCGTTCGGGCCGGCTGGGAATATGCGCGATCACATACCAGTCACCCATGAAGCGGGGCACATCGACGTGTGCCACCGGCGGGATCGGGCGGGTATTGCCGCTGCAGCCGCCGAGCATCATGCCGACAGCCAGCAGGGGGATGAGAGCGCGGATCGACATGACGGCTTCCTCCAGGAACGTGGGGTGATCACGGGCGGTTGAACAGGTAATGGGCCACCTGCCACTGCTGGCCGCGCTGGTAGCCGAACAGTTCCGCGCAGGCCATCCAGAACATGCGCCAGCGCTGGTGCCACAGCGCGGCCGAAGCGTCGCCATAGGTCTGCCGCAGTACGGCCATCACCGCCTCCTTCTCGCGGTCCTGGTTGGCCAGCCAGTGATTGGCGGTGCGCTCGTAATGGGTGCCATCGAGCAGCCAGCGCTGCTGCAGCTGCAGGTGCTGCTGGAAGCACAGCAGCGTATCGGCCGCGGGCATCAGGCCGCCGGTGAAGAAGTGGCGGCCCATCCAGTTGTCGTCGCCCTCGGTCTCGAACGGGTACATCAGCGTGCGGTGCACGAAGATGTGCACGAACAGCTTGCCCTCCGGCCGCAGCCAACGGTGGATACGCTGCAGCAGCTGCGGGTAGTTGCGCATGTGCTCGAACATCTCGATCGACACACAGCGATCGAAGGTCCCGGCATCCAGCATCAGATGGTTCACGTCACGGGTCAGCACCGTGACGTTGATCAGGCCCCGTGCACGGCATTGCCCCAGGATGTACTCGCGCTGGCTGTTGGAGTTGGAGACCGCGGTGATCTGCGCATTGGGGTAGCGCTCGGCCATCCACAGCGTCAGCGAGCCCCAGCCGCAGCCCAGCTCCAGGATGTGCTGTCCATCAGCCAGCTGTGCGCGCTCACCATACAGCGCGAGCATCGCCTCTTCGGCCTCGTCCAGCGTTTCGGTGCCGGTGGCGTAATAGCAGCTGCTGTACTTCAGGCGCTTGCCCAGGCAACGATGGAAGAATTCGGCCGGCACTTCGTAGTGCTGCCGATTGGCCGCATCCACATGCAGCGCCACCGCGCTGCTGGCCAGCCCGGCGATGCGCGCGGCGAAGCGCTGTGACTGGCCCTGTTGTCCACCGGCGAGTTCTTCGCGCAGGCGCTGCTCGCACTGGCGGCGGATGCCCAGCCGCAACAGCGCATCGGGGAGCAGCCCGCGTTCGGCCAGGCCGGTCAGGCCCGGTGCGTAGTCCGGCAGGGGCAGTTGGTCACTGGCGACATTCACGGTGAAGACTCCTTGCGGGCATGCGACGAACGGGAGGGGAACCACGGGAACAGCATCGGCGTGGTGCGCTGGTACTCGCGGTAATCCTCACCACGCGAGCGCAGCGCCTGCGCCTCGGTGAAGGGAATGCCGCTGACCCAGCGCAGGAACACGTACATCACCAACGGGCCCGACCACGCCAGCCACCACAGCGGCGAGTGCACGGCCAGCAGCACGTAGGTGAACCAGTGCAGCCACTCGAAGAAATAGTTGGGGTGCCGCGAATAGCGCCACAGCCCGTCACGACAGGTCTTGCCCTTGTTCGCGGGATTCGCGCGGAAGCGCGCCAGCTGGCGGTCAGCGATGGATTCACCACCCACGCTCAGCAGCCACATCGCCACCGCCGCGATCAGCCAGCCCCAGCCCTGCGGTCGCGGATTGACCGACACGGCCACGAACGGCAGTGCGAACAGCACGATCAGCAGGGCCTGGAACTGGAAGAAGCCGAAGATTTTCCCCTGGTGGCCGTTCCAGTGCCTGCGCAGATGCTGGTAGCGGCCATCCTCGGGCTCGCTGCGCACGCGGTGCCACAGGTGCAGCGCCAGGCGCGAGCCCCACAGGCCGCCGAGCACGGCCAGTGCGATCCGTGGCATCGCCGCGCCGCCGCCAAGCAGGGCCAGCAACAGTGCGGACGCGCCGACGCCCTTGGCCCAGAGCACGTCGACCCCGCCGATGTTCTGGTGCCGGCGCTGCCACCACCAGCCCCAGGTCATGATCACGGCCGCATACAGCCACACCACCCACAGCATCTTCATCGTGTCTCTCCCGGAGCAAGGGGGGTGAGCGGTGCCACGTGGGACTGCCAATGGCGGGCGCATGCCGCCAGCAGCGGCAGCGCGATCGCCCAGCCGAGGCCGAGCAGCAGCACGCCGTGCCACTGCGGCGCGGCGAACCCCACCGAGGACCAACCGCGCGCGGCAGACAGGTACGCCAGGGGCGCCAACAACAGGCCGACCATCGCAGCCGCGACCCGATGCCGCTGCAGCACCGCGAATGACACCGTGAGCGTCATTGCGAAGGCAGCCCACAGGGCAAGAATCCAGACCGGGGCGATCCACGCGGAATCATTCGCGGCCGCGTAGGTGACCCATCCGGACCCTCCCGCCACCCCATCCACAAGCAGGCCGCACCCGATCGCCACCAGCAGGAGCCTGAGCTCCACCGATGGCTGCGCCGACAACGCCAACTGGCTGCCCACGTAGGCCGTGGCCGCCACCAGCGCGGGCCAGCGCAGCCCATGGCCGGCGCCAATCACCGCGCACAGCCAGACCAGCTGGTTGCCGATCACGTTGGCCCAGAAACGTGGCACCTCAGCCCTCCCCCGCAATCAGCGCGGGGCGGTAGCCCGGGCGCGCCAGCAGCAGATGCGAGACGCCGATGGAGCGCTCCAGGAAGCCACCTTCGCAGTACGCCAGATAGAACTCCCACAGACGGATGAAGCGTGCATCGAAGCCCTGCGCGCGCACTGCCGGCAGCTGGGCCAGGAAGCGCTGGCGCCACGCGCGCAGCGTAAGCGCATAGGACGGGCCGAAATCATGCTGGCCGATCAACTGCAGGTCGCTGCTGCGGGTCTTGGCCGCGACGATCGCGTTGATCGACGGAATGAAGCTGCCGGGAAACACGAAGCGCTTGATGTAGTCGACGCTGCGCCGGGCCTGCTCGTAACGCTGGTCTTCGATGGTGATGGCCTGCAGCAGCGCCAGGCCATCGTCCTTGAGCAGGCGGGTGAGCGTGGCGAAGTAGGTGTCCAGGTACTGCGCACCGATCGCCTCGATCATCTCGATGGAAACCAGCTTGTCGTACTGCCCCTCCAGGTCGCGGTAGTCCTTGAGCAGCAGGGTCACCTTGTCCTGCAGGCCGGCCGCCTCCACCCGCTGCCTGGCCAGCGTGTACTGCTCGACCGAGATGGTGGTGGTGGTGACGTGGCAACCGATGTGCTGCGCTGCGTACAGCGCGAAGCCGCCCCAGCCGGTGCCGATCTCGACCACGCGATCGGCCGCGGTGAGCTGCAGCTGCTCGCAGATGCGCGCGAGTTTGCGCGCGGAGGCCGCCTCCAGTGTTTCGTCCGGTCCCGCATACAGCGCCGAGGAGTACATCAGGTCCGGGGACAGGAACAGCGAGAAGAACGGATTGCCCAGATCGTAGTGCGCCGCGATGTTGCGGCGGCTGCCTTCGCGCGTGTTGCGGCGCAGCCGGTTCCAGCCTTTCAGCAGCCAGCCGCCGATGCGCGCCGGGCCGCGTTCCATGCCATCGAGCAGATCCCGGTTGCGCACCAGCAGCTGCACCAGCGCGACCAGGTCATCGCAGCGCCAGTCACCGCGGATGTACGCCTCGCCCGCACCGACGCTGCCCTGTGCGGCGACCGCGCGGTAGAAGCCGGGATCATCCACCCAGACCGTTACCTGTGGGGTGGCCTGGGGATCGCCGATCACCACGTCACCCAGCGCGTCACGCAGGCGCAGATGGCCGCCACGCAGCGGGGCGAGCTGCGCCAACAGGCGCCCACGCAGGAATCCTTCAAGGGCGGACGGCTGCGGCAGGGCCACCGCACGGGTCATGTCGTTCATGGGGATTTTCCGGCAAGAGAAGGGTGGTCGTGGACGGGGTTGCGCTTGAGCCACAGGCGCAGCGCCTGCCAGTGGATCGCCACAACCACCTTGAGGGTCATCAGCGGGTAGCGCAGCAGCACGCCGGCCAGGCCGCGCCCGGTGAGCGGATGGCGCCGCATCACCAGATCGGCATCGAACTGGCACGTGCCTTCGCGCCATACCTGCATGTGCACGTGCAGGTCCTCGCCAGGCGCGGTGAAGCGCCAGCGGTACTCACAGTCCATCGGCATGAAGGGCGATACGTGGAACTGCTTGTCGAACGACCAGCACAGCGCGCGGCCCCGGGCATCGGCCTGCGCCACCGGCAGCACGTAGGCGTGGCGCTCCTTCCAGGGCGTGTTGGTGATCTCCGCCACGATGCTGTCCAGCGTGGTGCCATCGGCGGCATAGCAGTAGTAGAAGCTCACCGGATTGAACACGTGGCCGGCGTAGCGCGGATGCGTGAGCAGGCGGATCGGCCCGGCAGGCGCACGTCCCAGGGCCTGCGTGATGCGTGCGCGCACCGCATCGGCCAGCGGTTGCCCGGGCGCGCCGAGATAGTCGCTGCGGCGGAACTCCACCACGTTGCGGCGGCCGACCGACCACAGCCAGCGCCGCTCGAACAGGCGCGGCAGTTCGTCCAGGTCCAGCAACAACTGCGCGATCGGATAGCCGAACGCATGCGCATGCGGCGCATGCCGGCGGTGGCGCATCCAGCCGCGATAGATCGCACTGGCGGTCATGCCGGCAGGGCCTCGGCCAGCGGCCAGTAGGACTCCGCATCCAGCGCCTGCAGCGCGTCCACCACACGGCGCGCACTGCGGATGCCGTCTTCGTGGAAGCCCCAGCCCCAGTAGGCACCCGCGAACCAGGTCCGGCGATGGCCCTGGATCTCCGCCCAGCGCTGCTGGGCACGCACCATCGCGTGATCATGCACCGGGTGGGCATACTGCAGGCGGCGCAGCACGGTGGCGGGATCGATCGCGCTGCTGCGGTTGAGGGTGACCACCAACGGTGTGGGCGTATCGATGCCCTGCAGCAGGTTCATGCAGTAGCTCACCGTGCACGGCGCCAGCGGATCGCGCGGCACGTGCGCGTTCCAGGCGGCCCAGGCCTTGCGGTCACGTGGCAGCAGGCTGGCATCGGTGTGCAGCACTGCTTCGTTGGGCTGGTAGCGGATCGCGCCCAGCACCGCACGCTCAGTGAGATCGGCATCGGACAGCAAAGCCAGCGCCTGGTCGCTGTGGCAGGCCAGCACCAGCTGGTCGAACCCTTCGAGACCGGCAGCACTGTGCAGACGTACTCCATGCTCATGGCGCTCCACCCCGAACACCGGGCACTCCAGCCGCTCACGTACCTGCCAGCGGCTGCGCAGCGCATCCACATAGCGCGCCGAACCGCCCTGCACCACCCGCCACGGCGCGCGCCCGGTCATCTGCAGCATCTGGTGGTTGGCCATGAACTGCACCAGATAGCGCGCCGGGAAGGCGGCCAGGCTGGCGGTCGGCGAGGACCACAGCGCCGAAGCCATCGGCAGCAGGTGTTCGTCAATGAACGTGCGGCCGTAACGGCCCTTGGCCAGGAACTCGCCCAGCGACGGGCCGTCGTCCTCGCGCTCCAGCAACGCCGGTGCCTCGCGGTAGAACCGGCGCAGATCGCGCAGCATCCCCCAGAAGCGCGGCGAGACCAGATTGCGGCGCTGGCAGAACAGCGTGTCCAGCGAGGTCGCGTTGTACTCCAGCCCACTGCGCTCGCTGTGCACCGAGAAGCTCATGGTGGTCGGCTGCGAGGCCACGCCCAGCTCGTCGAACAGGCCGGTGAGCAGCGGGTAGTGCAGGGGGTTGAACACGATGAAGCCGGTGTCCACCGCGTATGTGCGGCCATCGACCTCCAGCGCATGCGTATGGGTGTGGCCACCCAGATAGTCATTGGCCTCGAACAGCGTCACTTCGTGCTGCTGGCTCAGCCACCACGCACTGGAGAGGCCGGCGATGCCCGATCCGATCACGGCGATGCGCATGTCAGTGCTCCGCCTTGGCCAGCACCCAGGCCGGCACGGGTTTGAGATCGCGCACCAGGCCCAGCACGGCCATCGTACGCAGGCCATACCAGGTGACATCCACTTCCCACCAGTAGAAGCCCTGGCGTGCGGTACCCGGGAAGAAGTGGTGGTTGTTGTGCCAGCCCTCACCGAAGGTCAGCAGGGCGAGCCACAGGTTGTTGCGGCTGTCATCGCCGGTGTTGAAACGTTGCCGGCCGAAGCGGTGCGCCAGCGAGTTGATCGTCACCGTCGCGTGGAACAGCACCACGGTGGAAATGAAGAAGCCCCACACCAGCATCTGCCCGCCGCTGGTGCCCCACGTCGGCGCGATGCGCTCGAGCAATGCACCGAGGCCGAACAGCGCGGCGGCCAGCGCAATCGGCACCAGGGTATCGAACCGGTCCAGCCAGCGCAGCTCCGGGTATCTGGCCAGGTCGGGAATGCGCGACCAGTCGGTGCGGAAACCCTCCACGGTGAGGAACCAGCCCATGTGGCTCCACCAGAAACCGTGCACCGAGGGCGAATGCGGATCGGCGGCGGTGTCGGTATGGCGGTGATGGTTGCGGTGATGCGCGGCCCACCACAGCGGCCCGCGCTGCACACTGGACGCGCCGATCAGCGCGAAGATGAACTGCACGGCGCGCGAGGTGCGGAACGTGCGGTGCGAGAAATAGCGGTGGTAGAAGGCGGTGATCGCGAACATGCGCACCGCGTACAACGCGACCGCCACGCCCACCGCGACCCAGGAGACGCCCACCCAGAGCACCGCGAGGCAGGCCAGGTGCATTGCCGCGAAGGGGATGGCCCGCACCCAGTCCACGCGCTGCGGCTGCTCCACCGCGACCGCCGCATCGGTGCTGGTATCGAACCAACGCCACAGCGTGGCCCAGCGGCGTCGCTGTGCGGTGCGTCCTGCGTCGGGGGTGGGGCTGACCGACATGACTCGCTTCTCCTGAGGCGTTATCAGGAGATACGGGAGCCCGCAGCGTTTGGATGCACGGATCCGGAAAAAAAAGCCGGACCCGTGCGGTTACAGGTTCGCGATGTCGCCCTTGGCGATGATCGGGCCGGTCGGAATGCCCTGCGGCGCACCGGTGGACGGCTCAAGCGTGATCGCCAGGACCGAACCGTTCACGAGCGCATCACGCAGCGCGTCCGGCACGGCCACGGTGTGGGCGCGGTTGATCGAGACCAGGCCCAGCGAGCGCGGCGCGCCGCCCGCCGGGATCAGCCACAGCTCCGGCGCGCGTCCGGCGGCGTCCGCCGGTGCCGGGACGGGCACCATCAGCACCTTGCCCTGGGTCTTGTCGACCGAGGCCAGCCAGCCGGGGGTGCCATCGTCATGCAGCAGCGGCGTGACCGGCTTGGTCGCCTGCTCCGGCTCGGCCGGCGTCGGCGTTGTGGTGGGTGTGACCGCGACCGGCGTGGACACCGGTGCGGTCGGCTCCAGGTCGCGGCGGCTGAACACCGCCACCAATGCCAGCGCCGCGGCCAGCGCGGTCATGCCCTGCCAGAACCCGGTGCGCTGCCACAGCCGGGGCGAGGCGGTGCTCACCGACGGCCAGCCCAGCGAGGTACGGATGCGCGGCCACAGATGCGCCGGCACCGCTTCGGTTCCGAGCGAGGCCAGCAACGGCGCAAGCCGGTTCTCCCATTGGGTCACCAGCCGGGCGAAGCCGG
Organism: Stenotrophomonas sp. GW821-FHT01H02A; assembly: GCF_059422145.1. Classification (NCBI taxonomy): domain Bacteria; kingdom Pseudomonadati; phylum Pseudomonadota; class Gammaproteobacteria; order Lysobacterales; family Lysobacteraceae; genus Stenotrophomonas; species Stenotrophomonas sp. GW821-FHT01H02A. Next base: position 82,078 of record NZ_JBWKWI010000004.1, read on the forward strand.
CATCGCTGGCGATCCGGCGTTCGACGTCGGCGCGCTGGCCGGCCTCGAGCACGCCGAGCACGTACTCACCGGCCAGGATGTCGGCGCTCGGTGGCTCGCCGTCGTCATGCAGATCGTGGAGGTCGCGGACGTTCATCGTTCCAGGCACACCCGAAGTTGGCCCAGACCGCGGCGGATCCAGCTCTTCACCGAGCCCAGCGGCGAGCCGATGCGGCGCGCCAGTTCTTCATAGCTGGCGCCATCCAGGAAGGCCAGCCGGATCAAGGACCGGCGGCGCGGCTCCAGGGTCTCCAGGCAGTCCTGCAGGCGCTCGTGGTCGGACGCCTGTTCGGCCACCTGGGCCGGCTGCGGGGCGAAATCGGGGAGTTCCTCGGCCACCGACAGATCCTCCAGCGCGCGCGGCGGCGCGGCCCGCAGGCGGTCGATCGAGCGGTTGCGCGCCATCATCGACAACCAGGTCATGGCCGCCGCCTTGGCGCGGTCGAACTGCGCCGCCTTGTGCCAGACCGTCGTGAAGACCTCCTGCAGGACCTCTTCGGCATCACCACGGTCGCGCAGGACATGCAGGCAGATCGCGAACAGGCGCCCGGAGGCGAGTTGATAGACCGACTCGAACGCCTGGCGATCACCGCCGGCGACCCGGACCAGCAGCTCGTCCAGGCGGTGTGATGCAGCAGTGTCGGCAGCGTCCAGCTCGGGCATCGCAGGCTCAATGTCGATAACAGGCGAACCCGCATCGTCCTTGCTTGCGGCGCTGGCTGCAAGGGGCCGCTCAGGCACCGCATGTCTTCACCAGCGGCTGCGTGCGCGCGGCGGAGAGCTCGGCGGCAGGCGTCGCAACGGGTGCGGCCGGAAACTCGACCCGCACCTGCGGGTACGTGCCGTTCTCGTCGCGGACGTTGCCGGTGCCGGTGAACTGCAGCAGGCGCTGGTCGGCGGTGGCATAGACCAGCGTGACCGCCGGCACCGCGAAGCCGAACCAGGCATCGAGCTTCATCTGCAGCTGCTCGGCCGGTTGGCCCCGCCAGTTCACCGCGCCGGTGCGCTGGAGTTTCAACGGCACCAGGCGCTGGCGGCTGGGCAGCAGGAACTGGAAGGCCACGCTCTGCCCGGCCTGCAGTGCGGCCCAATGGCTGCGCACGGCCGCATCGAAGCCGGCATCGACCACGGCCCCCGCCGGCATCGTGATGGCCCGGCTGAAGGTCGGCGCCTGCGCGCTCGCACGCACCGACACCTGGCGCGCATCGGCGGTGCCGCGCACGCCTTCGCGATAGCCGTCGCGGCCATCGTCCAGGGTGAAGTCCGGTGTCTGCGGGCTGCCCTGTGGGGTCATCCACTTGCGCGCGAACGGACGGCCGTCGCTGCAGCGGTACAGCACCAGCCGTGATTGGGCGCTTGCCGGTCCCTGCAGCCAATGCGTCTCGCGGTAAAGCAGGCGGCCATCGACGGTCGCATACGCGCGGCCTTCCTGGCGCTGCACGGTCTGTTCGGCGGCACTCCCGGGGCCGGCGCAGGCCGACATCAGCAGGAGCAGGCAGGGCAAGGGCTGGCGCATGGGGGTCCAAACGAGCGGGCTTGCAGGGAGATACGCAGGTGGCGGTGGTTTGGATGCAGGCGACTTGACCAACGCCCGCCTTCGGCCTACCTTGTGCTCGCCGAAGGTATCCATCGCTTCATGCCGATGAAGGGATGGATTTAAACGGGAATCCGGTGAAGGCGCCTCGCGCGCCCATTCCGGAGCTGCCCCGCAGCGGTGAATGGAAACGACGCCTGCCAACAGCACTGGGCCTTCGGGCCTGGGAAGCGGCAGGGAGTAGGTGGGCGCCCGCGCCCGTGTCCATCAGCCCGAATACCGGCCCCGGCCGGGGGACACGACCGTCCCCTGATTCGACCTGGAACGTCCGCGGGGAGGTTGCCGGGGCCTGCCGCCATGCCGCCTGCATGGCGCTGCCCCCGTGCGTCCGCTTCACGGCATCCGGTTCGCCCGCGGGGGCGAAGGTCGCTGGCGGGACGGAACGGGCTGCAAGGCCCCGGACGGCGCGCGGTTCCTTCGTTCCTCAATGCCCCTACGCAATGAGGACACGTTCCAATGACCACTGTTACCAACCTGGGTTTTCCGCGCATCGGCGCCAAGCGCGAACTCAAGCGCGCGCTGGAAGCGTTCTGGTCCGGCGAGAGCAGCGCAACGTCGCTGCAGGACACCGCGGCCGAACTGCGTGAGCGCCACTGGCAGCTGCAGCGCGAGGCCGGCGTGGATGTGCCGCCGAGCAACGACTTCAGCCTGTACGACCAGGTGCTCGATGCGGCCTTCCTGTTCGATGCGATCCCGGCCCGCTACCGTGCGCTCGCCGATGCCGAGCCGCTCAGCGGCTACTTCGCGATGGCGCGTGGCCTGCAGCGCGATGGCATCGACCTGCATGCGCTGGAAATGACCAAATGGTTCGACACCAACTACCACTACCTGGTGCCCGAACTGACGGCCGGCCAGAGCTTCACGGTGCGCGGCGACAAGCCGCTGGCCGAATACCGCCAGGCCAAGGCGTTGGGGATCGAGACCCGGCCGGTGCTGATCGGGCCGGTGACCTTCCTGCGGCTGTCCAAGACCACCGATGGCAGCAACGCGCTGGATCTGCTGGATGCGCTGCTGCCGGTGTACGTGCAGTTGCTCGGTGAGCTCAAGGCGGCCGGCGCGGCGTGGGTGCAGCTGGATGAGCCGCTGCTGGTGCAGGATCTGGATGATGCCACGCGCGTCGCGTTCGAGCATGCCTATGCGGTGCTGGCCCAGGCGGCGCGCCCCAAGATACTGGTGGCGACGTACTTTGGTGCACTGGACGACAACCTCGCGCTGGCCGCATCGCTGCCGGTCGATGGACTGCATGTGGATCTGGTCCGCGCGCCGGAACAGCTCGATGCGGTGATCAAGGCCCTGCCGGCCGGCCGCGTGCTCTCGGCCGGGCTGGTCAACGGCCGCAACATCTGGCGCACCCATCTGGACAACGCGCTGGTGCTGGCGCGCTACGCCCACGGTCATGTGGGCAGCGATGCGCTGTGGCTGGCGCCATCGTGTTCGCTGCTGCACACCCCGGTCGATCTGGACCACGAAAAGAAGCTCGACGACGAACTGCGCAGCTGGCTGGCGTTCTCCAGGCAGAAGCTCGGCGAACTGCGTGTGCTGGCCGACGCGATCGATGCACCGGCGCGTGCCGAAGCGCCGCTCGCCCATTCGCGCGCGTGCATCGAATCGCGCCGTCGTTCGCCGCGCGTGCACAACCCGGCCGTCGCCGCCCGCCTGGCCGCGCTGACCCCGGCCGATGCACAGCGCCACAGCCGCTATCCGCAGCGCCACCTGGCCCAGGCCGCGGCGCTGAAACTGCCGCGCTTCCCGACCACCACCATCGGTTCGTTCCCGCAGACGCTGGAAGTGCGTGAGGCACGCGCCCGCAACAAGTCCGGCAAGCTCTCCGATGCCGACTACGATGCGTTCCTGGCCACCCAGACCGAACACTGTGTGCGCGTGCAGGAGCAGATCGGGCTGGACGTGCTGGTGCACGGCGAGTTCGAGCGCAACGACATGGTCGAGTACTTCGGCGAGCAGCTCGACGGCTTCGCCTTCACCAAGAACGGCTGGGTGCAGAGCTACGGCTCGCGCTGCGTGAAGCCGCCGGTGATCTTCGGCGATGTGACCCGCCCGCAGCCGATGACGGTGCGCTGGTCCAAGTACGCGCAGTCGCTCACCCAGCTGCCGATGAAGGGCATGCTGACCGGCCCGGTGACGGTGCTGCAGTGGTCGTTCGTGCGCGATGACCAGTCCCGTGCGGACACCTGCCGGCAGATCGCCCTCGCGCTGCGCGATGAAGTGACCGACCTGGAAGCGGCCGGCATCGGCGTGATCCAGATCGACGAGCCGGCGATCCGCGAAGGCCTGCCGCTGCGCCGTGCGCAGTGGCGCGACTATCTGGACTGGGCCGTGGAAGCGTTCCGGATCAGCGCCAGCGGCGTGCGCGATGCAACCCAGATCCATACCCACATGTGCTATTCCGAGTTCAACGACATCATCCACTCGGTGGCCGCGATGGATGCGGACGTGATCTCGATCGAAACCTCGCGCTCGCGGATGGAGCTGCTGGATGCCTTCGTGCGCTTCCAGTACCCCAACGAGATAGGTCCGGGCGTGTACGACATCCACTCCCCGCGCGTCCCGGACAAGGCCGAGATGCTGGCGCTGCTGCGCAAGGCCGCCGAAGTGCTGCGTCCGGAGCAGATCTGGGTCAACCCGGACTGCGGCCTGAAAACCCGTGGCTGGCCGGAAACCCGCGCGGCGCTGGAGGCCCTGGTGGCCGCCGCGCGTGAACTGCGCGAGGAAACCGCGGACGCCAACGCCGCGTGATGCATTCTTTGTAGTCCGCCCCAAGCACCCCATCGCCGCCGTTGCCGGCGGTGGGGTCGACGAGAAACGCATGAACCCGCCATACCTGACCCCGATCGACCGCCCCACCCTGTCCCTGCCCGACGGGCACACCAAGCTGCTGCTGCACTCGTGCTGCGCACCGTGCTCGGGCGAAGTGATGGAGGCGATCACCGCCTCCGGCATCGACTACACGATCTTCTTCTACAACCCCAACATCCACCCGGCGAAGGAATACGAACTGCGCAAGCAGGAGAACATCCGCTTCGCCGAGAAACATGGTGTGCCATTCGTCGATGCCGACTATGACACCGACAACTGGTTCTCGCGTGCCCGCGGCATGGAGAACGAACCCGAGCGCGGGATCCGCTGCACGATGTGCTTCGACATGCGCTTCGTGCGCACCGCGCTGTACGCGCATGAGAACGGCTTTGCGGTGATCAGCAGCTCGCTGGGCATCTCGCGCTGGAAGGACATGAACCAGATCAACGACTGCGGCCACCGCGCCGCCGCGCACTACCCGGGCATCCAGTACTGGGATTACAACTGGCGCAAGGGCGGCGGTGCGGCGCGGATGGTGGAGATCAGCAAGCGCGAGCAGTTCTACCAGCAGGAGTACTGCGGCTGCGTGTACTCGCTGCGCGACGCCAACCGCCACCGCCGCGAGACCGGCCGCGAGCGGATCAAGCTGGGCGTGCTGTACTACGGCGACGGCACCTCCAGGCAGGGCGACGCCGACTGACCGCGGTGGGGGCGTCGGCTAGACTGGGCGCCCCCACTGTTGTGAAGCCGCCATGCGCCGTTACCCCACCGATGTCGCCCTGGTCGTGATCGACCTGCAGCCGGACTTCATGCCCGGTGGCGCGCTGGCCTGCGTGGACGGCGATGCGATCGTGCCCGACATTGCCGGGCTGCTCGCCGAACGCCGTTACCGCACCGTGGTGGCGACCCAGGACTGGCACCCGGCCGATCATGCCTCCTTCGCCAGCCAGCACCCGGGCCACCTCCCGTTCGAGGCGATCCTGCTGCACGCGCAGCCGCAGACCCTGTGGCCGGACCACTGCGTGCAGGGCAGCGACGGTGCCGTGCTGCACCCCGGGGTGGACTGGACGGTCGCCGACCTGATCCTGCGCAAGGGCACCCGCCGTGAGGTGGACTCGTACAGCGCCTTCCGCGAGAACCATGGCCCCGACGGCACCCGCCCGGCCACCGGCCTGGCCGGCTGGCTGAATGAGCGCGGCATCCGCGAGGTGCATGTGTGCGGCCTGGCGCGCGATTACTGCGTACTGTGGAGCGCCCAGGATGCGGTGAAATCCGGGTTCCGGGTCAAGTTCCATTGGGACCTGACCCGGCCGGTCACCGAGGCCAATGACGGCATGGTGCGCGAGGCGTTGGCGAAGGCGAAGATCGCGGTGATCTGACGCGCACCGCAGCTCAGCGGAACACCACCGTGCGATGCCCGTTGCGCAGGATGCGATGCTCCACATGCCGACGTACCGCGCGGGCCAATACCTGCGATTCGGTATCGCTGCCCAGCCGCACCAGGTCGCGCGGCGTCATCGCATGGTCCACGCGCGCCACGTCCTGCTCGATGATCGGGCCTTCGTCCAGATCCGGGGTCACGTAGTGCGCGGTCGCGCCGATGATCTTGACCCCGCGCGCGTGCGCCTGGTGATACGGCTGCGCGCCTTTGAAACTGGGCAGGAAGCTGTGGTGGATGTTGATCGCACGCCCAGCCAACGCCGCACACAGGTGCGGCGACAGAATCTGCATGTAGCGCGCCAGCACCACCAGATCGATCTGCTCGCGCTCGACCAGGTCGATGATCTGCTGCTCCTGCACGGCGCGGTTGTCCGCGTTGACCGGCAGGTGGTGGAACGGCACGCCATAGGAGCCGGCCAGCGCGGCGAAGTCCTCGTGATTGGAGGCCACCGCCGCGATGTCCACCTGCAGCTGCCGGCTGTGCGCGCGGAACAGCAGGTCGTTGAGGCAGTGCCCCTGCTTGCTCACCAGCACCAGCAGCCGTGCCCGGCGGCGGGCGTCATGCAGCTGCCAGTCCATGCCGAACTCGGCGGCCAGGGTCGCCATGCGGGCTTCCACGTCGTCCAGTGACTGCTCGGCGGCCCGATCGAAGTGCACGCGCAGGAAGAACCGGCCGCTCTCATCGTCGCCGAACTGCTGGGCATCGAGGATGTTGCAGCCCAGCTCGAACAGCAGGCCGGACACACGGTAGACGATCCCGGTACGGTCCGGGCATGACAGGGTGAGGATGGAGTCTGGGCGCATCCGGGCAGTGTAAGCGAGCACCGCCGGGCTGCGGTCGATGCTCTCGGATGCAACCAAGGGTGCCCGTGCCAGCGGTTACACCGCCGTCGGGTCCACCTTCTCCACATCGATCCCGTACCGGTCGATCGCCGCCTGCAGCTGGGCGCGTTCGATCCGGCCGTCATCGGCCAGCGACTTGAGCGCGGCGAGCACGATGAAGTGGCGGTCCACTTCAAAGAACGTACGCAATGACTCGCGCGTGTCCGAGCGGCCGAAGCCATCGGTACCCAGGGCAGTGAAGCGGCGGCCCTCGATGAAGGGGCGGATCTGGTCACCGACGATCTTCATGTAGTCGGTGGCCACGATCACCGGGCCCGGGTGCGCGGCCAGGCACTGTTGCACGTACGGCACCCGCGGTTCCTGCACCGGATGCAGCAGGTTCCAGCGCTCGACCGCCAGGCCATCGCGGCGCAGCTCGGTGAGGCTGGTGGCGCTCCACACATCGCTGGCGATGCCGAAGTCCTGCTGCAGCAGCGTCGCCGCTGCTTCCACTTCGCGCAGGATCGCGCCGCTGCCCATCAGCTGCACGCGCAGCGCGGGGTCGCTGTCGGCGGCGGCGGGATGCAGCAGGTACAGGCCCTTGAGGATGCCCGCTTCACTGCCTTCGGGCAGTGCCGGGTGCGGATAGGCCTCGTTGAGCACGGTGATGTAGTAGTAGATGTCTTCCTGGTCCACGTACATCCGGCGCAGGCCGTCCTGGATGATCACCGCCAGTTCGAAGTTGTAGGTGGGATCGAAGGACACGCAGCTGGGGATCACCGAGGACAGCACATGGCTGTGGCCGTCGTCGTGCTGCAGCCCCTCGCCCATCAGCGTGGTACGCCCGGAGGTGGCGCCGAGCAGGAAGCCGCGGGTGCGCGCATCGGCAGCCGCCCAGGCCAGGTCGCCCACGCGCTGCAGGCCGAACATCGAATAGAAGATGTAGAACGGAATCGTGGCCAGGCCGTGGTTGCTGTAGGCGGTGCCGGCGGCGATCCACGAGCAGATCGCACCGGATTCGTTGATGCCTTCCTGCAGGATCTGGCCGTCCTTGGCTTCCTTGTAATAGCTCAGCTGGCCGGCATCCTGCGGGGTGTACAGCTGGCCGAGGTAGGAGTGGATGCCGATCTGGCGGAACAGGCCTTCCATGCCGAACGTACGTGACTCATCCGGCACGATCGGAATGATCAGCTTGCCCAGTTCGGGGTCCTTGAGCAGCGTGGTGAGGATGCGCACGAAGCCCATCGTGGTGGACTGGCCGCGTTCGCCGCTGCCCTGCAGCTGGGTGGCAAACGCCGACAGCGCCGGCACCGGCAACGGATCAACGTGGGTCACGCGCGCCGGCAGCTGGCCGCCCGGGGCCTGGCGGCGCTGCGCGAAGTAGCGCTCCTCGGCACTGCCCGGCGCCGGGCGCAGGTAGGGCATCTCCTCCAGCTGGTCGTCACTGACCGGCAGATCAAACCGATCACGGAACGCACGCACGGCATCGGCGCTCATCTTCTTGAGCTGGTGATTGATGTTCTGGCCTTCACCGGCCTCGCCCATGCCGAAGCCCTTGACCGTCTTGGCCAGGATCACGCTCGGCCGGCCGTTGCCGGCGACCGCCTGCGCGTAGGCGGCGTAGACCTTCTGCGGATCGTGACCGCCGCGCGCGAGCGCCCAGATCTCGTCATCGCTCAGGTCCGCGACCAGCGCCAGCAGTTCGGGATACTTGCCGAAGAAATGCTCGCGCACATAGGCACCGTTCTGCGACTTGAAGGTCTGGTAGTCGCCATCCACGCATTCCATCATGCGCTGGCGCAGCAGGCCGGTGCGATCCTTGGCCAGCAGCGCGTCCCAGCCACCGCCCCAGATCACCTTGATGACGTTCCAGCCGGCGGCGCGGAAGGTGCCCTCCAGTTCCTGGATCACCTTGGCGTTGCCGCGCACCGGGCCGTCCAGGCGCTGCAGATTGCAGTTCACCACGAACACCAGATTGTCCAGGCGCTCGCGGCCGGCCACCGAGATCGCCGCCAGCGATTCGGGCTGGTCCATTTCGCCGTCGCCGAGGAAGGCCCAGACCTTGCGGCCCTGGTGCTCCTTCAACCCGCGGTATTCCAGATAGCGCATGTAGCGCGCCTGGTAGGCGGCGGTGAGCGGTCCCAGCCCCATCGAGACCGTGGGGAACTGCCAGAAGTCCGGCATCAGGCGCGGGTGCGGGTACGAGGACAGGCCGTCGCGGTCGGATTCCCGGCGGAAGTTGTCCATCCGTTCCGGCGCGATGCGGCCTTCGACGAACGCACGACCGTAGATGCCTGGCGCCGAGTGGCCCTGGATGTAGATCATGTCGCCGTCGAAGGTGTCGGTGCGGCCGCGGAAGAAGTGATCGAAGCCGACGTCGTACAGCACCGCTGCCGACTGATACGTGGCGATGTGGCCGCCGACGTTGGAGTGTTTGCCGGCGCGCAGCACCATCACCATCGCGTTCCAGCGGATCATCGCGTTGAGCCGGCGCTCGATGCCGAGGTCACCCGGATAAGCCGGCTGGCGTTCCACCGGAATGGTGTTGGTGTACGCCGTCCACACGCGGCCGTGCAGGTCACCATGGCGGGCCGTGTCCAGCTCGGTCAGCTGGTCCATCAGGTAATGCGCGCGCGGCCGGCCGGCGGCATCGATGACCGCCTCCAGTGACTCACGCCATTCCTGGGTTTCCTGCGGGTCGGTATCGAGGGGGGCGAGCGCTGGGTTCATGTCCATCTCCGGGGAAGGCTGCCAGGCCGTGCGCAGGACGCGACGGCAGCGGGGGCGGCACAACGCGGAAGCGGCGTCGCCCGGGCAGCAGACCCGGGCGAGCAGGCAACCTGGCGGTTGCGGGACAGGCACGATAAGCAGGCCCCAGCAGGGCGGGTAGACCGGATGGGCTTGGCGCTTTATAAAGAAATTCTTTCCAATGGAGCGCGAGAATGGCGGCCAGCATGAACATTCTCCAGTCAATCCGCAGCTTCATCCGTACCGCCGACGCCGGCAGCCTGGCCGCGGCCGCACGGACGCTGGGGGTGAGCCCGGCGGCGGTCGGGCAGAACATCGCCCGGCTGGAGGCCCATCTGGGCGTGCGCCTGCTCAACCGCACCACCCGCACCCTGGCCCTGACCGAGCGCGGTGCGCTGTACCTGGCCCAGGTACGCCACATCGAGCGCGACCTGCAGCGCGCCCAGGCGGCGGTCACCGATCTGGATGCCACGCCGGAAGGCCGGCTGCGGATCGCCAGCAGCACCGCATTCGGCCGGCACGCGCTGGCGCCCCTGCTGCCCTCGCTGCAGGCGCGCTTCCGGCGCCTGGCGATCGAACTGCTGCTCACCGACCGCAGCGTGGACCACGCACACGAAGACGTGGACGTCAGCATCCGGATCGAGCCGCAGCTGGAGGAAGGTCTGGTGGCGCGGCCGATCGCGCAGGTGCCGTTCGTGTTCTGTGCGGCCCCGGCCTATCTCGCGCGCGCTGGCATTCCACTGACCCCGGAGGCACTGCGCGAGCACCGCTGCCTGTTGCTGCGCTACCCGCTGGACGGGCGCTATCTGCCGTGGGGCTTCGTGCGCGACGGCATGCGGTTCGATGCCGAGGTAGCCCCGGCGCTGGTCAGCGATGACATCGATGCGCTGGCTGCGATGGCGGTAGCCGGTGGCGGGATCACCCGGCTGGCGGCGTTCGTCGCTGCGCCCTATCTCGCGCGCGGTGAACTGCAGGCGCTGTTCGAACCCGGCGATGCGGAGAGCACGCAGGCCTCACCGGAGCCGATGCGGCTGTTCCTGTGCGTCAGCGACCGCCGTGACCTCACGCCCAAGGTGCGGGCGCTGATGCAGCACATCATCGAGGGGCTGCCGCCGGCGTGGCGGGTGGACGCCGGCTGAGTGCAGGGGCTGCAGCGATGCGCCGCCGCCCCTGCCGATCTCATCGCCTCAGCGTTCCGGCGCGATGAACACACCGCGGGCTTCGCGTGGCTCGCAGCGCAGGTACTGCGGTGCCGGGGCGACCGAATCGCCCAGTGCGGCGGCGGCATGCCACGGCCAGCGCGGGTCGTAGAGAATGCCGCGGGCCAGCGCGATCGCATCGGCATGGCCATGGCGCAGGATCGATTCGGCCTGCGAGGGCTCGGTGATCAGGCCGACCGCGATGACCGGCATGCGCAGCTTGTGCGCCTTGATCGCCTGCGCGAACGGCACCTGGTAGCCCGGCGACAGCGGAATCTGCTGGCGCGGATCATTGCCGCCACTGGAGACATGCAGGAACTGGCACCCGCGCGCGTCCAGCACGTGCGCCAGGGTCGTGCTCTGCTCGATATCCCAGCCGCCGGCCACCCAGTCGCTGGCGGAGATGCGCACGCCGACCGCGATGCGATCGGAGACCGCCTCACGCACGGCATCGAACACGCGCACCAGCAGGCGCATGCGGTTCTCAAGCGAGCCGCCGTATTCGTCCTCGCGGCGGTTGCTCAGCGGCGACAGGAACTGGTGCAGCAGGTAGCCATGCGCGGCGTGTAGTTCGATCAGGTCCATGCCGACCCGCTCGGCGCGACGGGCCGCCGCCGCGAAGGCCTCGACGACGGCATCGATGCCGGCCAGATCCAGTTCGGTCGGGGTCGGATCGGTCTTGGCGAACGGCAGCGCGGACGGTGCGACGGTGGGCCAGGCGCGGGGATCGGACGGCTCCATCGCGCCACCGCCTTCCCACGGCTTGTTGACCGAGGCCTTGCGACCGGCGTGGCCCAGCTGCACGCCCAGCGGCATCGGCGACCACTGCCTGACCGAGGCCACGACCGAGGACAGCGCGGCTTCGGTGGCGTCATCCCACAGGCCCAGGTCGGCCCAGCTGATGCGGCCTTGCGGCAGCACGGCGGTGGCTTCCAGGATCAGCAGGCCGGCGCCGGACTGCGACAGCTGCCCGAGATGGATGCGGTGCCAGTCATTGGCGAGGCCGTCGGTGCAGGAGTACTGGCACATCGGCGCGATCACGATGCGGTTGGACAGTGACAGCGGGCCGAAGGAAATGGGGGAGAAGAGCTGGCTCAAGGGGGGAACTCGGAAGAGGAAATGTAACCGGGCGCCATTGCACTCCTGTGCGGCGGCGGAGGCAACCGTGCCAGTGGATCAGTGTTTCGCAGGGGTCAGGCGACGGCGGTTCCGGGCAGCAGGAAGGCCAGCGCGTCGGCGCAGGAGTGGTCGACTTTCAGGCTCAGCAGCGCGTCTGCTCGGGTAAGCCCGCGGTTGAGCGCGGCGATCGGCAGCCCGGCCTGGGCCGCAGCCTGCACGAAGCGGAAACCGGAATAGACCATCAGCGAGGAACCGACTACCAGCACCGCATCGGCCCGCTGCAGATGGTCGTGGACGATGGCCACGCGGTCGCGCGGCACGCTTTCACCGAAGAACACCACGTCCGGCTTGAGCACGCCCCCGCACTGCAGGCAGGCCGGCACCTGGAAGGCAGAGAAGTCCATCTCCAGATCGGCATCGCCATCGGGCGCCTGCGCGGCCTCCAGGTGCTCCCAGCCGGGGTTGTGCTCCAGCAGCCGGTGCTGGAACGCCTCGCGCGGGCTGCGTGCTTCACAGCCCATGCAGCGCACCTGGTCCAGCCGACCGTGCAGGTCGATCACCGCCTCGCTGCCGGCCCGCTGGTGCAGGCGATCGACATTCTGGGTGAGCAGCAGTTCGACCTGGCCACGGGCTTCCAGCGCGGCGAGCGCGGCATGCGTGCCGTTCGGCTGGGCCCAGCCGAACCGCGGCCAGCCCAGCAGGCTGCGCGCCCAGTAGCGCTGGCGGGTCGCCAGCTCGCCCATGAACGCCTGGTAGGTGACCGGTGGCGTCCGCTTCCACTGCCCATCGGCATCGCGGTAGTCCGGGATGCCCGAATCGGTGCTGCAACCGGCGCCGGTCAGCACGAACAGGCGCTGGGCGCGATCGATGAACTCGGCGAGAGGTGTGCTCATGGACAGCAGATGGGGGCGCAGGGGCAGTGAGGCAATCCGGAGATCGGGAGCCGCTTACGGACCCGGGATGTCACCCGGCAGCGACGGGACGCTGGTCGGATGGCCGTCGGCATCCAGCGCGATCATCACGAAGTGACCGCGCGTGCACAGCTTGCGCTCACCGGTGTGGAGATCTTCGGCGATCAGTTCGACCTCGACCTTCATCGAACTGCGCCCGACCTCCACGATGCGGCCGACGGTTTCCACCATCTGGCCGATGCGGATCGGCAGCTTGAAATCGACCTGGTCCGAGCGCGCGGTGACCACGGTGCGGCGCGAGTAGCGGGCCGCGGCCAGGAACGCCGCCTTGTCCATCCACGCCAGTGCCTGGCCACCGAACAGGGTGCCCAGGTGATTGGTGTGGTTGGGGAACACGATCTCGGCCATGCGGACTTCGATGGGCGGGATGGTTTCGGGGATGGGAGTCATGGCGGGGGCCGGCAATGGTGGGGTGGCGCGGATGATACGACAGCGGGGTGGTTGGTCGCGTAGAGCGTTCTTGGCGCTTTTATCTCTATCGGTTCGAGGAGGTCGGGGGCCCCTTTGCTGGACGCGCCGTAAATACGTCCCTGTAGGCTCGTAAGCGGCATCCATGCCGCTTACCGGTCCTGCAAAGGGGCCCCCGACCTCCTCTGGATAGTGCGTCGTTGCGCGGTGGGGAGAGCGGCTTTGGCGGATGCTTACGCGACTTGGGGGGAAGAGCAGCCGAGCATCGCTCGGCTCTACACGATGTATGTGGATACCACGGGGTGCATTGATGGTCATGGCACGTTGGTAGCAACCGCCTCTCCAACCGCAATGGGATATCCATGGGAGTGACCCGGGCAGGCGAATGCAGGACCGTTGGGGCCGCATGGATGCGGCCCACGAGCCCACAAGGATGTGTTTACGGCGGGTCCAGCATTTGCCTGCCCGGGTCACTTCTACTCGCAGTATCAGGGCGCCAATGCTCTTGCTTCAACGCTTGAGCGAGTAAAGCGGAAAACGAAAAAGCCCCGGAACATGTCCGGGGCTCTTCGGAATCACGACGTAAGCGTCAGATCAGAACGACATGTCGAACGACACTTCGCCCTTCACGCCCACCTGGTAGGCCGACGAGCGGCGCTCGAAGAAGTTGGTCAACTCCTGCACGTCCTGCAGCTCCATGAAGCTCAGCGGATTGCGCACGTTGTACTTCTTCTCCATGCCCAGGCGATGGAAATGATTGTCCGCGCAATGCTGCAGATACTGGCGCATGTCACGCGTCGAAATGCCCGCCACGCCGCCCGACAGCACGTCCTCGGCGAACTGCACTTCGCACTCGATCGCCTCGGCCAGCATGTCGTACACCTGCTGCTTCATCGCATCGTCAAACAGGTCCGGCTCTTCCTCGCGGATCACGTCCACGCATTCGAAGGCGAACTCCATGTGCGCGCTCTCGTCGCGGAACACCCAGTTGGTGCCCGAGGCCAGACCGTTGAGCAGGCCGCGCGAACGGAAGTAGTACACGTAGGCGAAGGCCGCGAAGAAGAACAGGCCCTCGATGCACGCCGCGAAGCAGATCTGGTTGAGCAGGAACTGGCGACGCTCGTCACGGGTCTCGATGCGCTTCAGGTTCTGGATCGAGTCGATCCACTTGAAGCAGAAGTCCGCCTTCTTCTTGATCGAATCGATGTTCTCCACCGCGTCGAACGCCTTCGCGCGCTCATCCGGATCCGGCAGGTAGTTGTCGAGCAGGGTCAGGTAGAACTGCACGTGCAGCGCTTCTTCGTACAGCTGGCGCGACAGGTACATGCGCGCTTCCGGCGCATTCAGATGCTGATACAGGTTCAGCACCAGATTGTTGGACACGATCGAATCGCCGGTGGCGAAGAACGCGACCAGGCGGTGGATCAGGTGGCGCTCGCCCGGCGACATCTTGCCGTGCAGGTCGCTGATGTCGATCTGGAAATTGATTTCCTCGACCGTCCAGGTGTTCTTGATGGCATTGCGATACATGTCATAGAACTGCGGGTAGCGCATCGGGCGCAACGTCAGTTCGAAACCTGGATCGAGCAGCATTTGACGAGGCTTGTCGGCCATGGTGTTTCGTCCTTCTTGGCAACTACCGACCAACGGTCGGTAGCTACCGTATGTGTGATTTTTCCGGCGGAACCGGTGTTCCCGGATAGGCACCGACCGTTGGTCGGTGCACCCGGCGGTGCCGGCCCGGTGGGCCGGCACGCCTTGTTTTTACTGGCACGCCTCGCAGCTTTCCGGGTTTTCCAGCGAGCAGGCGACGGCTTCGACCGGGGTGTAGCTGCTGACGGTCGTCTTGGCGATCTTGGTCGCCGGGCGCGAACGCAGGTAGTACGTGGTCTTGATGCCCTGCTTCCAGGCGTACATGTACATGGAAGACATCGCACCGATGCTCGGGCTTTCCATGAACAGATTGAGCGAGGCGGACTGGTCGATGAAGGCGCCACGGTCGGCGGCCATGTCGATCAGCGAACGCATCGGCAGTTCCCAGGCGGTGCGGTACACGTGGCGCAGGGTTTCCGGGATCTGGGTGATGCCCTGGATCGAGCCTTCGGCCAGCTTGATCGCGTCGCGCATTTCCGGGGTCCAGTGGCCGAGCTTCTTCAGCTCGTTCACCAGGTAACGGTTGACCTGCAGGAAGTCGCCGGACAGCGTTTCGCGCTTGAACAGGTTGGACACCTGCGGCTCGACGCACTCGTAGCAACCGGCAATCGAGGCGATGGTCGCGGTCGGGGCGATCGCGATCAGCAGCGAGTTGCGCAGGCCGTGTTCCTTGATGCGCTCACGCAGGGCATCCCAACGCGCGGTGTCTTCCGGCACCACGTTCCAGGCATCGAACTGCAGCTCGCCGCTGGCCGCACGGGTGTCGGCGAAGGACGGGTGCTTGCCGCGTTCCTGGGCCAGTTCGCACGAGGTTTCCAGCGCGTGGAAGTAGATCGTCTCGGCGATCTTCTTCGACAGCGTACGGGCTTCGGCACTGTCGAAGGCCAGGCGCTTGCGGAAGAACACGTCCTGCAGGCCCATGCAGCCCAGGCCGACCGGACGCCAGCGCAGGTTGCCGCGGCGGGCGGTTTCGATCGGATAGAAGTTCAGGTCGATCACGCGGTCGAGCTGACGCACGGCCAGGCGCACGGTGTCGGCCAGCTTGTCGAAATCGAACTCACCGTGGCCATCGAAATGATTGCCCAGGTTGATCGAGCCCAGGTTGCACACCGCGGTTTCTTCGGCCGAGGTGATCTCCAGGATTTCGGTGCACAGGTTGGACAGGTGGATCACGTTGCCCGGGCGCAGCGTCTGGTTGCTGGCGCGGTTGCACTTGTCCTTGAAGGTCATCCAGCCGTTGCCGGTCTCGGCCAGGGTACGCATCATCCGCGAGTACAGCTTGCGGGCGGAGATCGTACGCTGGGCCTTGCCTTGGGCTTCGGCCTGCAGGTAGGCCTGCTCGAAGGCTTCGCCGAACAGATCGGTGAACTCGGGCACCACGCTCGGATCGAACAGCGACCATTCCTGGTCGGCCTCGACGCGCTGCATGAACAGGTCCGGCACCCAGTTGGCCAGGTTCAGGTTGTGCGCACGGCGCGATTCGTCACCGGTGTTGTCACGCAGCTCGAGGAAGTCCTCTACGTCGGCGTGCCAGGTCTCCAGGTACACGCAGGCCGCGCCCTTGCGCTTGCCGCCCTGGTTCACCGCAGCGACCGAGGAATCCATGGTCTTCAGCCACGGCACGATGCCGTTGGAATGGCCGTTGGTCGACTTGATCAGCGAACCACGCGAACGCACGCGGCTGTAGCTGACGCCGATGCCGCCGCTGAACTTGGAGAGCTGGGCGATATCGCCGTACTTGGCGTAGATCGATTCCAGCGAATCCTGCGGCGAATCCAGCAGGAAGCACGAGGACAGCTGCTCATGCGTGGTACCGGAGTTGAACAGCGTCGGGCTGGACGGCAGGTAGTCCAGGTTGCCCATGCGCTTGTACAGCGCCAGGGTTTCCGGCACGTCTTCGCTGAGCGCGCTGGCGATGCGCAGGAAGAACTGCTGCGGGGTCTCGATCACCTTGCGGGTGTGCGGATGACGCAGCAGGTAGCGGTCGTACAGGGTACGCAGGCCGAAGTAATCGAAATGCAGGTCCAGCGACGGATCGATTGCGTCGTTGAGCTTGCGGGCGTTGATCTGCACGAAGTCGAGCAGGCGTGCGTTGATCAGGCCCACTTCGTGGCCGCGGCTGACCGACTGCGAGAACGCATGGATTTCCTGGCCGGACACTTCCTTGGCGATGAAGTTGGCCAGCAGGCGCGCGGCGAGGCGGCCGTATTCGGGTTCTTCACCGATCAGCAGCGCCGAGGTGCGGATGGACAGTTCGTCCAGTTCCTGGGTGGTCGCGCCGTTGTACAGACCGGAGATGGTGCGGGTCGCCACGCGCATCGGATCCACCGCATGCAGACCTTCGCAGCAGCGCTGTACGGCGCGCACGATCTTGTTCAGGTCCACCAGTTCGGTCGTGCCATTGCGCTTGGTCACGCTCATGGCGGTCGCCGTGGGCGGCGAGGTCAGCAGGAATTCGCTTTCCTTATCGATAGCTGCGCTGGTTTCGGTGCTCACGGCGTTTTCCTCTTGGCGTGATTTGGGGTGGTACAGCGGGGTCTGCCTGGCAGGCGCCGGAACCGATGCAGGGATGCTCAGGGTGGACCATCGGCGTCGCAGGAGCCGCGACCCGGGCAGGCAAGCCTGCGGGCGGTTCCCCTGCGTCACCGGTCCTCTCCCCCCGGAGAATCCTGCGACCGGCACCACACGCTGTACTTCGTGCGGTTGTCAGTAGGTCTTCAGGCCATCGGCATGAAGGCAATACTCCCGTCGACTTGTGGTCGGCGGTACCGACGGCCACAAGATAGTGGGGGTACCAGGTGTCGTCAACGCCAAATGTAGTGAATTTCCCTAATCCCTTGCGGCGCAAGGACCGGGCCGGAAAGGCGTCCGACGAACGGTCTGGACCCGTCGAAAGCGAGTGCGCAGTCAAGGCCAAAACGTCGACACCGGATGCGACGCAGGGTCGCGAAAAACGGAACAGCGGCCTCACGCGACGCTAACGAACTGCCGCCGGTCAGGGGTGACTTCCGACCCGCGCCGGGGTGGCTCCGGAGTGACACGCTGCAACGCGTCTCCTTTATATGAACGCGACCATGCGCCTGCCCCTGACTGGATGTCTGTTGCTGGGCCTGACCCTGGCCGGCGCCGCCGCTGCCGACCAAAGCAAGGTGCCGGAACTCTCCTCGCGCCAATGCGGGGTGAGCACCCCCTACGACGTGCTGGTGGACAGCGGCGGGATCTGGCTGCGCAACCGCGACCAGGTGCCGGCGGAGATCTTTTTCCACGATGGTGAGCTGAACATCGATCGCCAGCCGATTCCGGTCAGCGACGCCGACGCCCAGCGCCTGCGCCAGCTCGAATGGGGCACCCGCCAACTGGTGCCTGCGGTCGCCGGGGTGGCGGGGGAAGCCACGGACATCGCGTTCGATGCGCTCGGCGCCACGGTGGAGATCATGACCGGCAGCCGCCGCAAGGCACGCGAGGTGGAAGGCCTGCGCAGGGATGCCCATGATTACGTTGGCCGCACCCTGGGCCGCGGGATCTGGGAGCAGGACCTGTTCGGCGAGCAGTTCGAGGCGCGCATCGAGCAGGCCGCCGAGTCGATGTCCGGCTCGCTCGCCCGCGGGGTGATGTGGACGATGCTGACCGGCGGCGCCGGCCGGATCGACGCCCGTGCCGAGAAGATGGAGGCCGACCTGGAGCGCCGCATGGAGGCCCGTGGCCAGGCGCTGGAGGCACAGGCCCGGTCGCTGTGCACGCAGGTGCTGGCGCTGGATGCGATCCAGCAGTCGCTGGAGGTGCGCTACCAGGGCAAGCCGTTGGCGATGATGGTGATGGACCGCGACGAGGACGCGGCGGCGCCGATCGCGCACGAACAACCGCGCGCGGATGCGCTGGTGTTGCCGCCGCTGTAGGGGCGCATCCACGCTTGGCGTGGATCTACGCCCGGTGCGGGGTACCCAGGTACTCGGCGCTCTGCATTTCGATCAGGCGCGAGGCGGTGCGTTCGAACGCGCCCTGCAGGCGGACGCCCGAATACAGCCCGACCGGCGAATCGGTCGCGGTGCACACCAGGTTGACGTGGCGGTCGTACAGCTCGTCGATCAGGTTGACGAAGCGACGCGCGGCATCTTCGTTGAGCTTGTCGAAGTGCGGGATGTCGCCCAGCAGCACGGTATTGAACTCGTGCGCGATCTCGATGTAATCCGAGGGGCCGCGCGGGCCTTCGCACAGCGCCTTGAAATCGAACCAGACGATGCTCTTGCCGCGGCCGCGCACCGGAATCTTGCGCGCTTCGATCTCGATGTTGCCGGCCTTGGCCGGCTGTCCACCACTGAGCTCGGCCCAGCGGCCGGCCAGCCAGGCGTCGCTGCCGGCGTCGATCGGGGCCTGGTACACCGGCGAGCGGGTCAGCGCGCGCATGCGGTAATCCTCGGTGCCTTCGGCGTACAGCTCCACGCAATACGTCTGCAGCAGCCCGATCGCGGGCAGGAAGCTGTCGCGCTGCAGGCCGTTGAGGTAGAGGTTTTCCACCGCCGTGTTGGAAGTGGTCACCAGGGTCACGCCCTCGGCGAACATGCGCTCGAGCAGGCGCGCCAGCAGCATCGCATCGCCGATGTCGGTGACGAAGAACTCGTCCAGCACCAGCACGCGCAGCTTGCTGCGCCATTCCTGGGCGATCTTCGCCAGCGGATCGCTTTGCCCCTGGTGCTCGCGCAGGCGTTCATGGATGCCGCGCATGAAGCGATGGAAATGGGTGCGGTACTTCTGTTCGATCGGCAGGCCGTCGTAGAACAGGTCCACCAGGAAGGTCTTGCCACGCCCCACCCCGCCCCAGAAGTACAGGCCCTTGACCGGCTCGGGCTTCTTCCAGAAGGCGGAGAGGCGGTCCAGCCAACCCTCCTGCGCACTGTCGACCAGCGCGAGGTGGATGCGGTCCAGCTCGGCCAGGGCCGCGTGCTGGGCCGGGTCGTTCTGCCATTCGCCCCGGGCCACGCCATCGGCGTAGCGCTGCGACGGGGTCATCACGGTGTCGCTCATGCCGCGTCGGGCGCCGTATCGGGTGCGGGATCCGGCAGCCATTGCTTGACGCCATGGATCAGCGCGCCACGCAGGTCGACGATCTTGCGATGGAAGAAGTGGCTGGTGTCGGGCATGCGCACCAGTTCGTGCGGTGCATCCAGGCCATCCAGCCAGTCATAGACCGCCTGCGGATCGACGATCTCGTCTTCCTCGCCCTGGATCACCAGCCACTGGGCCGGCGGCTGCATGCCCTCGAAATCCCAGCGCCCGGCGGGCGGCGCGATCGAGATCAACGTGGTCGGCTGCAGCTCGCCCGCGGCGCGCAGCGAGACATACGCACCAAAACTGAAACCGGCCAGCCACAGGGCCTGGCCGGGCCGCTGCGCACGGACCCAGGCGGCGACGGCCTTGAGGTCGTCCTGCTCGCCCACGCCGTTGTCGAACGTACCGGCCGAGTCGCCGACGCTGCGGAAGTTGAAGCGCACGGTGGCGATGCCCAGGTCGCGCAGCGAGCGCGCCGCCATGGTCACCACCTTGTTGTGCATGCTGCCGCCCTCGGTCGACAGCGGGTGGCAGACGATCGCCACCACTGGCTGCACCGCGACACCGGCCTCGGGCAGATCAACCACGACATCCAGCGGACCGACCGGTCCGTCCAGCGTCAGCGCAGCGCTTTCTTGGGGAAATGGGGGATTGTGCATGGCGTCATAATACCGTCCCTCCGCGTGCTTCACCGCCGCCCCCGCCGGGTCCGTACATGCACTATCTGGTTTTCAGTGTTTTCTGCAGCGTGCTGGTCTCGGTCCTGCTGAAGCTGGCGCCGCGCCAGCGGCTGGACATGCCGCAGGTGGTGACCTGGAATTACCTGGTCGCCAGCGTGCTCAGCGCGGTCCTGCTGCAGCCCTCGCTGGCTTCGCTGCAGGCCCCGCATGCACCGTGGGCCGCCCTGCTCTGCCTGGCCGTGGCGCTGCCGGCGATCTTCCTGATGATGGCCCGCGCGGTCACCCGCGCCGGGATCGTTCGCAGCGATGTGGCCCAGCGGTTGTCGCTGCTGCTCTCGCTGCTGGCCGCGTTCCTGGTGTTCGGCGAGACCGCCAATGGCTGGAAGCTGGCCGGCCTGGGGTTGGGCCTGCTGGCGATCCTGGGCATCAGCGTGCGCCCGCGCGCCGGTGCGACCGAACCCACCGGCGGACGGGCCTGGCCGTGGCTGCTGGCGGTGTGGGTGGGCTATGCCCTGGTCGACATCCTGCTCAAGAAGGTGGCGTTGTCGGGCACACCCTCGATGGCCGCGCTGCTGGCCAGCTTCAGCCTGGCCTTCGTGCTGATGCTACTGCTGCAGCTATGGCGCCACCTGCGCGGCATCGCCCGCCTGCAGTGGCGCAACCTGGTTGGCGGCGCCCTGCTCGGGCTGCTCAACTTCGGCAACATCCTCTTCTATGTGCGCGCCCACCAGTACCTGCCGGACAGCCCGGCGGTGGTGTTCGCCGGCATGAACATCGGCGTGGTGGTACTGGGTGCGCTGGTGGGCATCGTCGGCTTCGGCGAGCGCACCAGCGTGTGGAACCGGGTGGGCCTGGGGTTGGCCGTGGTGGCGATCGGGTTGATCGCGTGGGGCACCTGGTAATCGATTGACGCGGTGCCGGCCAGCGGCCGGCACTCCCAGAGCAACGCACCAGTGACCGGGTGCACTGGCGCGCCGTGCAGGATCAGCGATCGAAACCCAGCAGCAGCGGATCATGGTCCGAACTACGCCACGGGCCGGCTTCGTTGCGGTCGCGGTAGCCGACATCGTCGGCTTCATCGGCATTGATGTGCCACTCCGCCGCCGCGCGCAGGCGCTGGGCCATGCCCGGGCTCAACAGCGCGTGGTCCAGGCGGCCGGACATGCCGTTGTAGACATAGCTGTAAGGCCGTTCGACCTTGGCCACCGCGAACGCATCCCGCCACCCGGCCGCGTGCAGGGTGCGGATCGGATCTTCCATCGCGTAGGCGTTGAAGTCGCCCAGCAGCACCGCATCGCGGGTGCCGGCGCCGGTCGGGTCGGTCGCCAGCCACTGGTCCAGCAGCGTGGCCGAGGCGACCCGGGTGGCATTCCAGCAGGCCTGGCCGTCCTTCTGGTCGGCATCGGCGCCGGTCGCGTCCGAGCAGCCCTTGGATTTGAAGTGATTGGCCACGACCACGAACGGCGCCCCCTTGCCGGCACGGAAGGCCTGCGCCAGCGGCACGCGGCTGCGTTCGCCGAAGGGCTCTTTTTCCAGCACGGCTGGCGCCCCGACCGGGGTCACGCGCGAGGCGCGGTAGATGATGCCGACCCGGATCGGGTTGTCACCCGGGCCCTGCGTCGCGTCGATGAAACGCCAGTCGGCACCCTCGCCGCGATCGGCATTGAGCGCGTCGACCAGCTGGGCGATGGCCGACTGCGGGCCGTAGCCGTCGTTCTCCAGTTCCATCAGCGCGGCGACATCGGCGCCCAGGGCATTGATGGTGGCCACGAGTTTGGCCTTCTGCGCCTGGTGCTCGGCCAGGGTGCGGGCGCCGCGCAAGGTCGGGTAGCCGCCGCCCTGACCGTCGCCATTGAAGAAGTTCTCCAGGTTGAACGCCGCCACGTGCAGCGCGCCCGCCACCACCGGCACCGCCGGGCGTTCCAGCGCCGGCAGGTTCAGCGGGCGGGTCACCTGCAGACGCGTGTTGCCCTTGGGATCGATACGGACGACGCCTTCCACATTGCGCAGGACCATGCCGGTGCGCAGGTTCGCGGCCGCCGGCAGGTAGGCCACCGGGCCCGGGTCGCGGGCGTCGCTGCCATCGTCGAGCACCAGCCGGCGGTGCAGGTTGTCGGCCACCACCTGGGCATGCCCGGCGGTGCCGGGTGCAGCGACTTCGCTGGGCTGCCAGAGGCGGCCACCGAAGGCCACGGTCAGCTCACCGAAGTGCGACAGGCCATCGGTACCGGCCAGGGTCAGCGGCGCAGCAATGCGGACCTGCTGGCCGTCCAGCGTGCGCCAATCGATGGGCGGCGCGGTCAGGGTGACCGTGGCCGACGTGGTCGGCGCCGGGCGCACCTGCGGCGAGGTGGCGGGCTGCGGCTGGGCGGCATGGACTGCGCCGGACAACGCCAGCGCGAGAGCGAACACGAGGGGGGTACGGCGCATCGGAAGCAGGACTCCAGGGAAGTGCGACAAGGCTAACCACATAACGTGAAACGCCGCCCTTCGGCGGCGTCGGTGGCCTGATCCGGCAAAGCCGTCATTTCAGGTTGGCGAGCATCCAATCGACCGTGGCATGGATCTGCTCCTCGGTCAGCGCCGGATTACCGCCCTTGGGCGGCATGATGCCACCGTCCGGGCCGGTATAGCCCTCCACGGCATGCTTGTAGAGCGTGTCCTTGCCCTGGGCGATGCGCGCATCCCAATGGCCGTGGTCCAGCGTGGGCGCATTGCCGACGCCATTGGTATGGCAGGCGGTGCAGAGGTTGTCGAAGATCACCTTGCCATCGGTGGTGCCGCCATAGGCGACCTGCGAGGCGGCTTTGACCAGCGCCGCGGCATGGGCGGCGGCCTGCGCGGCGGCACCGGTGCTGCCGGCGTAGACCGCCCCGGCCGGCGCGATGCGCTGCTCGGTGCGTTTGGCCGCCATCGGCGAGACTTCAGGGGGAATGCTGGTATGCAGGTAGGCCGCGAAGATGATCAGGCCAAGTGTGATGGCCATCAGCAGCGCGATGACCATGGAGAAGCGTTTCAGGAACTCGAGGTCGTAATTCCGCACTCTCTATACCCCTGGCTGGTAGTCGTTGGACCACGGCTTGTCGGCCGAGTATGACCAGCGTCGGCGGCGCTGCGCAAGCGACCCGCCGGTGTCGCAATGCAGCATCAGCGCCGCTCAGGCGCCGGCGGCACGCAGGCAGAAAATGCAGATCGACTCGACCAGCGCATCTTCGTCGCCATGCGCATCGCGGCTGAGTGCGGTCGGGCCGACCAGCGCCTCGGTGAACGCGCCCACGATGCAGGCCGCGGCGACATGGGTGTCCTGCTGCGGAAAGGTGCCCGCCTCCACGCCATCGGCGACGATGCGCCGGAATACATCGCCGAACAGGCGGCGGCAGCGGATGCGCTCGGCTTCCACTTCCGGGTCGACCGGCTCGGCGATGAAGGCATAGGCCAGCCCGGGACCGGCCAGCGCGCGGCGCACGAAGGCGGTGATCGCCCGGCGCAGGCGCTCGGGCGCGGGCAGCGGTTCGGCCGCGATCGCCTCGAAGATGCGCAGCTCGTGCTCGACGGCGGCGGTGAGCACCTCCACGAACAACTCGGCCTTGGAGGGAAAGTGCCGGTAGATCAGGCCGGTGGAGACCCCGGCTTCGGCCGCCACGGCGGTCACCGGCGCATTGCGGTAGCCGCCGGCCGCCACCAGCGCACGGGTCGCCAGCAGGATGCGTTCGCGGGCGCCGGCAAGGCGTTCTTCCATCAGGGCGGAGCGTTTATAGGCCATTTGTTGATTCTATGTTCAATTTTTGAATTTGTGTTCACTTCTTTGTCGAACCGGGCTACGCTGGGGTACATCGCCCGCGGGACGGCCCTGTCAGCCCGTCCATCCCTCCCGGCGCGTCCCATCCCTTGTTGTTGCGGAGTCGCCCATGCACGTCCCGACCATGAACTTCGATCTCGGCGAAGAGATCGACCTGCTGCGCCAGAGCGTGGCCCATTTTGCCTCCGCTGAAATCGCCCCGCTGGCGGCCAAGGCCGACGAAGAGAATCTGTTCCCCAATGCGCTGTGGCGCAAGCTCGGCGAGCAGGGCCTGCTCGGCCTGACCGTGGAAGAGGAATACGGCGGCAGCGGCATGGGCTACCTCGCGCACGTGGTGGCGATGGAAGAGATCTCGCGCGCCTCCGGTGGCATCGCGCTGTCCTACGGCGCGCACTCCAACCTGTGCGTGAACCAGCTGCGCAAGAACGGCAACGAAGACCAGAAGCAGCGCTACCTGCCCGGCCTGTGCAGCGGCGAGCTCGTGGGCGCGCTGGCGATGAGCGAGCCGGGCGCCGGCTCGGACGTGGTCTCGATGAAGCTGCGCGCGGACAAGCGCGGCGATCACTACGTGCTCAACGGCAACAAGATGTGGATCACCAACGGCCCGGATGCCGATGTGCTGGTGGTCTACGCCAAGACCGATCCGGATGCGGGTGCCAAGGGCATCACCGCGTTCCTGATCGAGAAGGGCATGAAGGGCTACTCCACCGCGCAGAAGCTGGACAAGCTGGGCATGCGCGGCTCCAACACCTGCGAGCTGGTGTTCGAGGATTGCGAAGTGCCCGAAGCCAACGTGCTCGGCGTGGTCGGCGGCGGCGTCAAGGTGCTGATGTCCGGCCTGGACTATGAGCGCGTGGTGCTTTCCGGCGGCCCGCTCGGCCTGATGGCCGCTGCCATGGACGTGGTGATGCCGTACGTGCACGAACGCAAGCAGTTCGGCGAGGCGATCGGCACCTTCCAGCTGATCCAGGCCAAGCTGGCCGACATGTACGTGGGCCTCAACGCCTGCCGCGCCTATGTCTACGCGGTGGCACGCGCCTGCGACCAGGGCCGCACCACGCGCCAGGACGCGGCCGGCGCGATCCTGTATTCGGCCGAGAAGGCCACCTGGCTGACCGGGCAGGCGATCCAGATCCTGGGCGGCAACGGCTACATCAACGAGTACCCGACCGGACGGCTGTGGCGCGATGCCAAGCTGTATGAGATCGGCGCCGGCACCTCGGAGATCCGCCGCATGCTGATCGGCCGCGAACTGTTCCAGCGCACCAAGTAAGGGCCCTGCCATGACCGTATTGAGCACCCAGCTGCAACCGGGCAGCGACACCTTCGAGGCCAACCGCGTCGCGCTGCAGGCGGTGGTCGACGACCTGCGCGCCACCCTGGCGCAGACCGCGCTGGGCGGCAGCGAAGCGGCACGCGCCAAACACACCGCGCGCGGCAAGCTGCTGGTGCGCGACCGCATCGATGCCCTGCTCGACCCGGGCAGCGCCTTCCTGGAAATCGCCCCGCTGGCCGCGCACGGCATGTACGGCGACCCGATCCCCAGCGCCGGCGTGGTGGCCGGCATCGGCCGGGTCTCGGGCGTGGAGTGCGTGATCGTGGCCAACGATGCCACGGTCAAGGGCGGCACCTACTACCCGATGACGGTCAAGAAGCACCTGCGCGCGCAGGAAGTGGCCGAACAGAACCGTCTGCCCTGCATCTACCTGGTGGATTCGGGTGGCGCGTTCCTGCCGCTGCAGGACGAGGTCTTCCCGGACCGCGACCATTTCGGCCGGATCTTCTACAACCAGGCCAACCTGTCCGCGCAGGGCATCCCGCAGATCGCCTGCGTGATGGGCAGCTGCACCGCCGGTGGCGCCTACGTGCCGGCGATGAGCGATGAAACGGTGATCGTGCGCGAGCAGGGCACCATCTTCCTCGGCGGTCCACCGCTGGTGAAAGCGGCCACCGGTGAAGTGGTCACCGCCGAAGAACTGGGCGGTGCCGATGTGCACACGCGCATCTCCGGCGTGGCCGACCACATGGCCGACAACGACCTGCAGGCGCTGGCCCGGGTCCGCGCGATCATCGCCCAGCTCAACTGGCGCAAGCCCGAGCCGGTGCTGGCGGTGCAGGCCCCGGTGGAACCGCGGCATCCGGCCCACGAGCTGTATGGCGTGATCCCGGCCGACACCCGCAAGCCCTACGACGTGCGCGAAGTGATCCTGCGCCTGGTCGACGATTCGCGCTTCGATGAGTTCAAGCCGCGTTACGGCAACACCCTTGTCACCGGCTTCGCGCATCTGCACGGCTATCCGGTGGGCATCATCGCCAACAACGGCATCCTGTTCTCCGAGTCGGCACTGAAGGGCGCGCACTTCATCGAACTGTGCACGCAGCGCGGCATTCCGCTGGTGTTCCTGCAGAACATCACCGGCTTCATGGTCGGCCGCAAGTACGAGCACGGCGGCATCGCCAAGGACGGGGCCAAGCTGGTCATGGCCGTGGCCTGCGCCAAGGTGCCCAAGTTCACCGTGGTGATCGGCGGCTCGTTCGGCGCCGGCAACTACGGCATGTGCGGCCGCGCCTACTCGCCCAACTTCCTGTGGATGTGGCCGAACGCACGCATCGGCGTGATGGGCGGCGAGCAGGCCGCCAGCGTGCTGGCCACGGTCAAACGCGATGGCATCGAAGCCAAGGGCGGGCAGTGGTCGGCCGAGGAAGAAGACGGCTTCAAGTCGCCGATCCGCGAGCAGTTTGAATCGCAGGGCCACCCGTACTACGCCAGCGCCCGGCTCTGGGATGACGGCGTGATCGATCCGGCCGACACCCGTCGTGTGCTGGGCCTGGCGCTGTCGGCCAGCCTCAACGCCCCGGCGAAGAAGACCGACTTCGGCGTGTTCCGCATGTAATGCACGGGCGGTGCCGCGTGGCACCGCCGCCCCTGGCCCGCGCAACGAGACCACCATGTTCACCAAGATCCTGATCGCCAACCGTGGCGAAATCGCCTGCCGCGTCATCGCTACCTGCCAGCGCCTGGGCATCGCCACCGTGGCGGTGTACTCCGACGCCGATCGCAACGCGCGCCACGTGCGCCTGGCCGACGAGGCCATCGCGATCGGCCCGGCGCCGGCGCGTGAGAGCTACCTGCGCGGCGACGCCATCCTGGCCGCCGCCCGCCGCACCGGTGCGCAGGCGATCCATCCCGGCTACGGCTTCCTCTCGGAGAACGCCGGCTTCGCGCAGGCCTGCGCCGAGGCGGGCATCGTGTTCATCGGCCCCTCCGCTGCGGCGATCCGCGCGATGGGCGACAAGAGCGCGGCCAAGGCGCTGATGCAGCAGGCCGGCGTGCCGCTGACCCCGGGCTACCACGGCGACGAACAGATCCCCGAGTTCCTGCGCAAGCAGGCCGACAGCATCGGCTACCCGGTGCTGATCAAGGCCAGCGCAGGCGGCGGTGGCAAGGGCATGCGCCGCGTGGACGACAGCGCGACCTTCACCGAGGCGCTGGCCAGCTGCCAGCGTGAGGCGCAGTCGGCGTTCGGCAACGCACACGTGCTGGTGGAGAAGTATGTGGAGCGTCCGCGCCACATCGAGATCCAGGTGTTCGGCGACAGCCACGGCAACGTGGTGTACCTGTTCGAGCGCGACTGCTCGGTGCAGCGCCGCCACCAGAAGGTGCTCGAAGAAGCGCCCGCGCCCGGCATGACACCCGAGCGCCGCGCCGCGATGGGCAAGGCCGCCGTCGATGCCGCGCGCGCGGTCAACTACGTCGGCGCGGGCACGGTGGAGTTCATCGCCGGCCCGGATGGCGATTTCTACTTCATGGAAATGAACACCCGCCTGCAGGTGGAACACCCGGTCACCGAGTGCATCACCGGCACCGACCTGGTCGAGTGGCAGCTGCGCGTGGCCAGCGGTGAGCCGCTGCCGCTGCAGCAGGATCAGCTGCAGATCCGCGGGCATGCACTGGAAGCACGCCTGTACGCCGAAGACGCCGACCGCGGTTTCCTGCCGTCCACCGGCACCCTGCGCCACCTGCGCCTGCCGGCCAACACCGCGCACGTGCGCGTGGACGCCGGTGTCGAGCAGGGCGATGCGATCACCCCGTTCTACGACCCGATGATCGCCAAGCTGATCGTCTGGGACGTCGACCGCGATGCCGCGCTGCGCCGCATGCAGCAGGCGCTGGCCGAGTGCGAAGTGGTCGGCGTGACCACCAATGCCGCCTTCCTGCGCCGCCTGGTCATGACCGATTCGTTTACCCAGGCCAAGCTGGATACCGCGCTGATCGAGCGCGAGCAGGCCGCCCTGGCCCCGAACGACGACGACAGCGATCCGGCGCTCTGGGCGCTGGCCGCGATTGCCGGCGTAGCGACCAGCGAGGCTGCCAGCCGTGATGCGCGTGACCCACACTCGCCGTGGCAGGCCCAGGATGGCTGGCGCCTGGGCGCGGCGGCCGCGCGCGCGCTGACGCTTGAGCACCGGGGTGCCCAGCGCAGCGTGGCCGTGCAGGGTGCGGGCGAACAGTGGACCGTCCACATGGACGGCAACACGCTGCAGGGCAGCGGCCGCCTGGCCGGTGATGCACTGCGCGTGCAGATCGGCGAGCAGCTGCACCGTGCCACCGTCATCCGCGACGGCAATGAGCTGT
The DNA here is from genome assembly GCF_059422145.1 of Stenotrophomonas sp. GW821-FHT01H02A. Lineage (NCBI taxonomy): Bacteria > Pseudomonadati > Pseudomonadota > Gammaproteobacteria > Lysobacterales > Lysobacteraceae > Stenotrophomonas > Stenotrophomonas sp. GW821-FHT01H02A. Next base: position 111,046 of record NZ_JBWKWI010000004.1, read on the forward strand.
ACCTGTTCGGCAGCGAGGGCGTGCAGCGCTTCACCCTGCATGATCCAGTCAGCGAAGCGGACCAGTCCGTCGCCGATGCCGGCAGCCTGGTCGCGCCGATGCCGGGCCGTATCGTTGCCACGCTGGTGGCGCCGGGCACGGCGGTCAAACGCGGCGCGCCGCTGCTGGTGCTGGAGGCGATGAAGATGGAGCACACGCTGCAGGCACCGGCGGATGGCGTGGTGCAGGGGTACCGGGTCAAGGCCGGGGATCAGGTTGGTGATGGAGCGGTGCTGGTGGATTTCGAGGCGGGGTGAAAACCCTCAATCGACCGGCTGCCATACTTGATGGCCAGGGTCGAACTCGCTGGTGGTCATCTGTTCGCTGCGCCACCCGATGCCGCAGATGGCCATCGGGCTCTGCTGCATTGGATCCAGGCCCAGTACCTGCTCGATATCCTTCTCGTTGATGGCCGCAGTAACGAATGCACCCAGTCCCTGTTCGGTGGCGCAACTCAACAGCAGCTGGGACACGTGGCCCACATCGAGAATGACGGCGCGGTAGGCTTTGGGATGCTGGCGATACTTCCAGAAAGTGCGCGCAAAGCGCGGTGCAAGAATCAGCAGCACGTGCGCATTGGAGAACCACTCCTGCCCGGCGACGAAGCGACGCGCCAGCGCCGCACTGTTCTGCTCATGTGTGTCTACCGGATCGAGTGCGTGGCTACCCGCGTGGTAGCGATAGAGACCGGGCTTCAGGCCGTCGACCGCCTGTACCAGCAGATAGGCATCGGTGGGGTGCAGTCCACCAGCCGATGGCACGTTCTTCTTCAGGAAAACCGCTTGCTCGCCCTCGCGTTGTTCGCCATGGCTACCCAGCGTACGCCACAGCAGCCGCGACACGGACGCCAGGTCCACATTGCGCATGCGATCGAAGTTGCGGCAGGTCGCACGCCGTTTCAACCAGGCGTCGAACGGCATGTCTGCCGGTGCCGGCAACGCGACAGCATCCGGGCCGGTATCAAGCATCGCGGGCGGTGGTGACCCCAGCCGGGCGCAAAGGCCGGCCGCAGTCTCCATGCCCGCCTCGCGCAAGGCCTCCACGCTGTCCTGGTTCTCCCAACGCGCCAGCTGATGCATCACCGCGGCCGGTGTCCACCATGCCGTAGTGGTAAAGGCCTCTTCGTTCTGCAGCATGGGGGTCTGCGGGCCGTCTTCACGGAACGCCAGACCCACCGCCACAAGGCGTTCCAGCACCGGCACCGCCGTCGGCGCATCCGGGACCGACCAGCGCTCGGGAGGTAGTCGGCCGATCGCCAATAGCATTGCCTCATCCAGCGGGATCGGCGCAGACAAGTGAGGAGCCAACGCGACCCACTGCAGCGTCGACGTCACCGAGGTGCCTCCGGCAAGCAGGTCAGCCACGGAATACTGCTCGACGATCCGGGGCTCGGTCATCAACTGGTTGCAGCGGCGGTAGCGGACTGGAAGCATATGGCTCACGAGTAGGTACATTGCAGTAAGAGTTTCGGCCGGCGAGGGCTATTCTTTTGCCTCAAGCTGTTGACGCATCAGCCGCTACCTGCAGAGGCACCGTGCATGGTCGCCGCCCCTCCACCCGCCGTCCATACGAGTGCTTTCCATGAGTCCTGACCTTCCTCTCCTCTCCCCCGAACAGGCACTGCAGCTGCTGGACCTGTTATCCAGCGATGATGCTTTTCGCAGTGAGTTTCATGCTTCGCCGGGCAAAGCGCTTGAGCGCATCGCACCGGAGGTAGCCGCCACCTGCCGTAGCTGCGAAACCCAAGGCCCGTTGGCAACCAAGGAAGAGTTCCAGCAGGAACGGGAACGCCTGGCCGCACGCCTCAGCGCCAAGGCCATCTTCCGTGTCCCGCACTGTTTCGTCAGCGGAGAGATCGACGCGCAACTGAGACATCCGCCGTCTCGGTGAGCTGCGGTGGCCCTGAAGTTCCGTGCAAGCGTGCCATGCGGAGATCGTAGGTGTTGAACACCTGCAGCACATAGGATCCTGCGCTCTCCGCATACGCACGTCCCGCTTGGGCAAGCAACCAGTTACGTGCGTCCTGTTGCTGTGCGCCCTTTTGCGCGTCAAGCGCCTGCCAAAGCACTACGCGTGCTTGATAGAGCTCTGTGCCATCCAGCAGGGGCTGCAAGCGTTTCACAGCCAGTGCATTGGCGCCGGCCAACCGTTCACTGTTGGCCTCGACGATCGTGACGAGTTCAGCACAGCGCGCATCGTTGAGTTCATTCGATGCAGTTCGCAGCGGCTCCAGCAGACGCGTGGCGACCTCCGCATGTCCGGCGCGCTGGGCGCCGTAGGCCGCAGCTGCAGCCATGAACAGCCAGTCCTGGCGATCATTGCCCTTGGCGTCTGCTGCCAGCTGCAGCAATTGGCGTGATTTCTTCTCGAAGATCTCGGCGCTCGCCGGCTTGCCTGTAGCCACGCCGAGCATCAGTTCCTGCAGGTCAAACAACGCACAGGCAAGTGTGCTCTCACCGCACGTTGCGCGTGCGTGCTTGTTCACTGCCCAGGCGCGAGCGGCATCGCCTGCATCGATGGCAACCGCGACTCCTTCCAGGCCACTGCTCAGCTCGTCCTCCGGCTCGCCTTCAATCATCCGCATCGCAGCGGCGAGATCGCCGGAAGCTGCAGTCGCGGCAATGACGTGACGATTGCTCGTCCAACGCCCTAACTTGGCAGAGCGTCGGTAGCTCTCCAATGCATCGTCATAGCGATTCTGGGCGAGCTGTGCGCGCCCAACGTCCTGCCAGGCGATCGATTGCAGAGCATTAGACGCCACGGCAGCGCGACGCGCGGCAGCTTCGGATTCGGCGTAATGCCCCAAGGTCTGCATGGCCCAGGCGTAATTGGCATTGGCACCGTGGTAATCGGGATACAGGTCGGCCAGCAACTTCCACTTTGCAGCTACGTCCTCGACGCGGCCGCCTCGTAGCTCAACGGCCCATGCGTCCAGGTAGAGGCGGTCGCGACCCGGAAGACGCGTGCGGATGGCGGTCGCTTTGTCGAGCATCGCCCTGGCTTGGTCGAGGTTGCCTCTCGATACGTCGATCCTCATCTGCCCGAGGTAGGCGAATGCAAATTGCGGATCGAAACGGATTGCCTGTTCGAAGTAGCGCGTCGCCTCGGCGTGGTGTCCGTCGGCGTACGCCTGCAGGCCCACGGCATAGGCATGCAGCGCATCCAGATCAGTGGTCGCCACCTGCGGCAAAGGCAATGAGCTCTGCGAGACTTGTTGAAGCGCTTCACCCAGTTCCTGGCGCAGCGCGGCGGTCACCGTATCTGTAGAGGCGAACAACGTCTTCATGCCGCGGTCTTCAGCTGACGTTGACCAGACCACTTTGCGACTTGCGGGATCAACCAGTTGCACCGTCACACGTAACCGGCCACTGACCTCCTCGACGCGTGGCACCACCACTGCCCGTGCGCCCTCCCGACTGGCCACTTCGATGGCGGTACTCATATCCAGCACAGGACGCTCGCGTTGCATGCGACCCAGCGCCTCGTCCGCCTTGAGGTTGCTCAGTACATTAACGTAACGGGACTGCTCCAGACTGATGCGGAACGCCTGTTCAAAGCCGTCGTCGAGCAGCATGTTGCCTGACAGGTTCTGCACATCAGCCAGCACCACCCAGTCACGTTCGGCAAACGCTATCGCCGGCACGGGCCGCAGCAACGCCCAGCCTCCCACCAACAGGATGGCGGCAATCACCAACTGCATTCCGACCGCCATCGGCTTGCGCCACCATGGCGTCGATGGCCGAGCCTTGCTGTGCCCGCGTGGACGACGGAACTGGGCGACGTCACTCTCTCCGACTTCGAACACCTCCTGCACCTGCTCTACGCCCTTGAACCGCCAGCGGCCGTGCGATTTCCATTTCAATCCTGCGCCGCGCTCACCCAGTTCGGCACTACTGCGCCGAACCATCGATTCGGCCGCAGAGGACAGCAGAATCTGGCCAGGTCTTGCCAACTGCATAAGGCGCGCAGCCATGGGCTTGGCCAGCCCCTCGACCTCCACCGGCTTGGCACCGTGCGCAACCGCCTCCGTGCTGTTGTTCCACAGGATGACTTCGCCCACGTTGAGACCGGCTCGGGCACGCACTTCGATGCGGCGCTGCGTGCCTAGCGCACTGAGGCTGCGTTGGTAATCCAGGGCGAAACCCAACGCATCCACCGGCCGCTCAAAGAGGAGAAACAAGCCATCGGAACGATCAATCAGCTGACCGTTCCAGCGCTGCTGCAACGCCAGCACCAGCCGGTCATGCTCCTGGAACAACTCCGCGGCCCCCGCGTCGCCAATCCGCTCGACCAGGATCAGCGAGTCACACAGGTCAGTGAACAACAGTGCCCGCATCTGCGGGGCCTGGGTCGACGTTCCGTTGTCGCCGTTCATGCCGATCTCCCGATCAGGGTGTGGCGGTCGCCGGCCGCGACCAGTGCAGGCGATTGCCGCCCAGCCGTTTGGCCTGGTACAGCGCATTGTCGGCGCGAGCGTACCACTCGCTCCAGTCGGTCCGTGGGTCGATCAGGCAGACGCCGATGCTGACCGGGCAGACATGCGGTACGCCCTGCGCGCGGCCCATCAGGCCATGCACTGCGCTGAGGATGAACTCGGCGGCGTGCTGCAAGCTGTCCTGGTCGGCGCTGCGCAGCAGCAGGCAGAATTCGTCGCCGCCCAGCCGGCAGGCCACGTCCGGCTCGGTGGCCACCGAGCGCAGGATGTTGGCCACGCTCTGCAGCACGCGGTCGCCGGCCTGGTGGCCGTGCACATCGTTGACCTGCTTGAACTGGTCGCAGTCGATCAGCAGCAGCCCCTGCGGCGCGCTGTCTTCCTGCGCGCGGCAGTCCTGCAGGTACAGGGCCAGCCCGCGGCGGTTGTGCAGCCCGGTCAGTTCATCGGTGCGCACCAGCTCGCGGGTGTGGGTGAGCTGGTGGGTGGTGACGTAGAGATTGTCCAGCGCGGTTTCGAGATCGTGGTTGCGGCGGCGCAGCTGACGGATCAGCACCTGTTCGTTGCTGACCACGCGCATGATCGTGCGGCGCAGGAAGTAGGCCAGCAGGCCGGGATCGCGGTCGACCAGGCGCTGGAAATCCTCGTGGTCCAGTTCCAGCACGACGCTGTCCTCGACCGCACGCGCGCCGGCGGTGCGCTGGTGATCGCCGATCAACAGGCCCAGCTCGCCGAAGAATTCATTGGGACCGAGCGACTTCACGACGAGGTCTTCGCCGAAATCCAGCTCGACACAGCCGCTGACGATCACGTACATCGTGTTGCCGGCGTGGCCGCGATGGAACAGATGCGTGCCCGAGGGCAGCTTGCGTTGCCGTCCGAATTCGGAGAACAATGCGGACTCGCCGTTGCTCAGGATGGCGTGCACGATCTCAGCCATCGCCTTGCGGTCGATGTCTGTTTCCTGTTCGCACATGATCGCCGTCGCACCCTTGCCGGTCATTTCCGAACACCCGCTTCCCAGCGCCCCCTGGTGAGCGAAGGAGGATAGCACTCCTCAAAACTGTGCGCCCTATCCCATTTCCGACTTTCAGCCCCCAACATCGTGAAAAGACACGGGTTCCCCGGTGTCCGACGATGTGAAGACGCGGGTCTGAAGACGGCACCGGGCGGCAGGTCCCCCCGACCGGCCGCCCTGCAGGCCTTCCCTGGCCTCCCCTCGCCGGGTCAGGCCGCCCGTTCGGCGTTGAACTGTTCTTCCTCGGTGGACCCGCTCAGGGCGGTGGTCGAGGACTGGCCCTGCTGGATCGCCTGGGTCACCGCGTCGAAGTAGCCGGTGCCGACCTCACGCTGGTGCTTGACCGCGGTGAAGCCCCGGTCGGCGGCAGCGAACTCGGCTTCCTGCAGCTCCACGAAGGCGCTCATCTGGCGGCGGGCGTAGCCGTGGGCCAGGTTGAACATCGAGTAGTTCAGGGCGTGGAAGCCGGCCAGGGTGATGAACTGGAACTTGTAGCCATAGTTGGCGATCTCCTTCTGGAAGGTCGCGATGGTGGCGTCGTCCAGGTTCTTCTTCCAGTTGAAGCTGGGCGAGCAGTTGTAGGCCAGCAGCTTGCCCGGGAATTTCGCGTGGATGGCCTCGGCGAACTTCCGGGCGAACTCCAGGTCCGGCTTGCCGGTCTCGCACCAGATCAGGTCGGCATAGGGCGCATACGCCAGGCCGCGGCTGATCGCCTGGTCCAGGCCGTTGCGGGTCTTGTAGAAGCCTTCCACGGTGCGCTCGCCGGTGGTGAACGGCTGGTCGTTGCCATCGACATCGCTGGTCAGCAGGTCGGCGGCCTCGGCATCGGTGCGTGCCACCAGCAGGGTCGGCACGCCCATCACGTCGGCGGCCAGGCGCGCGGCGTTGAGCTTCTCGATCGCCTCGCGGGTCGGCACCAGCACCTTGCCGCCCATGTGCCCACACTTCTTCACCGAGGCCAGCTGATCCTCGAAGTGCACCCCGGCCGCACCGGCCTCGATCATCGCCTTCATCAGTTCGAAGGCGTTGAGCACGCCGCCGAAACCGGCTTCGGCATCGGCTACGATCGGCTGCAGGAAGTCGATGTCATCCTTGCCCTCGGCGTGGTGCAGTTGGTCGGCGCGCAGCAGGGTGTTGTTGATGCGCTTGACCACCGCCGGCACCGAATCGGCCGGGTACAGCGACTGGTCCGGGTACATCTGGCCGGCCAGGTTGGCATCGGCGGCGACCTGCCAGCCGGACAGGTAGATCGCATTCAAGCCGGCCTTGACCTGCTGCATGGCCTGGTTGCCGGTCAGCGCACCCAGCGCGTTGACGAAGTCCTTCTCCTGCAGGTAAGTCCACAGCTTCTCCGCGCCCAGCCGCGCCAGCGAGTGCTCCACGTGCACGGTGCCACGCAGGCGCACCACATCGGCGGCGGTGTAGTTGCGGGTGATCCCGGCCCAGCGCGGGTCGGTGTTCCAAGCGTGCTGGATCTGTTCGGCGGTCTGCAGGGTGCTCATGTCGAATCTCCAAAGGGAACGGATGCGGTAACAGCAGGTGGATGGATGGCGCTCAGTCGAGACGGTCGTAGGCCGGCAGGGTCAGGAAGTCGGTCAGCGCGTCGCGGCGGCTGAGTTCGGCCAGCAGCGCGATGGACTCGGGGATGCGCGCGCCGCCGGGCAGCGCGGCGGTGTCACCCAGCCGCGCCGGCAGCTGGGCCAGGGTGGCGTCGAGCAGGGCCAGGTCGATGGCGGTGCCGTCGTCCAGGTGCTGCCCGGGGGTGTGCAGCCACTGCCACAGCTGGCTGCGGCTGATCTCGGCGGTGGCCGCGTCTTCCATCAGGTGGTGGATCGGCACGCAGCCGTTGCCATCCAGCCAGGCGGCCAGGTAACGCACGCAGACTTCGACGTTGCCCTCGAAACCGGCGCGGGTGATCGTCCCGGTGGGCGCGGCGATCAGGTCATCACGGCCGACCTGCACGTCGTTGCGCAGCACGCGGTGCTGGTTCGGCCCGGGCATGTGTTCGTCGAAGATCGCCTGCGCGACCGGGATCAGCGCGGGGTGGGCGACCCAGGTGCCGTCATGGCCGGCGGTGACTTCGCGCAGCTTGTCCGCCCGCACCCGCGCCATCGCCTGCTCGTTGGCGGCCGCATCGTGGTTGATCGGAATCTGCGCGGCCATCCCGCCCATCGCATGTGCGCCACGGCGGTGGCAGGTACGGATCAGCAGCTCCGAATAGGCCTTCAGGAACGGCTGGGTCATCGTCACCTGGCCGCGCTCGGGCAGCACCTTGTCGGCGTGCCGGCGGAAGGTCTTGATGTAGGAAAAAATGTAATCCCAGCGGCCACAGTTCAGACCGACGATGCGGTCGCGCAGCGCGTGCAGGATCTCGTCCATCTCGAACACGGCCGGCAGCGTTTCGATCAGCACCGTGACCTTGATCTGGCCGTGCGGCAGGCCGAGCATGCCCTCGATGTGCGACAGCGCGGTCTCCCACAGCGCGGCCTCTTCCATGCTCTGCAGCTTGGGCAGGTAGAAGTACGGCCCACGCTGCTTGCACATCAGCGTGCGGGCATTGTGGAAGGCGAACACCGCCGCATCGAACAGGCCACCGGCGATCGGCTGGCCGTCGATGCGCACGTGCTTCTCATCCAGGTGCCAGCCACGCGGACGCACGATCAGGACAGCCTGCTCGTTGAACGGACGCAGCGTGTACTGCTTGCCCGGCTTCCCATCGACGGACGGGCCGGTATAGGTCAGATCGCCACGCACCGCGCCGATCAGCGCCTGCTGGCCGGCCAGCAGATTGCGCCAGGCCGGGGCGGTGGAATCCTCGAAGTCGGCCATGAACACCTTGGCGCCGGAGTTCAGCGCGTTGATGACCATCTTCGGATCGGTCGGGCCGGTGATCTCCACCCGGCGGTCCTGTAGCGCCTCCGGCAGCGGGGCGACCTGCCAGTCGCTGGCGCGGATCTCGGCGGTATCGGCACGGAAGTCCGGCAGGCCGCCGCCATCGAAGAAGGCCTGGCGGGCCACCCGTGCCTGCAGCCGGCGCTGGCGCTCCGGCTCCACCGCCCGGTGCAGGGACACCAGCAGCGCCAGTACCCCCGCCGGCAGCAGCGCGGACTGGCCGGCCAGCTGGGTGGTGAGGGCGATGCCAGGGGTGGCCGGTGCATCGGCGGGGGTGGGCTGGGCGGTGGCGTAAGCGACGGCGGACATGGCGGGCTCCTGCGGTGCGGTTGAGCTCCACCGTGCGCCGCCGCGCCGATATTTGACAAAGCAGTTATTGCAATGGCTTACATAAGGTGTGCTTATACTCATGACGCCATGACCACGCCGCGCACGCCAAGTCCCCGGTTTTCCTACAAATCCGACCGGCTCAAGCCGCTGCGGGCGTTCTGCCAGACGGTCCGCCTCGGCTCAGTCTCACGGGCAGCTGAGGCGCTTTTCGTCAGCCAGCCGGCCATCAGCCAGCAGTTGCAGGCCCTTGAGCGCGAACTCGGGGTCAACCTGTTCGAGCGCAGCGGCCGCCGCCTGGTGCCCAGCCGCGAAGGCCAGCTGCTGTATGACATGGCGCTGCCGCTGGTGGAGAACCTGGACGGGCTGGAGGCCAGCTTTCGTGACAAGGTGAAGGGGCTGGATGCCGGCGAACTCAACATCGCGGCCAACAGCTCGACCATCCTGTACCTGCTGCCGCGCATCGTGGAGCGCTTCCGCCAGCGCCACCCGGACGTCCGCCTGACCCTGCACAACGCGATCAGCGCCGACGGCACCGACCTGCTGCGCAGCGATGCGGCAGACCTGGCGGTGGGCTCGATGACCGACGTGCCGGCCGACCTCAGCTACGCCCCGGCCTACCGCTTCGAGCAGGTGCTGATCGCCCCGCCCGAGCATCCCCTGGCGCACGGCGAGCTCAGCCTGGACGCAATCTCGCAGTACCCGCTGGTGCTGCCGCCCAAACGCCAGATCACCTACCGATTGGTGGACCAGGTGTTCCAGCGGCATCGGCTGCCCTACACCGTGGCGCTGGAGGTCGGCGGCTGGGAAGTGATCAAGCAGTACGTCGCGATGGGCATGGGCATCTCGATCGTGCCGGCGCTCTGCCTCCACGATGCCGACCGCGAAAAGCTGGTGACGCGCTCGATGAGCGCCTGGTTCCCAGAGCGGAGTTATGGCGTGATCGTGCGCCGCGGACGGTTTCTGTCACCGCAGGCGCGGGCGTTCATCGAGCTGATCCAGCCGGACCTGTTCAGTCCGCGCAGCTATGATGAAAGCGGTCATTCCGAGCGCTGACGCACGCCCCATGTCCATCGAACTCCGCCACCTGCGCTACTTCCTGGCCGTCGCCGAGACGCTGCACTTCGGGCGGGCGGCCGAGCGGCTGGGGATGTCGCAGCCGCCGCTCAGCCAGCAGATCCGCCAGCTGGAGACACTCCTTGGCGCGCGGCTGTTCCTGCGCGCGAACCGGCGCGTGGAGCTCACCGATGCCGGGCGCGTGCTGCAGGAGCAGGCGCGCGAGGTGCTGGCGCGGGTGGACACCGCGATCGATCTGACCCAGCGCGCACAGCGCGGGGAAACCGGCGAGCTGCGCATCGGGCTGACCCGGGCCACGCCGCTGTCCACGCAGATTCCGCGCGCGATCTTTGCCTACCGCCAGCAGTTTCCGCAGGTGCAGTTGACGCTGCGCGAGATGAACACCCTGCAGCAGATCGATGCGCTGATGGCCGGCGAACTGGATGTCGGGTTGATCCGCAAACGTGCCCTGCCCGCGCCGCTGATGTCACGCAAACTGTTCAGTGATCCACTCGCACTGGTGGTGCACGACCAGCATCCGCTGGTGCGTGAGTTGCCGGCCGATGCGGCGGTGGCGCTGCGGCTGTTCGCGCATGAGCCGTTCGTCGGGTTCCTGCGCGAGGTCGGCGCGGGCATCCACGATCACTTCATCGCGTTGTGCCGGGGCGCCGGCTTCACGCCGCGCATCGTGCAGGAAGCCGGGGAAGCCTCGACACTGATCAGCCTGGCGGCCTCAGGCCTGGGCGTGACGGTGCTGCCCGCCTCGTGCAGCCATATCCAGGTGGACGGCGCGCGCTTCGTCGCACTCAGTGATCGCGCGGCCAGTTCGGAAGTGCACGTCGCCTGCCGACGCGGTGCGGCGTCGCCGCTGATCGGTCACTTCACCCGGCTGCTGCAGGGCGTCAGCGGCTGAGCGCGAGCGCGGCGGCGGCCGGTTGCACGCGCTGGCCCAGGCGCCAGGCGATCACGCCACCGGCCACGGTCAGTACGCCGACGAAGCCGCACACGCCCAGCCAGTCCCAGCGGGTGTAGAACACGCCGCCGAGCACACCGGCCACGCTGGAACCCAGGTAGTAGGCGAACAGGTACAGCGCGGACGCTTCGGCCCGCATCGCACCGGCGCGGCTGCCGACCCAGCTGCTGGCCACCGAGTGACCGCCGAAGAAGCCGAACGTCACCAAGGCGATGCCGGCCGCCATGCAGCCCAGCCACGGCATCGCCAGCAGCACGATGCCCAGCGCGATCAGCCCGTAGCAGATCGCCAGCACGCGGCTGCGTCCATGGCGATTGGCCTGCTGCCCCATCCACGCCGAGCTGAAGGTGCCGACCAGGTATACGCTGAAGATCAGGCCGACCACGGTCTGGCTGAGGCCATACGGCGGCGCCAGCAGGTGGAAGCCGAGGTAGTTGTAGAGGGTGACGAACACACCCATCAACACAAAGGCGGTGGCGAACAGCCACGGCAGGCCGGGATCGCCGAACAGACTGCGCCAGCGCGCGGGCAGTTCGCGCAGGCCGCCACGACGGCTCTGGAAGTGGCGCGAGGGCGGCAGCTGGATCCACAGCAGCACGGTACTGAGCAGCGCGATCAACGAGACCACGCCGATGCCCCAGCGCCAGCCCCAATGGTCGGCCACGATGCCCGCGATGAGACGACCGCTCATGCCGCCGATCGCGTTGCCGCCGATGTACAGGCCCATCGCCAGGCCCAGCGCGCGGCTGTCCATTTCCTCGGCGAGGTAGGTCATGCCCACCGCCGGTACGCCACTGAGCGCGATGCCGAGCAGCGTACGCAGCACCAGCAAGGTGGTCCAGTCGTCCACCATCGCGGTGGCGACGGACAACACGCTGGACGCCAGCAGCGCCGCGACCATCACGCTGCGGCGGCCGACGCGGTCGGAGATCAATCCCGCGATCAGCATCGAGACCGCCAGCAGACCGGTGCTCAGCGACAGGGTCAGCGCACTGTTGGCCGCGGAGACGCCGAAGTGGCGACTGAACTCGGGCAGCAGCGGCTGCACCGTGTAGAGCAGCCCGAAGGTGGAGAAGCCGGCCAGGAACAGCGCGGCGGCCGTGCGCCGGAAGGCCGGGGTGCCCTGCTGGATCTGGTCGCCGGCCGCCACTGCGGTGGTGGTCGCCGGAGGGCTGCGGTCGGGGACCGCTGCGGTGTCGCCATTCATGCCGGTAAGGCCCGCGTGGACGGGCCGGAGCGAAGAGTCAGCGCTCAGGATAGGCAGCGCCGGCAGGTCGATCCATAACCTGATAGGTCTTGATCGAGACGTTACAGATATCGATTCAGTTCGCGGGCGCGATTACAGCGCCTGCCAGGTCAGGCCTTCGCCGCGCCGGTAGTAGACATGCGAGGCCTTGCCGTACAGCGCGCTGGCCTGGACCAGGCCGAAGAAGCGGCCATCGGCGCTGTTGCCGCGGTGGTCGCCGAGCATCAGCACCTGCCCGGCCGGCACGGTCAGGCCGGTGATCTCCGGGCCGCCGCCCTGGCCCAGGTCCAGCTGGGCCAGATGCTGGCCGAAGTCTTCGATCTCGCCCACGCCTGCCTGCGCCAGCGGATGGCCATTGATGCTCAGATGGCCATCGTGCAGTTCGACCCGATCCCCGCCGACCGCCGCGATGCGCTTGATCAGGCGGGTGCCATCCTGCGGTGAATCGAAGATCGCCACGTCGCCGCGCTGCGGTTGGCCGGTGTGCAGCAGCTCCACCGAGGTGAACGGCAGGCGCACGCCATAGGCGCGCATGTCCACCACTACCCGGTCGCCCGGCATCAGCGTGTGCTGCATCGAGCCGCTGGGCACCTGGTAGTGGTTGGCGAGGGTGTCGCGCGCGGCGGCAAGCAGGCCGAGCATCAGCAGCAGCGGCAGGGCTTCTTTCTTCAGCCAGCGCAGCAGGCGGTGGTCGGCAGGGGCAGAGGCGGCGGCGGGGGTGTCCATGCGGGCGCTCCAGGGAGGATGTGGCTGTGACCGGACAGGCGATGGGCAAGTTCCCTGCCCCGGCCTGAAAAAGCTACGCACTGTTTACGCCGGCCCGGCCCGGTCGGCATCGCGGTTTTACGGGGCGCGGCCGCATCGTGGCGACACCGCGCCGAAGGGCGCTTCGAAGAGACGTTCCATGACCATCCTGCTGATCCGGCATACACCGTCGAACGCCGTGCCGGACGCGTCGCCGCTGCCTGCGCGGGTCGCCGGGCACCGCCTGGCCTGCCGCGACTGCGACTCCCTGCCGGCCCTGGTGCGCTGCCTGCAGCGTGCCCAGCGCAGCCGTCCGGCGCTGGTCCTGATCGCCACCGCGGCGGTCGATGCACCGCAGTGGGCCCGTTATGGCCAGGCACTGCGCACCGCGCTGGAGGACCTGCCGGCGCCGTACATCGAGATGGCCAGCAACGACGATGACGCGCTGGACGAGCACCTGCATCCGCAGCATGCTCCGGCCGCGCGGGTGGTGTGCAGCAGTGGCCGCCAGGATGCGTGTCGCCTGTCGTTGGCGATCGCCGCCCATCGCCTGCAGGCCGTGGAGGGCTGAGCCATGTCGATCTTCATCATCCGCGGGCCGGAAGCGGCCGGTCAGCTGATCCGTACCGCGCAGCCGTTGCCGGCGCTGGTCCTGAAATCCCTGGTGCATCGCGCGATCGATGCGGGCACCACGGTGGCGATCCGCGCGTGTGGCTCGGAGCAGGAGCTGCTGGATGCGCTGCGCGTGGCCGATCACAGCCGCGGCGAAGTCACCCTGCTGGATCCGGGTGCGTGCGTGGACAGCGCGCGCCTGCAGCGCCTGCTGCCGCATCTGCACAACGCCTACGTGGAAGTGCACGACGACGATGCGCGCGCGCCGGAAGCGTGCCTGCCGGCGGATGTGGGCCAGCGCATCGGGGTGGCGCGCGGCTACTGCGCGCAGAGTTACATGCACGCGCTGGAGATCGCGCTGGATCACCTGGGGTGCAGCGAGATCGCCGAAGGCGTGCACGTGGGGACGTGATGCGCGGGGTCGGTGGGGCGGCATACCAAAAAAAACGGCAGGGTTTCCCCTGCCGTTTTCGTTTCAGCGTGTACCGGTGGCAGGCGTACCGACCAACGGTCGGTACCTACCGCGATGCCGCGATTACTTCAGGCCACGATTGACCAGCAGCGGCTCCACCGACGGATCCTTGCCGCGGAATTCGCGGTACAGATCGGCCAGCTCCACGCTGTTGCCGCGCGAGAGAATCTTGTCGCGGAACACCTGGCCGTTCTCCGGGGTCAGGCCGCCGTTCTCCTTGAACCACTCGAAGGCGTCGTGGTCCAGCACTTCGGCCCAGAAGTAGGCGTAGTAGCCGGACGAATAACCGCCGCCCCAGATGTGATCGAAGTAGCTGGTGCGGTAGCGCGGCGGCACCTGCGGCAGGTCGACCTTGAACTTCTTCAGCGCGGCCGCTTCAAACGGGGCCACGTCCTGCAGCTTGGCGTCGGCCGGCTGGGTGTGCCAGGCCAGGTCGAGCAGGGCCGCCGAGAGGTACTCGGTGGTCGCATAGCCCTGGTTGAAGGTGCGCGCCTTGAGGATCTTGTCGACCAGCGCCTGCGGCATCGGCTCGCCGGTCTTGTAGTTCTTGGCGTAGTTGGCGAAGACCTTCGGGTCCAGCGCCCAATGCTCGTTGAACTGCGAGGGGAACTCGACGAAGTCACGCGAGGTGCTGGTACCGGCGATGGACGGGTACTTCACCTTCGAGAACATGCCATGCAGCGCGTGGCCGAATTCGTGGAACATCGTGGTCACGTCATCGAAGCTCAGCAGCGCGGGCTGGCCGGCGGCGGGCTTGGTGAAGTTGCACACGTTGTAGACCACCGGCTTGGCACCAGTCAGGCCGTCCTGTTCGACGAACACGTCCATCCAGGCGCCACCGGACTTGCTGTCACGCTTGAAGTAGTCGGTGTAGAACAGGGCCAGCGAGGTGCCGTCCTTGTCGAACACTTCGTAGACCTTCATGTCCGGGTGGTAGGTCGGGATGTCGGTACGCGGCTTGAAGGTGATGCCGTACAGCTGCGTGGCGGCGTAGAAGACGCCGTTCTGCAGCACGTTGTCCATCTCGAAGTACGGCTTGATCTGCGATTCGTCCAGGTCGTACTGGGCCTTGCGCACCTGTTCGGCGTAGAAGTCCCAATCGGAGGCGGCCAGCTTGAAGCCGCCCTTCTGCGCGTCGATCACCTTCTGCATTTCGCTGATCTCGCCACGTGCCTTGGCGGTCGCGGCCGGCACGGTGTCGGTCAGCAGCTTGAGCGCGGCGGCCGGGGTCTTGGCCATCTGGTCGGCCAGGCTGTAGGCAGCGTAGTTCTCGAAGCCGAGCAGCTTGGCTTTCTGCGCGCGCAGCTGGGCCAGACGCTGGATGGTCTCGCGGGTGTCGTTGGCGTCGCCCTTCTCGGCGCGGGTTTCCGAGGCCTTCAGCACGGCGGCGCGCTGCTCGCGATCGCTCAGCGAGCCGAGCACCGGCTGCTGGGTGGTGTTCTGCAGCGGCAGCAGGTACTTGCCCTCGAGGTTGCGGGCCTTGGCATCGGCGGCGGCGGTGTTGATCGCATCCTCGTCCAGGCCGGCCAGCTTGGCCTTGTCATCGACGACCACGGCACCGGCGGCGGTCGCGGCGACCAGGCGGGTGTGGAACTGCGTGGCCAGCGTGGTTTCTTCCACGTTGAGCTTGCGCAGCGAAGCCTTGTCGGCGTCGTTCAACTGCGCGCCGGCGCGCACGAATTCCTGGTAATCACGCTCGACCAGGCGCTTCTGCACCGGGTCCAGGCCCAGCGCGTCGCGCTGGTCGTAGATGGTCTTGATGCGGGCGAACAGCTTCGGGTCGAGGTTGATCTCGTCCTGGTGCTCGGCCAGCTTCGGGGCGACTTCTTCCTGCACCTTCTGGCGGGCATCGTTGGTGTCGGCCTGGACCAGGCCGAAGAAGATGCGCGACACGCGGGTCAGGGTCTCGCCGCTGCGCTCCAGCGCTTCGATGGTGTTGTCGAAGGTGGCCGGCTCGGGGTTGTCGGCGATCTTGCGGACTTCGGCCAGGTGCTGCTTCATGCCTTCGTTGAAGGCCGGCAGGTAGTCACTGTCCTTGATCCTGTCGAACGGCGGCGCCTGGAACGGCAGCGTGCTGGCGCTCAACAGCGGGTTGGCCGAGGCATCGGCCGGCTGCTGGGTCGGGGCGGGCTGGGTATCGGTCACGGGGGTGGACTCCTTGCCGGAACAGGCCGCCAGCGCCAGGCTGATGGCAGCGGCCAAAACTACGGTACGCGACATGAAACGGGCTCCTTGGATGAGGGCGCGGGACGGAAAATCCCGCAGCCGGTCACCCTACTCCCAAAGCCCGCAGGCGGCATGTGCCGGTCGTGGCGCGTGGCTGTGCGGGCCGTGGGGGCTACCCGGTCCGGCCCGCCCGGCGGCGCTCAGACGGTGCCGCGGGTCTTGCCCTGCCAGGGGCGGTAGTACTCGCGGATCGCGGCCATGTCGGCCACGTCGTTGCCGGTGGGATGGAACAGCGGGCCGATGCCGATGGTCTTTTCCGGGTAGTGGAAATAGGCGGCCAGCACCGGCACATCGGCCATGCGCGCGATCTTGAGGAAGCCGGCCTTCCAGTGCTGCACCGCCTTGCGCGTGCCCTCCGGGGTGATCGCATACCACAGGCGGTCCGAGCCACGGATCAGGCTGACCGCCTGCTCCACGGTGCCCTGCGGCGAACTGCGGTCCAGCGGGATCACACCAAGCCTGCGCAGCAGCGGGCCCAGCGGCCACCAGAACAGCGAGGCCTTGCCCAGCACCTTGACCTGCATGCCCAGCGCGATCTTCGCCGCCATGCCCCAGAAGCCGTCCCAGTTGGAGGAATGCGGGGCAATGATGAAGACCAGCTTGGGTACGTCCGGCAGGGTGCCGGTCACTTTCCAGCCGCCCAGGCGCAACGTGCAGCGGGCCAGCCAGCGGAGGAAGCGGTTCGGTTTGACCTGCGGCATGTTCGGCGGAACCACCGGCAGCAACGGACTTCGGTTGTTCAAGCAATCACTCCCAATTGCGTGTGGTGCGCCCGCGCTTGATCTGCGCGCGCCCCTTTTTGGCGTCCAGACGACGCAGTTTCGACCCATGGGTCGGCTTGGTGGCCACGCGTGCCTTGGGCACGCTCAGCCCCGCCTGGATGAAGGCGGCCAGTCGATCGCGCGCGTCCTCGCGGTTACGGTCCTGGGTACGGAAACGCTGTGCATCGATGACCAGCACGCCTTCGCCGGTCATGCGCCGGTCGCGGCGGGCCAGCAGGCGCGCGCGCAACGGCTCGGGCAACGAGGGCGAGCCGGCCACGTCGAAACGCAGTTCGACGGCGGTGGAGACCTTGTTGACGTTCTGGCCACCGGCGCCGCTGGCGCGCACGAACCGCTCGACGAGTTCCGTATCCGGAATCGTCAGGTGCGCGCTGATGGTGACTGGCCCGTTGCCCATGGGCGGCATTGTAAGGGGAGGACCCGCCGGCCGGGTGACTGCAACGTGCGCGGATATCGCCGATAACGTCCTCAATTACGGCCTGATGACGCCATCGCAGGTATTCTCCGGACTCCACGCAACGCAGGATGCTCCACCATGTCACTGATCCGCCCGCTGGCCCGCCGCGGCCTGACCCGCCTCACCCTGGCGCTCGCGCTGGGCCTGGCCGCGATCGCGCCGGCCCTGGCCGCACCGCCGTCGGATGCCGACATCAACCGCCTGCTGGCCGCCTCGCGCGCGCAGAGCATGCTCGATACGATGCTGCCGCAGATCGAGGCGATGCAGCGCCAGCAGTTCCAGCAGGTGGCCCAGCAGCGTCAGCTGGATGCGGCGCAGCAGGCGCAGCTGCAGCGGATCGAGCAGCGGACCAGCCAGACCGTGCGGCAGGCGCTGTCGTGGAAGGAACTGCGCCCGATGTACGTGGATCTGTACAAGCAGACCTTCAGCAAGGAAGACGTGCTGGCGATGGCCGAGTTCTATGAGAGCTCGGCCGGACAGAGCCTGTTGGATAAGACGCCGGCGCTGATGCAGAACGTGATGGTGGCAATCCAGGCCAAGATGCAGCCACTGTTCGTGGATCTGCAGAAGGACCTGGAGGCGATCGTGAATGAGCCAACACCAGCAAAAAAGTAGAGCCGACCGTTGGTCGGCTGTCGTGAAGCGCGCGGTGTGCCGTAGAGCCGACCGTTGGTCGGCTACGGCGTCAGCCCAGTTCCCAGCCAAACAGCTCCATCGCCTTGCGGAACTCGCCGTCCACCGGTGCGCTGATGTCCATCGGCGTACCGTCCGGATGCGGGAAGCGCAGGCGCTCGGCGTGCAGGAGCATGCGGTGGATGCCCTGCATGCGGAAGCTGCGGTTGTGGCGACCGTCGCCGTGGCTGGTGTCGCCGATCAGGTGGTGCGAGAGGTGCTTGAGATGGCGGCGGATCTGTCGGAACCGGCCGGTCTGCGGCTGGCAGCGCAGCAGGGCGTAGCGTGAGGTCTCGAACCCGCCCATCGGGATGGCGATCTCGCCCGCGGCGACGCGCTGGAAGTGGGTGATCGCCTGTTTCTTGACCGGCTTGCCGGGGCCGCCATCGAGGTCGTGGTCGACGGTGAAGGCGTCTTCGGCCGGCCAGCCGCGACAGATCGCCAGGTAATCCTTGGTGACGTCGCCGCCCATCAGCGACTTGCCGAGCACGCTGGCGCTTTCGCGATCAAAGGCGAGCAGCAGGCAGCCGCTGGTGGCGCGGTCCAGGCGATGGACCAGGAAAATCGGCTTGCCGAGCTGCTCGCGCAGGCGGTCGGCGAGGAAATCATCTTCGCCGCGGGCGAGCTTGCTGTCGTGGACCATCAGCCCGGCGGGCTTGTTGACCACGGCCAGCTGGTCGTCCAGGTGCAGCAGCTGCAGGGAACTGGCCTCTGCATCTTCGGTCATCAATTCGGCCCATTCACGTCAATTGGGGTGTCGCTCTCGAAGCTGCTAATCGGTATGACTTCATCTAATGCGACGACAATCCCACCTGTTTGAGCCAGCTTCGCGCCAAAAGAGGAATGCGATCAACAACCTCACGACCAAAAACTACCTCTGAGACGAGGCCCATGTTCAACATGTCAACAATACGGCATAGGTACGACTTGCCACATACCCACCAAGTGTAATGAGCGTCGACGACAAGTACATGTTCTGCGCGCCTACCGGCGCTACGATTCAGCTCATCGAGTTCCATTCCGTCCAACAGAGTCTCGTAGACTCCGTCAGCAACTCGGCTCCCGAATGAAGTCGTGTAGTAGTACTCCTTAATTTCCCAAACTGCGACAGGGTTAACCACGCTAGGGAACGCTCCATCAACGCGCCGAGCGAGCGTCCGGACTGGAACCCCGTTGTGCGTAAAAGTCGTCAGCTGTCCGGGAGCGTAGTTGCATTTAGCATCCCCTATTGCCTCATAGATGAGCATATTGACCAGCCCCGTAAGGTATGCAGGAGCCTGCATTGCACCTTTCTGCTTGTTCATCGGCAGTGGGCAGGCAGAAGATGGCCGCACTCTCATCAAGACGTCGTCGAACAGAACTTTCGCCTGTTCGGCATTCATAAGCTGGTGCTGGACAAAGTTCGTAAGCACGTCAGCCCGATACGCAAAGTACCGGACAAGTCTTACTCCAAGTTCAGTGGGTACGCCGTTCTTTAGAACTAGCGTTGGGTCTAGACTCAATCTATCAAGACCATTCGCTAGCTCTTCGACTGTATGGACCTTGATTACGCTAGTGCCCCTCGGGGCCCCCCATGCTGCACGCTTTGTGTATCCCAGTTGCTCAGACAGGGTGCGGACAAGAGCCCAAAAGCTAGGATCCTGCCACATGAACTCATCGTTACCTCTCATCGACTCTCCTTCTCAAACATTGAGACGAAGTCATGCAGACTTACGCCTAGAACTTTGCAGAGCTCCGCAAGCTCAACCAGATCCAGACGGCGCTCTCCGGACTCGTACTTGCTGACGTACGACTGAGGCTTTTGAAGAGCATGCGCAACCTCCGTCTGGGTCAACTGAGCTCCCGCTCGCAGGTCCCGAAGAAGGGTGGATAGGATTGCACTGAGATCTTGGCCCGTATTCATCGATGGCAACTTTAGTCCCAAGTTGCCTTTTATCCCAATTTAGGATATTGTTTTACCATGAACCGGCTTGCCCAAATCCCCCAGCTTACTCTCCATCTGCCCCGAAATGACTTCAAGGGGCAACTCCTAAAGTGGGTCGGCAATAAGCAAAGGTTCGCTGGGGAGCTTATCTCTCATTTTCCCTCGAAGTTTGGCACCTACATCGAGCCATTCATTGGTAGCGGCGCTGTGCTAGCCACGCTTGCTCCACAACGCGCAATCGCGGGTGACGCATTCAAGCCTCTTATCGAGATCTGGAATGCCCTCAAGCGCAATCCGGAAGAGGTTGTCGGTTGGTACAGTGACCGCCATGCCCTTGTCGCTGAGCTGGGGAAGGAGCAAGCATACAAATCCGTCCTAGCTTCGTTCAACAATGGCGCGAACGGGGCTGATCTTCTGTTCCTTTCACGCACCTGTTACGGGGGCGTAGTTCGCTTTCGCAAGTCTGACGGTTTTATGTCAACACCTTGCGGCCCCCATCGACCAATGCCTCCAGAAAATTTTGCCCAACGCGCAAGGATCTGGCATGACCGAATTAAGGGAGCCGCGTTTTTTCACACGGACTATCGTGAACTCATGAACAAGGCTAAGCCTGGAGACCTTGTTTACTGTGACCCTCCATATGTGGACTCTCAATCAATTCTCTACGGTGCTCAGACGTTTCGTCTATCGGAGCTGTTTGAAGCGATCGAATCGTGCAAGCGTCGAGGTGTTTCGGTTGCGCTAAGCATCGATGGAACGAAAAAGTCTGGTGCCAGCATAATCCGCTTAGACCCGCCGGAAGGATTATTCGAAAGAGAATTATTGGTTAATTGTGGGCGCTCGATGCTCAAACGTTTCCAAATGGATGGAAAGACGCTTGAGAGCGAGGTCGTGGCTGACCGATTACTGCTTACCTACTAATAAGCGCCACCGCCCTAGTTACGAGTACGTTTTCACCCTCACGGTTATGAAGGGCATTTCTGCACCGACTGGCTCATAACATATGCAACATATGCACTTACGGGAGGGCCGCGCCGAATGCCTGCAGTGCCATTGAACGCGCCTTGACCCTTTAAACTGCAGCCCAAGGTCAGCGCCGCCACCAGGCGCTGGCCAGCGAGAACACGCCCGCCGCGCCGGTCACCCAGCTCCACACCGGGGCATCGCCGAAGTACCAGCCCCCCGGCTGCAGGCCGTACAGCACCGCGGCGACGATCATCAGGCCGACGCCGGCGATCGCAGCCACGGCGCGCTTCTGCAGCTTCTGCACGCTGACGTTCAACGCCGCCAGATCGCGCGAGCGCATCGACAGCTCATGGTCGCCTTCCACCTGCTGGCGCAGCCAAGCGTGGACCAGGCGCGGCATGTCCGGCGTATGCGTCATGATTTCGGGCAGGCGTTTGCGCACTTCCTTGAGCACGCGGCGCGGGCTGTAGCGCTCGCGCAGGATGCGTTCGAGCACCGGCCGCGCGACCGCCCAGATATCCAGTTCCGGATCGAGCTGGCGGCCGACACCTTCGATGTTGAGCAGCGTCTTCTGCAGCAGGATCAGCTGCGGCTGCAACGTGAGCTCGTAGCGCTGGGCCACGCGGAACAGCTTGATCAGCACCTCGGCCAGCGAGATCTGCGAGAGCGGGCGGGTGAAGTACGGTTCGCACACCGAACGCGCGGCCGCTTCGAGTTCATCGATGCGCACGTTGTTCGGCATCCAGCCGGCTTCCACATGCAGCGCGGCCATGCGCCGGTAATCCTTGTTGAAGATGGCCATGAAATTCTCGGCCAGGTAGTACTGATCTTCTTCGGAGAGCTGGCCCATGATGCCGAAATCCAGCGCGATGAAGCGCGGGTTGTCGCGGCGCGCCGGATCGGTGTCGACCCAGATGTTGCCGGCGTGTGCATCGGCGTGGAAGAAGTTGTCGCGGAACACCTGGGTGTAGAACACCCGCACGCCCTTGGCGGCCAGCGCCTTGCGGTCGATGCCGGCCTTGTCCAGCGCGACGATGTCGTCCGATGGGATGCCCCACACCCGCTCCAGGGTCAGCGCGCGCTCGGCGGTGTGGCTCCAGATCACCTCGGGCACGTACAGATCATACGACTCCATCCAGAACCGGCGCAGCACGCTGGCATTGGCGCCTTCGCGCTGCAGGTCCAGCTCGGCGGCCAGGGTATTTTCGACTTCGGCGACCACTTCGCGCGGGCGGATCTTGTCAGCGCGCGGATGCGCGCGCTCGATCAGCGCGGCAGCCGACTTCAGCAGCGCGATGTCGGCGTCGATCTGCTTTTCGATGTCCGGGCGCAGCACCTTGACCACCACCTGGCGACCATCGGCCAGCGTGGCCGCGTGCACCTGCGCGATCGAGGCCGAGGCCAGCGGCTGCAGATCGAAGCTGGCGAATGCCTCGCTGACCGGGCGGCCGAGCGCGCGCTCGACGATGGCCTGGGCGGTGGCGCCATCGAACGGTTTGACCCGGTCCTGCAGCAGGGTGAGTTCGTTGGCGACGTCGGCCGGGATCAGGTCACGGCGGGTCGAGAGGATCTGGCCGAACTTGACGAAGATTGGGCCGAGGTCCTGCAGCGCCAGGCGCAGGCGCGCGCCGCGCGACTGTGCGGCGATGTCGGCCGAGGCACGGGGCACGAACGGCTTGGCCAGGCGCAGCCAGCGCTCGGCCGGGGTGCCATGGAGCAGATCGTCGAGCCGGTAGCGCAGGATGATGCGGCCGATGCGGCTGGCCCGGAAGATCGCCTTCATGCGCCCACCTGCCGCAGGCGCTGCACGCGCACGGCCATGCGTTCGACGTCATCACGCATCACGTCCACGTCGTCGTGGAAGGCATCCAGTTCTGCTCGCGGTACCACGTCGCGCGACTCCTCGGTGACAAATTCAGCGGCGCTGTGCGCCAGGTCGGACGCGCCGCGGCGCGCGTGCTGCAGGGCCGAACGCAGGGTGTTGGCGATCTGCACGCCCACCACTTCGCCGAACACGCGCACGAACGGCTGCTGCCAGTCCGGATCGAAACGGGTGGCCAGCTGCTGCAGGCGGCGGGCCAGCTCGGCATCGCCGGAGACCTTGACCCGCCCGGCCGGCGCATCGCCGCCACGGCGGGCATTGGCCAGGAACGGCAGCTGGGCCAGCACCCCGCCCAGCGTGCTGCGCACGGCCAGGTCCGGCTCCTGCTGCGGATCGACCGGGCCGACGGTGAGGCGCTCACCCTCCACCCCGATCCGCATCGCCAGCGCGGGCGATTCCAGGGTCAGGGCGATGTGGCGGCCATCCAGCGCGGCCAGCGCGCTGCGGGTGTCCGGGTCCAGCGCCAGCGCGCGGTTGAGCGTGAGCTGCAGCGCATTGCCGGCCAGCGGCTTGAGGGAAGAGAGCAGGGAACGGGCCATCGCCGCATTCTACCGTGTGCCCTTGAACGGCGGGCGTGCGCAGGCATCACGCGCCGCCACGCGGCCGATGTCCACCGGATCGACACCGGGCACGCGTTTTCCCGGGCGCCGACTCGGTTCATGCTATGCCTCCCCAACACAGCGACAGGAGCGGCAACAGGCATGGGCAAGACCCGGGTAGGCATCATCTTCGGCGGCCGGTCGGCCGAGCACGAGGTCTCGCTGCAATCGGCGAAGAACATTCTCGATGCGCTGGACAAGGACCGGTTCGAGGTCAGCCTGATCGGCATCGACAAGCAGGGCCAGTGGCATGTCAGCGACCCGCGGGACTTCCTGCTCAACGCCAGCGACCCGGCACGGATCGCACTGCACCGCTCAGGCAATGCGGTGGCGGTGCGCCCCGGCCTGGAGCGCCAGCAGCTGGTTCCGAGTGATCCAGCGACCGCGCTGGAGCAGATCGACGTGGTCTTCCCGATCGTGCACGGCACCCTGGGCGAGGATGGCTCGCTGCAGGGCCTGCTGCGCATGGCCAACCTGCCCTT
Organism: Stenotrophomonas sp. GW821-FHT01H02A; assembly: GCF_059422145.1. Taxonomy (NCBI): domain Bacteria; kingdom Pseudomonadati; phylum Pseudomonadota; class Gammaproteobacteria; order Lysobacterales; family Lysobacteraceae; genus Stenotrophomonas; species Stenotrophomonas sp. GW821-FHT01H02A. The sequence goes on from NZ_JBWKWI010000004.1 coordinate 134,847, forward strand.
CGTCGGCTCCGGCGTGCTGGGCTCGGCGGTGGCGATGGACAAGGACGTGGCCAAGCGCCTGCTGCGCGATGCCGGGCTGGCGGTGGCGCCGTTCGCGTGCTTCAACCGGGTCAGCGCGACCAAGGCCGACTACACCGCATTGGTCGCCGAATTCGGCACGCCACTGTTCGTGAAGCCGGCCAACCAGGGCTCGTCGGTCGGCGTCAGCAAGGTGCGCAGCGAGGCGGAGTTCCACAGCGCACTCGCGCTGGCGCTGTCGTTCGATCACAAGGCGCTGGTGGAATCTGCGATCACCGGCCGCGAAATCGAGTGCGCGGTGCTCGGCAACGAACATCCCGAGGCCAGCGTCTGTGGCGAGGTGGTCGTGCACGATGATTTCTATTCCTACGACACCAAGTACATCAGCGAAAGCGGTGCGGACATCGTGGTCCCGGCGGCCATCACCGAGGCCGAGCAGTCCCGTATCCGGGAGATCGCGGTGCAGGCCTACCAGGCTCTGGATTGTGCCGGCCTGGCCCGCGTGGATGTGTTCCTGACCGCGGCCGGCGAGGTGGTCATCAACGAGATCAACACCCTGCCCGGCTTCACCCGCATCAGCATGTACCCGAAGCTGTGGGCGGCCAGCGGGCTGGATTACACCGCCCTGATCACGCGGTTGCTGGAACTGGCGATGGCCCGGCATGCGCACGAGCGCGACCTGCGCAGCTCCATCGCAACGACGGCCTGATCATCGTTGCCGATGTCAGGCCGTCATGGTTTCCGCAGCGCGTCCCACGCCGGAGAGAGGTGGCGCGGGACGCGCCGGACACTAGGTCCGCTTGCGGAACATCGACACCACCGCCAGGATCAGGAAGACGACGAACAGGATCCAGGCGACGTTGCTGGCGGCGCCGGCAATGCCCGAGAAACCCAGTACCGCCGCGATGATGGCGATGACAAAAAAGATGACGGCGTAATGCAGCATGTCGACCCTCGCGTTGATGCGTGCCGGAGTTGGCGTGGGGCCATGTTCACCAACCTGCGGTGTTCAGGGAGTGATGGATTCCTGTGCGTTCGATGAAGATGCCAGCCGGACCAGCCCTTCTTCGATGCTGACCCGGGGCACATAGCCGAAGTCACGGCGCGCCGGTTCCATGCTGTACCAGTGCGGCGTGCACAGCTGCTCGGCGAGGAAACGGGTCATCGGCGGTTCGCCGCGCAGGCGCAGCAGCGGCCACAGCCGTTCGCAGACCGCACCGATCCGGTAGGCGGTCTTGAAGCTGATCGACTTCGTCACTGGCGGGGCACCGACGGCGCCCAGCAGCTTGTTGAGCAGCTCGCGCATCGGCAGCGGCTCGCCGTTGGAGATGAAGTACGCCTTGCCGGCGCAGGCTGCGCGCGGGACCAGGTGTTCCAGGGCGAGGAAGTGGGCCAGTGCGGCGTTGTCGATGTAGGTGGTATCGACCTTGTTCTGGCCATCGCCGACGAAACGCAGGCGGCCGGCGCGGGCACGCTCGGCCAGGCGCGGGACCAGCTGCTGGTCGCCCGGTCCCCAGATCAGCCGCGGGCGCAGCGCGATGGTCGCCAACTGCGCATCGTTGGCCGCCAGCACGCGCTGCTCGGCGATGGCCTTGGTGGCCGCATAGGGCGCCTGGAAGTTTTCGCCATACGGCACCGCGTCCGCGCCCAGGCCCTCGACCGGGTGGGTGGCGCGATGGGTCACGCTGGGCGTGGAGGTGTACACCAGCTTGCCCACGCCATGCGCGCGGCAGGCCGCGATGACGTTGTCGGTGCCGACCACGTTGGCCTGGTGATAGCTGTCATAGCTGCCCCAGGCACCGGCCTTGGCCCCGTTATGAAAGACCGCATCGACCCCGGCCACCGCGTGCATCACCGCCTGCGCATCGGCCAGGTCGCCGCGGATCTGGCCCACGCCCAGCGCCTGCAGCGCCGGGTAGTGGCCGCGGTTGAACGCCAGCACCTGGTGGCCGCGCTCGAGCAGTCCTTTGCACAGGGCCTGGCCGAGGAAGCCACCGCCGCCGGTAACGAGGATCTTCATGCGTGCTGCTCCAGTTGCGCAGTGGCCCAGGCCGTGAGCTTCTCGCGGCCGATCTTGGCGTTGTGGCGGATGTCGACCGGGAAGGCCGGGTGTGGCAGGAAGCGCTCGATGCGCGCGGTGTGCGCGTGCGCGGCCGCTTCCCGGCGCAGGCGTTCGACCAGGGCGGGCGAATCGACGGTGCCGGGCTGCAGTTCGTAGCACAGCACCGGCAGTTGCCGACCCGGTACACCCACGCCGACCAGCGCGGTGCGCGCGATGCCGTCCAGCGCGTTGAACACCGGCTCGACCTGCTCGGTATACAGCGGGCCCTGGGCGGTCTCCACGCGCTGGGTCTTGCGTCCGCAGAACCACAGCCGGCCCTGCGCATCGAAGTAGCCGACATCGCCCATCCGGTGCACCACGCGGGTGCTGCCGTCGGCCAGGGGTTCGGTGATCTTGGCGGCGGCGGTGGCCTGCGGGCGGTTGAAGTAGCTGTCGGTGGTGGTCGGGCCGGCCACGGTGATCTCGCCGACCTGGCCGGCGGCCAGCATGCGGGCCTGCGACCAGCCCGGCAGCGGCGCGTCGTCGATGGCGATGATGCGCACCTCGTTCGGCGCGACCACCCGGCCGACACAGGTCCCGGCGCCGGCCTCGGTGGCCTGCCGGGTGTTCTCCAGCTCGCGGCCTTCGATCACGGCCACGGGCAGGCACTCGGTGGCGCCATAGGGGGTCCAGAACTGGGCGTCATCGGGCAGCAGGCGGCGGATCCGCGCGACCACGTCCGGCGGCACCGGCGCCCCGGCCGAGGTCACCCGACGCACGTTGGGCAGCGGCTGGCCGTGATCGGCCAGGACCCGCATCAGCGCCGGCGAGCCGAACAGCTGGGTGACGCCGAAACGGTTGATCGCGTCATGCAGCTTGCGCGGATCGGCCTGGGCCGGGCGGGTCGGGTCCATGTCCGGGATCACCGAGGTCAGCCCGAGCGCCGGATCGAACAGCGCGAACGGCGGGAAGGTCGGCAGGTCCACCCCGCCCGGCTCCATCCCGAAAGCGGCGCGCAGCAGCTCGACCTGGCCGACGAAATGACGGTGGCGGTAGACCACGCCCTTGGGCACGCCGGTGGAGCCACTGGTGAACAGGATCGCGGCGACCTCCTCGCCATCGGTCGGGGCCAGCGCAGGGGTGGCCGTGGCGCCCTGGGCTTCCAGCCGGGCCAGGGTGGTGCCACCCCAGCCCCAGCGGCGGCCCACGGTCACCAGCAGCCGCGCGGAACGGCACCAGCGCAGCGCCAGGCGCGCCACGTGGGCCAGGCCGATGCCGATGAAGGCCTCCGGCTGCGCTTCGTCCAGGCATTGTTTCAGCGCGCGCTTGTCGATGCCGGGGTCCACCAGCACCGGCACCGCGCCGTTCTTGAACAGCGCGAACATCAGCAGGAAGAACTCCGGCGAGGGCCGCACCATCACCACCGCGCGCACGCCGCGGCCGATGCCATGGGCGGCCAGGCCCGCCGCCATCGCGTCGCTGCGGGCGTTGAGGGTGCGGTAATCCAGGGTGACGTCATAGCGCGCCATGCCGCCAGGCCCGGGCTTGCCGGGGCAGCGGATGGCGATCTGGTCGGGGCGTTCACGGGCCAGCTCGGGCAGGCGCGCGGCGATATTGATGGCGCTGTTCATCCGTTCATTGTCGCCGCTGCAGAAAATTCTTGCGCGCCGGACGTTGGCGTGGAAAATTCGCGCCCTTCCCTCCTGCTTCGCTGCCGCCCAAGGCCGGTGCCCCATGCCCCATCCCTGCCTCACCTGCGGCGCCTGCTGCACCCAATACCGTGTGGCCTTCCATTGGATGGAATCGGACGAGGTGACCCCCGGCGGCGTCCCGCACGAGCTCACCCAGGTGCTGGACCCGCACCGGCTGTGCATGCGCGGCACCCTGTCCAAGCCGGTCTACTGCGTGGCGCTGGATGCGGAGATCGGCGTGTACTCGCGCTGCAGCATCCATCCCAACCGCCCCAGCGTGTGCCGTGAGGTGGACGCCTCGTGGGAGTACGGCAAGGCCAGCCCGCAGTGCGACAAGGCGCGGATCGCGCACGGCATGCCGGCGCTGACCCTGGCGGACTGGGGCTGGCGGGACGAGGCGGGCAATGACGATGATCATCCCGATGACAATGGGAATTCGCCGGCCCCGCAGGCGCCGATCGCGGCGTGAGTTGGGCCGTCCGGGGTTCATGGCCCGGAACGAAGGGCAGCCGACCAACGGTCGGCGCTACCGGGGGTGGGTTCGGACCCACCGGTTGATGGGCGGGTGACGACCGTTGGTCGTCACGCCGATCAGATCGGGTTCGCGTCCAGGAAGGCGCGGATCTTCGGCACCAGCACCTCGTGCTTGTCCTCCAGCACGTAATGCCCGGCATCCTCGAAGGCATGCACCTGCGCCTGCGGCAGCGCGGTCTGGAAGCCCTTCAGGAAGTGATGGTCGAACACGAAGTCGCGCAGGCCCCAGCCGATGAACGCCGGTCGATCGGCGTAACTGGGCAGGGTCTGGCCGGAACGCTCCAGCAGCGACCAGGCCTTGTCGGCCGGTGACAGCGGGATGTCCTGCATGAAGCGGATGGTGCTGATGCGGTTGGCGTAGCTGTTGTACGGCGACACGTAGGCGCGGCGCACATCGGCCGGCATCTTCCGTTCCACGCCCAGCCACGAAGCACCGGACGAGAAGGCGTTGAAGGTGCGGATGAGCCACTCGCCGATCTTCCAGTGGCGGCCCAGCGCAATCTGCCACGGCATCTTCTTCGCGGCCGGCATCGGGAAGGCGGCGGTGTTGAGCACCACCAGGCGCTTGACCTGCGCGTGGTGCGACAGCGCCCAGCCGAAACCGATCATGCCACCCCAGTCGTGCACGGCCAGGGTCACCGGGCCGGTGATGCCCAGGTGCGCGAGCAGCGCATCCAGGTCATCCACGCGCGATTGCAGGGTGTACTCGTACTGCGCATCGTCGGGCTTGTCGGACAGGCCCATGCCGATGTGGTCGGGCACGATGCAGCGGTACCTGTCCGAGAGGCCGGCCACCAGGGTGCGCCAGTAATAGCTCCACGACGGGTTGCCGTGGACCATCACCACTACCTCGCCATCGCGCGGACCTTCGTCGAGATAGCTCATCGACAGACCGGGGCGCACCTGGAAGCGGTGCGGATGGGCGGGGTAACCGGGCAGCTGGGGCATTCAATCGCACCTGTGAAAAGGGCCGGCAGAACCGGCCCTTGATGTTCAATTCCAGGGCGGCAGACGCGGCCCCGGAAGCAACGCCGCAGCAGGCTGCGGCGAATGGGTTACCAGACCACTTCGGCCATCGAGCAGTTCAGGCCCGAGCCGATGCCGAGCAGCGCGATGCGATCACCCTTCTTCAGCTTGCCCAGCTGCTTGAGCTTGCTCAGCACGATCGGCACCGAGGCCGGACCGATGTTGCCGTGCTCGCCGAAGATCGTCATCACCTTCTTCGGGTCGATGCCGAAGTTCTTGATGAAGGCAGCGGTGTGCGGCTGGCTGACCTGGTGGATCACGAACTGGTCCAGTTCCTCCACGGCCCAGCCGAGGGCTTCGCGGGCGGCGACGAAGGTCTTCTGCGCCAGCTTGATGCCTTCGATCAGCAGCATGCGGGTGTCGGTGACCATGCGGTCCAGGTTGCCGCGGCACAGCTGGTTCCACTCGGTCGCCGAGCGGGTCACGCCACCGCGGTAACGCGGGGCATCGGGCACCAGCTCGGTGCGCGCCATGACCATCGCCGCGGCACCGCAGCCCAGGGTCAGGGCGGCCATCTCGTTGCGGAAGTCATCGGCGGTCACGCCCGGCAGGGCCATGCGCTCGAGGGTCTTCTCGTACACCAGGTTGGCGGTTTCACCGTCGACGATCAGCGCATAGTCGATCTCGCCGCGTTCCAGCATGCGGGCGGCGATGTCCATGCCGTTGATGAAGGCCAGGCAGGCATTGGCGACGTCGAAGGTCATGCATTCGTCGCCGACCCCCAGGTTGCCCGAGACGATGCTGGCCGTGGACGGCTCCAGGTAATCGCGGCTGACCGAGGTGTTGACCAGCAGGCCGATCTTGTCGGCGCCGATCCCGGCGTCTTCCAGTGCTTTGCGGGCGGCCAGCGTGGCGGCGTCGGAGGCCAGCATGTCGGCATCCCACAGGCGGCGGGCATGGATGCCCGCGATGTCGCCGAGCACGTCGGTGCGGATGCCAAGGCGATCCAGCGTCGGCTTCAGCCGTTCGTTGATTTCCTTGGACGTCAGCGTGTGCGGCGCGTCGATGTGCGCCAGGCCGGCGATCGAGACATTCTTGAAGAGCATCAGTTAGCGCCAAGGCTCAGGCGAAGGGGGCGCTATTGTAAGCCGGCACGGCTTTCACCGCACCTTTACGAATTCACGCCCGGGCGTATGGTCCGGGCGCGGGGTGAAGGGTTCAGCGTGGCGGACACTGGAAGGCCAGGAAACGCTGGCTGCCATCGGCCGGCAGGCCCGACGCCTGTACGGCGTTGGCACCGGCGCTGGGCGCCTCGTTGCGGGCGAGCGTTTCCAGCTCTTCCTGCACGCGCAGCGGATTGCGGTTGTAGAAGCCGACCTTGCTCTTCACGGTCACCACCACTTCGCCCTTGCTCTGGCAGCCGCTGGGGACCGCACCGGCCGGCAGCACGCGGACCGTCTTGCCGGACGACTCGATCGGCACCCAGGTGCAGGCGGAAACGCTGAGGATCAGGGCGGACAGAAGCAGAATGCGCATGGACAAGGCCTGGCTGGAATACGTAAGGGAGTGTGCGGGACACAACTGAATCGGGGGTGATCAGGCGCCGGGGGGATCCCCGGCACCCGAGGTGCTGGCCGGCACGGTGGCCGGCCAGCGGCGGCCATCACCGGGACTTCGACGTCGGGGCAGCGGGCGCAGCCGGAGCCTCGACCACCTTGCCTTCGGCATCGATGACCTGGACCTGGCCGAGGTTGAGCGCACGCACCGGCGCCTCGGTCTGCTTGAGGTCACCCACCACCACCCAGGTCAGCGCGTTCGGGTCCAGCGTGGCCGCGGCCTGCTGCACCTGGGCCGGGGTCATCGCCTCGATCTCGGCCTTGCGCTGGACCACATAGTCGTCCGGGCGCTGGTAACGCACGATCCCGCTGATGGTGCCCATCACCGCGCTGGCGGTCTCGTAGGCGCCGGGCAGGCTCAGGTTCTGGATGTTGCGGATGCGCGCCACTTCGGCCGGGGTGGCCGGCTTGGCCCCGCTGGCGAACTCGGCGATCTCCTTCTGCATCTCCTGCATCGCCTCGGCGGTCTTGTCGATCTGCACCGGTGCGCGGGCACCCCACGGGCGCTGGCCCAGGGTATTGCTGGCACTGCTGCCGGCACCGTAGGACCAATGCTTCTGCTCGCGCAGGTTCATGTTCAGGCGCGAGGTGAAGTCGCCGCCGAGCACGCCGTTGGCGATATCGAAGCGGGTCGAGCCCGGGTCCTTGGACGAGGGCACCACCTGGCTGGCGAACAGGTTGGCCTGCACCGCGCCCGGCTGATCGATCAGGTACACGCGGGCATGCGCCGGACGGGCGACGTCCACCGGGGCCTTGACCTGCGGCGCCGGGCCTTCGGCCTTCCAGTTGCCGAGCTGGCGCTCCAGCAGCGGCACGATCTCCTTCAACGTGGTGTCGCCGACCACGATCAGCGTGCCCTGCTCCGGGCGCAGCCAGTCACGGTGGAAGTCGACCAGGTCTTCGCGGGTCATGGACTGGATGTCCACTTCGTTGCCACTGCCGGTGAACGGAATCGCATACGGGTGGCCCGCGCCGTACAGCAGGGTCGGCATCACGCGCATCGCCACCGCGCTGGGGTTGACCTTCTCCTGCTGGATGCCGGCGATCCAGGTCGCCTTGACGCGGTCGATCTCGGTCTGGTCGAAGCGCGGCTGGCGCAGCATGTCCGCATACAGGGCCAGCGACGGGGCCAGGTTTTCCTTCAGCGCGGACAGGTACACGCTGGTGCTGTCCAGCGAAGCGGAAGCGTCGAGCTTGGCGCCCAGTGCATCGGCCGCATCGGCGAACGGCAACGCGCCGAGCTTGCCGGCACCTTCGGTGAGCAGGCCCATGGTGAAGTTGGCCGTGCCGGACTTGCGGCCCTGGTCGGCGGTGAAGCCACCCGGGAATTCATAGCTGAACTGCACGACCGGGATGTCGTGACGCTCGGCCAGGATCACCTGGGTGCCGTTCTTCAGCGTGGCGCGGCGCAGTTCGGGGAATTTCAGGTCCGGGAAGGTCTTGGTCTGCGGCACCCCGGTGCTGCGGTCGACCTGCTTGGGCAGGGTCGTGAACCGGGCATCCACGGCGGGCACGGTGAACGGCTTGGGCGTTTCCGAGGGCAGTTCGGCCAGGGCAACGCGCGCGCCCGGCTCGACCACGATGGTGTGATCGCCAACGCCCAGCCACTTGGCGCCGACCTCGCGCACCTGCGCCGCAGTGGCCGCATCGATGGTGGCCAGTGACTTGCGGAAGCAGCCCGGGTCGCCTTCGTACACGGTGCACTCGGCCAGCGCGTCGGCCTTGCCGCCGAACCCGCCGATGCGCTCGATGCCACGGATGAAGCCGGCGCGGAACGCGGTCTTGCCGCGGCTCAGCTCATCGGCGGTCGGACCGTCCTTGGCCAGGCGCTTCACTTCTTCATCGATGATCGCCTCGACCCTGGCCGGATCCACGCCCTGCTTGACGCTGGCCATGATCACGAAGTTCGAGCCCAGCTGCGAGCTGTAGGCGCCGGCGCTGATGTTGTCCACCAGCTTGTCCTGGTGCAGCAGGCGCTGGTCCAGGCGCGAGGACTTCGCACCACCAAGGACCTGCGCGAACAGCTGCAGCTGGTCGATGTCGGTGGTGCCGACCTGGGCGACGTTCCAGGCGCGGTAGATGCGCGCCTGCGGCACCTTGTCGGTCATCACTTCGCGCGTGCTCTTCTCGCGCTTGGCTACGTCCACCTTGGGCTGGGCCATGCTCGGGCCGGCCGGAATGTCGCCGAAGTAGCGGGCGACCTTTTCCTTCGCGGTGGCCACGTCGATGTCGCCGGCCAGCACCAGCACCGCGTTGTTGGGGCCGTACCAGGTGCGGAACCAGGTCTTCACGTCATCCAGCGAAGCGGCATTGAGATCGTTCATCGAGCCGATCACGCTGTGGTGATACGGGTGCCCTTCCGGGTACATCGCGCGGGTCAGCTTTTCCCAGACCTGGCCATACGGCTGGTTCTCGCCCTGGCGCTTCTCGTTCTGGACCACGCCGCGCTGCTCGTCGAGCGCGGCCTGGTCGATCGCGCCGAGCAGATGGCCCATGCGGTCGGACTCCATCCACAGCGCCATGTCCAGCGCGGTGGTCGGCACGTTCTCGAAGTAATTGGTGCGGTCGGTATTGGTGGTGCCGTTCTGGCCGGTCACGCCGACCTGCTTGAAGGGCTCGAAGTACTCACCGTCATGGTTCTCGCTTCCCTGGAACATCAGGTGTTCAAACAGGTGGGCGAAGCCGGTGCGGCCGGCGGGCTCATCCTTGCTGCCCACGTGGTACCAGATGTTGACGGCCACGATCGGCGCCTTGCGGTCGGTGTGCACCACCACGCGCAGGCCATTGGGCAGGGTGAACTGCTCGAACGGAATGTCGACCTTGGCCACCGTGGCCGGCTTGGCCAGGACCGGTGCCGGCGCGAGGGAGCCCAGGGCGGCGGAGAGCGCTACGGCCAGCAGCGCGGCACGCGGTCGAAGTTGGACGGTCATTCCGGTTCCTTGGTCATGAAAGTGAAGCCGGATGCTAGCGCGCCGCCCGTGCAAAAGGCATCGGCCAACAGTCATTGGGCAGCGGCGCGGACAGCTGCGGACCGTGTGGCGGACAAGTGTCCGGACAGCGGACACTTCATTTCGGCAAAAAATCGTTTGAAATCAATGGCTGAAAGTTGGCACGCGACCTGCTTGGTACAGGGCGAGGGAAATAGGGATCAAACCGAAACTGACTGGATGCTGAACAAAAACAAGAAAGTTCAAATTGTTCTTGCAAGCCCCGAATCGGTGCACTACCTTACTACCACACCACTGCTCACCAACACTAAACAGGACCTCGCCATGAACACCAAGACTCTCGCCATCGCCATCGCCTTCGCCGCCGGTTCCGCGTTTGCTTCGTCCGTGCAGGCCGCTCCCGCCATCGTCACCCTCGACACCGTGCAGGTCCGCCCCTCGGCCGACCAGATCGCCCAGGCCGAGGTTGAGCGCACCAGCAACATCCCGACCCTGGCCGTCGTGGAAGTCCGTCCGACCGCCGGCCTGATCGCCGACTACCGCGCCGAACTGGCCGCCAACCGCCGCGTCACCACGCTGGCCGCCGTCGAAGTGCGCCCGACCGCCGAACAGCGCCAGGCCCTGGCTGCCGAGCAGACCAACGATCGCGGCTACGTCGCCACCTTCACTGCTGCCGCCACCGCCGTGGCCAATGAAGTGATCATCAACCTGCCGACCCTGCAGGTCCGTCCGTCGGCTGCCGATCTGCAGGCCCTGGCCCTGGAAACCGCCGCCGCCGCCGCCTCCACCCTGATCCGCCAGTAAGCCGTAGCTGCGGTCCCCCGCAGCCACGGCGTACACTTCGCCGATGACTGCCACGCCCACGTTCCATGTCGTCCTGTTCCAACCTGAAATCCCGCCGAACACCGGCAATGTGATCCGCCTCTGCGCCAATACCGGCGCGCGGCTGCACCTGATCGAGCCGCTCGGTTTCGACCTGAGCGACAAGCAGCTCAAGCGCGCCGGCCTGGACTATCACGAATACGCTCGACTGCAGGTCCATCCTGATCTGGAGACCGCCCTGCAGGTCATTGCTCCCAAGCGCCTGTTCGCGCTGAGTACCCGCGGCAGCGTGCGTTACGACACCCAGCAGTTCGCCGATGGCGATGCCTTCCTGTTCGGCCCGGAAACCCGCGGCCTGCCCCAGGCGCTGCTCGACAGCCTGCCCCACGGCCGTCGCCTGCGTCTGCCGATGCAGCCGGACAACCGCAGCCTCAATCTGTCCAACACCGTTGCGGTGGTGATGTATGAGGCCTGGCGCCAGAACGGGTTCGCCGGCGGGGAATAAGACGCCGTGCCGACCACCGGTCGGCACCGCCCCGCTCAGAACGCGTTGATGCCGGTCAGTTCGCGGCCGATCACCAACTGGTGCACGGTCTCGGTGCCCTCGTAGGTGATCACCGATTCCAGATTGAGCGCATGCCGGATCGCCACGTGTTCGGTGGTGATGCCCGCGCCGCCGAGCAGGTCGCGGCATTCGCGCGCGATATCGATGGCCATGCGGCAGTTGTTCCACTTGGCCAGGCTGACCTGCTGCGGCTGCAGTTGGCCGGCGTCTTTCAGGCGTCCCAGCTGCAGCGCGAGCAGCTGTGCGGTGGTGATCCGCCGCGCCATGTCGGCCAACTTGATCTGCGCGCTCTGCGTGGCCGCCACCGGCCGGCCGAACAGCACGCGCTGCTTGGTGTACGCCAGTGCTTCATCCAGGCAGGCGACCGCAGCACCGATCGGGCCCCAGCTGATCCCGTAGCGCGCCTGGTTCAGGCAGCCCAGCGGACCCTTCAGGCCCTGCACGTTCGGCAGGCGGTTGCGGTCGGGGACGCGTACGTTGTCGAAGAACAGCGCGCCGGTGAGCGAGGCGCGCAGGCTCATCTTGTGCTTGATCTCCTGCGTGGTGAACCCGGCCATGCCTTTTTCCAGCACGAAGCCCTGGATGCCATCTTCGGTATGCGCCCAGACGACCGCGATGTCGGCCACCGGGCCGCTGGTGATCCACATCTTGCTGCCATTGATCAGCCAGTCACCGCCATCGCGCACCGCACGCGTCTTCATGGCCGCCGGATCGGAACCCCCGTGTGCTTCGGTCAGGCCGAAGCAACCGATCACCTTGCCGGTGGCCATCTCCGGCAACCAGCGCAGGCGCTGTTCTTCGCTGCCGTAAGCGTAGATGGGGTACATGCACAGCGAGCTCTGCACCGAGACGAAACTGCGCAGGCCCGAATCACCACGCTCCAGTTCCTGGCAGATCAGGCCGTAGCTCACTGCGTTCAGTCCGCCGCCGCCGTACTGCTCGGGCAGGCTGGAGCCGAGCAGGCCGAGCGCGGCGATCTCGGGGATCAGCTCATCGGGAAAGCGGCCGTCGTCGAAGGCATCGCCGATGATCGGCAGCACCCGCGTGTCGGTGAAGCGCGCCACCGTTGCCTGCACCGCGCGCTCCTCCTCGCTGAGCAGCGAACGGATATCGAACAGATCGAACGGATTCAGTGACATGGCATCCCGGCAGGTGGCGGTGGAACAGGCCCCCATTGTGGTCGTTGTGCAGGAAGGGGCCAAGCGACGTCGTCCCGAGCAGTTGCTGCACCGCAGCATCGCGGTGTGGAAATCGCGGTGTCGAACATGCAGCGACACCGCTGTCATCGTCCGCGATCTAGGCTTAAATGCGCCAGGCCGGTACTCTGGCGCACTGATCCACTGTTTCGCCGTGACGTGACACGCGCGATTCCCAGGCAACCGCCGCCGTTCCGCCCGCGGCACTACCCAAGAGTTACGCAGCCCCATGAGCGAAGAAATCAACGTCCTGCCCCCGCGTGAAGTGATGGAATTCGATGTGGTGATCGTCGGTGGCGGCCCCGCTGGCCTGGCCACCGCGATCCGGCTGCGCCAGCGTGCCATCGAGGCTGGCCGCGAACTGTCGGTCTGCATCCTGGAAAAAGGCTCCGAACCGGGCGCGCACATCCTGTCCGGCGCGGTGATGGACCCGCGGGCGCTGAGCGAGCTGTTCCCGGACTGGGCCGAGCGCGGCGCACCGCTGAAGCAGAAAGTCACCCGCGACGAATTCCTGTTCCTCAACGAGACCGGTGCGCGCAGCACGCCCAACGCCCTGCTGCCGGAGTGCTTCCGCAACGAAGGCAACTACATCGTCAGCCTGGGCGAGGTCACCCGCTGGCTGGCGCAGCAGGCCGAAGCGCTGGAGGTGGCGATCTTCCCCGGCTTCCCGGCCGCTGAAGTGCTGTACAGCGACGATGGCGCGGTGATCGGCGTGGCCACCGGCGACATGGGCATCGAGAAGAACGGTCAGCCCGGTCCCGCATTCGAGCGTGGCATGGCGCTGCACGCCAAGTACACGATCTTCGCCGAAGGCTCGCGCGGCCATCTCGGCATCGAGCTGATCGCACGCTTCCAGCTCGATGCCGGCAAGGATCCGCAGGCCTACGGCATCGGCATCAAGGAACTGTGGCAGATCGATCCGGCCAGGCACGAGCCGGGCCTGGTGGTGCATGCCGCCGGCTGGCCGCTGGACAACGACACGTACGGTGGCGCGTTCCTGTACCACGCTGAAGGTGGCAAGGTATCGATCGGCTACGTGGTCGGCCTGGATTACAAGAACCCGTGGCTGAGCCCGTTCGAAGAATTCCAGCGCTTCAAGACCCATCCCTCCATCCGCAGGCATCTGGAAGGCGGCAAGCGCATCGGCTACGGCGCCCGCGCGATCACCGCCGGCGGCCTGATGTCGCTGCCCAAGACGGTGTTCCCCGGTGGCGCACTGGTCGGCTGCGAGGCCGGCTATCTCAACGTCAGCCGGATCAAGGGCAGCCATGCCGCGATCAAGACCGGCATGCTCGCCGCCGATGCCGCCTTCGATGCGCTCGCCGCCGATCGCCAGCACGATGAGCTCAGCGCCTACCCGCAGGCGTTCGAGACCAGCTGGCTGCACGCCGAGCTGCAGCAGGCCAAGAATTTCAAGCAGTGGTTCAAGAAGGGCCAGACCGTGGCCACGCTGATGACCGGCATCGAGCAGTGGCTGCTGCCGAAGCTGGGCATCCGCAACCCGCCGTGGACGCTGCGCCACAGCACGCCGGACCACGCCTGCCTGGAGCCGGCGTCGAAGCACGCCAGGATCAACTATCCCAAGCCGGACGGCGTGCTCACCTTCGACCGGCTCAGCTCGGTATTCCTGAGCAGCACCAACCACGCCGAAGACCAGCCCAGCCACCTGACGCTCAAGGACGCCAGCGTGCCGGTGCGGATCAATCTCGCCGAGTACGCCGGTCCGGAAGCGCGCTACTGCCCGGCCGGCGTGTACGAGTTCGTTGGCAGCGACGGGCACGAGCAGTTGCAGATCAACGCGCAGAACTGCGTGCACTGCAAGACCTGCGACATCAAGGACCCGACCCAGAACATCGTGTGGGTGACCCCGCAGGGCGGCGGCGGCCCGAACTACTCGGGCATGTGATCGGATACCTGCGGCAGCAACGCTGAGGCTTGCTGCCGCGGCCCGTCTCAGGACGCCTGGAGGTGCGCCAGGTAGGTTCGCAGGGACGCGTCGAACGCAGCGATGGCATCGGCGTGCGCGGCCACGCCCGCAACCTCGACGCCGTCCATCAGCGTGCGTGCCTGCACCGCCAGCGATTGCGCACCCAGCGTTCCCAGGCCTCCCGCCAGCCGATGCAGGACGTCGGCGGCATCCAGGCGCTGCTCATCGCGCAGGGCAGCCTGCAGGCGCAGCAGATCCTGCGCGGACGTGGTGCACAGGCTCTCGATCAGCACCCCGGCCACGTGCGCCGATCCGAACCGGCGCACCAACGCGGCCCGATCGGGGGGCACATCGATGGCATCCGGCGCTTCCGCGGTGCTGGGCGGTGACGGACCCTCGTCGGACAGCCAGCGCAGCAGTGTCTGGCGCAGGGCCTCCAACGCCACCGGCTTGGCCAGCAGATCATCCATGCCGGCCTCGCGGCAGCGCTGCAGATCGTCCTCCATGGCGCTGGCGGTCAACGCGATCACCGGCATCCGCTCCCCTCCGCGATCACGTTCCTGCTCGCGGATGCGGCGGGTCATGGCGTAGCCGTCCATGATCGGCATCCGGCAATCGGTGAGGACCAGATCGAAGCGGGCGCGCGCCAGCAGCGCCAGCGCCTGCTCGCCGTTCTCGGCCAGTACGTGACGCACTCCCAGCTGCTGCATGCGCCAATCCATCAGCGCCTGGTTGGTGGGGTGGTCCTCTACGACCAGCACGCGCCGCTGCAGCAGTGCGGCCGGCAGTGGCAGCGTCGGGGTCCGTGCGTCGACGGCGTCCAGCTGTTCCTCCGCCGGCACGGTCGGCACGGTCAACAGCACTTCCACCCGGGTGCCTTCGCCGGGCACGCTGTGCAGCGTCAACGTGCCATGCATCATCGCCACCAACCGCTGGCAGATGCTCAGGCCCAGGCCGGTGCCACCGTACTGACGGCTGATCGCCACCTCGGCCTGCGCGAACGGTGCGAACAGCCGCTCACGCTGTTCGGGCGAAATGCCGATGCCGGTATCGTGCACGGTCAGGCGCAGCGTCTGTGCGCCGTCCGCCTCGGAATCGAGGACCGCCAGGGCGATACCGACCTCGCCGGCGTGGGTGAACTTGATGGCATTGCTGAGCAGGTTGAACGCGATCTGGCGCAGGCGCATGCCGTCGGCCAGGTGCATGGCCGCCACGTCGTCGTCGATCTGGATCTGCAGCGCCAGTCCTTTGGCCACCGCCTGCGGCGCCAGCAGCTGCTGCACATTGCCGAGCAGCGCGCGCAATGCGACGGGATGCGGCTGCAACGAGAGCGCGCCGGCCTCGATCTTGGAGTAGTCCAGCAGGTCATCGAGGATCTGCCGCAGCATCTGCGCCGAATCTTCGATGACGGCGATGATGCGGCGCTGCTCCACGTCCAGCGGTGTGTGCGAGAGCACCTCCACCATGCCGAGCACCCCTGACATCGGCGTGCGGATCTCGTGGCTCATCGTGGCCAGGAATTCGGATTTGGCCGCGGTGGCGCGCTCGGCAGCGGCCTTCGCCAATGCCAGCGCATCGGCCTGCGCCCGCGCCTCGGTGACGTCCACCCAGTAGCCGCTCCACAGCAATGCCCCGTCTTCGGCGTCGTAGGGCAGTGCGCGTGACCGCACCCAGCGCAGCACACCTCGCGGGCAGGTGCGGAATTCCATGTCCAAGGGGGCGAAATCGCGTGCGGCACGGTCCATCGCGTGGAGGACTCCGGCACGGTCGCGCTCGTCGATGCGGTCCATCAGGGCGCTTTCATCGGCCATCGCCTCGGCCGCGCTGAGGCCGAACAATGCTTCGGTGTCACCGGCGATGTACGGCAGCGACAACCGGCCATCGCGTTCGCGTCGGCCCTGGTAGACGATTGCCGGGAGGTTGTCGGTGATTTCGGCCAGGCGCTGCTCGGCACGCCGGCGCATCGCCACTTCCTTGCGCAGGCGCCAATAGCCCCATCCATGGACGAGCAGCGCGGTCAGCAGCACCAGCGCCAATGGTATCGCCCAGCGCGCGATCCCGCGCCAGTCCAGGTCGCTGCGGTACTCGGCCGAGAGCCAGTCGCTGCGGATCGCTTCGTGCTCGCGGGCGCTCATGTCGACCAGCATGCGATCGAACGTGGTGGCCAGCGGTGCGTGCTCGCGTTTGACCGCCAACGACAGGCGGTCGCTGAAGCCCGCGGGCGCGGCCACGTGCAGCTGCGCCGGATAGCGCTCGCGCACGATGCGATCGATGACCGCCAGGTTGCCGATGTAGGCGTCGGCGTCGCCGTTGGCCAAGCGTGCCAGTGCCAGTTCGGTGCTGCGCGCCGGGACGATGCGCGCATTGGGGGCCTGCTGCAGGACGTAGCCACGCAAGCGGTCCGGGTCGGACAGCAGGATGCTGCGCCCATCGAGATCGCGCACGCCCAGCACCGACGGGCTGCCGCTGGCCGTGACCACGACGTTGGGCACGGTGATGAAGGGCTGGCTGAACACCCAGTCCTCGCCCA
Source organism: Stenotrophomonas sp. GW821-FHT01H02A (assembly GCF_059422145.1). NCBI lineage: Bacteria > Pseudomonadati > Pseudomonadota > Gammaproteobacteria > Lysobacterales > Lysobacteraceae > Stenotrophomonas > Stenotrophomonas sp. GW821-FHT01H02A. The sequence goes on from NZ_JBWKWI010000004.1 coordinate 151,701, forward strand.
GATAGGTCGAGTCGTTGGGAATGCCCACGATCGCGTCGACGTCGCCGCGGCGCAGCTGTTCGCGCACATCGAACCAGTCGTGGGCCGGCAGCTGGGTGAGGTGCGCGCCCAGCAAGCGCAGCAGCCTGAGGTATTCGCCCGATACCCCACTGGGTCGGCCGGCACCGTCGACGAAGGCAAGCGGCGCTGCATTGGGCGCGAACGCCAGGCGCAGCGGCGTCGCCAGCACGCGCTTCTCGGCATTGCCCAGGATCATCTGCGACTGGGCCGACCACTCCGGCAGCTGCAGCCACCGCCGCTGCAGTCGTTCGCGCTCGCTGTCTGCCAGGGCCGCCAGGCCCATGTCCAGGGCTTCGGCCAACGGCTGTTTGGCGTTGGGCACACCGAAGTGCAGGCGCTCCGGGGGCAGGTCGCTGGGGCGCAGCAGCGCGACATCGGTCAGCGCCCGCTCGGCGATCAGGGCCGTGGCCACGTAGGCATTGCCGATATACACATCGGCCTCGCCTTTGCCGACCATGGCCAGCGCCGCGGCGGTGTTGGGGGCCGTCACGCGATGGGCGGCCGGAAAGCGCGCGCGCACTTCGTCGCTGGTGACGAACTCGCGCTCGGTGACCACGCGCAGGCCACGCAGGTCCGGATCGGCCGAGGCCCGCGTACCGCCGGGACGGCCGACCAGGGCCAGCGGCGCCTCGGCGTAGGGACGCGTATAGACCATGCAGCGCGTGCGGTCGGCGGTGAGGGTGATGTTCATCACCACATCGACGTCGCCGCGGCATGCCGCGTCCAGCACATCGGTCCAGTCGTGGTACATCCGCACCTTCACCTGCACGCCCAGCTGCCGCGTGAGCAGGCTCAGGTAGTCATACCCCAGGCCGACCGGTTGTCCATCGCGCATGGATTCGAACGGCGGCCAGCCGCTGTCGTACATGCCCAGGATGATGGTAGGGTGCCCGCCAAGCCACTCGCTCTGCCGGGGCGACAAGGCAGGGGGCTTGGCCATGGATGCCGGCACGCTGCTGGCCATTGCGAGCACGAACAGCACCAGCCAGCGAACGACGTGGGTACGCATGCTGCCTGATCTCCGTAGAATATTATCCCCATCCAGGCACGGCCCGACGGCTGCCTTACAGGCAATACTAGTCCATGACCCTGCGCATTATCATTGCCGATGACCATCCGGTCGTGCGGATCGGCACGAAGGCCGTGATTGAATCCAGTGGCGTTGGCCAGGTGGTGGCCGAGGCCAGCACCGTGGCCGAGCTGATGTCCGCGCTGTCCGACCATCCGTGCGATGTCCTGGTGACCGATTACTCCATGCCCGGCGGCCAGCAGGCCGACGGCTTCGCGATGATCGCCATGATCCGCCGGCGCTTTCCGGAGCTGCCGGTGCTGATGCTCAGCGTGTCCAACAATCTGGCGATCCTGCGCATGGTGGTGGCCACCGGCGTGCTGGGCCTGGTCGACAAGACCTCTTCGATGGATGAGCTGCCACTGGCGATCCAGACCGTGCAGCGCGGCCTGCCGTATGTCAGCCAGGCGCTGAAGGAACGCATTGACGCGATCGGCACGAACAGCGTCGAGGAGGGCGAAGGCCGCCCGCTGTCCCCACGCGAAGTGGAAGTGCTGCGGCTGCTCGGCAGCGGCATGACGGTCAAGGAGATCGCCATCCACCTGCACAAGAGCGTGAGCACGATCAGCCGCCAGAAAGGCGATGCGATGTTGAAGCTCGGCCTGAAGGGCGACGCTGAGCTGTTCGATTACCTGCGCGACGGCGAGCGCTGATCGCAGCGGGCCGTTACCGGACACTTCGCGGCAGCGTGCGGCGACGATGCACCGCCATCGTCGCGATGCAGTGCGCGCGTACATAGCAGATCGTGCGGATAAAGTTCCCTCGAATACCCTTGTATTTATGTACTGCTCAGTTTGATATTCAGGGCTAATTGGGGTGCCTAACGGATAATTCACACCTGTCGCCAGCAGCGATTCCCCCTCCCCTCTGCTGGCGGACAAAACCAAAAAATATAAAGGTGTCCCCGATGATGAAGACTTCCCTGCTTGCCCTGGGTCTGCTCGCTGCACTGCCGTTCGCTGCTTCGGCAACCGACGGTCTGTCGTACAACTATGTCGAAGGCGGCTACGTCAACACCGATGCCAAGGGCGGCGACGCCGATGGTTGGGCGGTGAAGGGCTCGGTCGCCGTGGCGCCGAACTTCCACGTCTTCGGTGACTACAACGCGCAGGAAACCAAGCGCGGCAGCAATGATGTGGACCAGTGGAAGGTCGGTGTCGGCTACAACTACGGCATCGCCCCGACCACCGACCTGGTGGCCCGCGTTGCTTACCAGAAGTTCGATCCGAAGCACGGCCTGGACTTCAATGGCTACTCGACCGAAGTCGGCGTGCGCAGCGCGTTTACCCCGAACCTCGAAGGCTACGTGATGGCCGGTTACGAGGATTACAGCAAGAAGCACGGCGTCAATCCGGACGGCGAGTTCTACGGCCGCGTCGGCGCCCAGGCCAAGCTCAACCAGAACTGGGGCCTGGCCGGCGAAGTGAAGCTGGCCAAGGGCGGCGACAAGGAATGGTTCGTCGGTCCGCGCTTCACCTGGTAATACGCGTTACGCAACACCGCGGTACGTTGTTGGATGGCGCGGTCTCTCTCCCCTGCGCCATGAAGCCCGGCTCACGCCGGGCTTCGCTTTTTGCAGCAGCCGACCAACGGTCGGCTCTACCTGCACGGCCGGCCGTCGCGGTTTTCTGCGGTTGGCATGGCGACACCCTCGTCGGTACGCCACGAAAGAACCCGGCCTGGTGCCGGGTTTTTTCGTATCCGGGGGCCGTGTGTCCGGGCGTGGATGCCTACAAAAAACCCCGGCGTCTGCCGGGGTTTTTCGTGCATCACTTGAACAGCGTGTCCGGGTATTCCGGTTTCTGTTCGCGTGCCAACAGCGCACGCAAGCCTTCTTCAGGGGTCTGCTCACCGTGCAGCACGGCGCGCACCCGATCGGAGATGGGCAGGTCGATGCCGTGACGCCGCGCCTGGCGCATCACTTCATCGGCGGTCTGCACCGATTCCACCACCTGGCCGATCTCGCGCACCGCATCGTTCAACGATTGGCCGCGGCCGAGGGCCAGGCCCAGGCGACGGTTGCGCGAAAGATCGCCGGTGCAGGTCAGCACCAGATCGCCCAGCCCCGCCAGACCCATCAGGGTTTCCGGCTTGGCACCGATCGCGGCAGCCAGCCGCAGCATTTCATTGAGGCCACGGGTGATCAGGCCGGCACGGGCGTTGAGGCCCAACTGCATGCCATCGGCCACGCCGGTGGCGACCGCCAGCACGTTCTTCATCGCGCCGCCGAGCTCGGCACCGACCATGTCATCGCCGGTGTAGGCGCGGAACGCCGGGCCGTGCATGGCATCGGCCACCTGCTGGGCGAAGTCCGGCGCGTCACCGTGGACGGTGATCGCGGTCGGCAGCCCCTGGGTGACTTCCTTGGCGAACGAGGGACCGGTCACCACCGCCAGCGGAACGTCCGGTCCGAGGACCTCGCGCGCCACTTCGTGCAGGAACCGGCCGGAGCCGGGTTCGAAGCCCTTGGTCGCCCAGGCCACGCCGGCATCGGCCGGGCGCAGCGGTGCCAGGGCACGCACGGTTTCACCGAAGGCGTGCGAAGGCACCACCACCAGGATCCAGGCGGCGTCCTTGACGGCAGCGGCCAGGTCGGTGGTCGCGCGCAGCGACCCGGGCAGCGGAATGCCCGGCAGATAACGGGTGTTCTCGTGGCGCTGGTCGATGGCCTCGACCATCGCCGCATCGCGCCCCCACAGCACGGTCGGATGACCGTGCCGCGCGAGCAGGCTCGCCAGGGCGGTGCCCCAGGAGCCGGCGCCGAGAACCGCGATTTTGTCTGCGTGGTTGCTCATCCGTACGACTGCAGCGCCGATCAGGCGTTGCCGGCCGGCTCGGAATCGGCGAGCGAGGTCTCGCCCTGTTCCTGGCGCTGGCGCAGGGTTTCGGCGTACAGGCCTTCGAAGTTGATCGGCTGCAGGAAGAACGGCGGGAAGCCGCCGGCCTGGACCAGATCGCTCACCAGCGAACGCACGTACGGGAACAGGATGTTCGGGCACTGGGTGCCGAGCAGCACGTCGATCGACTGCGGGTCCAGGCCGACCAGGCCGAACACGCCAGCCTGCTGCACTTCGACCACGTAGGCGGTCTTCTCGCCGGCCTTGCAGGTCAGGGTCACCGCCAGCACGACTTCGAAGGCGCTCTCGCCCAGGCGCTGCACGCGCTGGTTGAGGTTGAGCTGCAGTTCCGGCTGCACGGCATCATTGAAGATGGCCGGAGCGTTCGGCGATTCGAACGAAACGTCCTTGACGTAGATCTTCTCGACGGTGAACGAGGGACCGGTGGCGGCGTCGACCGGCGCGACCGCGCCGTTGGTGTTCTCTTCGGACATTATCCTGTTGCTCCAAAAATGAATGCTGTAAAAACGGATTGTTACATGCCCTGCGATGGGGGCGCTGTACGCCGCGCACAAGGCGTGCGCTGCACTCCGAGGGGAATCAGTTGCGGCCCTTGACCAGCGGCAGCTCGGCCTGCTGCCACGCCGGGAGGCCACCGTCGAGCACGTTGACCTGGGTGAACCCGGCCTTCTTGAGCGCCTTGGCGGCCGTCTCGGAGGCGTTGCCACTGCGGCAGACCAGCACCACCGGGCTCTGCTGGGCCTTGGCGACCAGCTTGTGCTCCGGACCGAACTGGGCCGGCTGCACGTTGCGGCTGCCGGCGATGTGGCCCTTCTCGAAATCGCTGCTCGAGGACAGGTCGACCACGATGGCGCCACCGGCATTCATCAGCTGGGTCAGCTCAGCCGGCTTGAGTGACTTGAAGCCACGGAACAGGCGGCGGACTTCGGTCACGATGATGGCCACGGTCAGGCCGACCAGGGCCATCGACAACATCGGGTTTCGGCCGGCAAAGGCCAGCAACTCTTCGTAATTCACTAAGATCACGGGTCGATAAGCGGGCGCCGATTGTCGCACATGCGGGCGAATCGGCGTCCAGCCCCCTGCGGGCGGGGGTCAGCGCTCCTGCCAGAGGTCCGGCAGGCCATTGGCCTGCAGCCAGCGCTTGCCCTCGGCGTCCCAGCGCCAGATCTCCCGGACGCGGACCATGCGCTCGGCCTGGGTGTTGTTGTTGATCACCCGCACCTCGGCGGTGCGGCCGACCCGGCCGTCCGGCATCGGGACGTTGTCGCCGGCGCGATAGCTGGAGATCTTCACCTGCTCGAAGCGGCGCAGTTCCAGGTCGGTCATCGGGTGAACCCGGGCGTATTCCGGATCCAGATACGGCAGGGCATCCTCGACGGTGCCCCAGCGCATCGTGGAGTCGTACTTGACCTGGGTCTCCTCCAGCTCCTTGCGCTGCTTCTTGGTGGTCTTCTGCTCGGCCGCCAGCGCACTCACGCTGGTCAGCGCGAACAGGGCGATCAGCAGGATCTGAAGCGTACGGCGCATGCGAATTCCCCAATAGGCAAGGCGCCCATCCTACCGCTTGGCGAAGGCCACGAAACGACCGGTCAGCTCAGCGGCGGCCTTGTCGCCCTCGCCCGGCTGGCGGGCGGTCAGGCTGATGCGCGCTTTGCCGCGCTGGGCGAAGGTGGCCAGGAAGCTGTCCCAGTCGGTTTCCGCATCGGCCTGGGCCTGCGCGTGCAGATCACCATAGACCGGGGCGAGGTAGCGGATGTGGCTGTCGGCCACGTAGACATCGGCATCGAACCCCGCCAGGCGCAACCGCAGCGTCACCAGGGCCCAGCCGGACAGGGTGAGGGCCGAGGCCAGGCTGCCGCCGAAGGCATTGCCTTTGTCGTTGACGTTGGCGGCCAGCGGGGCATGGATGTGCAGGACGCCGTCGCGATAGTCGTGCACACGGATCTGCATGGCCGCCACCGGCGGCATCGCATCCAGGACATGCTGCAGCGCGGACACCTGCGCCGGCAGGGAATCGGTTACGGACATCTGGCTGATCACGTCACATCGAAGGGCTCGCATAATGCCCGCAATGGACACCGAAACGAAAGTCGCGCCCTGGACCCTGATCTCGCTGCGCCCGCGTGGCCAGCATGCGCCACTGCGGCATGTGGCCAATGCCGCGGGGGCACATGTCATCGCGCTCTCGCCGTGGGCGCTGCACGCCTGCGCGGACGCCACGACCCGCAGCGCACTGGACCTCGCGCTGGCGGCCGAGCGCGTGATCTTCAGCAGTCCGGCCGCAGTGCAGGCGGCGGCGCGCCTGGTGGACCTGGCCGCGCCCCATCCGGGCCAGTGGCTGGCGGTGGGCGCGGGCACCGCGGCGGCGCTGGGCCGCCACGGCGCGCAGGACATCGCCGCGCCGATGCGGATGGACAGCGAGGGCCTGCTCGCCTTGCCGTCGCTGGCCGACCTGCATGGTCTGCGCGCAGGCCTGGTCACCGCGCCGGGCGGCCGCGGGGTGATCGCACAGACCCTGGAACAACGCGGCGCCCACCTGCTGCGCGCCAATGTATACGTGCGCCGGCCGCTGCCACTGGCCCCGCGCACGCTGCAGCGGCTGCGGCGCGCAGCCATGCCCTGGGTGCTGGCACTGAGCAGCGGCGAGGCACTGACGCGGTTGCTGGCGCAGCTGCCGGACGATCTGCAGGCACCGCTGCGCGCGGCCATCGTGGTCGCCGCCAGCGAGCGGCTGGCCGCGCAGGCGCGCGCCAGCGGCTTCGGGCAGGTGCAGGTCGCGGCGGGGCCGCTGCCCGCACAGCTGGTTGCAGCTGCATGCACCGCGCTCATGCCGCCCGCATCTTCCTGAACAGGGAACCCGGGCGCTCTTGCAGGCGGATCGGGCGGCGGGCGATGCTGTGCGCCACGTCGCTCGCCAGCCAAGCGGATTGCCCGGCGCGCGCGACAAGGATGCCCGTATGAATGACTCTGTTTCGCCCCCTTCTCCGAGCCGCCCCCTGCGCTGGATCGTGCCGATCGCGGCGCTCGCGGTGCTGGCCGGTGGCGGCGCCTGGGGCTGGACGCAGTGGCAGTCGCGACAGGCGCAGGAGCGGCTGCGCGAAGAAAATGCGCAGCTGCAGGCGCAGGGCCTGCTGGACAGCGTCGAAGCCTTGCGTCGCGACCAGCGCTCGACCTCCCAGCGCGTGCAGGACGCCGCCGCCACCAACCGGGTGCTGCGCGATGAAATGCTCGGCCTGAGCCAGCGCAACGCACTGCTCGAAGAGAACCTGGCCAAGCTGGCCGACAGCACCCGCCACGGTGCCCAGGCGCTGCAGCTGGAAGAGGCCGAACTGCTGCTGAGCCAGGCCGGCCAGCGGCTGGCCTATGCCGATGACGCCGAAGGTGCCAAACGCCTGTACGCGTTGGCGGCCGCCTCGCTGGACGATGTGCAGGGCAGCGAGTACCTGAACCTGCGGCAGGCGCTGATGCAGGAGCGCAATGCCGTGGACGCGCTCGGCCCGGGGGTGCGTGCGCAGACGCAGGCGCGGCTGGGCCGGTTTGCCCAGGCCCTGACCACCCTGCCCGAACAGGTCGATGCACCGGCCGATGCCGCCGCAGCCACCCCGTGGTGGCATAAGCTGCTGGCCCCGTTCGTGACCATCACCCCGACCCGGTTGCAGGGGCCGCTGACCGACGCCGACCGCGTGGCCGCGTGGGATTCGCTGCAGCTGGAACTGACCCTGGCGCGGGCAGCGGTGGAGCGCGGCGATCAACCTGGGTATGTGCAGGCGCTGGACCGCGTGGCCCTGTGGCTGCCGCGGCTGTGGCCGGATTCACCTGCTCTGCGCGAGCAACGTGCTGAACTGCAACAACTACGCGCCTGCGAGCTGCGTCCATCGCTGCCCGAACTGGGCAGCACCCTGCAGCAACTGCGCTCGATGCGTAACGGGAGGTAATCGATGAAGCCCTTTCAATCTCTGGTGGTCCTGCTCCTCGCCGTGGCCTTGGGCGTGATCGCCTCACAGTGGCTCGGCACCGAACAGCTGCGCCAGTTCGGCGAAGTGATCTACCGCTACGGCGGCACCGACTATCGCTCCAACGTGCCGCAGGTCGCCCTGATGGTGCTGGTGGGTGTGCTGGTGCTGTGGCTGCTGTGGAGCCTGCTGGCTTCGCCGTTCCGCGCCTGGGGCCGCTACCGCCGCAAGCAGGGCCGTGCGCGCCTGACCGAGGGCCTGCAGGCCCATGAACAGGGCCATTGGCAGCGTGCGGAAAAGCTGTTGACCAGCGCCGCCGAAGACAAGGAAGTGAGCGCGGTCGCCTTGGTCACTGCGGTGCGCAGCGCGCAGGCGCGTGACGACGATGCCGCGGTCAACCAATACCTGCAGCGGCTGGCCACCGAAGATGCCACCAGCCATGCCCTGCTGCTGGCCGAACGTCTGCTGGCACAGGAGCGGCCGGTGGATGCAATCAATGTGCTCGACATCGCCGCGATCCAGCCGCTGCCGCCGCGCGGCCTGTGGCTGCGCACCGAAGCGCTGGCCCGTGCCGATCGCGCGCACGAGGCCTACGGGCAGCTGGGCGCGCTGCGCAAGCAGAAGGTACTGCCCGACGCGGCCGTGGCCGAACTGGAAATCCGCCTGGCGGCCCAGTCGCTGCTGGAAGCCGGTGACGTCAACGCGCTGGCCGCGCAGTGGGAAGCTACGCCGAAGGCCCTGCGCAGCGATCCGGAGGTAGTGTCGGCGTACGCCCTGCGGGCGGTTGCGCTGGACTGGGACGAACCGGCCCTGCTGAACCTCGAACAGGCGCTGGACACGCGCTGGGACGAATCCGTGGTGACGCTTTACGGCCAGATGCCGGTCGAGAAACTGGCCACGCGCCAGGCCAACCTGCAGCGCTGGTTGGGCACGCAGCCCTCCAGCCCGGCACTGCTGCTGGCGCTGGGCCGCATTGCCGCCCGTCAGCGCCAGCACACCCTGGCCGAGGATTATCTGCACCGCGCCATCGCCGCTGGCGCAGGTCCGGCCGCATGGGAAGCGTTGGGCGAGCTGTTCCTGGATCGCGGCGAGACCGCGCTGGCCTCGCAGTGCTTCGCCAATGCCCTGCGCCAGCAGCGTGGCGATGACAGCGTGGCACTGGCACGTGCATCCACCACCGCACCACTGGACCCGATCGTGCCCGAGCGCGCCACCATCGAAGAGCAATCACTGATGGGCGAACCGGCACCGGTGCAGGATCGCCTGCACGTGGATCAGGGGCGCATGCACGTCGAAGAAGATCGCCTGCACGTGGAACGTGACGAGTTCGGCAATCCGCGGTTGCCGTAAAAGGCGGCGTGGTTCCTGGTGGTGCCAGCCGCTGGCCGGCACCACCAGAGCCGAATGGTGCACACCTCCGCCGGATGCAAAAAAGAAGGCCGCCCTTGGGCGGCCTTCGTCGTTCCATGCAGCGGGGCGATCAGCGCTCGACGATCGCCACCACGCCCATGCCGCCGGCGGTGCAGATCGAGACCAGCGCGCGGCCACCGCCGCGTTCGGCCAGCTGCTTGGCCGCCGTGGCGATCACGCGGGCGCCGGTGGCGGCGAACGGGTGGCCGGTGGCCAGCGAAGAACCCAGCGGATTGATCCTGGCCGGGTCGATCTTGCCCAGCGGTGCATCCAGGCCGAGACGGTTACGGCAGTAATCTTCGCTTTCCCACGCGCGCAGCGTGCACAGCACCTGCGCAGCGAACGCTTCGTGGATTTCGTAGATATCAAAATCCTGCAGGGTCAGCCCATTGCGCTTGAGCATCTCCGGCACGGCGATGGTCGGGGCCATCAGCAGGCCTTCGCCGTGCACGAAATCCACCGCCGCTACCTGCGAATCACGCAGGTAGGCCAGCGGCTCGTGGCCATGCGCGCGCGCCCATTCTTCGCTGGCCAGCAGCACCGCCGAGGCGCCGTCGGTGAGCGGGGTGGAGTTGGCGGCGGTCAGCGTGCCGCGGCCGGACACCTTGTCGAAGGCCGGCTTCAGCGTGGCCAGCTTCTCCAGCGAGGTATCGGCACGCAGGATGTTGTCGCGCTCCACGCCGCGGAACGGCGCGATCAGATCGGTGAAGAACCCGCGCTCGTAGGCGGCGGCCAGCTTCTTGTGCGAGGACACCGCCCACTCGTCCTGCGAGTCGCGGGAGATGTTCCACTCCTTGGCCATGTCTTCGCAGTGGTCGCCCATGCTCTTGCCGGTACGCGGCTCGGCCACGCCCGGGAATTCCGGCTTGAGTTCGCTCAGCTTGAAGCCGCGGGTCAGTGCCCTGAGCTTGTCGCCGGTGCTCTTGGCACGGTTGGCCGCCAGCAGGCGCGCACGCAGCTTCTTGCCGTAGACGATCGGCACGTCGGAGGTGGTGTCCGAGCCGCCGCCGATGCCCGAGTCGATCTGGCCCAGCGCGATCTTGTTGGCCACCGCGATGATGGTGTCCAGCGAGGTGCCGCAGGCGCGCTGCATGGTGATGCCCGGGGTCAGCGGGGACAGCCCCGAGGACAGCGTCGCTTCGCGCCCCAGGTTCCAGTCGCTGGAGTGCTTGATCACCGCGCCCATCGCCACTTCGCCCAGCTGCTGGCCGTGCAGGCCGAAGCGCTCGACCAGCGCACCGAGGGTGCGCACCGACATACCGAGATTGCCGACGTCCGAATAAGCCGTGTTCTGGCGACAGAACGGAATGCGGACGCCGCCGAGGATGGCGACGGGACGGGCGTTGGGCATGGAGATACCTGGCATGGGAGGGGTGTCTGCAACATGGCCTGCACGAAGGAGCAGGCATAATGGGGCCAAGTGTAGCTGCCGCCCTGTGATGGGCCAACCGTGAAACCATGAGCAAACCCGACCACGGCATGAATGCCATTGGCGTACTGGCATTGGAACTGGCCGGCGGCGACGCCCCGCGCCATGCCGCGCTGTCCTCCGAACAGGCTGGTGAACTGGCCGAACGCGTCGGCCGCGATCTGGCCAAGCTGGTGCCCGGCGTCAGCGGGCTGGACTTCGTGTTCGCCGGCGCCCATTTCGATCCGGCTGAAATCCTGCGTCCGGGCTGGCCGGTGCACCGGCGCCTGGAAGAACTGCAGATGCGTGCTCCGGGCCGCAACCAGGGCCCGCGCGTACTGGCCTTTGGCGCCGGCGCCGACGGCGATGTGCCACTGCCGTTCCAGGCCGATGCCAGCCTCACCGGCGGCGGGCTGCGGGTCGTCCCGTTCCTGCTGACAGGCAGTGAAGTCGCCCAGACCCAGGCCGTGGCCGAGGCGCTGGAAGACGTGCTGCTGGCCCAGGGCATGGCGCAGGCCGATACCGCGCTGCAGGCGCAGAACGCCTTCGGCGCGCAGATCGAGCACGCCCGCTACTTCACGGTGAATGACCTCGCCGCGATGATGTCGATGCAGTACGACAACCAGGGTCTGGCGATCCTCTGGCCGCTGATCGAGACCGCGCTGATGGCGCCGCACGTGGAGGAGTGGCTGGACGCCGCGCCGGAGCCGCTGCTTCGATACGCTGACGGCGAAGTGCGTATGGCGCTGTTCGACCCTGCCGGCTGGTGTGCGTACTACAGCCACGGCACCGGCGACTGCGATCGCCTGCAGGGTATCTACGACCAGTACCTGATCCGCCAGCGGCAGATGGCCGCCGTGCTGGAAGCGCATGGCCTGCCGGTGCTGTTCGTGCATTGCGAAGCCGGGCAGGACGCGCGCGAGCTGCTCGCGCGTTGATTGGGGACCGTTTAAAAAAAACGCCGGCGAATGCCGGCGTTTTTTCGTCGGACACGACCCGGTTTACGGGGCCGCCTTGATCACGGCGCAGGCAAGGCGCGCGCCGGCGTTGCCGGTCGGCTGGGTCTTGTAGTCATCGGCGTCGGCGTGGACGATCAGGCCGCGGCCGATGATGTCGAAGTCATCCCCCTTGCCGATGTTGACGTTGGTCGAGACCGGGGCGTCGACCACGGCGTTGCCCTGGGCATCGGCCTTGATGTTGGGCATGTCGCCGCCGTGATGCGGCTCGCTGGCGACGCTGCCGTGGTCTTCCTTGCCCGGATTGAAGTGGCCACCGGCACTGGCGCCGTCCGGCGCGCTGCAGTCGCCCTTCTCATGGATGTGGAAGCCGTGCTCGCTGTTCGGCTTCAGGCCGCTGACCTGGCCTTTCACGTGGACCTTGCCGTCGACGATGCTGAAGGTCACGTTGCCTTTGACATCGTTGCCCTGGGTGGGCGCAAGCTCGGCGCTGGCGGTGTGGTTGGCGTGCGCTTCGCTGGTCATCGCCGGCGGTGCATCGGTGGCGGGCGCGGTCTCGGCGACCGGTGCGGTGTCTGCGGCCGGCGCAGCTGCTTCCGGGGTGGTGTCGGCCGGCTTGTTGCAGGCGGTCAGACCAAGCGCGGCGATGGCCGCGAACAGCGTGGTGTGGATCAGGCGCATGTGGATCTCCTTGCGGGTAGCGTTGGAAGAAACGACGTCCTCGGGCTGCGCGATCAGCGCACGACCCGGATGACGCCGCAGGCAATTCGGGCGCCGGCGTTGCCGGCCGGCTGGCTGCGGTAATCGTCGGCGTTGGCATGCACGATCAGTGCACGTCCGGCGATATCGGTGGCTGCGCCGCCGCCAAGGGTAACCGCTGGCAGGCGGATGTCGACATTGACGCGTCCCTGCGCATCGGCGCGCAGATTGTCCATGTCACCGGCGTGGTGCGCGCCGGCGCTGTTGCGGCCATGCGGCTGCCCGGCCGGATTGAAATGTGCACCGGCGCTGCTGGCATCGACAGCACTGCAGTCGCCGCGCTCATGCACATGGAACCCGGCCACCTGCAGCGGCTGCAGGCCACCGATGACACCCGTGATGTGCACGCCACGCGCGTCCGGCACCAACGCCAGACGACCACTGACCAGACTGGCCGAGGCCGGCGACAGGTTGGCTTCGGCCATCTGCGCGGTGCTGACCACCGGTACGGCGGGAGCGACGGGGCGCGGCGGCGGCGTGCTGCCGCAGGCGGCCAGACCGACCGCGATCATCGCAGCGAGGACGACATGGGAACTGCGCATGGGAAGACTCCTTGGTTGCAAACTAACCGTGTGCTCGTCCACAGGCCATGAAAGTGACCCGGACGTGGCGCACACGCGGTGTGGACATGCGGTTCATCCGCCGCGCCGGCGGCCGGCGCCGAGCTTGCGGGTGAGCGTGTTGCGGCCCATGCCCAGCCGCGCGGCGGCCTCGGCACGGCGGCCATGGGTGATCTGCAGGGCGGCCTCGAGCAAGGCCTGGTCCACCCGTTCGCGCACCTGGGCGTGCAGGCCTTCGGCACCTTCGGCCAGACGCTGGCGGGCCCATGCCGAGAGCAGCGTTTCCCACTGCCCTGGATCGCCGGCACTGCGCGAGCGTGGCGCACCGGCACCGCGATGCAGCGCGCTGTCCACGTCGGCCACGCCGATGCTGTCGGCTGCGGCAAGCGCGGCCATGCGCCAGCACACGTTCTCCAGCTCCCGTACGTTGCCGGGCCAGTCATGTTCGCGCAGCGCCTGCAGCGCGGCAGCAGTGAGCCGCTTGGGCGGCGTATCCAGTTTGTGTGCCGCGGCCGCGAGGAAGGTCTCGGCCAGCTGCGCGATGTCGTCGCGACGCTCGCGCAGCGGCGGCAACCGCAGCCGCACCACATCCAGCCGGTGCAGCAGGTCGGCACGGAAGCGACCCTGCGCCACCAGCGTTTCCAGGTCCTGGTGGGTCGCGGCGATCACCCGCACATCCACGCGGATCAGCTCACGCCCGCCGACACGGAAGAACTCGCCCTCGGCCAGCACGCGCAGCAGTCGCGTCTGCAGCGGCAGCGGCATGTCACCGATTTCATCCAGGAACAGCGTGCCGCCATGGGCCTGCTCGAAGCGGCCGATGTGGCGGCGCTGCGCGCCGGTGAACGCGCCGGCCTCATGGCCGAACAGCTCGCTCTCCAGCAACTCGGAGGGAATCGCCGCGGTATTGAGTGCGACGAACGGGCCCTGCACGCGCGGCGACTCATGGTGCAACGCATGCGCGACCAGCTCCTTGCCGGTGCCGGTCTCGCCATTGATCAGCACCGACAGCGGTGCCTGCGCCAAGCGCCCGATCGCGCGGAACAGCGCGCGCATCGCAGGCGTATCGCCGACCAGCTGCGGGCGCTGGTCGGGCGGCGTCGTGCTGGCGGTCTCGCTCGGCTCGGCCAGGGTGACATCCGGGGCCGGCAGCACCCGCTGCGCCAGCGCGACCGCATCGTCCAGATCGAAGGGCTTGGACAGGAATTCCTGCGCACCACCGCGGAAGGCACCGGCCGTGCTCGCCACATCGGTATAGGCCGACATCACGATCACCGGCAGCTGCGGATGCGCCGCCTTGAGCTTGTCCAGCAGCACCAGCCCGTCATCGCCGGGCATGCGGACGTCGGTGAACAGCAGATCCGGCGGCGCCTGCCCGGCCAGCATCGCCAATGCGGCCGCCGCACCGTCGAACCCTTCGACGCGGTAGCCGGCCTCGCGCAGCGCGGTGCACAGCACGAAGCGCACCGCGCGGTCATCGTCGACCACCCAGACGCGCTGGGCAGTGGTATCGACCTGGTCAGCCATGGGCGGCGGTGTCCTCGGCGGGGGTGCCCTGCCCGATCGGCAGCAGCACGGTGAATACGGTGTGGCCCGGGCGCGAGCGGTAGGTCAGGGTGCCGCGATGCTCGCGCGCGACCTGCTGGGCCAGCGCCAGGCCCAGCCCGGTGCCCTCGGCACGACCGCTGACCAGCGGCAGGAACAGGTGCTCGGCCAGGTCTTCGGGCACGCCACGGCCGTCATCGGCGATTTCCAGCCGCAGTGCCAGCGGATGCAGCTGATCGGTGATGCGCACACCATGTTCCACGCGCGTGCGCAGGGTGACGGTGCCCGCACCGGCCTGGATCGCATTGCGGACGAGGTTCCACACGGCCTGGGTGAGGCGATCGGCATCGCCATCGAACTCGGGAATGCTGGGATCGTAATCGCGCTGTATCCGGACCGCCCAGCCACCTTCGCTTTCGGCCAGCCGCAGCACGCGCTCCAGCGAGGCATGGATATTGAGCGGTGCGTGCGGCGCGGCCGGCGCGGGCGACAGCAGTTGCTCGAGCAGGCCGTTGAGGCGCTCGATCTCCGAGCCGATCAGCTCGATCAGTTCGCGCTCATCGGGATCGCGTTGCGCGTTGCGGCGTGCCAGCAACTGGGCCGCGCCCTTCAACCCGGCCAGCGGATTGCGCAGCTCGTGCGCCAGACCCTTGAGCGCGGCACTGAGCGCGCTGGGCAGCGCCTGGGTGGGATCCAGCCCCGGGAATTCGTCGACGGGATGCGCCTCCAGCAGCCAGCCGCCCTCGTCCCAGCGGCTCAGCCACCCCTCGGCAAAACGGGGCGCATCGCCCGGCAGCGCCAGGGCCAGCCGGTGCAGACGCAGGGTGTCGCGCTCATCGCGGGCCAGGAAGTGGGCCAAGGCGTCGCCCTGTGCCTCCAGTGAGGCCAGCGGCTGGCCCAGCAGGCGCCGCACACTCACGCCCAGCCAGCGCGCGAACGCAGGATTGCAGCCCACCAGGCGGCCGCTGGCATCGGCCCAGGCGACCGGAGTGCCGAGGGCGTCGAGGGCGGGGGGCGACAGCGCGGTGGTCATTGCACCAATGTAGTGCAAAACGGCAGGCCTGTTGATCCCGGTTTCCTGCCTCGCTCACGCATGCTGCAGGATGTTGACCAGCCGGCCCAACGGATCGCGGAGGTAGAACCGTCGCACACCCCACGGTTCGCTGGCTGGGCCATACGCGATGGGCAGGTTTGCCGCGCGCACCCGCCGCAGCGCTTCGTCCAGATCGTCGACCTCTATGGAGAGATCCGGCACGAGGGTACCGGAACCGCCTTCGGACGCCACACTCACCTGGACAGTCATATCCGCGGATCCCGCATAGGTGCGGATCCAACCGTGATCCATGGCCAGCTCCAGGCTGAGGATGTCCCGATAGAAACTGTCCGCAGCGGACGGATCGGACGCGGCGATATTGGCGATGATGCGTTTGACCTTCATGAGTCCTTCCTCGCGGGCGCTGCAACGGACGCACGTACACGCGAACGGAGTGATCGCCCCGCGTCGTCAGTCAGCTGCGGCAGGTGCCTTCGGCAACGCCACACCCTTCGGCCACAGCATCCAGATCGTACCCTTCTGCTTCATGTGCCCGGCCAGCTCACCAGCCGCATCGCCGGTGCCCCAGAACAGGTCCGCGCGCACCTCGCCGGTGATGGCGCCACCGGTATCCTGCGCGGCGACCGGGCGCACCAGCGCGGTGCCGTCCGGGCGCGTGGTGGACAGCCACAACAGGCTGCCCAACGGCACCACGTTGCGGTCCACCGCGACGCTGTAGCCGGCGGTCAGCGGCACGTTCAACGAGCCGCGCGGGCCTTCGTCGCTGTCTGGCCCACGGGTGAAAAATACATAGCTGGGGTTGCTGGCCAGCAGCGCGGGCACGCGCGTGGGATGGGCATCGGCCCAGGCGCGGATGGCGGCCATGCTCACGTCGGCCTGCTTCAGCTCGCCCTGCTCCACCAGCCAGCGCCCGATCGGGCGATAGGGATGGCCGTTCTGGTCGGCGTAGGCGATCCGCAGCTGACGACCATCGGCCAGCTGGACGCGACCGGAGCCCTGGATCTGCAGGAACTGCAGGTCCATCGGGCTGGTCAGCCAGGCCAGTACGGGTGCCTTGACGCCGTTCGCGGCGATCCGCGCGGCATCGTCATACGGCTTGAGCACGCGGCCTTCCACGCGGCCGCGCAGGCGCTTGCCCTTGAGTTCGGGATAGAGACTGTCGAGCTGGACGCTGATCATGTCGTCGGGCACGCCGTACACGGGTACCGCTGCCTTGGCCGTGCGGCTGAGGCTGCCGGCATAGATCGGCTCGTAGTAGCCGGTGATCAGGCCATCGGCCCGGTTGCCACCGGCGCGCAGCGCATAGACATCCAGATTCGCCTGCAGGAACTGGTGGATGGCGGCCGGCGTGGTGGCAACGTTGGCCGCCGCGGCGCAGGTAGGTGCCCAGTTGGCCTCCGTCTTCAGGCGCGGGCAGGCACTGCGCCAGGCCGCGAAGCCGGCCTGCAGATCGGCGTCTGCGACGGCGGGCAACGCATTCCAGTTCGCCTTCGCATAGGTGCTGGTGGGCACGGTCGATGGCGATGACGCGGGGCGCTGCGGCGCGACCGCGCAGGCGCTCAACACGGCCAACCCGACCCCCAACAGCGCGATGTGCTTGAGTGCGGGAAGACATGGCGTGGACTTCATGGGCGGCGTTCCTGTTGCAGCAGCAGCGAGTGCAGGATGCGGGCGTCTTCGGCATCCAGCACTGCGGGGAGATCATCACGGCCGCGGAAGCGGCGATGGAAGGCGCCGGCGGCGGCCGCCCGGTCGTCCATCGGGTAGCCGAAGGCCTGCAGGGCCATCCAGGCATCGAAGCCAACCGGGGCGGGGCCATCGGCTGCGCGCGGCCATACGCCGAAACCGGCTTCGGCCAGTTGCTGCCACGGGAAGAAACGGCTGGGATCCTGCTTGCGCGAGGGCGCCAGATCGGCATGCGCGATGATCTGGCTGGGCGGAATGCGCAGGCGCGTGCACAGGTCATCCAGCAGGCGGATCAGGGCCGCGATCTGTGCCGGTGCGAACGGCGTGTCGCCATCGTTGTCGATCTCGATGCCGATCGAGGCCGAGTTGAGATCGGTGATCGTTCCCCAGCGACCGGGACCGGCATGCCAGGCGCGCCGGTCATCGCCGACCAGCTGGTAGATGTGGCCATCGGCGCCGACCAGATAGTGCGAGCTGACCTTGCCGCCGCTGTTGGCGCTGCGCAGCGTGTCCAGGCTCTGCTGCACGGAGTGCTGATCGGTGTGGTGCAGCACGATCACCACCGGCGCGCGCGCGTTGTGGTTTGGCGATGGCACCCAGGTGGCGAGCGGACTGCGGACCTCGGTGCTGGCGCAGGCGGCGAGCAGCAGAAGGGCGAGCAGGACGAGGGAAGTGCGAATCGGGCGCATGCCTGCATTGTGCGTGATCCGGCGATCGGCTGCCAAAGCATGGTGCCGCCCAGCATACGCCCACAAAAAACCGGCGACCCGAAGGCCGCCGGCAAAGGTAAAACATCTCTCTCTCGTTGCTGATGCGGTATAGCGCGCGGATCAGGCCTCGTAGGCCGACTCGCCGTGCGAGGTGACGTCCAGGCCGGTGCGCTCGGCTTCTTCGGTGACGCGCAGGCCGAACACCATGCGCACCACCAGCAGGATCAGCACGGTGGCCACGGCACACCAGACGATGGTGAAGCCGACGCTGACCAGCTGCACCCACACTTGGTGGCCGATATCGAGGTCGGCCTTGGTGCCGCCCAGCGATTGCGCGCTGAACACACCGGTGAGCAGTGCACCGACGATGCCGCCGATGCCGTGCACGCCGAACACATCGGCGGTGTCATCGACCTTGAGCAGGCGCTTGAGGCCGGTGACACCCCACACGCAGACCACGCCGGCGACCAGGCCGATCACGATCGCACCCAGCGGGCCGACGGTGCCGCAGGCCGGGGTGATGCCGACCAGGCCGGCCACGGCGCCGGAGGCCGCGCCCAGCGCGGACGGTTTGCCCTTGCTGACCGCTTCGACCAGGGTCCAGCCCAGTACCGCGGCGGCGGTGGCGAGGATGGTGTTGATGAAAGCCAGCGAGGCGACGGTGTCGGCCGCGGCCGCCGAGCCGGCATTGAAGCCGAACCAGCCCACCCACAGCAGCATGGCGCCGATGTACGTGAACGGCACGTTGTGCGGCTTCAGGGCGGTCTGGCCGTAGCCGATGCGCTTGCCGACGAAGTAGGCGCCCACCAGGCCGGCCACGCCGGCATTGATGTGGACCACGGTGCCACCGGCGAAGTCGATCGCGCCCATCTCACCGAGATAGCCGCCGCCCCACACGATGTGCGCCATCGGGATGTAGCTCAGGGTGAACCACAGGGCGGAGAACAGCAGCACGGCCTTGAACTTGATGCGCTCGGCGAAGGCACCCACGATCAGCGCGGTGGTGATCCCGGCGAAGGTCGACTGGAAGGCAACGAACAGGTAGTCCGGCAGGCCGGCGATCGGCGTGTTGCCGACGGTATCCGGGCCGAAGCCCTTGAGGAAGGCGAACTCGGTGAACGAGCCGAAGAAGGCGTTGCCTTGGCTGAACACCGCGCTGTAGCCGTAGGCCACCCACAGCATCAGCACCAGCGAGAACACCACCAGGATCTGGCTGAGGATGGACAGCACGTTCTTGGAGCGCACCAGGCCGCCGTAGAACAGCGCCAGGCCCGGCACCACCATCAGCAGCACCAGCAGGGTGGAGGTGAGCATCCAGGCCACGTCACCGTGGTCGAAGGTGGCCGCAGCGGCAGCTTCGGCGACCGGGGCAGCGGTGGCCTCCGGCGTGGCCGGCAGCGGCTCGACCGCGACCGTCTCCGACGGCACCGGGGTGACCTGGGCCTGGGCGTGCGCGCTGCTGGAGAAGGCACCGACAGCCAGCGCGCTGAGCAGCATCATCAGGCACACGGCATGGAACCGGGCTTGCCACCCGGTGAACAAAGAGGTCTTCATTGTGGGCTCCGAGTGGGGTTAGAGCGCGTCAGCGCCGATTTCGCCGGTGCGGATGCGGACGACCTGTTCGACCGCGGTGACAAAGATCTTGCCGTCGCCGATCTTGCCGGTGCCGGCCGCGGTCTGGATGGCCTCGACCACGGCGTCCAGGCGATCGTCGGTCACGACGGTCTCGATCTTGATCTTCGGCAGGAAATCCACGACGTACTCCGCGCCGCGATACAACTCGGTGTGGCCCTTCTGGCGCCCGAAGCCTTTGACTTCGGTCACGGTGATGCCCGACACGCCAGCGTCGGAGAGGGCCTCGCGGACCTCGTCGAGCTTGAACGGCCGGATGATGGCGGAGATCAGTTTCATGCGCATATCCCGATGGTGGATGGAACCGGCCCGCGTGGGGCCGATGTCAGGTCAACCGGCGGCCACTTGCACATGGCCGCCGGTCGTTGCGCCGAACGTTGCATGAGCCACGCCGTTGCCGACGCCCGAAGGGCGACGCCAGCGGTGACGCGGGAGGGAGGAAGGGCCCATGACACGCGTCCGGTCTCTCTTGCCCCTGGTGGTGCAGCGGACCCACGGTCCGCTTTACAACATGATTACCTTGCCGGCTCCCCAGCCGGAAAGGCGGCGACGATGACGAAGGGTGGGAGGGAAATCCTTCGTCATCGTCACCAGTTGCTCAGTTCGCGTAGTACATCTGGTACTCGAGCGGGTGGGTCGCCGCGCGGAACCTGGTGACTTCCTGCATCTTCAGCGCGATGTAGCCGTCGATGAAGTCGTCGCTCATCACGCCGCCGGCCTTGAGGAACTCGCGGTCCTTGTCCAGCGCTTCCAGGGCCTGGTCCAGCGAGGAGCAGACCTGCGGGATCAGCTTCTCTTCTTCCGGCGGCAGGTCGTACAGATCCTTGTCGCTCGGTGCACCCGGGTCGATCTGGTTCTTGATGCCGTCCAGGCCGGCCATCATCAGCACGGTGAAGGTCAGGTAGCCGGACTGGATCGGATCGGGGAAGCGCATTTCGATGCGGCGTGCCTTCGGGTTGGACACCCACGGAATGCGGCACGAGGCGGAGCGGTTGCGGGCCGAGTAGGCCAGCATCACCGGCGCTTCGAAGCCCGGGACCAGGCGCTTGTAGCTGTTGGTGCCGGAGTTGGCGAAGGCGTTGATCGCCTTGGCGTGCTTGAAGATGCCGCCGATGTACCACAGCGCCAGCTGGCTCAGGCCGCCGTAGCCGTCACCGGAGAACAGATTGGTGCCGCCCTTGGACAGCGACTGGTGCACGTGCATGCCGCTGCCGTTGTCGCCGACCAGCGGCTTGGGCATGAAGGTGGCGGTCTTGCCGTTGCGGTGGGCGACGTTCTTGATGACGTGCTTCATGCGCAGCAGTTCGTCGGCCTTCTGCACCAGGGTGCTGAACTTGGTGCCGATCTCGCACTGGCCGGCGGTGGCCACTTCGTGGTGCTGCACTTCCACTTCGATGCCGACCTGTTCCAGCGTCTTGCACATTTCCGCACGCAGGTCGTGCAGCGAATCGGTCGGCGGGACCGGGAAGTAGCCGCCCTTCACGGCCGGACGGTAGCCGCTGTTGGCGCCGTCGTACTTGTCACCGGTGCTCCAGGCCGCTTCTTCGGAATCGATCTTGAAGAAGGTGTGGCCCATGTCATTGGCGAAGCGGACCGAATCGAAGATGAAGAATTCCGGCTCCGGGCCGAAGAAGGCCTGCTCGGCGATGCCGGAGGACTTCAGGTAGGCCTCGGCGCGCTTGGCGATGCCGCGCGGGCAGCGGCCATACGGCTGCATGGTGGCCGGATCGAGGATGTCGCAGCTGATGACCAGGGTCGGGTCAGCGTAGAACGGGTCGATGTAGGCGCTGGACGGGTCCGGCAGCAGGACCATGTCCGACTCGTTGATGCCCTTCCAGCCGGCGATCGAGCTGCCATCGAACATCTTGCCTTCTTCGAACAGCGACGGCTCCACGATGCTGACCGGGAAGGTGACGTGCTGCTCGATACCACGCATATCGACGAAACGCAGGTCGACGAACTCGATCTGGTTGTCCTTGATCAGCTTCTCAACATTTTCCACGGACATCGGTGAAACCTCAGATGGGTGATTGCCTGAGTGGATAGAGCAATCCCCGTGCCAACTTTTCAGACTTCACAAACCCTTGATTTCACTGGGGTGGCGATCAGCATGGTGCGAGTGCGCACGCACCAAAGCAGTGCAAACGCCGCACCACGCACACCTTTGGTGCGATGCGGGATGCTCTATGCTTTACCCCCACGGGCCGTCGACAGGCGACGTTGGCCACAGCTCCGGGCTGTCGCCGCTGCCCGATTCCATCCCTCCGCGAGCCCCAGTACCGCCGATGTCCGACCTGCTCTCCGCCCTCCTTCTGGGCATTCTTGAAGGCCTCACCGAATTCCTGCCGATCTCCAGCACCGGCCACCTGCTGATCGCCCAGCACTGGCTGGGCGCACGTTCGGACTTCTTCAACATCATCATCCAGGCCGGTGCGATCCTGGCGATCACGCTGGTGTTCCGGCAGCGGCTGTGGACCCTGGCGACCGGCCTGCATGAGCGCGCCAACCGCGACTACGTGCTCAAGCTGGGCACCGCCTTCCTGGTGACCGCGGTGGTTGGCCTGCCGGTCCGCCTGGCCGGCTGGGAACTGCCCGAGACGGTCACCCCGGTGGCCTGGGCGCTGATCATCGGCGGCCTCTGGATGATCCTGGTGGAGGCCTACACCGCGCGCCTGCCCGAGCGCGACGAGGTGACCTGGAAGGTCGCCATCCTGGTCGGCGTGGCGCAGGTGGTGGCGGGCGTGTTCCCGGGCACCTCGCGGTCGGCCGCGGCGATCTTCATCGCGATGCTGTTCGGCCTGAGCCGCCGCGCGAAGGCCACCGAGTTCGTGTTCCTGGTCGGCATCCCGACCATGTTCGCCGCCAGCGGCTATGCCTTCCTGGAACTGGCCAAGGACGGCAAGCTCGCCAGCGAGAACTGGACCGATGTCGGCGTGGCCTTCCTTGCCGCGGTCGTCACCGGCTTCGTCGTAGTGAAGTGGTTGCTGGGCTACATCAAGTCGCACAAGTTCACGGCGTTCGCGGTCTACCGCATCGCGCTGGGCGCGGCGCTGCTGCTCTGGTTGCCGGCTGGCAACTGAACGGCCCGGCGCCGGCGCAACCCCATCGGGGACGCACCGGCGTTTTTCCCCAGGTTCCCAAGGAGATGTACATGAAACGCACCCTGATGCTGATGCTGCCGCTGGCCCTGATGGCCGCCTGCAGCAACCCCTCGACCGCCCCGGCCGGCCGCGATGACCTCGCCCCGGCACCGACCGCCGCCGCCGACCAGGCCGCGGTCGCCCGCCTGGACGTGCAGCGCCTGCAGGGCAGCCACTGGCGCCTGGATTCGGCCACCGACGCCAACGGCAAGCGCATCGATGCGCTGTTCGCGCGCGCCGACAAGCCGGTCACCCTGGACTTCAAGGATGACCGCATCGCGATCAGCAATACCTGCAACCGCATGGGTGGCGGCTACACGCTGGCCGATGGTTCGCTGACCATCTCGCCGATGGCCTCGACCATGATGGCCTGCACCGACAAGAACCTGATGGCGCTGGACCAGGCCGTCGGCAGCCGCCTGGAAGGCGCGCTCAAGACCGAGCTGGGCGATGCCGGCCAGCTGACCCTGCGTACCGCCAATGGCGATGTGCTGGTGTTCACCCCGGAGCCCACCGCTGAAACCCGCTACGGCGGCGAAGGCGAAACCGTGTTCCTGGAAGTGGCCGCGCAGACCAAGCCGTGCCCGCACCCGCTGATCCGTGACAAGCAGTGCCTGCAGACCCGCGAGATCCGCTACGACGACAACGGGGTCAAGCAGGGCGAGCCGGGCGAGTGGCAGAACTTCTACGACGTCATCGAGGGCTATACCCACGAAGACGGCGTGCGCAACGTAGTGCGCGTGAAGCGCTACAAGATCGCCAACCCGCCGGCCGATGCCTCGTCCAACGCCTACGTGCTGGACATGGTGGTCGAGTCCGCGAACGAGAAGAAGTAATAAAGCAGAAGGGCGGCCACGGGCCGCCCTTCTTCATTCTGTAGTGCCGGCTGCTGGCCGGCTCCCGACAGCGCAGTACCGACCAACGGTCGGTACCTACCGGGGCGCGCGCCGACCAACGGTCGGCCTCACCTCACCCCAGCGCCGGGTTCAACGTGTAGGTGCCATGCAGCGATGCTTCGGCCAGCACCTGCCCGTGCATCGCACGCAGCACGTCCGCGGCGGTGAACGGATCGGGCAGATCAAGCGTCGGCACGCCCAGCGCGAACACGCGGAAGAAATAACGATGCACGCGCTCGTCGTTGAATGGCGGGTACGGGCCGTCATAGCCCAGATACTGCCCGGCCATGTCCGGATTGCCGGCGAACCAGCCGGTGAAATCGTTCAGCCCCTGGCGGCTGCCAGCCGGGCCGGCCGGCTGGGTCTTGCCACGTTCGCTGAAACCATCGCTGCAACTGCCCGCCGCCAGTGCGCGCACGTCGGCCGGGATATCGGCCATCGCCCAGTGCACGAACTGCGCGCGCGGTTGATCGCGTGGCACCGTGCAGTCCTGGCGGCCGACCGTATCCGGCACGGTCGGCACGTCCGGATCGATGCACAGCAGGGCGAACGAACGGGTGCCGACCGGCACGTCGTGCCACGCCAGCTGCGGGTTTCGGTTGGGCGCGAAGCCCTCGGCATCGCCGGCCGCGAACGTCGCGGCGATCGGCAGGCCGTTGGTGATGCTGTCACTGCTCAGCTGCATACAGGTCTCCTCACTCTTCCGGGTAGCCCAGGCGCACTGCGACCGAGGTCAGCAGCGCGAACGCCGGCCCCATCACCTCGCGGTAATCGCGCCAGTGGCCGGGGGCCATGCGGGCCGGGCCAAGCGTGGCCGCCGGCGGGAAGCGCATGCCGAACAGCTTGCCCAGGTGCTCGGCCATCGCGTGCGCGTCATGGCCGATGTCGTCGACCCGTACCAGCGCGTTCGGGTACAGATCCTGTTCGTGCAGGGTCGCGACCTGGGCCAGCGAGCGCGCCAACCATTCGGCGGCTTCAAGCACCGAACTCACCGCGAACGGGGCCGGTGCACCAAAGGCGATCCACTCCAGCAGCATGTCGCGCGGGTCACGCAGTGCAACGATCAGACGGCCTTCCGGCAGCTGCGGGCGCAGCGCCCACAGCAACGCGTTGTCCCACCACAGCAGCCAGTCGATCACCGCGCCATCGTTGAGCCCGCGTGCCGGCAGCTGCTCGCGCCACTGGGCCACCAGGGCCTCCGGCGTCAACTTGCCGGTGGAGAGGTCCTGCAGCGTGTGATAGTTCTGGAAGGCATCATTGGGCGGGTTGGGCCCGAAGCGGTCGCCGCGGACCACGGGGCTGGCGGCCGCCATCGCGGCGACCACGCGTTCGACGCCCGAGCCCGGCGCACCCCAGACGAAGATCGGCGCGATCGTGTTGTCCTCGGGAATCGGCGCCAGGTCCGGCCAGCTCAGCGGGGCCTTGGCCTGCGGCGGCAGCGGCAGGCGCTGCGGCGCATCGGCGGCATGCAGGTCGATCCACGTGCGCAGCGCATCGTGATGCTGGCCGGCACGGTCCTGGACCGAGCCCAGCCAGGCGCGCAGTGAGGATCGGGAGACATCCGGCGCAGCATCGTGCAGCGCCTGCACGTGGGCGATCGCGCCGGCCGGATCGCGCTTGAGCAGGCCTTCCACCAGGCGCATTTCGCCGCTGGCACGGCCCGGCTCCAGGGTGACGATGCGTGCGGCCATCGCTTCGGCCGCCTCTTCTTCGTCGTTCATGTCGTGCAGGCGCAGGCGTGTCTCAAGCGCCGGCAGGTGGTCGGGCATCGCCTGCAGCCAACGCTCACCGACGGCAACCGCTTCGGCGCCACCCACTGGCTCGACGGTGAGGCGGGCCATCCACAGGTCGTGGATCCCGGGGTGATCCGCCAGCGTGGCATCCAGCGTTTCGCGGGCCTGCTGTTCGCGGCCCAGGCGCTGCCAGGCCATCAGCAGCAGTTGCAGCGTGTGGCGGTCGGCCGGCCACTGCGCCAGCACCGGCAGCAGCTGCTCGAGAGCCTGCAGCGGCTGCCCGGCCTGCAACTCCAGCTCACCGGCCAGGCGGCGCATGGCCGGGCTGTCGCCGGCCGGGGTCGCCAGCACCTGGCGCATCATCTCGGCGGCCACGTCCACGTGGCCCTGGCGCAGCGCCAGCTGGACGATCAGGCCCTGCAACGAGGTCACGCTCGGGTTCAGTTCCAGCACGCGGCGGAAGGCCTGCTCGGCGAAGGCCAGCATGTCCTTGCCCAGGTACGCGAAGCCGAGGGCGTACAGCACCCGCGAATCGCCCGGCAGGGCTTCACTGGCGGCCGACAGCAGGGCCAGCGCGCGATCCACCTCGCCCCGGCGCAGGGCCACCATGCCCGACAGGGCGGCCAGTTCCGGGTGGTCTTCTTCCACGCGGGTGGCCAGGCGGGTCAGGCGTTCTGCTTCGTCAACGTCGTTGCGGGCCAGCGCCAGGTGCGCCTGCATCACGTACGCGGACAGCTCGTTGGGGTTGAGTTCGGCGGTGCGGTCCAGCGCCGAGCCGGCTGCATCGAACTGGCGCAGGGCCAGCAGCAGGCCGGCCTGCTGGAGATGCAGGTCGGCGTTGTCGGGGGCCAGTGCCAGTGCCTGCTGCAGGCTGGTCAACGCGGCATCGAACTGACCCTGCTGCTGCAGCGACAGCGACAACCAGCGATGCGCCTGCGGCTGCTCCGGCTCGGCCGTGGTCCACTCGCGCGCCAGCTGCACGGCGTCGTCCACCGCATTGCGGCGCAGGGCTTGGAGAATCTGGTCTTGCATGACGGTCCGAACTCGAGGGCAAACCCCGATTGTAGCGGGGCGGGCCAGCGAGAACGGCCTGTCAGGCGGGCGTATTCGCCTCGATCCGCAACCGCTGGGCCACCCAGCGCTCGGAGAAGCCATCGCCGCGCCAGTTCTCCAGGAAGCCGCAGTGGCCGCCCCACGGGGCGATTTCCAGATGGGCATGGGCCGGCAGCCGCCAGCCATTGAAGGTGGCGAACGGGATGACCGGGTCGTCCTGCGCCATCAGGATATCGGCCGGCACCTGCAGCCCGGCCAGGCCGTCGCCGGCGATCGAGTACCCATCGAAATAGGCCTGCAGCGAGCCGAATTCAGTGTGGTGCTCGACCAGCCAGGCGGTCAGCGCGCGGATGTCCAGCTTGAGCACGCGGTCGTCCCAGTCGCTCAGCTCCGGGAACAGATCACGCTTGCGACGCAGCGAGCCGGCCCATTTGCGCCGGAAGTACCAGTCGTACATCGCCGGGCCGTTCTCGATGCTTTCCATCGTGATCGCCGGGTCCAGCACCGGGCACACCGATGCCACGCGGCGCAGCGGCACGCCGGCCGAGGGCGCGCGCAGCGCCAGGCGCAACACGAAGTTGCCGCCCAGCGAGTAACCGGCGGCGACCAGCGGCAGCGCCGGCCAGCGCCGGGCGATGTCACCGGCGGCCTGCACCACTTCGTCGATCCGGTTGGAGTGGAAGATGCCGGGATTGAGATGATGGGTGTTGCCGTGGTCGCGGAAGTTCAGCCGGACCACGTCGTAGCCCTCTTCCAGCAGCCGCGCGGCCGTCATGCGCATGTAGCTGGACTCGGCACTGCCTTCCCAGCCATGCAGCAGCAGCGCCATGCCGACCGGCTGGCGCCCCTGGATATAACTGTGCCACCCCTGCAGGCGCACGCCTTCGCCGCCATCGAGGATGAGTTCGTCGGTGTGCGCCCCGGTGGCCGCAAGCAGCACCAGCCCGCGCTGCATGCGCATCCGGCTGGAGCTGAGCATGGACTGCAGGTGCGGATTGCGCAGCCAACGCGGGGGGTGGTAGTCGGCAGCAGTCAACATGGGCGCGAGCCTGCTCCCGGCCGCGACGCTGGCGCGTGAAGGAACACCACCAGCTTACTCGGCGGCCATGGCCGCCAGGATGCGCGCACGCGAGGTTTCCGCGATGCGGCGACGGCCTTCCAGATCGTGGGTATCAATGGGCGCGAGGAAGTGCACCTCGGCCCGCCGCGCCGGCTCTCCCAGCAGACGCAGGAAGTTGGCGAAGAAGCTTTCTTTCGGCCCGAACGCGACAATGGTCTGCGCGTCGCCGCGCCAGCCATACCGCAGCGCGACCGGCTGGATCGGAACCTGGGTCTCGACCGCGGCCTGGAAGATGCGGGCGTGGAACGGGCCGACTTCATGGCCGCCACGGGTGCGCCCTTCCGGAAACACGCCAACCGCCTTGCCCTCGCGCAGGCGCACGACCATTTCCTGCATCACCCCGCCCAGCGATTCGGTGCTGCCACGCTGGTGGAAAATGGTCTGCCCACGCGCGGCCAGCCAGCCGACCACCGGCCAGCCGGCGATCTCCTGCTTGGCCACGAAACCCATCATGCGCTGGCTGTGCAGCATCGAGATGTCGACCCAGCTGACATGGTTGGCCACGAACAGCACCGCACCCGGCAGCGGTGTGCCGATCCGGTGCAGGCGGAAGCCGAAGATCCACATCAGGCCGGCCGACCAGGCATTCACCGCCGCATGCTCGAACGTGCGCTCGCCCACGCGCACGCACCCCCACGGCGGCAGCATGGCGATCAGCAGCATCGGCAGGAACAGCAACAGGTGGACCAGCAGCAGCGGTACGCGGTACAGGTAACGGCACACACGCGCCACGCCGCCACGTGAGGCCGGAGTGGGGGAATTCATCCGCGAACGATACCCGAGCGCCGCAGGCTCTGCCAGCGGAATCCGGACAAATCGATGACGTGCGCAAGCCAGCCGCCGCAAGCCGTCAAGCCAATGGCCACCGCCGGCACAACGGCCGTCCCGGCCGGCGCCCGCGCACTGTCGCAGGCCACGCAACACAGCATCCGTGCCATGCGTGTGATCAGCCCGGGCGCACGGCCGGCACCACCGCCAGGGTCAGGCGCGAGGTACAGACCAGCTTGCCGGCCGCGTCCTCGATGCGGATGTCCCACACCTGGGTGCTGCGGCCGACGTGCACGGCGCGCGCGGTGCCGGTGACGGTGCCGGCACGCACTGCGCGGATGTGGTTGGCATTGATCTCCAGCCCCACGCAGACCTGCTGGGCGGTATCCACGCACAGGTTGCCGGCGCTGCTGCCGAGGGTTTCGGCCAGCACCACCGAGGCGCCGCCGTGCAGGATGCCGTACGGCTGGCGGGTGCGTTCGTCGACCGGCATGGTCGCACTGATCCAGTCCTCGCCCGCCGCGGTGAACACGATGCCCAGATGCTCGATGAGGGTGTTGCGGCTGAGATCGTTGAGGGTCTCGATCGACACCACGTCGCGGAATACCTGGGACATGCAGCTCCTCCGTGGGTTGCAGCGTTACAGAATCGGAACCAGCCCGGCGCCGAAGGCGGTGAGCATGCGCACCAGCAGCCACTTCGGCCCGACATTCACTTCGGGGAAGTCGCCGACGGCGACATAGCAGGTATGGAATGCCGGGTCCTGCCGCTTGAGCGGATCCGGACAGTCGGGCCCGGGCTGGAATTCGTAGTCGGTGGCGTAGCGCCACGGCCAGAAATCAAGCACCGGCAACGCCTCGGAGGCCTTGCCGACGCTGTAGTTGAGGCCGGACAGCACCGGCGGCTTGGCACGCGGCGCGACCACCCAGGAGTTCTGCGGGTGGATGTCGCGCAGGATGCTCTGCGCCAGCGCTTCGGCGAACACCGGATCATCGATGATCACCGCGCCTTCAGTGTTGTAGTTTTCGCTGCGCGGATCGAAGTTGTGCGTCCCGATCACGCCGATGCGGCGGTCCACCACCATCGATTTGGCATGCAGGCCCATGCGGGCACCCTTGCGGGTGACCGGCAGCGGCTTGTTGACCGCTTTGGTCCCCAGGAACGACGGCCGGGTTTCGGCGCGCAGCACGCGGCGCTCGACCACGCTGCCATCGGTGCGCCGGCGCGCGGACGGCCCCGGCGTGGGCTGCCGCGTGACCCGGGCGTCGGCGCTGCCGGCCGCGTCGCTGCCGGCAGCGCGGCCACGGCGGGGATCGGCATTGCCGCTGCCACGTGCATTGCTGCCGGCCGCACTGCCGCCGAGCAGACTGCTGCGCTTGCCCGGCGAGGCCGGCACTTCGGTGCCCAGCGGTGCCGGCAGCAGGTTGCGGTAGTCCACCGGCGCATCGAGTGGGAACGGCTTGAACTCGTAGATGTTGAAGCCCAGCTCGCGCAGGTTGCGGCGTTTGTACTTGTAGGACAGCGCGTAGACGATCGGGTTGTCGGTGGCGGCCAGGCTGTTGGTCGAGACCACCACGCGCGGTGCCTGCTCGCGTTTGCGCAGGTCACGGAACAGGCGCTGCGCCGGCTTGGACAACACCAGGTACGGGGTCTGCAGCAGCACTTCGGACTGCGCACTGGCGATCAGCGCGTCCAGCTGCGGTTCGGTCACGTGCTGGCCGTTGGCCGGCTGGCTGGGGCGTTCACGGCGATGCTTGCGCGGCAGGTCGGCGACGTACTGCACCGAGGCCACCGGCAGGGCGGTGTCGACGAAGGCGCGGCGCACGAAGTCCGGATCGTCGGCCTCCTCGCTGACCCGCTCGATCCGCTCCGGTCGCCGGACGTCGGCCGGCGGCATGGCCGGTACGCCCTGGCGCAGCAGGGTGCGGCCGACATCGTTGAGGCGTTCGGCCGGTACGCTGCGTGGCGCGCGCCAGAACGCATCGAAGTTGGCGGCCATCTCACGCACTTCCGGGCCGGCCACGATCACATCGCGGTCGCGGAAGTTGTATTCGCTGTCCCAGTCGTAATAGTCGTCCTGGTAGTTGCGCCCGCCGACCACGCCGAGCGCATCGTCGACCACCAGCAACTTGTTGTGCATGCGCTGGTTGAAGCGGCGGAAGCAGCACACCACGCTGGCGGCATAGTCGAAGTAGTTCAGCCGTGCCTTGCCGAACGTCGGGTTGTAGACGCGCAACTCGAAGTTCACATGGCTGCCGGACAACGCCCCGAGGATCTCCAGGTCGGAGATCGCCGAGAGCTGGTCGATCAGCACGCGCACCTTGACCCCGCGGCGGGCGGCCGCCTGCAGTTCGTCCAGCACCAGCCGGGCACTGTCGTCCTTGTCGAAGATGTAGGTCTGCAGGTCGATGCTGCGGGTGGCGCTGCGGATCAGGTTCAGCCGCGCGACCAGCGAGACCTCGCCCTCGTCCAGGATGGTGGCGTAATGCCGGGGCTGGCCCGCATGGGATTCGGCGAAGGCACGGCCGCCGAGGGCACGCAGCGGCGAATCCAGTGCGCAGCGGTCCAGCTGGTCGCAGTCGACCACGGTCGAACGGGCCTGCACGGCGATACCGGCGGCACGGTCGCGCTCGGCGTTGGACAGCGAGGCACAGCCGCTGCCCAGCAACAGCGTTGCCAGCACCAACAGACGCAGCAATGGGTTCACGGTTTCGGCGCCTCGCTCAGACGCGCACGCAATACAAAAGTCACTCGATCACTCAGGGCAAGCTGCCAGCTGTCCATTCCATACCGGCCACGCTGGACGGTACCGCGGCTGACCACATCGCAATCATACCCGGCCCGGGCACACGACGGCGGCTCGACCCGCAGCGTCTCCGGGTGGCTGACTCCGCGCAGGATCAGCCGGCCCTCGATGCGGCCGCCCTTGTCGACCACCTCGGGCCAGTAGGGCAGCGAGTCGAACTCGACGACCGGGTAGCGTGCCGAGTCGAAGAACTCCTCGCCCCGCATCCAGCCGGTGTAGCGGGCCTTGCCGGGAATCTCGACATAGCGGGTGAACATCCGCAGGTGCACCTGGTGGCGACCGTCGGAGAGCACCTCGATGTTGCCCTCAAAGCGGGGGAATATTCCCTCGATGCGCTGGCCCAGCCGCGTCCGGATCTCGAAGCCGAAACGCGACGTGGACGTATCGAAGGCCAGGGCATGCGAGCTGGCGACCGGCGCCGGCGGCGGGACGGCATCGGCCGTCCCCGCCATGCACAGCAGCAGCCCGACCCACGCCGCGCGGACTGCCCACACTGCTTACGGCCACCAGAAGGCGGTCAGGCTGGCCACACCGGGCTCGATGGCAGCCTCGCGGTCGAAGGCCAGCACCGCGATCCCGGCCGGCGGCATGCCCCGGTAATCGCTGCTGGTGCCCTCGCTCATCAGGGCCACCAGTTGTTCCAGGCCGGGATTGTGGCCGACCACCAGCAGGCGGTCGACGTCCCGACGTGCATCGATCAACCCCATCAACGTGCCGGGGGTGGCCTCGTAGACGGCATCCTCGAGACGCTTTTCGACGAAGCCGGTGATGCCCAGCACGGCCTCGAGGGTTTCGCGGGTCCGCCGCGACGGCGAGCACAGCACGCAGTCCGGCAGCAGGTTGTGTTCCTTGAGCCAGCGGCCGGCGGCCTCGGCTTCGGCCAGGCCGACCGGCGACAGCGGGCGGTCCAGATCGGCCTGGCCGGTGCTGGCGGCTTCGGCATGGGCGTGACGCAGCAGTATCAGTTCTCGCATGGGATCTCTCGTGTCAGGCTTTCTTCAGCCACTTCAACAGCGGCTCCCAGTCACTCTGGTGCTCGCGCACCTGGGCCGAGCGGTAGTCGAACAGACTCCGTCCCAACCCGACCATCACCACATAGCTTTGGCTGTCGCGCAACTGCGCGACCACTTCGTAAGGCCAGTCGGCCAACATCTGTATCGCCTGTTGCGAGGTCTGCGTCCAGGGTTTGGTGCGGTTGAGCACCAACCCGACCGGCAGGCTGCGGTTGTGGACGCGGGGCACGCGCGACAGGCTGTTGAGGAAGCCGACGATGGCCTCGATATCCAGCGCCGAGGGCAGCACCGGGACCACCACGGCATCGGCGACCTCCAGGAAATGCGGAATATCGTCGGCCATCGCACCGGCCGGGGCATCGATGATGACCTCGTCGGTGCCGTCGGGAACCAGTCGCTCCCAACTCTTTTTGCGATATACGTCGATCGGCAGCACGGCACTTTCCAGGACCGAGCGGCGTTGTGCCCAGCGGGTGCTGGAGCCTTGTGGATCGGCATCGGCCAGGACGGTCCGCTTGCCTTCCAATGCCGAATGCGCCGCCAGGTGGGTGGCGACGGTGGTCTTGCCCACCCCGCCCTTGGAACCGGCCACCAGGATCGTCTTCATGCAAGCCTCGCTTCCGGGGAACGTTCCCGCAGCCTACACCGGCGCCTGTGACGGAGATAGTCGCAGCGCTGAACCAGAACCGACGGTCACGGCTTTGCTATCGTTGGTGGTTCCAATGGATTGACCGCCCGCATGAGCGAACTACAGGACCTGAGCGCGCTGATCCGCGCCAACACGCCGCTGATCATCATCGAGACCCAGGATGAGGGCCGGGTCGTGGAGTTGTTCCGGCAGACCCTGATGCACGTCTGGCGTGCCCTGCACCGCTGGTCGATCACCGAGGGCCTGCGCCGGATCGACATGGACCGCGAGGACGACCCGGTCGGCCCGCCCGATGCCAGTGCCGCCCTGCAGATGATCCGCCAGGCCGAACAGCGCGGCATCTACCTGCTGCTCGATTTCCACCCCTACCTCGGTTATGCCAGCCACCAGCGGGCGCTGCGCGACCTCATCCAGCGGCGCCACTGCGAGGCTCACGTGCTGGTCCTGATCGGGGCCAAGGTGGAGCTGCCGGCCGAGCTGGAAGCACTGGCCACCCGCTTCAATCCGCGCCTGCCCGACCCCAACGCGCTGCTGAAGATGCTGCGCGAGGAAGCCGAAGCCTATGCCCGCGAGAACGGCGGGCGACGCGTGGAGGTGGACAACGAGGCGGTCCAGAAGATCCTGCACAACCTGCGCGGGCTGAGCCTGGTGGATGCACGGCGGATCGCCCGCCAGCTGATCTTCGCCGACGGCGCGCTCAGCCAGGACGACCTGCCGCAGCTGGCCCGGCTCAAGTTCGAGCTGCTCAACCGCGCCGGGCACCTGCACTACGAGTACGACACCACCCGCTTCGCCGACGTGGCCGGTGCCAACCGGCTCAAACGCTGGGTCAACCAGCGCCGCCCGGTGTTCCTCGGCGGTGCCGGCCCGGCCGGCCTGGACCCGCCCAAGGGCATGCTGCTGCTGGGCGTGCAGGGCTGCGGCAAGTCGATGCTGGCCAAGGCGACCGCCGCCGGTTTCGGCGTGCCGCTGCTGCGGCTGGACTTCGGCAGCCTGTACGACAAGTACCACGGCGAGACCGAGAAGAACCTGCGCGATGCGCTGGCCTCGGCCGAGCAGCTGGCGCCGTGCGTGCTGTGGATCGATGAGATCGAGAAGGGCCTGGCCAGTGGCGGCGAAGACGGCGGGGTATCCCGCCGCGTGCTCGGCCACCTGCTGACCTGGCTGGCCGAGCGCAAGAGCACGGTATTCATCGTCGCCACCGCCAACCAGGTGCATGAGCTGCCGGCCGAGCTGCTGCGCAAGGGCCGCTTCGATGAGATCTTCTTCGTCGATCTGCCCGATGCCAACACCCGGGTGGAGCTGCTGCGGCTGCACCTGGGCAAGCGCCAGCTCAATGCCGACGACTTCGCGCTGCCGGCACTGGCGGCCGCGGCGGACGGCTTCTCCGGGGCGGAGATCGAGCAGGCGGTGGTCTCGGGCCTGTACGCCGCGCACGCCGAATCACGCGTGCTGGATACCGAGCTGCTGATGCAGGAGATCCGTGGCAGCCGGCCGTTGTCGGTGCTGATGGCCGAACAGGTCACCGCACTGCGCGAGTGGGCGCGCGGGCGCACGCTCAGCGCGGACGCGTAGCGCCGACCATTGGCCGGCGGCCGGATCATGGCTGCCCGTGAAGACCGGCCCCGCGCTGGAGCAGCCACACCCATGCCGGCAGCGTCACCAACGACAGCAGGATGCCGTAACCGACCAGTGCGGCGGCCAGGCGCGGTGCCAGGCGGTGCGCGATCGCCAACGCCGCCGCGGTGATCATGGTCGGCATCGCCGATTCGAGCACATTGGCCTGCAGCATCGTGCCCTGCAGCCCGAACGCCCAGCTGATCGGCAGCGCCAGCGCCGGCATCACCAGCAGTTTCAGCAACAACCCGATGCCCAGCGGCTTGAGCTCATCCCGCGGCAACCGCAGCTGGATCGAGAAGCCGACCGCCAGCATCACCAGCGGCAGCATCGCATCGGCCAACTGCTTCAGCCCGGTGCCGATCCAGGCCGGTGGCTGCTCGGGCATCAGGGTCAAGGCGAACAGCAGCGCCCACAGCGGCGGGAACTTCGCGATCCGCAGCAGGATCTGTGCGGCGGTGGGCGGGGTATCGCCGCTGTAGCGCGCGATCACATAGAGACCGAACGTGGAGAGCAGCACGAAGGTGCCGAACTGGTCGTAGACCACCGCATACGGCAGTGCGTGATCGCCGAGCAACGCACGTACCATCGGGTAGCCGATGAAACTGGAATTGGCCAGCGCCACGCAGATCAGCAGCACCGCGTGTACATCGCGGGCGAACCCGAACAGGCGCGTGGCCAGGCTGACCAGCGCCAGGGAGGCGAGCATCAGCAGCCACGGCGTGGCGACCAGCCCGACCAGGCGGGTATCCAGATGCAGGCGCGGCACGTAGATCAGCACCGCCGCCGGCAGGCACACGTACAGCACGATGCGGTTGAGCACATCGGCCGTGTTGTCGGGCAGCACGCGCAGGCGCGAGAACGCCATGCCCAGGCCGAGCATGGTCAGGATCAGGGCGAACGCATCGAAGGCCATCGCGACAGCCTAGCCCACCCGCCGTGGCAATCGGCCCCGACCATGGTCGAAGCCGGCGTGTCCTGCGCCACTGGCTGGGCCGGCCCGCCTGCAGGGACGGGCCCGCAGGATCACGGCCAGGCGGGCGGCTTCTCCGCCCAGGCCTGCTGGATCTCGGCCAGCGTGCTGCGTTCACTGTCGCGCCAGCCGGGCAACAGCGTTGCATAGCCTTCGGTCCCGCTCCACTGCTGCGGCTCGGTGCGTACGGCCGCGGCATACCACTGCACCGCGTCGCTCTTGCGGCCGAGCGTCCACAGGGCCAGCGCGTAGGTCGGCGGTATCCACGACGGATTGCCGCGCATCCCGCCCTGGGCCGCGCTCCACTGCGCCAGCGCCGCCTCGGGTTCGCCGAGGCGGAACAGATCCCAGCCATAATTCCAACGCACCGAACGGCCCTGCACGGTACTGACCGCGGCCGTCGAGGTGGCCTGCTCGTAGAGGCTGCGCCCCAGCTCCGGCCTTCCCTGCGCGAACGCCACGCCGGCCAGCTGCACGGTCGCTTCCAGCGTCTTGCGGCCGCGCTCGCGCTGCTTCATCAGCTGGTCGACCAGATCCGCGCTGCTGCCCGCCACCGCCACCATCGG
The DNA here is from genome assembly GCF_059422145.1 of Stenotrophomonas sp. GW821-FHT01H02A. Lineage (NCBI taxonomy): Bacteria > Pseudomonadati > Pseudomonadota > Gammaproteobacteria > Lysobacterales > Lysobacteraceae > Stenotrophomonas > Stenotrophomonas sp. GW821-FHT01H02A. The sequence continues at coordinate 187,698 of NZ_JBWKWI010000004.1, forward strand.
TGCGGCGGCTGAATCGGTGTCGAAGTAGAACTCCTGCACTGCCGGCAGCGATTGCGCCGACACGTTGAACACACAGGCCCCCATGGCCAGCACCACGCCGGCCAGCATCTGTCTTGCAACTGCCATGCAAACTCCCCCAGGTTGTCACAACAACCTCCCCTCCTGATCCTAACCGCAGCGCAGGCCCGGCACCAAGCGCCGCGATCGGTGGCCGGTGCTAGCGGAGGCGCCGCCAGACCCGCAACCGGTTGTTGGCCGGCATCGCCACGTCCTCGATCACCTGCAGGCCCACCCCACCCGCCAAGGCGTCCACCGCCTCGGCGTCGCGGATCCCTGAGGCGGGATCGCGCGCTTTCAGCCACGCATCGAACTGGCGGTTGCTGTCGCTGCTGAACTCGCCGTGGGTGTTGAAGGGGCCGTAGATGCACAGCACGGCATCGTCGGCCATGACCGCCGGCAGTCCGGCGAACAGCGCCTGGACATGCGCCCAGCTCATGATGTGCAGCGTGTTGGCACTGAACACCGCATCGAAGGCCAGCGGCGCGTCAGGCAGCGGACCGAGCCCCGGCGTGGGGGACAGCACCGCCTGCAGGGGCCACGGTGGCGATGCATTGGGCAGGCCTGCGGCCTGCAGCCGCGCGCCGATGCCGGGCAGGTGGTCCGGGTGATCGCTGGCCTGCCATTGCAGGTGGGGCAGCGCGGCGGCGAAGTATTCGGCGTGCTGGCCGGTGCCACTGCCGATCTCCAGTACCCGATGGCGGTCGGCAAGGTGGCGCTGCAGCACTGCCAGGATCGGTGCGCGGTTGCGGTCGCAGGCCTCGGACCAGCGTATCTGGCTCATCGGGATGTCACATCGGCGGGGAATCGGTGTCCATCCAACCATGACCGCAGTCACTTGTGCCACTGTGCGATGCCACCGAAAGTCGACGACTTGTCCAACGCCGGTGGCCTGCGCGCCGTCGGCCGTCCTTGGGGGATGTGAGCTGTGCAACGTCGTGAGTTTCTAGCGCTGTCTGGAATGGGCCTGGCGGGCCTGGTACTGCCGCACGGCCGGCTGATCGCCGCCGAGCAACTGCTCGAGCCGGGCGACGTGGGCCGCCGCAAAGCCCTGGCCGAGGCCGCGCTCGCCGCCGCCAAGCGCGCTGGCGCCAGCTACTGCGATGTGCGCATCGGCCGTTACCTCAACCAGGCGATCATCACCCGCGAGGCCAACGTCCAGAACGTCACCAACAGCGAGTCCTCGGGCATCGGCATCCGGGTGATCGTCAACGGCGCCTGGGGCTTTGCCGCCACCCACCAGCAGACCCCGGCCGCGGTGCTGGCCACGGTCGAGCAGGCCGCGGCGATCGCCCGCGCCAATGCGGGCATCCAGAGCCGCCCGGTGCAGCTGGCGCCGGTCACCGGCGTGGGGGATGTGAGCTGGAAGACCCCGATCCGCAAGAATGCGATGGCGGTGCCGATCAAGGACAAGGTCGACATGCTGCTGTCGCTGAACGCGGCCGCGCTCAACGCCGGCGCCGACTTCATCAACTCCACCCTGTTCCTGGTCAACGAGCAGAAGTTCTTCGCCTCCAGCGACGGCTCCTTCATCGACCAGGACGTGCACCGGATCTGGCTGCCGTTCACCGCCACCGCGATCGACAAGGCCAGCGGCAAGTTCCGCACGCGCGCCGGGCTGTCCTCGCCGATGGGCATGGGCTACGAATTCCTCGATGGCGACGCGCGCGGCAAGATCAGCCTGCCGGGCGGCGTGGTCGCTTACCGCGATTCCTACGACCCGGTCGAAGATGCCATCGCCGCGGCCCGCCAGGCCCGCGAGAAGCTCAAGGCGCCCTCGGTCAAGCCGGGCAAGTACGACCTCGTGCTGGATCCGTCCAACCTGTTCCTGACCATCCACGAGAACGTCGGCCACCCGCTGGAACTGGACCGCGTGCTCGGCTACGAGGCCAACTACGCCGGCACCAGCTTCGCCACGCTGGACAAGCGCGATGCGGGCTTCCGCTGGGGCAGCGACATCGTCAACTTCTTCGCCGACAAGACCGCCCCGGGCAGCCTGGGTGCAGTGGGTTACGACGATGAAGGGGTGAAGACCAAGCGCTGGGATCTGGTCAAGGACGGCATCCTGGTCAATTACCAGGCCACCCGCGACGAGGTGCACATCCTCGGCGAAAACGAATCGCATGGCTGCAGCTACGCCGACTCCTGGTCCAGCGTGCAGTTCCAGCGCATGGCCAACGTGTCGCTGGCGCCGGGCAAGACCCCGCTGAGCGTGGCCGACATGGTCAAGGACGTGGAGAACGGCATCTACATCCACGGCCGCGGCTCATATTCGATCGACCAGCAGCGCTTCAACGCGCAGTTCGGCGGCCAGCTGTATTACCAGATCAAGAACGGCCAGATCACCGGGATGGTCGAAGATGCCGCCTACCAGATCCGCACGCCGGAGTTCTGGAATGCCTGCAGCGCGATCTGCGACGAGCGCGATTTCCGCTTCGGCGGTTCGTTCTTCGACGGCAAGGGCCAGCCCGGCCAGGTCTCGGCGGTCTCGCACGGCTCGTCCACCACCCGTTTTGATGGCATCAACATCATCAACACCGCGCGCAGCCTGGGATGAGCCCGTCCGCGCTCCGTGCCGAAAGTCACTACCGCCGTGCGTGGACCGCCGCAAGAATCGGCAGTACCGCCGCGGCGGTCCCCCTGATGTCGCTGTTTCCCTGCCACCCCCACACCGACGTGGAGAGCTGCCTTGCAAAGACGTGACTTTCTCGCCCTGACCGGGCTTACCGCTGGCGGACTGATCGTGCCGTCGTTCTTCGGCAAGGTCATCGCCGCCGAGCAACTGCAGAGCGCGCTCGATCCGGCGCTGAAGAAGCGCCTGGCCGATGCCGCCCTGGCCGCCGCACGCCAGGCCGGTGCGACCTACTGCGACGTGCGTATCGGCCGCTACCTGCGCCAGTACGTGATCACCCGCGAGGACAAGGTCCAGAACGTGGTGAACACCGAATCGACCGGCGTCGGCATCCGCGTGATCGTCAACGGTGCGTGGGGCTTTGCCGCCACCAACCAGCTCGGCACCACCGACGTGGCGCGTGCCGCGCAGCAGGCCGTCGCGATCGCCACCGCCAACGCCCGCGTGCAGACCGCGCCGGTGCAGCTGGCGGCCACGCCGGGCGTAGGCGAAGTTTCCTGGCGCACGCCGATCCGCAAGAACGCGATGGACGTGCCGATCAAGGAAAAGGTCGAGCTGCTGCTGGACGTCAATGCGGGCGCGATGGGTGCCGGTGCCAGTTTCGTCAACTCGATGCTGTTCCTGGTCAACGAGCAGAAGTATTTCGCCTCCACCGATGGCTCCTACATCGACCAGGACGTGCATCGCATCTGGGCACCGATGACGGTCACCGCCATCGACAAGGCCAGTGGCAAGTTCCGTACCCGCGAGGGCCTGTCCGCGCCGATGGGCCTGGGCTACGAGTACCTCGACGGTGCGGCCGCCGGCAAGGTGATGACACCCAACGGGGTGGTCAACTACGGCACGTCCTACGACATGAAGGAAGACGCCATCGCCGCCGCCAGGCAGGCGCAGGAGAAGCTCAAGGCCCCGTCGGTGAAGCCGGGCAAGTACGACCTGATCCTCGACCCGTCGCATACCTGGCTGACCATCCACGAGTCGGTCGGCCACCCGCTGGAACTGGACCGCGTGCTCGGCTACGAAGCCAACTATGCCGGCACCAGCTTCGCCACGCTGGACAAGCGCGAGCAGCATTTCCAGTACGGCAGTGACAAGGTCAACATCTTCGCCGACAAGACCCAGCCGGGCAGCCTCGGTGCGGTCGGCTACGACGATGAAGGCGTGAAGACCAAGCGCTGGGACCTGATCAGCGAAGGCAAGCTGGTCGACTACCAGACCATCCGCGACCAGGCCCACATCCTCGGCAAGACCGAGTCGGACGGCTGCTGCTACGCCGATTCGTGGTCCAGCGTGCAGTTCCAGCGCATGGCCAATGTCTCGATGGCGCCGGGCAAGACCAAGCTGAGCGTGGCCGACATGATCAAGGACGTCGAAAACGGGATCTACATCATCGGCGACGGCTCCTTCTCCATCGATCAGCAGCGTTACAACGCGCAGTTCGGCGGCCAGCTGTTCTATGAGATCAAGAACGGCAAGATCACCCGCATGCTCGAGGACGTGGCCTACCAGATCCGCACGCCGGAGTTCTGGAACGCCTGCACCGCCGTGGCCGATGAAAGCGACTACCGCCTGGGCGGCTCGTTCTTCGACGGCAAGGGCCAGCCCGGCCAGGTCTCGGCGGTCTCGCACGGTTCGTCCACCGCGCGCTTCAACGGCATCAACGTCATCAACACCGCGCGCAGCCTCGGCTGACCGGTCAGGAGCCCCAATCCATGAGTATCTTCACCGAAGCCCAGGCCAAGGCCATCCTCGACAAGGTCATCGCGCTGTCCAAGGCCGATGAGTGCACCGCCGTGCTGGCCGGCTCGATCGACGGCAACATCCGTTTCGCGCTGAACAACGTCTCCACCAGCGGCATCGTCGACAACACCGAACTGGCCGTCACCGTGGCCTTCGGCAAGCGGGTCGGCACTGCCTCGATCAACGAATTCGACGACGCCGCGCTGGAGCGCGTGGTGCGCCGCGCCGAGGACCTGGCCCGCCTGGCGCCGGAGAACCCGGAGTTCATGCCGGCGATCGGCAAGCAGACCTATACCCCCAGCCCGACCTTCAGCGAATCCACCGCCGCCATCGACCCGGCATTCCGCGCCAAGGTCGCCGCTGATTCGATCGCGCCCTGCCGTGGCAACGGCCTGATCGCCGCCGGCTTCCTGGAGGATGGCCAGAGCTTCTACGCCACCGCCAACAGCAACCGCAACTTCGGCTACCAGCGCGGCACCAACTTCAACTACACCTGCACCGTACGCACCGAAGACGGGCGCGGTTCGGGCTGGGTCGGTCGCAACCTCAAGGACGCCGCCGACTTCAAGGCCGACCAGGACATCCGCATCGCCATGCGCAAGGCCACCGAATCGGCCGAGGCCAAAGCGCTGGAGCCGGGCAAGTACACGGTGATCCTGGAGCCGGCCGCTGCCGCCGGGCTGATCAGCTTCATGATGAACTTCTTCGATGCGCGCTCGGCCGACGAAGGCCGCAGCTTCCTGTCCAAGAAGGGCGGCGGCAACAAGCTGGGCGAGCAGGTCTACGACCCGCGCGTGAGCATGGTCGCCGACCCGTGGCACCCCGATGCCGCCGTGCTGCCGTGGGACAACGAAGGCCAGCCGCGCGAGAAGCTGGACATCATCAAGGACGGCAGGATCGCCAACCTCAACTACTCGCGCTTCTGGGCACAGAAGCAGGGCAAGACCGCCAACGCGCGGCCGGGCAACCTGCTGATGGCCGGTGGCGACAAGAGCACCGCCGATCTCGTCCGTGGCACCCAGAAGGGCATCCTGGTCACGCGTACCTGGTACATCCGCATGGTCGATCCGCAGACCGTGCTGCTGACCGGCCTGACCCGCGATGGCACCTTCTACATCGAGAACGGCCAGATCAAGCACCCGGTGAAGAACTTCCGCTTCAACGAGTCGCCGGTGATCATGCTCAACAACATCGAAGAGCTGGGCAAGCCGGTGCGTGTGGCCGGTGATGAATCCAGCCTGGTGATGATGATCCCGCCGATGAAGCTGCGCGACTTCACCTTCACCTCGTTGTCCGACGCGGTCTGATGGACGGTCGTGGCGGCCACTGGCCGTCTCCCCGTCTGGCCGGTTGCTCCCGGGAACGTGCGCGGCGATGAACCGCGCACAGTTCCTGCGCCTGATGCTGGGCAGTGCGGCGTTCGCGGCCTTGCCCGCGCCGGCGCGCGCCCAGGCCGGGCGCTACGACTTCTGGTTCACCCGCCTCAAGTACGACTCCGGCGACTGGGACGTGGACGCGCGCATGCCGTCCAACGTGATCACCTCGCTGATCGATTACACCTCCCTGCGCGTGGACCCGACCGAGCACGTGATCGCGCTGTCCGATCCCCGCATGCTGGAAGCGCCGTTCTGCTATCTGGCCGGGCACAAGCTGGTCGAGTTCAACGCGGCCGAGCGGCAGAACTTCGTGCGCTACGTGCGCAATGGCGGCTTCGTGTTCGTCGATGACTGCAACCACGACATCGACGGCCTGTTCGCCAGATCGTTCGAAGCGCAGATGGCCAAACTGTTCGGGCCCAGGGCGCTGAACAAACTGCCGAACAACCACGCGCTGTACCGCAGCTTCTTCCGCTTCCCCGAGGGTCCCCCGGCCACGGGCTTCGAGCTCAATGGCTGGGGCGATGATCTGGTCCACGATTACCTCAAGGGCATCGAGATCGACGGTCGGCTCGGCGTGCTCTACAGCAACAAGGATTACGGGTGCGAGTGGGACTACGACTGGCGCAACAAGCGCTTCCTGGCCGAAGACAACACCCGCTTCGCGGTCAACATCGTGATGTATGCCTTGAACGGTTGAGTCTCCTCATGCTTTCAGCCACGCATGGCGTGGCTCTATGCCGAATTCCTGCGAGTGCCTTATGAATACCGACAGCCTTGATGCTCTCCTGCCCAAACTGCAGCAACTGCGCAGCGCGCTGGCCCAGGCCGTGGTCGGCCAGCACGCCGTGGTCGAACAGCTGCTGATCGGCCTGCTCGCCGGCGGCCACTGCCTGCTCGAGGGCGCGCCCGGGCTGGGCAAGACCCTGCTGGTGCGTTCCCTCGGCCAAGCGCTGGAGCTGCAGTTCCGGCGCGTCCAGTTCACCCCGGACCTGATGCCCAGCGACATCCTCGGCACCGAACTGCTGGAAGAGGACCATGGCACCGGCCACCGCCACTTCCGGTTCCAGAAGGGCCCGATCTTCACCAACCTGCTGCTGGCCGACGAGCTCAACCGCACCCCGCCCAAGACCCAGGCCGCGCTGCTGGAAGCGATGCAGGAGCGCACCGTCAGCTATGCCGGCACCACCTATGCGCTGCCGGCGCCGTTCTTCGTGCTGGCTACGCAGAACCCGATCGAACAGGCCGGCACCTACCCACTGCCGGAAGCCCAGCTGGACCGCTTCCTGCTGCATGTGCGGGTGGATTACCCCACCGAACAGGAAGAGCGCGACATCCTGCTGCAGACCACCGGCAGCGCCAGTGGCACGGTGCCCCAGGTGATGCATGCCGACGACGTGCTGGCACTGCAGGCCGCGGTGCGCCAGGTCCACGTCAGCGAGGACGTACTGACCTGGATCACCCGTCTGGTGCGTGCCAGCCGCCCCGGCGGCGAGGCACCGGCCGCAGTGAACCAGTGGATCAAGTGGGGCGCCGGCCCGCGTGCCGGCCAGTCGCTGGTGCTGACCGCGAAGGCACGTGCGCTGCTGCAGGGCCGTTTCGCGGCGACCCGCGAAGATGTGCAGGCGCTGGCGGCACCGGTGATGCGTCACCGCCTGCTGCTGTCCTTCGCCGCCGAGGCCGAGCAGAAGAGCGCCGACGACGTGGTCGCCGCGCTGCTGCAGGCCGTGCCGTTCCCGGGTTGATCCACACGCCGTGAGCCGCAACGCACCGATCGCGATCCCCGCCGATGTCCGCAGCCGCCTGAAGGCGCTGCGGCTGCTGCCACGCCGCGCGCGTGGCGCGCATGGCATCGGCCAGCACGCCAGCCGCAGCCGCGGTGCGGGGCTGGAGTTCGCGCAGTACCGCGCCTACGAACCCGGTGATGAACTGCGTCAGATCGACTGGAAGCTCTACGCACGCTCGGACCGTTTCTTCGTGCGCGAGTCCGAACGCGAAAGCCCGATCACCACCTGGGTGCTGATCGATGCGACCGCCTCGGCGCGACAGCGCGATCGTGCACAGCCGGAGTGGTCGCGGCTGGACCATCTCTGCGCCACCGCAGCCTGCCTGGTGGAACTGGCCCTGCAGCAAAGCGACCGCTTCGGCGTGATCGTCGTCAGCGGCGAGGGCGTGCAACTGGTGCCCGCCGGACACGGCCCGCGCCAGCGCGACCGCGTGCACCTGCTGCTGCGCCAGGTGCAGGCGAATGGCACGTGGCCGCCGGTCACCTCGTTGGCCCCGGTCTGGGAGCGGGTGCAGGCCGGCGACCTGCTGGTCGCGCTTGGCGATGGTTTCGACGAAGCCGGCACCGTGCTGCTGGAGCGGCTCGCCGCCGCGCGCCGCGAGGTGCTGCACCTGCAGGTGCTGACCGCGGAAGAGCGCGATTTCCCGTTCACCGAGGGTCACCGCTTCCGCGATCCGGAAACCGGCGAAGAGGTGCTGGGCGATGGCCGTGCGATCCGCGAGGAGTATCTGGCCCGCTTCGACGCCGCCCAGCGCGCGTTGCAGGCGCGCCTGCAGAGCAGCGGCATCGTGCATGCCACCGGCTACCTCGATCAGCCGCTGGATCACCCCTTGCGCGCGCTGCTCGGTACCGGGGGGAGTGCATGAGCCTGCTGTTCCCACTGGGGTTGCTGGCACTCGCGGCATGGCTGGTGCCGCTGCTGGTCCACCTGGCGCGGCGCCACCAGTACCCGCCACTCGACTTCGCTGCGCTGCGCTGGCTGCGGGCCCGGATCCGGCCGCGCCAGAGGATCCGTTTCGATGAATGGCCGCTGCTGCTGGTGCGGCTGCTGCTGCTCGCCGCGTTGGCCTTGCTGCTGGCACGTCCGGTCCTGCACGGGGGCACGGCCGACACACATCCGGTCACGGTGGTCGCGCCCGGTCTGGATGGCGCGGCCCTGCGTGGCCAGGACACCAAGGGCGACTGGCGCTGGCTGGCACCGGGCTTCCCGGCGCTGGCCGACGGCACCCCGGCGTTGCCGCAACCACTCGTCAGCCTGCTGCGCGAGCTGGACCAGACCCTGCCGGCCGGCGCACCGCTTACCGTGTACGTGCCCGACCCGATGCCCGGGCTGGATGGCGAGCGCCCACGCCTGTCGCGCGCCGTGAACTGGCGGCCGGTGCCGTTGGCGACGCCGGGTGTGCGCGCCGCGGGAGCATCGCCTGTGCTGCAGATCGGCGGCGATATCACTGAAGGTGAGCAGCGCGTGCTGGCCGCACTGCAGCGCGCCTGGTCCAACCGGCCGCTGTCCCCTGCACGCGGTGCCGATACCGCCCCCGATGCCGGACAGACCGGCGTGTGGCTCACCGCTGCGCCACTGCCTGCTGCCTGGCGAACATGGATTCATCAGGGCGGCAGCGTGCTGGTCGCGCCCGGTTCTACCGATGCCGGTTGGATGCCGGCCCTGCGCGATGCGCAGGGCGCGGTGGTGTTGGAACAGCGCTCAGAGGGCAACGGGCGCCTGTTGCGCTTCACCGCGCCGCTGACGCCGGCGGCGCTGCCGATGCTGCGCGATCCCGGCTTCCCGCGCCAGTTGCTGGCCGTCATCGCCCTGCCGGCCCCGCCCACGCTCGCGGCCGCAGCGACACAGCAGCCGTTGCGCGGCGGCGCCACGCCGCTGCCCGCACCGCGCGAGCTGGGCCCATGGCTGCTGGCGCTGATCGTGCTGCTGTTCGCGCTGGAACGGGTGATGGCGACCTCGCCACGCCGCGGGGCAGGCGCATGAACGCGGCCATCCAGCACGCCTGGCAGCGCGCGCGCCGGCGCCAGTGGTGGATCACCACCCTGCCCGCGATGCCGGTTGCGTTGGCGATCAGCGCGGTGGCGTGGCGGGTGGCCGGGTTCAACACGGGCACCGTGGTCCTGCTGCTGACGTTGCTGGTCAGCGTCGGCGTGGCCACCTGGCGCGCACGTCGTCTGGATCGCCGATGGCTGGTCCGCCGGTTGGACGACCACCCGGTCGCGCAGGACAGTGCCGACCTGCTGTTCGCCCTGCCGGAGGCATTGAACCGGTTGCAGCAGCGGCAGCGCACGCATGTCGCCGCCGCCCTGCAGGCGCGCATGCCTGAACTGCGGCCGCGCTGGCCGGGCCGGTGGGTGCTGGCCTCGGTGATCACGTCGCTGCTGGTGATGGCGCTGGCGCTGGGCTGGCCACGCGGCCAGAACGCGGCGCCCCTGTTCCCGGGCGCGGCGGCACCGCCGGCAACGCCCGCGCAGCCACCACAACTGCGTTCCACCCGGTTGGAGATCACCGCCCCGACCTATACCGGGCAGGCCGCGCGCGTGCAGAACGCACTGGATGGCAAGGTGCCGCAGGACAGCCGCCTGCAGTGGTCGCTGCGCTTCTCGGCGCAGCCGCAGACTGCGTCGCTCCAGTTCCATGATGGCCAGCGCATCGCGCTGCAGCGCGAGGGTGAGCAGTGGATCGCGCAGTGGACGGCGACACGTCCGGCGCTGTACCGCGTGGTGACCGAGCCTGCCCTGCGTGATACCCGCCTGTACCGGCTCGATGTGGTGCCCGATCGCCCGCCGGTGGTGCGGGTGATCGCCCCGGATCGCAGCCTGGTCCTCGGTACGCCCGGGCAGCGTCAGTGGGTGCTGCAGTTCGAGGCCACCGACGATTACGGCGTGATGCCCACGGCACAGTTGAAGGTCACCCTGGCCCAGGGCAGCGGTGAGAACATCACCTTCCGCGAACAGACCTTCAGCCTGTCCGGTACCGGCCCGGCAGCGCAGCGGCGCTTCGCGCGCACGCTGGATCTCGCCGCGCTGGGCGCCACCGAAGGCAATGACGTGATCGCGCAGCTGACGGTGCGTGACACCCACACACCCACTGCGCAGAGCGCCCAGAGCAGCAGCGTGATCCTGCGCCTGCCGAGCGCTGCGGAAATCCAGGGCACCGATATGGAAGGCATGGTCAAGAAGACCCTGCCGGCGTACTTCCGCAGCCAGCGCCAGATCATCATCGACGCCGAAGCGCTGATCAAACAACGCCGCCAGCTGCCAGCAGAGGAGTTCGTCAGACGCGCCGATGCGATCGGCGTGGACCAGCGCATCCTGCGCCTGCGCTATGGCCAGTTCCTCGGCGAGGAAAGCGAAGGCGGAGCCAAACCGCCGCCGACCAGTGATGCCCTGCCGACCAGCGACACACCGGCGGGCGCGCATGACGACGATCATGATCACGATGGCGAGCATGTGCAGGCTCAGCGCCAGGCGGGTCACGATGATCACGGCCACGGCGCCCCGACCGACGGCAGCGCCGCTGTGTTCGGCAGCGCCACCGACGTGCTCTCCGAATACGGCCATACCCATGATCACGCCGAGGCCGCCACCCTGCTGGATCCCAAGACGCGCGCCACGCTGAAGGCCGCGCTCGATCAGATGTGGTCTTCAGAAGGCGAGCTGCGCCAGGGCCAGCCCGAGCGCGCCCTGCCCTACGCCTACAAGGCACTGGGTTTCATCAAGGAAGTGCAGCAGGCCGAGCGCATCTATCTGGCGCGGGTCGGCCCGGAGCTGCCACCGATCGACGAGGGCCGGCGCATGACCGGCGATCGCGCCGACCTGGCCAGCCGCACGTTGCCACTGCGTGCGCTGGACGCACCCGACCAGGCCATCGTGCAGGTCTGGCAGCAGCTTGCCGATCCCGCCAGCGCGCCGGATCTGGACGCACTGACCCAGTGGCTGCGGCGCAATGAAGCACGCCTGCCGGACCCGCTGAGCCTGGCCGCCGCCATCGAAACCCTGCGCATCACCCCGGGCTGCGCCGACTGCCATCAGGCCCTGCGTGCGCAGCTGTGGCGTGCGCTGCTGCGGCCGCTGCCGCAGGTCCCCCGGCGCAACGCACCCGATGCCATGGGTCAGCGCTATCTGGATGCGTTGGAGGCCACACCATGAGCGAACCGCGCTGGATCCTGATCGCGCTGCTCGCGGTGTTGGCGCTGGCCAGTGCGCGTCTGTGCTGGCAGCAATGGCGTGGACCGGCACGGGCGCGCGGCGTGTTCGCCGGCCTGCTGTTGATGCAGGCTGCGGTGACCGTGCTGCTCTATCTGACTCTGGTGCCGCCGTTGCAGCGTGTGGCCGGTGGTCAACTGACCGTGCTGACGGCCGCGGCCGATCAGGTGCGCTGGTCGGCGGTGCCGGGCGAGACCGTGGTCGCGCTGCCGGAAGCGACGAAGGTGGCCGGCGCGCTCGCGGCACCGGACCTGGCCAGCGTGCTGCGCCAGCATCCGGGCACCCGCTCCCTTCGGCTGATCGGCGATGGCCTGTCAGCCCGCGATCGCGATGTCGTGCTGCCCCGTGGCGTGCGCATCGAATCACCCAACGCGCCGCAGGGCTGGATCGCGCTGCAGCCGCCGGCGGTCACTGCGCCCGGTGCGGTGTTCACCGTCAACGCGCGTGCGCAGGGCGTGCCGCACGCGCGCGCCGAACTGGTGGATCCCGCCGGCGTGGTCATCGACAGGACCACGCCAGGCGCCGATGGGCGGGTGCAGCTCAGCGGTGTGGCCCGCGTCGCCGGACAGAGCGTGTTCGGCCTGCGCCTGCTGGATGCCGAACAACATCTGATCGATACGCTCGCCGTTCCCGTGGACACCGCCGCCGCCGCGACGCCTCGCCTGTTGATACTGGCCGGTGCACCCGGCCCGGAGTTCAAGTACCTGCGCCGCTGGGCCACCGATGCCGGGCTGCGGGTGCAGGCGCAGGCGAACGCGGGCGGTGGCGTATCACTCGGCGATGCACCGACCGCGCTGACCGCTGCCACCTTGGCCGAGACCGATGTGGTGCTGCTGGATGAGCGCAGCCTGGCCGGGCTGTCGGCCGCGCAACGCAGCGCGCTGCAGCAGGCGATCCGCGGCGGGTTGGGCGTGCTCGTTCGCACCGGCGGCCCTCTCGACGACAGCGCGCGCCAGGCGCTGCGCGGCTGGGGGATGACCGTCAGCGGCAACAACCAGGCCGTCCCCCTGACACTGCCGGCCGACGCTGATGCCGCCCTGCTGCAGGCACGCCGTGGTCCCCAGCGGCCCGCGTCGGACACCACGGCCTACATCGAAGAAGCCGACACCGCATCGCATCAGGCCAGCGTGCCGGTACTGGAGCGGCTGGGCGTGGCAGTCAACGACGCGACGCCGCTGCTGCACGATGACAAGGGCACTGCGATCGGCGGCTATCGCCCGCTGGGCCGGGGCCGTGTTGCGCTGCTGCCGGTCACCGACAGCTATCGACTGGTCCTGGCCGGTCGCGACGATCGCCACGCCGAGCTGTGGAGCGGCGTGCTGGCCAGCGTGGCGCGCCCACTTCCGGCCGCAGATGCACCACGCGTCGACTCCGACACCCCGTGGGCCGGCGAGCGCGTAGCGCTGTGCCAGCTGCGGGAACCTGCACAGGTGCGCGCACCAGATGGCGCGCTCATCGCGCTGCGCGTCGATCCGGCCAGCGGCGCGGAACGCTGCGCCGGCTACTGGCCGACGCAGGCCGGCTGGCATCAGCTGCAGCAGGGTGAGAACCGCCACGCGGTCTACGTGTTCGATCCGGCCACGGCGTGGTCGCTGCATCGCCAACAGCTGCGGGAGGCCACCGCGCAGCGTCTGGCGGTGGGCACCGCAGCAACGTCGACCGGCGTGATCGAGACGCCGGGACCGCGTTGGCCATGGCTGCTCGCCTTCGTGCTGGCGGCCGGGCTGCTGTGGTGGCTGGAACGGCGACGGGTGGCAAGGCCCGCTTGACGGTCGATGGAGCGATGCTGCCCTGCCCGCTCAGCGCTCCGGCGGCGCCGGGCATCCCCCCTGCTGCACGCACACGTCCTGCGCCCGGCGCTGCTCGTCGTCGGTCAGCTCCGGCGGTGGGCGGGCAGTCGCGGACTGGATCTGGTCGGGTCCGCCGGTGAGCTTGTTCACGCCCTGCGCCGCGGCGGCCAGCCCCTTGTTGATGCCCATCATCAGATAGCCGCCGCTCATGCTGACCTGCTCCGGCGACGGCGGTTCGCTCCACGTGCGGCTGAACCGGTTCGGCTGCACCTGCACCGGATTCTTGAAGCGGTACAGATCCAGCGGCTCGTCGTCGGGCTTGAGCGCCCGCACCTCGCCCAGCGTGGTGACATCGCCCTGCGTCGGCGTGGGCGGCGGGTCCACGGGTTCGGGTGGCGCCGCCTGCTGTGCCTGCGCGGCGGCGGCCAGCAACAGGCCGGCCAGCAGCGCTGCACCTTGATGTCCACGTAATGCCACAGCGACTCCATCCGTGTTGGTTGCGGGCTGGCCTCAAGGATACGGAGGCCGGCGTCAGGTTTCGTTGATGGCAGCTGTCCAGGCAGCGCGGGCAGGCACTGAACCATTCACCCGCGCGCATCGCGATGTCTCAGACATTGAGACGCCGTCATGTTTCCATAGCGTCCTTTGCAGACCGCTGTGACCATGGCCTACGAACTCGCCAAGCGTACCGAGGACGCCGAGCGCCGCCTCGCCACCACCGAAGGGCTGCCTTCGCGCGATGGTGCGCTGCTGACCGCGCGCCTGCAGCGCCGCTACCACGACCGCATCACCGGCAGCTTCACGATTCCCGCCCGCGAGGGCCAGTACGCGCCGATTCCGGCCGATGTGCCGGCCGCGCTGGTCAATGCGTTGAAGGCGCGTGGCATCGAGCAGCTGTACAGCCACCAGGCGCAGGCCTGGGAAGCCAGCCAGCGCGGCGAACACGTGGCCATCGTGACCCCGACCGCCAGCGGCAAGTCGCTGTGCTACACCCTGCCGGTGGTCAGCGCAGCGATGCAGGGCAAGGCCAAGGCGCTGTACCTGTTCCCGACCAAGGCGCTGGCCCAGGACCAGGTGGCCGAGCTGCTGGAGCTCAACCGGGCCGGCGATCTGGGCGTGAAAGCCTTCACCTTCGACGGCGATACCCCCGGCGATGCGCGCCAGGCGATCCGCCTGCACGGCGACATCGTGGTCTCCAACCCGGACATGCTGCACCAGGCGATCCTGCCGCATCACACCAAATGGGCGCAGTTCTTCGAGAACCTGCGCTACGTGGTGATCGATGAAGTGCACACCTACCGCGGGGTGTTCGGCAGCCACGTCACCAACGTGCTGCGCCGGCTCAAGCGGATCTGCGCGTTCTACGGGGTGGAGCCGCAGTTCATCCTGTGCTCGGCCACCATCGGCAACCCGCAGGCGCATGCCGAGGCGCTGATCGAAGCCCCGGTCACCGCGATCACCGAATCCGGTGCGCCCAGCGGGCCGAAGCACGTGCTGCTGTGGAATCCGCCGGTGGTCAACGCCGATCTCGGGCTGCGTGCGTCTGCCCGCTCGCAGAGCAACCGCATCGCCCGCATCGCGATCAAATCCGGCCTGAAGACCCTGATCTTCGCGCAGAGCCGGTTGATGGTCGAAGTGCTGACCAAGTACCTCAAGGACATCTTCGACCACGATCCGCGCAAGCCGGCGCGCATCCGTGCCTACCGCGGCGGCTACCTGCCGACCGAGCGACGCGAGACCGAGCGGGCGATGCGCGCCGGGCACATCGACGGCATCGTCAGCACCTCGGCGCTGGAGCTGGGCGTGGATATCGGCAGCCTGGACGTGGTGATCCTCAACGGCTACCCGGGCAGCGTCGCCGCGACCTGGCAGCGCTTCGGCCGCGCCGGTCGCCGCCAGCAGCCCGCACTGGGCGTGATGGTGGCCAGCTCGCAGCCGCTGGACCAATACGTGGTGCGGCATCCGGACTTCTTCGCCGAGGCCTCGCCCGAGCACGCACGCATCGCACCGGACCAGCCGCTGATCCTGTTCGATCACATCCGCTGCGCCGCCTTCGAGCTGCCGTTCCTGGCCGGCGATCCGTTCGGGCCGATCGATCCACTGGTGTTCCTGGAAGCCCTGGCCGAAACCGAGGTCGTGCACCGCGAAGGCGATCGCTGGGAGTGGATCGCGGACAGCTACCCGGCCAACGCGGTCAGCCTGCGCTCGGTGGCCGACGGCAACTTCGTGGTGGTGGACCGCAGCGACGGCAAGCAGCAGATCATCGCCGAGGTGGATTACTCCGCCGCGGCGCTGACGCTGTACGAAGGCGCCATCCACATGGTGCAGTCCACGCCCTACCAGGTGGAGCGGCTGGACTGGGAAGGCCGCAAGGCCTACGTCACCCGCACCCACGTGGACTACTACACCGACAGCATCGACTTCACCAAGCTCAAGGTGCTGGACCGCTTCGATGGCTGCATTGCCGGGCGCGGCGATTCGCAGCACGGCGAGGTGCACGTGGTGCGCCGCGTGGCCGGCTACAAGAAGATCCGCTATTACACCCACGAGAACATCGGCTACGGCCCGGTCAACCTGCCCGACCAGGAGCTGCACACCACGGCGATGTGGTGGCAGTTGCCGCAGGCGCTGCTGCTGACTGCGTTCGACAGCAAGCAGGAGGCGCTGGACGGCTTCCTCGGCGCCGCCTACGCGCTGCACATCGTCGCCACGGTGGCGGTGATGGCCGATGCGCGCGACCTGCAGAAGGCGGTCGGCAATGGCGATGGCGCGTGGTTCGCGGTGGCCGACCAGAGTGGCCGCGGGCAGCTGCGGGGCGCCGAGTTCGATGCGAGTGCGATCGAGCTGCAGCAGCAGTTCGTGCCGACGGTGTATCTGTACGACAACTTCCCTGGCGGGGTAGGCCTGAGCGAACCGCTGTGGGTCCGCCAGGCCGAGCTGCTGCTGCGCGCGCGCGAGCTGGTGCAGGGCTGTGACTGCAAGGCCGGCTGCCCGGCCTGCGTCG
This sequence comes from Stenotrophomonas sp. GW821-FHT01H02A, assembly GCF_059422145.1. Taxonomy (NCBI): domain Bacteria; kingdom Pseudomonadati; phylum Pseudomonadota; class Gammaproteobacteria; order Lysobacterales; family Lysobacteraceae; genus Stenotrophomonas; species Stenotrophomonas sp. GW821-FHT01H02A. The sequence goes on from NZ_JBWKWI010000004.1 coordinate 204,292, forward strand.
GCCCGGTGCTGGCCGGCCAGGAAGATGACGCCACCACGCCCAAGGCGCTGGCGCTGAAAGTGCTGGATCTGTTCGACAGCGCAGCGCTGCCGTCTGCCGCCGAGCGTGAGCGCCGGAGCGCCGAGGTGGTCGCCCCGTGAGCCTGAGCCTGGACAAGCTGCGGCTGCTGCGCCGGCAAGCCGGTGAGGCAACGCCGGCACCGGCCCGTGACCCGGCCACCACCACCGCTGGCGGATCCGATGCGGGTGACACCGGCGCTGCCGGCCGCGCAGCCACCGCGCCCCTCCCGGCCGCGGCCAACGACGCACGTGCACGCAAGCCCGCACCCGCCTCCGTTTTCGGCTGGGTGGAGCAGGAGATCCGCCACAAACCGACCGGTGGGGCCGCCCGCGATACCGCACCGGCAGCGCCCACCCTCCCGGCGCCCGCGCTGCGCAAACCCGAACTCGGTGGCCTGCGCCGGTTGCTCGGCCTGCGCGAGCGCGGCACCGGGACGGCCAACCTGCGCGAGCACGCCAAGGACCGCCATGTACCGGGCGAGGAAATCGCGCCGGGCCTGTTCCTGATCGAGTCGTTCGTCGCGCAGGCCATTCCAACCGAGCCGCTGTCGTTGGCCTTCGCCAAGCGTGAGGGGGAGCAGGTACGGCCGCAGGACCTGCTGTTCTTCGATACCGAGACCACCGGCCTGGCCGGCGGTACCGGCACCCGCGCCTTCATGATCGGCGCCGCGGACTGGCACGCGCATCCCGAGCGAGGCGACGGCCTGCGCATCCGCCAGTTGCTGATGACCACGATGGCGGCCGAAACCGCGATGCTGCGCGAGTTTGCCGGCTGGCTGCGGCCGAGTACGGTGTTCTCCAGCTACAACGGCCGCTGCTACGACGCCCCGCTGCTCAAGACCCGCTATCGGCTGGCCCGGCAGCGCTGCCCGATCACGCCGCTGGACCACGTCGACCTGCTGTTCCCGACCCGCCGCCGCTATCGCGGTACGTGGGAAAACTGCCGGCTGGCCACGATCGAACGCCAGCTGCTGCAGATCGTGCGCGAGGACGATCTGCCCGGCTCGGAAGCGCCGGCCGCATGGTTGAATTACCTGCGTGGCGGCAGTGCGGTGAACCTGCGCCGCGTGGCCGAGCACAACCACCAGGACGTGGTGACCCTGGCGCTGCTGATGCGGCGGCTGGTGGCCGAGGAGCAGCGCGATCGGGAGACCTTGGCGCTGCAGGCCATTGACGCGGTGTAAAGGCCTGCCCACGGACACTGCGGTTACTTTCCGTGGGAGGACCACCACATGCGTCTGAACCTTCTGTTCGCCCTGGGCTGCGCCCTGCCGCTGGCCGCCTGCAGTCATCCCGGCAAGACGGCGGCGACACCCGCCGACAGCCCGACCTCGGCCGCGCCGCCGGCGGTGGCCGGCAGCGCCTCGCAATGCGACCCGGAAAAACTCACCGGCCTGGCTGGCCAGACCGCCACCGAGGCGGTGATCCAGAAGGCGGTGAAGGACAGCGGTGCGCGCAACGCCCGCGTGCTCAAGCCGGGCATGGCGATGACCATGGATTTCCGCGAGGACCGGTTGAGCATTGAAGTGGACGCACAGAACAGGATCGTGCGCGCCAACTGCGGATGATCGGTTGAAACCTGCCGCGTACTGCGGCTGAGGGCGGCGGCCAGCCGTCATGGGCAGGCCGCCGTGCCGGTCAGGCGAGGTCAGTCACGCAGGCGCTCGGCCTTGCCGCTGGCCAGCGCCTGATCAATGGCCGTGCGAACCTCGCGCACAGCACGGGCCGAGGCCAGGCTCTGCTGCTGCGCCAGTCGCGCCTGTTCACGCCCCAGTTCGGCCTGCTCGCGTGCCGCCCGGGTGATCTGGCGGGCATCCACCGCTTTGGCCGCGGCGACGCGCGCCTCGCGTGCTGCCTGGCTGGAGCTGGCCGAGGCCGCACGCGCCTGGCGGGCGGCCAGGTTGGCCTCGGCGGCCGCATCCAGGCCGACCTGGCGCATGGCGCGGTTTACCACCGCCGCGACATCCACCGCCGCCAGCGCATCTGCGGTGACCTGCATCGAGACCTTGGCCAACTGCTGGCCGATCACTGCCTGGCGGTCGCCCAGCTCGGCCTGCGCGTTGCCCAGCGCAGCCACGTCGGACTGGCTGCGGCTCAGCTGGCTGAGCACGGCAGGATCGCGGATCAGATAGCGCGCCTGGCCACGGCGTACCCACAGCGCCGGCTCGTGACCACCTGCATCACGACGCGCCTGCTTGAGGTCGGCCACCGAGGCATCGACGAAGTTGTCGTCCTGGCCCATCAACACGAAGGCCTGCGCGGGCTGCCGGCTGATGTTGAGCTGGCCATGGGTGACGAAGGACATGCCGTCATCCAGGTCCTTGGGCGGTTCCGGCGCACGGGGTGGGGCGGGGGCGGCCGGCGGTTCCGGGGCGGGCACCGGCTCGTGAGCCGACAGCGGTTCGGGCGCAGGCGCCGGAGCAGGTGCCGGGCGCGGCGCGGGCAACGGCGTTGGCGGCGTTGGTGCGCTGGGTGCGGACGGCGCGTGCGGAGCCGATGGCGGCGGCGGCGCAGCCACCAGGCGCAACGGCGCCACGCCGACCACCACGAACAGCGCGGTGATCGCCAACGCGGCCACACGCGGCACGCTGGGGGTCTGCTGCAGGGTCAACAGGCGGCGCTTGAGACTGCGCAGGTTGGGCGAGGCGCTGGCCACGCCCACCGCAGGACGCGGCGCAACACCGAGTTGGACCAGCAAGCGACCATAGTCATGGCGGCAATGGCCATGCCCGGCCACCACGGCACCATCGCAGGCTTCTTCGCGGGCCAGCGCGTACTCGCGGGCTGCCAGGTGCACCAGCGGATGGAAGAAGAACAGATGCTGCGACACCGCCGGCAGCAGGCCCCACCACAGGTCACGACGCTGCAGATGGATCAGCTCATGGGTCAGCGCCATGTCCAGGTCGTCCGCCGACATCGCCGGCAGCTCGCGCGCCGGCAGCAGCAGCACTGGCCGCCACGGGCCGATCAACTGCGGCGAACGGATCTGCGCGGACAGCTTCAGGCGCGGCGCGCGGCGCAGTCCATGCGCTTCGGCAGCCAGCTGCAATGCCTGCTGCAGCCCGACGTCGGTGCACTCGGTGGCGCTGCGGACCAGCGCGCGGCTGGCGCGGTAGCCGCGCAGGCTGTGCATCACCATCAACAGCACGCCGGCGCCCCACAGGGCCAGCAGCAGCGAGGGCCAGGACCACGCCATCGTCGCCGTATCGACCGCGGCCGGCGCGTCGGCGACCGGCGCGGCCTGCAGGGCGGCATCGAACGCGGGCAACGCCATCGCCGGTGCCGTCACGGCGGCGGGTGCGGGCAGCACCGCCAGTTCCAGCGGGCTGCTCCAGACCAGGCCCAGCACCGCCTGCACGGCCACCAGCCACCACAGGCGGCAGCGGGTGGCCGCCGGCAGCTGCGGCAGCAGCCGGCACACGCCCCACACCAGCGCCACCAGCACTGCGCTCTGCACGCTGGTCCAGCCCAGCCGCGCCAGCAGTTCACTCATCATCATGTCCATGGCTCAGCCCTCCCGCTTGCGTGACTGCAACTGTGCGACCAGCGCTTCCAGCTCGGCCAGCTCCTGATCGCTGACATCCACCTTGTGCGACATGAACGCCACGAACGGCGAGACCGAGCCCTGCAGCGTCTTCTCCACGAAGCTGGCCACGGCGCCCTGCACCACGCTGTCCTGGCCACTGGTGGTGGCATAGCGGTACACCCCATCCACCTGTCTGCGGCTGAGATAGGACTTGGCGCGCAGGCGCTCCATCATGGTCAGCACGGTCGACCGCGCCAGCCCACGCTGCTCGCCGAAGCCGGCGGCGACCTCGCCCACACTCGGGCGCTCCTGTTCCGCGATGTACTGCAGCAGGGCCAGTTCCTGGTCCCCGATGGTCTTGCCGCGCATGACGCACTCCCTATGACTACACGTGTCGCCACCGTGCCAGTGACTACAGATGTCGTCAAGTGCCGGATGGACCGTGCCGACGAACGGTAGTCGCGGCGCGACAGCGACAGCGGGGGACTTAAACCTTTTCGTCCCGGACCGCATCCAAGCCTTCGAGCTGCGGCATTCCGCCCTGGCCACGGCCACCTGCCTCCGCCAAGGAACTGCTCAATGCGCTGCACTTACCGCGTGATCATGATCGTCGCCCTGTTGTTCCCGCTGGGCGTGCACGCGCAAGCCGGCAACGTGGACACGGCCAACCAGCAGACCCGGCAGTTCATCGGCCAGACCATGGAGACCCTGCGCATTCCCGGCCTGCAGATCGCGGTGGTCAAGGAGGGCAAGGTGGTGCTGTCCGAAAGCCTAGGGCTGGCCAACGTCGAGAACCAGCTGCCGGCCACGCGCACCACGCGTTTCCCGCTCAACTCGGCGACGAAGTCGTTCACCGGGGTGGCGATGATGCAGCTGGCCGAGGCGGGCAAGGTGAACCTGGATGCGCCAATCTCGACCTATCTCGCCGATCTGCCCGAGGCATGGCACGGCGTTCGGGTCAGGCAACTGCTGGCGCATACCTCGGGATTACCGGACATCCTGGACGCGCAGGGACTGCTGGGCGGAGGCACCGAGCAGGCGGCGTGGACGGCCGTGACCCAGCTGCCGGTGGAGGCCGTCCCCGGCGCGCGCTTCACCTACAACCAGACCAACTATGTGCTGCTCGCGCGGATCATCGCCGCGCAATCCGCGATGCCGTACGACCGCTATGTGGCCACGCATCAATTCGATGTCGTCGGGATGCCGTCCACGACGTTCGGCGACAGCTACGACCTGATCGCCAACAGCGCCACGATCTACAGCTGGTTCCCGCGCCGCACCGATGCGCCGGAGGCGACGCCACGGCTTTCGCACTGGTTCTACGACATGACCCCGGGGCTGTGGGCCGGCGGCGGCATGCTGACCACCGCCGATGACGTCGCGCAGTGGCTGGTCGCGTTGACCGGCAACCGCCTGATCAACGCCGCCAGCACCCGCCGGATGTGGACACCGGAACGGCTCAACGACGGCACCGACGGTGCCTGGGGCAACGGCTGGGCGGTCCTCCAGCACAGTCCGCAACGCCAGGTGGCCGGAATGGGCGGCGCGCGCTCGGCGTTCATCGTCTACCCCGACCAGGGGCTGGCCATCGTGGTGCTGACCAACCTGGTCGGGGCCAACCCGCAGAACTTCATTCCGCAGATCGCCGCGTTCTATGGTGCCGGTGCGCCGGCGTCGGCGCCGACGGTCAGCCGCGCGGTCCGCCCATCACCGGCAGGATCACGCCACTGATGTAGCTGGCGGTGATCGGCGAGGCGAGGAACACGTACGCCGGCGACAGCTCTTCCGGCTGTGCCGGACGACCCATGTCGCTGTCCTGGCCGAACTCGGCCACATCCGGTGCCTTCTTGTCGGCCGGATTGAGCGGGGTCCAGACCGGACCCGGGGCAACGGCATTGACGCGGATGCCGCGCGGCAGCAACTGGCTGGCCAGCGCCTTGGTGAACGCATGGATCGCGCCCTTGGTCGCCGAATAGTCCACCAGCGACTTGCTGCCGAACAGGCCGGTTTCCGAGCCGGTGTTGATGATGCTGGCGCCCTCGCCCAGATGCGGCAGCACCGCGCGCGCCATCTGGATGTAACCGCCGATGTTGGTCTGCAGGGTTTCCTGCAGGTGCGCGTCCTCGAGGTCTTCAAGGCGATCACAATGCAGCTGGAAGGCGGCATTGTTGACCAGGATGTCGATCCCACCGAACGCCTTGACCACCTGTTTGACCGCCTTGTTGCAGAACGCCGGATCGCGCACGTCGCCTGCGATCACCACGCAGCGCGCGCCTTCCTTCTCGACGTGCGCACGGGTGATCTGCGCGTCCTTCTTTTCATCCAGGTGAAGCACCGCGACATCGGCACCTTCGCGGGCGAACAGCACCGCCACCGCGCGGCCGATGCCGGAGTCGGCGCCGGTGATGATGGCGCGCTTTCCCTTGAGCTTGCCGCTGCCCTGGTAATCCGGCGCCAGGAAGCGCGGGGCCAGCTGCATCGCGTGTTCGTTGCCCGGTTTGGCCAACTGCTGGGCGGGCATCTTCTCCGGCTGGCGCCGCGGGCCGGCCTGGGTCGCCTTCTTGGTCGTGGTTTTGGCGGCCTTTTTCGCTGCTCGTGCGTCCTTGGCTTTTTCTTGGTCCTGCAGACGGCGCTGGCGGGCGGCCACGCGCGCAGCGCGCGGATCGGTGGCGGCCGCCTTGCGGGTCGCGGTTTTGACGACCGGGGTGCGGGTACGCGGTTCGGTCGCCGTGGCGGCCGCTTCCGCCGGACGCGGGCGCTTGCGGGAGGTGGGGGTCTTGGTGGTCTTACGGGTTTTGGCCGTGGCCATGCTCGACTCCTGTTGCCGGATCAGATGCGTGGATCAAACTCAGATGCGCGCCGGGTCGGGAAACCGTGCCGGCATTGCGCGCCTCCACTATGGTCGTCCCCGCGGCCAGGCACGGTGAATGGAGCGTGCCCACCCCGTGTAGGGATTCATGCGCCGCATACGGGCATCGATGCACCCTGAGCGCAATTCCCATGGAGTGCGTCGCATGCTTCGTTACCTGTCCGCGGCCGTGGCCGTCCTTGCCCTGTCCGCCTGCAGCACTACCCCCGTCGCGCAGGTCCAGCCGATCGATGGCGTCATTTCCGGCCAGTGCCATATCGACAAGGTCCGCGGTGCCACCGGGTTGGCCGCATCGGCGGCGACCGTGGAGCGGGCCCGCGTGGACAGCGACAGCCTGGAAGTGGTCGTGCTGCGTGGTCAGCGCCAGGAAAGCGGCCCGACCGCCAGCGGCGCGGTGCCGTCCACCACCGGTGCGGAAAGCGGCGGCGAGCGGCTGACCATCGAGACCGGCAGCACCAACAACATCACCGCGATCTACTGCGGCTGATCGCCTCGCTCAGGCCGCCGCGCGCCTGGTCTTCGCCGAGGCGCGGCGGCGTGAGGCGGCCAGGAAACGCAGCGTGGCCTGCTCCCACTGACGGTCCCCGCGCAGCCCCTCCAGCGACGCCAGCCCTCCGTCGCGCCAGCCCTCGAACACGCAGGGATCGATATAGGCCTTGCGGCACACCGCCGGCGTATTGCCCAACAACCTGGCCACCTCGCACACCACCTCCCGCTGCAGCGCGGTCAATGCGCGCTCGCTGGACGGCTCTGGCAATGCCGTCGCCGCCAGTTGCCGCAGCGCGGCCACGGTACCGCCCCAGGTGCGGAAGTCCTTGGCGCTGAAATCCTCCCCCATCGCATCGCGCAGGTAGTCATTGACCATGCCCGAGTCGACCGGCTGCACGTTGCCGTCATCATCGCGGTACTGGAACAGCGCCTGGCCCGGCAGCTGCTGGCAGCGCCGGATCAACTGCACCAGCCGACGGTCGTCGACATCGATCTCCTGGGCCTGCCCCGATTTCCCACGGAAACGCATCTGCGCCCGGCCGCCCTTGAGCATGGCCAGATGGTGGTTGCGCAGGGTGGTCAGACCGTAGGAGCGGTTCTCCCGCGCGTAGGCCGCGTTGCCCACGCGCACCAGCGTTTCGGACAGCAGCGCGACCACGATGGCCAGCACTTTGTCACGCGGGAATCCCGGCAGTTTGAGGTCACGGCGCAGGCGCCGGCGCAGTTGCGGCAGCGCCTTGCCGAAGGCGATCACGCGGTCGAACTTGCCATCGCCGCGCACCCGCGCCCAGTCGGCGTGGTAGCGGTACTGCTTGCGCCCCCGCGCATCGCGGCCGGTGGCCTGCAGGTGGCCGTTGGGCAGCGCGCAGATCCACACGTCGGTGTAGGCCGGCGGGATGGCCAGCGCGCGGATCCGGGCCAGGGTGGCCGCATCGCGCACCGCCGCGCCCTCCGTATTGCGATAGGCGAAACCCTTGCCGGCCTTGCGGCGGGTGATGCCGGGCAGTTCGTCGCTGACATAACGCAGGCCGGCCTGGCGGGCGGCGGCGGCTTCGGGGGTGACGGTGCGGCTCGGGCTCATGGACGCGGCGCGGATCAGGGAAGCGCAGTGTCACCGCTGCCGGTGCGGCACCGCGTCAATAACGCAACACAAACACCTCACACCGCGCTTGGCGATATCCTCCACCGTTTACTGGCTCGCTTTCTGGAGTACCGATGTCGTCTTTGTCGTTCCGCCGCGTGCGGCGTTCTTTCGGGCTGATCGCCCTGTTCCCCGCCCTGTTGGTCCTCGGTGCCTGCAGCGCACCGCCCATGGACGAGCAGGAAGCGGTCGCCACCGATGCACAGAAGGCGGCTGAAGCCGCCGCCGCGCCGACCGACGAAGCCGGCAAGGCAACCGAAGCGCCGCCGGTCGGCAGCTGCGATGCCACCCAGGTGCAGAGCCTGGTCGGCCAGCCCTATACCGCCGAGATCGGCAACCAGGCCCAGCAGGATGCCGGCGCCACCAGTGTGCGCGTGCTCAAGCCGAACGACATGACCACGATGGAGTTTGTCGGGGAGCGCTTGAACGTCGAAGTGGATGCCAAGAACGTCATCGACGGCCTTCGTTGCGGCTGAACAGGCGGTAGGGAAACCCCTGAAACACAAGGGGTTGGTTGCGCCTGCAACCGTGTATTGCGGCGTTGCAGCAACTATGCTCTAGTCGAGTCATCCGGTGCCTCCAGATGCGCTCAACGGATTGAGCGGGGACGAGTGTCGCCGCTCACCCGACATTGAGGCAGAAATGGCCCCCCGCAACCGCCAAGGGCTTTACGACCCGCAAGATGAGCGAGATGCCTGTGGTTTCGGCATGGTCGCCCAGCTCGACGACCAGCCGTCCCGACTGCTGGTCGACACCGCCATCGCCGCGCTCTCGCGCATGACCCACCGCGGCGGCGTTGCCGCCGACGGTGTCACCGGAGACGGCTGCGGTCTGCTGCTGCGCCGCCCCGATGTCTTCCTGAAAGCACTTGCCGCCGAGGCCGGGCTCACCCTCGGTGCCCGATTCGCCGCCGGCGTGGTGTTCCTGCCACACGACACCGCCGCCGCGCAGGCGTGCCGCGACACGCTGGAGCAACAGCTGCGTGACGCCGGCTGCCAGCCGGTCGGCTGGCGCGTAGTGCCCACCGATCCCAGCGTCTGTGGCCAGCTTGCACGTGACACGCTGCCGCATATCGAACAGGTGTTCGTCGATGCCGGTGCCGCGCAGGACGAGGCCGCTTTCACCCTGGCCCTGTTCCTGGCCCGGCGCCGCAGCGAACAGCAGCTGCGTGGGCACGCCGACTACTACGTCACCACGCTCAGCCCGAACGCGATCAGCTACAAGGGCATGGTGCTGCCGGACAAGCTGAGCCGCTTCTACGTGGACCTGCAGCGCAACGACCTGGCCTCCAGTGCGATCGTGTTCCACCAGCGTTTCTCGACCAACACGCTGCCACGCTGGCCGCTGGCGCATCCGTTCCGGATGCTCGCCCACAACGGCGAGATCAACACCATCGAGGGCAACCGCCGCTGGGCCCAGGCGCGCAGCAAGGTCTGGAAGACCCCGCGCTTCGATATCAGCGAGTTCGACCCCGTGATCTCCATGCATGGCTCGGATTCGCAGAGCCTGGACAACATGCTCGAGCTGATGGTCAGCGTCGGCATGGAGCTGATCCAGGCGCTGCGCATCCTGGTGCCGCCGGCGACCCAGTCGCTGGAGTTCAAGGATCCGGACCTGGCCGCGTTCTACGAGTTCTACGGCCTCAACAGCGAGCCGTGGGACGGTCCGGCCGGCATCGTCGCCTGCGATGGCCGCTATGCGGCCTGCACGCTGGACCGCAACGGCCTGCGCCCTGCGCGTTGGATGCTCACCTCCGACCGCCATTTCCTGGTCGCCTCCGAAGCGGGCGTGTGGGAAGTGCCGGCCGAGCGCGTGGTGCGCAAGGGCAAGCTGGGCCCGGGCGAGATGATGGCCATCGACCTCAAGCGCGGTGACCTGCTCGATTCGGACGCCATCGACCGCATCAACCGTGGCCGCGCGCCATACAAGCAGTGGCTGCAGCAGGGCGTGACCTACCTGCAGACCGAGCTGATCGATCCCTCGCTGGTGGAAGAACCGTTCGACGAGCGCACCCTGCGCAGCTATCACAAGCTGTTCCAGCTCAGCACCGAGGAAGTGGAGCAGATCCTGCGCCCGCTGGCCGAGACCGAGCAGGAAGCCACCGGCTCAATGGGCGATGACACCCCGATGGCAGTGCTGAGCCAGCACAGCCGGCCGCTCTACGATTATTTCCGCCAGGCATTCGCGCAGGTCACCAACCCGCCGATCGATCCGCTGCGCGAAGACTGCGTCATGTCGCTGTCCACCCAGCTCGGCAAGGAGACCAACATCTTCCATGCCGGCGCGGAGACGGTGAACCACGTCATCCTCAACTCGCCCGTGCTCAGCCAGCGCAAGCTGCGCCAGCTGATCAAGATGGAGCAGTACGCCGACAAGAACCGGCTGATCGATCTGTCCTACAGCCTGGACGAAGGCCTGAAGGCCGGCATCGAGCGCATCTGCGCCGAGGCCGAAGCCGCCGCCCGCGAAGGCATCGTCATGCTGCTGCTGAGCGACCGCTACCCGGTCGCCGACCGGCCGATGGTGCATGCGCTGCTGGCCACCAGCGCGGTGCATCACCACCTGTCCAACACCGGGCTGCGCTGCGATGTCAACCTGATCCTGGAAACCGGCACCGCGCGCGATCCGCACCACATGGCCTGCCTGCTCGGCTTCGGTGCCACCGCGGTGTACCCGTACCTGGCCTACCAGACCCTGTTCGACCTCGGCCGGCGTGGCATCCTGCAGCTGAGCAAGGGCGGCGAGCAGTCGCAGATCGGCCGCCGCTACCGCAAGGGCATCTACAAGGGCCTGTCCAAGATCATCTCCAAGATGGGCATCTGTACCGTGGCCAGTTACCGCGGCGCGCAGCTGTTCGAGATCGTCGGCCTGGATGACGAGGTGGTCGACCTGTGCTTCCCGGACACCGCCTCGCGCGTGGCAGGCGTTGGCTTCGCCCGTCTGGACGATGAAGCGCGCGAGCTCACCGTGCGCGCCTGGAACGACCTGCTGCGCCCGGATGTCGGCGGCGTGCTCAAGTACGTGCACGGCGGCGAATACCACATGTACAACCCGGACGTGGTCATGACCCTGCAGCGCGCCGCGCGCAGTGGCGATGCCGCGGACTGGCAGCGTTACTGCGAGGCCGTGCACGGCCGCCCGGTCTCGGCGCTGCGCGACCTGCTGCAGCTCAAGGCCGCGCCCACGCCGACCCCGTTGGACGAGGTGGCCCCGGCCGAAGACCTGTTCCGCCGCTTCGACACCGCGGCGATCAGCCTCGGTGCGTTGTCACCGGAGGCGCATGAAGCACTGGCGATCGCGATGAACCGGCTCGGCGGACGCAGCAATTCCGGCGAAGGCGGCGAAGACCCGGTGCGCTACGGCACCGAGAAGCGCAGCAAGATCAAGCAGGTGGCCTCGGGCCGCTTCGGCGTCACCGCCGAGTACCTGGTCAACGCTGAAGTCCTGCAGATCAAGGTCGCGCAGGGTGCCAAGCCCGGCGAAGGCGGCCAGCTGCCCGGGCACAAGGTCAACGAACTGATCGCGCGGCTGCGTTATGCCAAGCCGGGGATCGGGCTGATCTCGCCGCCCCCGCACCACGACATCTACTCCATCGAAGATCTGGCCCAGCTGATCTACGACCTCAAGCAGGTCAACCCGACCGCGCTGGTCTCGGTGAAGCTGGTCAGCCACGCCGGTGTCGGCACCATCGCCGCGGGCGTGGTCAAGGCCGGCGCCGATCTGATCACCGTCTCCGGCCATGACGGCGGCACCGGCGCCAGCCCGGTCAGCTCGATCCGCTATGCGGGCGTGCCGTGGGAACTGGGCGTGGCCGAATCGCACCAGGCACTGGTGGCCAACGATTTGCGCGGGCGCACCCTGCTGCAGACCGACGGTGGCCTGAAGACCGGCCTGGACGTGATCAAGGCCGCACTGCTGGGCGCGGACAGCTTCGGCTTCGGCACCGCGCCGATGATCGTGCTGGGCTGCAAGTACCTGCGCATCTGCCACCTCAACAACTGCGCCACCGGCGTGGCCACCCAGGACGAGCGCCTGCGCGCGCAGTACTTCACTGGCCTGCCCGAGCGCGTGGAGAACTTCTTCCGGCTGCTGGCCGAGGAGGTGCGTGGCTGGCTGTCGTACCTGGGGGTGCGCTCGCTGGACGAAATCGTCGGCCGCACCGACCTGCTGCAGCAGCTGGAGGTCTCGCCGCGCCCAGGGGTCAAGGTGGACCTGTCGCGCCTGCTCAACCCGGCCGAGTACGCCGGCAGCCACTGCGCCGCGCAGCGCCTGTACGAATCGCCGGACAGCCTGGCCACGCAGATGGATGGCCTGCTGGCCCCGGCGATCGCCGGCAAGCTCGGCGGCGAGCACCGCTTCCTGATCCACAACACCGACCGCTCGATCGGCACCCGCCTGTCCGGCGAGATCGCGCGGACGCACGGCAACCAGGGCATGGCCGAGGCGCCGCTGATCCTGCGCTTCCGTGGCACCGCCGGGCAGAGCTTCGGCGCGTTCAACGTCGGTGGCCTGCAGCTGGAAGTGGAGGGCGAAGCCAATGACTACGTCGGCAAGGGCATGGCCGGCGGCCGCCTGGTGGTGCGCCCGCCGCGCGGCGCGCGCTTCGAGGCGCGCAATACCGCGATCATCGGCAACACCTGCCTGTACGGCGCCACCGGCGGCGAGCTGTTCGCCGCGGGCCGCGCCGGCGAGCGCTTCGGCGTGCGCAACTCCGGCGCGCTGGCGGTGATCGAGGGCGCCGGTGACCACTGCTGCGAGTACATGACCGACGGCATCGTGCTGGTGCTGGGCAAGGTCGGGCTGAACTTCGGCGCCGGCTTCACCGGCGGCCTGGCCTACGTGCTGGATATCGACCGTGATTTCGTGGACCGCTACAACCACGAACTGATCGACATCCACCGCATCTCGGCCGAAGGCTTCGAGAACCATCGCCAGCACCTGCATACGCTGATCAGCCGCCACCGCGAACTGACCGGCAGCATCTGGGCGCAGCAGATCCTCGATGAGTTCCGCGATTACGTCGGCAAGTTCTGGCTGGTCAAACCCAAGGCCGCCAGCATCGAATCGCTGACCGACTCGCTGCGCCGCGCCGCCTGATCGGGGTCAAGGCGCCGGCTCCCACGCCGGCGCTGCACATCCCACCGCTGTAGTGCCGGCCGCTGGCCGGCAACCCACCACCGCAGGGCCCACCCATGAGCCGCAAGCAAGCTTTCCAGTTCCTCGATCTGCCCCGGACGATGCCGCAACGCATCCCGGTCGAGCTGCGCACCTCGGGTGACTGGGGCGAGCTGTACGGCAAGTTCGGCAAGGAGGACGCGCAGTTCCAGGCCGGGCGCTGCCTGGATTGCGGCAATCCGTACTGCAGCTGGAAGTGTCCGGTGCACAACGCGATCCCGCAGTGGCTGCAGCTGGTGCAGGAGAACCGCATCCACGAAGCGGCCACGCTGTGCCATTCGACCAACCCGCTGCCGGAAGTGTGTGGCCGGGTGTGCCCGCAGGACCGGCTGTGCGAAGGCAGCTGCACGCTGGAGGAATTCGGCGCGGTCACCATCGGTGCGGTCGAGAAGTACATCGTGGATACCGCGCTGGCCACCGGCTGGCGCCCGGACATGAGCGCGGTGGAAGCCACCGGCAAGCGCGTGGCGGTGATCGGCGCCGGCCCGGCCGGGCTGGCGTGCGCCGACAAGCTGGCCCACGCCGGCATCCAGGCGGTGGTGTATGACCGCTACGAACAGATCGGCGGGTTGCTGCAGTTCGGCATCCCCAGTTTCAAGCTGGACAAATCCGTGATCAGTCGCCGCCGCAACGTGCTCGAGGGCATGGGCGTGCAGTTCCGCCTCGGCGTGGAGATCGGCCGCGATGTCAGCATCGACGAGCTGCTGGCCGAGTACGACGCGGTGTTCGTCGGCACCGGTGCCTATCGCTATACCGATGGTGGTCTGCTTGGCCAGGACCTCAAGGGCGTGCTGCCGGCGCTGCCGTTCCTCGTGCAGAACAGCCGCATCGTCAGTGGCAGCGACGCGCACGGCCGACCGATCGCCGGCTGGGAAGACCAGATCGCCCTGCCCGACCTGGAAGGCAAGCGCGTGGTGGTGCTCGGCGGCGGCGACACCGGCATGGACTGCGTGCGCAGCGCGATCCGCCTGGGCGCCGCCAAAGTCACCTGTGCCTACCGCCGCGACGAGGCCAACATGCCCGGCTCGGCGCGCGAAGTGGCCAACGCCCGCGAGGAAGGCGTGCGCTTCCTGTTCAACCGCCAGCCGCTGTCGATCGAGGCCGGTGCGGACGATGAAGTGATCGGGGTGATGGTGGTCGAAACGCACCTGGATGAACCGGATGCACAGGGCCGCCGCAATGCGGTGCCGATCGCCGGCAGCGAATCACTGCTGGAAGCGGACGTGGTGATCATCGCGTTCGGCTTCTCGCCGAGTGCGCCGGGTTGGCTGACCGGGCAGGGGGTGGAGGCCGGCAACAACGGCCGCATCGTGGCCGGTGGCAGTGGCCGCCTGCCGTTCCAGACCGCCCACCCGCGCCTGTTCGCCGGTGGCGATGCCGTGCGTGGCGCAGACCTGGTGGTGACGGCCGTGGCCGAGGGCCGCGACGCCGCCGGCAGCATCGTGCAGCTGCTCTCAGCGTAACCGCACGGCCCCGCGGGCTGGTCAGGCCGCGCGCGCTACCGCGGGTGAAGGTGCATGACGTACCCCGGCGCGCTCGATCTCCAGCGCCATCAGCAGCTCGATGTTGTCGAGCTGGTCGCGGATGCGACGGTTGCTGACCACATCATCGTGGCCGCGGCCGATATGCGCATCGAGCATGCACGCCAGCCCGGCCAGCAGCATCTCGGCATCGGCCTGGGGGGCATCGCGCAGGACAGCGGCCAGCGCGCGGAGGCGGCGGCCCGGGTCCATGGCAGCGGCCGCGGATGAGGCGATGGTGGAAGAAGGGGAGAGGGTCATGGCAGGGGTTTCCTGATTGACGGACGGCCGTCACTGTCGGATATGCCCCCTGTCGAGACCATGCAACAAATACGAAAATGCGTGATGACGCGTGATCGTCATCACTGTTCGATGCTTGCTTCGTTGCAACCTGAACGGCTTACACTGGCTGGGTCACCCTCTGGACTGCTCCCATGCGCATCGGCCTGGCCGCGAACCGCCTGCACCATCACGACAAGCACGCCGCGCTGTTCCGCTGGCTGCGCGCCAGCGATACCGGACTGCGCGAACTCGGGGTCGAGCTGCATGCGGTCGGGCGCACCTTCGATGCGATCCAGCGGCTTGGCTTCCTGCAGGACTTCGCCCCGCTGCGCCGCTATCCGAACGGCCGCGAGGGCGGCCTGATGAAGCTGGTCGCCGAGGTGGTCGGCATGGGGACGCCGGAGCGCACTCTGGACGGTGCCATCTACCTGATGGATCCGGTCGATCCGTCGTCCGTCTTCCCGGAGGCCACTGCGCTCAAGCGCCAGTGCGTGATCCATGGCAAGCCCTTCATCTCCACCGTCGCCACCGCACGCGACTGGGTCGAAGTCGAGCGCCTGCACGCCGGCCTGGTGCCGGATGCGGGCGCCGATGATCTGCACGCCTTCGAGCAGCACACGCTGGCCCTGATCGCGCATGACGCAATGAAGCCGGCGATGCTGGCCTTCGCCGACGAGCACTTCGAGGTGCTGTCGCGCTTCCGCAGCCGGATCGGCACCGGCACCACCGGCCAGCGCCTGAACGAACTGGCCTGGAGCCGCGGTTGGCCGCAGGGCGAGGAGTGGGTGACCCGCTACCAGAGCGGCCCGATGGGTGGTGATGCGCAGATCGCCGACCGCGTGCTGGAAGGGCATTGCCAGCGCGCGATCTTCTTCGAGGATCCGCACGTGGCCCGCCAGCACGAGGCCGACATCCAGCTGCTGGAGCGCGCGGTCACCACCGTGACCGACCAGGCGGTGTGCATCACCGCGCCGCGCGTGGCGGCGCGGTGGGCGCAGGCGGCGGCAGTGCGGGCGGGGAACTGACGGAACCATCGCACCGGTAGTGCCGGCCGCTGGCCGGCAATCGCGCGAGGGTGGGTTTGATGGGGAGACGGGCAGCGGCCGGCACTACCCGGTGGGAGCACCCGTTGCCGCCGCCGTTACGGTGTCGGGGTCAGCAGCTGCCGCAGCGTGGCCTTGAGGCGTCGCCCTTCGAGCTGGAAGTAATCCCGCTCGGCGTGCCACGCCGGGAAGCGCTTCGCCACTTCGGCCCAGAACGCCGGGGAGTGATTGGCCTGGATCAGGTGGCAGAGCTCGTGCACCAGCACGTACTCGAACGCCGAGGGCCGCCCCAGCACCAGGGCCAGGTCCAGCGCCATGCTGCCATCCGGCGCCAGCGAGCCCCATTGCGAGGACATCACCTTCAGCCGCAGCCGTGCCGGTGCACGTGGCAGGCCGGGCAGGTAGCGCGGCAGCCACTGGCCGACGTCGGCACGGGTCTGTGCTTCGTAGAACTCGCGCAGGGTGCGGCGCAGCGTGGCGTCGGTGCCACGCGTGGGCCAGTGCAGGCAGGCACCCTGCTCGTCCACGTGCATGTGTGCGTAGCGACCGGTTTCCCAACGCAACGGCAGCAGTTCGCCGCGCAACGGCAGCACGCCCGGCTCGCCGATCACCAGCGGTGGCGGCAGATTGGTGGCCTGGTAGCTGCGCAGTTGTTCCGACAGCCAACCGCGATGCTGGTCGAGGAAACGCTCGCCCATCACCAGGCTGGCGCGCGGCGGCAGGGTCAGGCGGACACCGCGCTCATCGACGCTGAGCTTGATCCGGCGCGCCCGCGGATCGCGCACGCGCAGCACATCGATCTCGGCATCCTCCAGGCGCAGCCGTACCGTATCGCGCTGCAGCGTGCTGGCAGCCGGCGAAATCAGGCGGCGGAGGAATCCGGACATGGGTACAGCATAGCGCCGGCCGTGACCGGCGCATGACTGGGGACTGATCGTTACCGGTCAGTCCGCCTTGCTCAGCTTGAAGGCCTCTTCCAGCAGCAGGAACAGGCGACGCACTTCGCCGCTCTGCAGGGCGAAACGGGCGTCCAGTTCGGCGCGGCGGCCGTCGTCGTCGGCATGCTCGAGCTGGTCCAGCGCGCCATCCAGGAACTTCAGCTTGCGCACGATCAGGTCATCGCCCAGCACGAAGGACAGGTTGTCCTCGAACACCAGGGCCAGCTTGGTCACCTGCTTGCCGGCATCCAGGTGCTTGTCGATCTCGTCGCAGCGCAGTTCCTGGTGCTGGCACTTGACCACCGCACCGCCCTCGGCCGGGTCCTTCATCTCGCACTCTTCGCCCAGGCTCAGCCCGGTCGGCAGCGCTTCGCCGGCAATCCAGCCGGTCAGGATCGAGCGCGGCGCGACTTCGGCGTTCAACGGCATCGCCGGGAAGCTGCCGAGCAGGCCGCGGATGTCGGACATCATGTTCTCGCCCTTCTTGCTGCTCGAACAGTCCACCGCCACGTAGCCATGGGTCAGGTCGATCAGCGCGTCGGTACGCGAGCTCTTCACGAAGGCGCGCGGCATCAGTTCGTGCAGCAGGTCGTCCTTCATGCGCTTGCGCTCGCGGCCGCCGGGCTTGCGGCCTTCCTTCTCCTCGATCTCCTCGAGCTTGCGCGCGAGCAGATCATTGACCACCGCACCCGGGAGGATCTTGTCCTCACCGCCGACGGTCAGCCACAGCGCATCGCCGACGCGGTGCGAGAACACGGCTTTTTCTTCGCGGCCGAACGGCGAGATGAAGCCGCGCGAATTCATTTCAAGCGGACCGACCGGCTTGAGCAGCACCTGCGGCAGCAGAGTGTCTACCTCGGAGAAATCGGTGGCGGTCGGGAAGCGGAACAGCGTCAGGTTGCGAAAGAACATGGACGTCCAGGGTAAGAGCGTGAAAGGGAGGGCGGGCGCACCGGCGTGGCTCAGGCCGGGCCGGGGGCGTGCGCGGGGTCGTGGGCAGTGCCGGCACAGGCCGGCGGGTCGGGCAACGGGGCGGCCGCGGCGCGCCCCAGGGCCATGAAATCAAACAGCGCCGGATCGGCCAGCTGCGAGGGGTGGATGTTGCCCAGCGCGCGTGCGATCTGGTCGATGCGGCCGGGCTGGTCGCGCTCCCACTGCTGCAGCATCTGCTCCACCTGGCGGCGCTGCAGGGTGTCCTGGCTGCCACACAGCGTGCAGGGAATGATCGGGAACGCGCGCGCCTGCGCGTAGGCGCTGATGTCCGCTTCGCTCACATAGGCCAGCGGGCGGATCACGATGTGCTGGCCGTCGTCGCTGCGCAGCTTGGGCGGCATCGCCGAGAGCTTGGCGTGGTGGAACAGGTTGAGGAAGAACGTGGCCACGCTGTCGTCGCGGTGGTGGCCCAGCGCGATCTTGGTGAAGCCGTGTTCGGCCGCATGCCGGTACAGCGCGCCACGGCGCAGGCGCGAGCACAGCGAACACATCGTGCGGCCTTCGGGGATCACCCGGCTGACCACCGAATAGGTGTCCTGCTCGATGATCTGGAACGGCACGCCGATCGAGGCCAGGTAGGTGGGCAGCACGTGCTCGGGAAAGCCGGGCTGCTTCTGGTCCAGGTTGACCGCGACCAGCTCGAACGGCACCGGCGCTTTTTTCTGCAGCTGCAGCAGGATGTCGAGCAGGGTGTAGCTGTCCTTGCCGCCGGACAGGCACACCATCACTTTGTCGCCGGCCTCGATCATGCCGAAATCAGCCACCGCCTGGCCCACCTGGCGGCGCAGCTGCCGCGCCAGGCGGTCCTGCACGCCGCCGGGCGCGCGCGGATCGCGGGCGCGCGGGACGGGATCGGGCAGGCAGATGACAGCGGCGCTCATGGCCTCATTCTACCGGCTGGCGCGCACCCTCACAGGGGCCGGGAAGTGACTCCGTTCACTCCCGGCAGTCATCGGGGATGTGTATGCTCGGCGCTTGTGGACACCATGACGCCCGCCGATATCAGTGCCCGCCTTGCCGCGCTCCGGCAGGAGCACCGTGCGCTGGATGAGCAGATCCTGCGCATGGCCGCCAACGGTGATGACGAGCTGGAAGCCAAGCGCCTGAAGCGGCGCAAGCTGCAGTTGAAGGACTGCATCGCCAAGCTCGAGGACATGTTGATTCCAGACGAACCGGCGTAGAGCCGACCGTTGGTCGGCTGCTGTTGCTCCCGGCGGCATGAACCCCTGGCGTGTGGCTTCGGACGGTGGTCAGCGTCGGTCAGCCGGTGCACGCCGTGTTGCCCGGTCTGCGGACGCTTGTGCCGCGCTTGCGCGCGGGTACCGACCAACGGTCGGTACCTACGAATTGCTGGCGAACGCAATACGATCCGGATACGTCCGGAGACGTCGGATCGACGACGTGCCGTCGTCAATCCTGGGCTACCGGTTCCTCTGGCTTGGCCGCTTCCGGGCTGACCCGCTCGATGGTGTGGCGCAGTTCGCGACCGAGGATGAACTTCGCATCCTTCGCCCACGCATCCAGGCGCGCATCGAACAGCAGCTTGCTGTTTTCATCCGGCCACACCAGGCGCAGCTCGCGCAGCTTCTGGATGAAGCCGCGGAACAGCGTACGGTCGAAGAACTCCGGCGCGGCCGGCGCATAGAGCAGGCTCAGGCGCTGCGCGGCCTGCTGGCACAGGCTTTCCAGCTCGGCCGCACCCAGCGTGCCCGGACCGTTCTTCACCAGCACCGAGATCGCGATGTAATAGCGCTCGAACGCCTGCTGCAGCGAATGGCCGATGGCACGCAGGCGGAAGACTTCGTCGGTCTGGCCGGTATTGCGCGCCAGGATGCCGCCGTCGTCGTCGTTGATGTTCTGCAGCAGGCCTTCGCGCACGAATACGTTGATGGTCTGCTCGATGCGCTGGGCGAACTCGTCCTCGGTCCACGGCAGGAACAGCTCGGCCTGCAGGAACGGGTATACCGTGCGGCCCAGCTGGACCAGCCCGGTGCGGCTCATGCGGCGATTGTTCTGGAAGCAGCAGGCCACCCACGACGAAGCCGTGAACAGGTGCAGCACGTTGTTGCGGAAGTAGCTCAGCAGCACCGCGGTATCCCCGCTGACGCTGAGCACGTCGCCCAGCGGGTGCTTGATGCGGGTGAGGACGTTGATCTCCTCGGCGTGGGCGATGATCCGCTCCGGCGAGTGCGGGGTCACCGTCACCCGGTCCGAGTACGGCATCTCGACCAGCAGGGTCTTGCACAGCTCGATCTGCGCGATCAGGTCCGCCTCGCCCATCGCGTGCTTGGGCGTGGACAGCAGCGCCAGCGCGAGCAGGTTGATCGGATTGACGTCGGCGGCACCGTTGATGTGCACCTGGATGCGTTCGGCCAGGTGATCCACGGTGCCGGACAGCCACGAAGGCTTCTCGTCTTCGCCGACCGGCTGGCCGTTCCACTCCGGCGCACGCTGGGCGAGCACGTCATTGAGCGCGATCGGCTCGCCGAAGTTCACCACCACCTGGCCGTAGTTCTGCTTGAGCACTTTCGGGATCGACCACAGCAGCGACCAGATCGATTCCTTTTCCTTCGGCCGGCCGGACAGCTCGTCCAGGTAGCTGCCGCCTTCCATCAGCTTTTCATAGCCGATGTAAACCGGCTGGAACAGCACCGGCTTGCGCGGCTGGCGCAGGAACGCGCGCAGCGTCATCGAGATCATCCCGCCCTTGGGCTGCAGCAGGCGCCCGGTGCGCGAGCGCCCGCCTTCGACGAAGTATTCGATCGAGTAACCGCCGGCGACCAGCTGTGCCACGTATTCGCTGAGCACCGCCGAGTACAGCGCGTTGCCACGGATCGAGCGGCGGATGAAGAACGCACCGCCCTTGCGCAGCAGCGTGCCGACCACCGGCAGGTTCAGGTTAATGCCGGCCACGATGTGCGGCGGCACGATGCCGCGGTCGTACAGCAGGTAGGACAGCAGCAGGTAATCCATGTGGCTGCGGTGGCTGGGCACGTAGACCACTTCGTGGCCGGGCGCGGCCGCCTTGAACTTGTCCAGGTGGTGGACCAGTACGCCGGCGTAGATGCGGTTCCAGACATGGCTGAGCATGAAGCTGGCCGAACGCACCACCGGACTGGAGTAGTCCGCGGCGATTTCCCACGCATAGGCGTGGGCTTTCTTCCAGGCATCAGCCGGCTTGGAGTTGTCGCGCTTGGCCTGCGAGGCGATCGCCTCGCGCACGGTGTCGGCGTCGAGCACCTTGTCCACCAGCAGGCGGCGGGTCGACAGGTCCGGCCCGATCACCGACTCGCGGATGCGGCGGAAATGGGTCCGCAGCACGCGCTGCAGCTTGCGCACGGTGCGCTCGGGGTCCAGCCCCTCATCGACCGTGGTGCGCAGTGAGATCGGCGGGGCGAAGCGCACGATCGTGCTGCGGCCATTGAGCAGCACTGCCAGCAGGCGGCGGAAGCGCCCCACCAGGGCCCAGTTCTCCGAGAACAGCACGGCGAACCAGCCGCTCTGCTTGTCCGGCGCGCGGCCGACGAAGATCGAGACCGGCACCAAATGCACGTCCAGCTCGCCACGGGCACGGTGCGCCTGCAGGACCTTGGCCAGTGAATCGGAATGGGTCTTGGCGCCACGCTGCTCGGGAATCAGCGAGTTGCTGCTGCTCCGGCGCGACAGGGCCAGGTAGGCGCGCTTGCGCCCGGTCGGGTCACCGGCGATCGGTACCAGCGGCGACGGCAGGCCGGCCTCGCGGCAGGCCTTGTCGAGGATCAGCGCGTTGGACAGGCCATAGTCCTCCAGCACGTAGACCACCGGCCGGCCATCGTTGTACTGGCCGGGATGTTCGGGTTCGATCTTCAGCGACAGCCACGGCTCGACCAGACGGCCGAGCAGGCGCGACCACCACGGCGGGCGGCCGCTGGGCGCGCGGGCACCGGGCACGATCGCGGACGGCACGATGGCCGCCGGCTCCGCGTCGACCGCAGCCGCCTCCGCAGGCGCGCCGGCGACCGGCGGCACCGGGGCGGCGGCACCGTCGGACGGCACGGTATCGGGCGACGAGGACGTGGCGTCCGGCGTCTTGGGCGGCTCTTCGCCGGGGAAAGGCAGGGGATTCTGGTTCGGCATCGGCTTCATTATGGCTTAGCCGATGCGGAAGCATCGTCCTTGACCGCTGCAGCGGCTTCTGCCTCGGCCGCCTGGCGGGCGTCATGTTCAGCTTGCGCGGCGTCGGCGGCCTGCAGCAGCGCGTCGGTATCTTCCAGCGTGCGGGTCACGTACCAGTGCCCGTCGCGCCGGGTCATCCGCACCTGCGCTTCGATCTGCTCACCGGCCAATGTGTACTGGATGCGCACCACGGCGTCGTCGCCAAGCTCGGAGGTCAGCTCGCCGCGCAGCTCGCTCAACGCACCATCCAGCGACAACCCGTAGCTGGCCAGCGCGGTCTTGAAGGCCTTGATGAAGGGGCCAAGCCGCCGCAGGCTTTCTTCCATGCCTGCGGCCTGCAGTTCCGCATCGGTGGACAACCCGGCGGTACGCGCGGTGGCAGTCAGCAGGGTGATGGTGGTCCTGGCCCGCTGTTTGTCGGTCAGCGGCGCGGCGGCGGCCCAGCGGCTGAGCGCGTTCACCACCTGGGTGTAATGGGCGCGTTCGCTGTCGCTGTACTCATTCTGGTTGCGCAGGTACTGCACGCCGAACAGACCCATCGAGTGGGCCGCCTGCCGGACCTGGGCAGCCTGGCCGGCGATCTGGGTATCGAATGAACGCTGCAGCCGCTGCGGCGCATCCGGCCGCGACAGCGCGGCCAGCATCGGCAGCAACTGCCCATCCAGCGGCAGTTCGGTGAGCGGCCAGCGGCTGTGGCCCTGGCTCCACGCGCCCTGCAGGCGCGCGTACTGGGTCGGCGGCACCGCCGCCTTGGCATACCCGACCAGATCGTTGTCGGCGACCCGCTGGGCCAGCTGCTGCAGGGCCGCGACCGGCTCGGACGCCGGCGCGTCGGGGTCGATCCGCTTGTCCTTGCAGGCACTGAGCAGCACCAACCCGCACAGGGCCAGTGCCAACGCCTGCCCTCGGTACTGCCACGGCTTCAACGACATGGACATGAATTCGGACTCCCCGGACCGGTCCGCATCTTGCGGCCTGTTCAGTGACAGCGGCAAGCCGACAGACCTGCCGACCCTGCGCTCTATGCGCAAGCCCTTGAATGTACAGAAAAACCGGTGGTGACGGGGCGACTCCGCCCCGTCAGTGCCTCAGCGCGCGGCGAGCGCCAAGGCGATCTCGGCCTGGATGGCGCGGGCGGCACCCTGCGGGTCCGTGGCGAGCCGGATCGGACGGCCGACCACGATCGCATCGGCGCCATCGGCAAAGGCCTGGGCAACGCCCACGGTGCGCTTCTGGTCATCGCCGACCGGGCCCCCGGGGCGGATGCCCGGGCAGACGATCGAGAAGCCGGCGCCGGTGGCCGCGCGGATCGGCCCGGCCTCCTGGCCGGAGGCGATCACCCCGTCGATGCCGGCGGCCTGGGCGGCCAGCGCGCGCTCGACCACCACCTCGACCGGCTCGCGGTCGATGCCCATGCCGGCCAGGTCGCTGCGGCCCATCGAGGTCAGCACGGTCACCGCCAGCAGGCGCATGTCGCTGCCGTTGGCGGCCGCGCAGGCCTCCATCATCGCCGGGTGCCAGCCATGGATGGTGGCGTAGCTCACCGGCCACTGCGACAGCCGCTGGATCACCGCCGCGGCGGTGGCCGGGATGTCGAAGAACTTGAGATCGACGAACACCCGCTTGTCGCGCGCGGCCAGCGCATCGAGGACCTCGAAATACTCGCCGGAGGCCAGCAGTTCCATGCCGATCTTGTAGAACGACACCGCATCCCCCAGGCGATCGACCCAGGCCAGCGCATCGTCACGGCCCGGCACGTCAAGCGCGAAGATCAGGCGCTCCTCGTCCCGCAGCGGCAGCGGCGCGCGGCTCACGGTGCGTAATCCAGCGCGGCGCGCTTGGCGTCGTGGCGGGCCTGGCGCGACTGGCTGTAATCGTTGTTGAACTGGGCCGGCTCGAAGCCGCCGTAGGTCGGGTTGGGCAGCATCCACCAGCGCTCGCCGAACCAGTCGTGGTACTGCTGCAGCAGCGCATCGCGGCCCTCGTTGGTGTTGGCGGTGACTTCCACGAAGTCGCCCAGCTGGTCACCGAACTGCATCAGCACGCGGTATTTCTGGCCGGCCAGGCGGCGGCGGCAGTTCTTCTCGCTGCCAGCCTGCTCGCAGCCGTCCACCACCGTGCCCAAGCCGAGGAACACGCTGTCGTCGGCCACCGGCAGGCCCTGCTCGCGCAGGTTGGCCAGCGTGGCGTCCTTGAGATGCACCGCGCGGTTGGAAATGTACAGCAGGGTCACGCCCTTGGCGTTGGCGGCCTTGGCGAAATCGACCACCCCCGGAATCGCCTTGGCCTTCTTTTCGGCCACCCACTGGTCCCAGCTCAGCTCGTCGTACTCCTTGCCGTCGCGCACCAGGCGCGCCTGGTAGGGCGAGTTGTCCAGCACGGTTTCATCCACGTCCAGCACCACGGCCGGCTTCAGGCCCTTGGCGGCGTTGCCGCGTTCCTCGGGCACCAGCGCGTCCCAGTTGGCTTCCTTCAGCGCCTTGTCCAGGTGATCGGCCGCCGCACGGTAGGTCTGCTCGGTGATCGCCCGGTACTCCTGCGAGCGCTGCATCCACAGCACCGCATTGAGGTTGTCGTTGGCGGCCACGGCGGCATCGCCGGTGGCGGCCGGCGCACTCACGGCGGCAGCAGCGGCCGGCGGGGCGGCATCGGCCGGGGTTTCGGTGCGCTTGCAGGCACTCAGTGCCAGCACGGCACAGGCAAGCACGGACAGGGAAACAGCACTACGACGCATGGCATTCACCGGCAACAGATTCGCGCCAGTTTACCGGCTTGTCCCGCGGCATTCATGCGGCAGGCGGGGCTCGGCTATGCTGCACGCCCCTGAAACACCCCGGAGCGCCCCATGACCGACGACACCCAGACCCCTGCCCTACCCGTGCTCAGCGCGGCCCAGGCCCGCGCGTTGGGCTGCCTGATCGAAAAGGAGGCGACCACGCCGGATGCCTACCCGCTGACGGTCAACGCGACGCAGGTGGCGGCCAACCAGAAGACCGCGCGCGAGCCGGTGATGGCCCTCTCGGCCGGTGATGTGCACCACGCGCTGCGCCAGTTGGAGACCCTGGGCCTGGCGCGCCAGCAGTACTCCTCGCGCGCCGAGCGCTACGAGCACCGCGCCGGTGCCGCGCTGGACCTGACCCGCCAGCAGCTGGCGATCCTGGGCCTGTTGCTGCTGCGCGGCCCGCAGACCCTCAACGAGCTGCTGACCCGCAGCGAGCGCCTGGTCCGCTTCCAGGACGTGGAGGAACTGCGCCATCACCTGGAGCGCATGATCCAGCGCGGCATGGCGGTCCAGCTGCCGCGGGCCAGCGGCCAGCGCGAAGACCGCTACATGCACCTGCTGGCTGGTCCCGTGGATGTGCAGGCGTTGGCGGAGCAGTATCGGTCGGCCCCGTCCAGTGGCGGCAACGCCGCCAATCCGGCACTGGAGGGCCGCGTGCAGCAGCTGGAGACCACGGTGGCCGAGCTGCAGGAACAGCTGGCGGAGTTGCGCGCGCAGTTGGGGGGGTGAAGAGCAGCCGACCAACGGTCGGCTCTACCGGCCGTATGCGCGTGGATCGAGCGCCGCGCCGTGCCCGTCGCCGGTGTCAGGGGGCCGGCGCGCCCGGAGTGGCGAACAGCAGCACCACCTCCTCGTGTGGCGGCGGCAGCAGCAGGTCGCCCCGATCTTCCATGCCCAGCTTGCGCAGCAGCGCGGCCGAGCGCAGGTTGTCCGGGGACACGATGCCGTACAGATCGGTGTGGCCAAGCACATCGCGCGCGTAATGCATCACCCCGCGCGCGGCCTCGAACGCGTAGCCGTGGCCTTCGTATTGCGACAGCAGCGCATAACCGATATCCGGTGCCGGCAGCCCGGCACGGCGGACCAGGCCGGCATTGCCCAGCCATGCGCCATCTTCGCGGCGGACGATGGCGTACATGCCAAAGCCGTTGAGCGTATAGCTGCCGAGCACGCGCTCGGCGGTGTAGTCACGTGCCTGCGCCAGGGTGCGCACGCCGCGGTCGGCGATGTTGCGGATGAAACCCGGCTCGTTGAGCAGGGCCAGCATGTCGGCCGCATCGTGGTCGGGATCGATCAGGCGCAGGTGCAGGCGGTCGGTCTGGATCACGGCGGACATGCGGGTACCGGTGAAAGGTGATGCATCGATTGTGCAGTGCGCGTCGCGAACACGGTAGAGCCGACCGTTGGTCGGCTGCCGGACGAGGCTAGAGCCCACCGTGGGTCGGCTGCCGGAAGAGGGTGGAGCCAACCGTGGGTCGGTTGCCGTATGCCGGGTCGAGGACCAGCCGACCAGCGGTCGGCTCTACCAGGGCGTTGGGTCAGTCGAACAGGGCCTGGATCGCGGCCAGGCCGGCGCTGGCGCGCTCTTTCTTGCGCGCCGCGTCGGCGACCGGATCGGCACCGTCGCGCTGCATTTCCTCGGCCGGTATCTCATCGAAGAAACGGCTGGGCTTGAGCCGCACGTGCTCGCCGAATTTGCGGGTGAGTTTGCTGTAGCTCATCCACAGCTGGACCTTGGCGCGGGTGATGCCCACGTACAGCAGGCGCCGCTCTTCCTGCAGGTTGCCTTCGTCCAGGCTGACCTGGTGCGGCAGCACGCCGTCCTCGCAGCCGATGATGAACACGTACGGGAATTCCAGGCCCTTGGACGCGTGCATGGTCATCATCCGCACCTGGTTGCCACCGTCATCCTTGTCATTGCGCGAGAGCAACGCCAGCTGCGCGGCCAGATCGGCGGTGGAGGCCCCGCGTGGGCCACCTTCGAACCACTGCGCCAGTTCTTCCAGGTTGCCAAGGCGGCGCTGGTACACGGACTCTTCCTTGCACGAACTGCGCAGGTCCGAGACCAGCCCGGAGTCCTTCACCAGCTTGCGCACCAGGTCGCCGGAACTGAGCTTGGGCATCTCCGCGCGCAGGTCGCGCAGGATGTCGGTGAAGCGGCTCAGGCCATTGGCGGCGCGCGGCGGCAACTGCGAGAGCGCGCCGATCGCTTCGGCCGCATGCGCCATCGGCAGGTCTTTTTCCGAGGCCAGTTCGGCGAGCTTGGCCAGGGTGCCGGCCCCCACTTCGCGCTTGGGCGACTGCACCGCGCGCATGAACGCCGTATCGTCATCCGGGTTCACCAGCAGGCGCAGCCAGGACAGCGTGTCCTTGACCTCCTGCCGCTCCAGGAACGCGGTGCCGCCGGTGATGTGGTACGGCGCACGCACCAGCTGCAGCGCTTTTTCCAGCGGCCGCGACTGGAAGTTGCCGCGGAACAGGATGCAGAAATCGCTCCACGGAATCTTCTTGGAGGTGGCCAGGAAGGAGATCTCCGCCGCGACTTTTTCTGCTTCGTGCTCGCTGTTGCGGCACTCCCACACGCGGATCCGCTCGCCGTCGGCCTGGTCGCTCCACAGCTTCTTCAGGTGCTCGTGCGGGTTGTTGGCGATCAACGCATTGGCCGCGCGCAGCACGCGGTTGGAACAGCGGTAATTCTGCTCCAGCTTGATGATTTCCAGCGCCGGGTAGTCGCGCGCCATCTGCTGCAGGTTTTCCGGGTTCGCACCGCGCCAGGCGTAGATCGACTGATCGTCATCGCCCACGCAGGTGAAGTTGCCCTTGCTGCCGGCCAGCTGCTTGAGCAGCCGGTACTGCGCATCGTTGGTGTCCTGGCATTCGTCCACCAGCAGGTAGCCGATGCGCTCGCGCCAGGCCAGCGCGATCTCCGGATTCTCTTCCAGCACCTGCACCGGCAGCCGGATCAGATCGTCGAAGTCGACCGCGTTGAACGCGGTCAGGCGCAGCTGGTAGCGCTCGTAGACGCTGGCCGCTTCCTTCTCGCGGGTACTGCGTGCGGCCGCCATCGCCTGCTCGGGCGAGAGCCCGGCATTCTTGGCGCGCGAGATCAGGTTCTTCACGTCCTCGATGTCGTCCGGCTTGGCCCCGTACATCAGGTCCTTGACCTGCGCGGTCGAATCGTCGGCATCGAAGATCGAAAACCCGCGCTTGAGCCCCACCGCGGCGTGCTCGATCTGCAGGAACTTCAGCCCCAGCGCGTGGAAGGTGCAGATGGTGACTTCGTCGGCGTCTTCGCCGCGCAGGCGCTTGGCCACGCGCTCACGCATTTCCTTGGCCGACTTGTTGGTGAAGGTGATCGCCGCGATCCGCCGCGCCGGATAGCGCTTGCTGGCGATCAGCTGGCCGATCTTCTCCACGATCACGCGCGTCTTGCCGCTGCCTGCGCCCGCAAGCACCAGCAGAGGACCTTCGCAGTGCATCACTGCCGCGTGTTGGGGAGGATTGAGACCGTGCATGCCATCTCCAGGGGAGGGGCATTGTAGCGGGCCGTCAGGCCGGGGGCGTGGAGATCTCCAACCGCGGACGAAAGCGTCCGGCCTCCGCGCCTGGCGGCCCACGGGACGCGGCCAGGCGTCTAGAATTGGCCGATGGCCAAGCTCTATTTCTATTATTCGGCGATGAACGCCGGCAAGACCACGACCCTGCTGCAGTCGGCGCACAACTACCGCGAGCGGGGCATGCGCGTGGCCATCCTGACCCCGCGGCTGGACGATCGCGCCGGGCGCGGCGTGGTCGCCTCGCGGATCGGCCTGAAGGCCGACGGCATCGCGTTCAACCAGGACACCGACCTGCAGCAGCTGATCGCCGAGGACATCGGCACCCACGGTGCGCTGGGCTGCGTACTGGTCGATGAGGCGCAGTTCCTGACCCGCAGCCAGGTCTGGCAGCTCAGCGAGGTGGTCGACCAGATGCGCATCCCGGTGCTCTGCTACGGCCTGCGCACCGATTTCCGCGGCGAACTGTTCGAAGGCAGCCAGTACCTGCTGGCCTGGGCCGACGAGATGCAGGAGATCAAGACGATCTGCCACAGTGGCA
This sequence comes from Stenotrophomonas sp. GW821-FHT01H02A, assembly GCF_059422145.1. Classification (NCBI taxonomy): domain Bacteria; kingdom Pseudomonadati; phylum Pseudomonadota; class Gammaproteobacteria; order Lysobacterales; family Lysobacteraceae; genus Stenotrophomonas; species Stenotrophomonas sp. GW821-FHT01H02A. The sequence continues at coordinate 233,359 of NZ_JBWKWI010000004.1, forward strand.
AGAAGGCCACGATGACCGTGCGCGTGGACGAGCATGGCCACGCGGTGCAGGACGGCCCGCAGGTGGAGATCGGCGGCAACGAGCGCTACGTGTCGGTGAGCCGCGCGGAGTTCAAGAAGATCACGCGCGGTGAGGGAAGAATCGACCCGGCACAGGTCCCATTGCCGCTTTGATCAATACAACGTGCGTTCCGGCGCGCCCTTCGGCGGCGGGCTGTACTGGTACAGCCAGGTTTCGGTCAGTGTCTTGCCGCCACTGCGCAGGTACAGGCGGATGTCGATCTGGTCGGTCGAGTCATCCGGCGGCACCACGTCGAACATCGCGCGGTAGCCCTTGATCTCGCGCAGCGGACGCGCCGAAACGATTTCGGTGCGGCCACGGCTGACCTGCACGACGGCCTCGACCTCGCCCTTGTCGATCAGCGCGGCCAGTTCGCCGCCTTCGAAATCGACCGCGAAGCGCCACGAGAAGTACTCGCGTTTCTTGCCGATCACCCCGCCCAGGCCGGTACGGCTGGCCACGCAGTGCGCCAGCGGCGGGCGGGCGGGCGGCTCGGCGCCCCAGTACAGGCGGTAGCCGAGCAGCAGTTCCTGGCCCGGCTGCGGCTTGGCCTCGGGATTCCAGAACGCCACGATGTTGTCGAAGGTCTCGTCCACCGTCGGGATTTCAACCAGCTGCACCGAGCCCTTGCCCCACTGCCCCTTCGGTTCCACCCACAGGCACGGACGCTTCTCGTAGAAAACGCCGTCGTCCTGGTAATGGTCGAAGTTGCGGTCGCGCTGGAGCAGGCCGAAGCCGCGCGGGTTGTTGTCCACGAACATGTTGAAGCGCAGGTGGTACGGATTGCACAGCGGGCGCCAGATCCATTCGCCGGCCCCGGTCCACATCGACAGGCCGTCGGTATCGTGGATCTCCGGGCGCCAGTCCCAGGCCATGCGGCGGTCGTTCTCGCCGACCTGGTACATGCTGGTGCACGGGGCGATGCCCAGCCGCTCGATCGCCTTGCGCGGGTACAGCGCGCAGTCGATGTCCATCAGCAGCACGTCACCGTTGGTGATCGCGAAGCGGTAGGCACCGGTGGTGCTCGGCGAATCCAGCAGGGCGTAGACCACCAGCGTGTCGGAGTCGGCGGCCGGCTGCTCCAGGTAATAGGCGATGAAGTCCGGGAACTCCTCGGGCTTGCCCATGCCGGTGTCGATCGCCAGGCCGCGCGCGGACTGGCCGTACTGGCCTTCCTTGCCGACCGCGCGGAAATAGCTGGCACCGAGGAACGCGGCGAAGTCGCGGTCGGTGTCCTTGCGGGTGTTGAGGCGGAACCCGGCGAAGCCCAGGTCGGCCGGCAGGTGGCTGCCCTTCAGGCCGCTCTTGCCGTAGTCGAAGGCCGCGCCGTCGTAGGCCAGTTCCTGGGCCTTGCCGTCGACCACGTCGAACATCCGCACCGGCGAGTGGAAGTACAGGCCGAGGTGGAAGAACTTGGCCTGGTAGCGGCCGGGTTGATCGGCCCACAGGGCGTGGTCCTGACGGTACTGGATCGACTGGTACTGGTCCCAGTCCAGCGCTTCCACCGGCCCCGGCAGGGTGCGCTTGTGGCTCTGGTAGGCGGCCTGGGACAGCGCGCGCGCCTGCCCCTTCAGCGAAGCGAAATCGAACGGCTGCGGCTGGCCCAGCCGGCGCAGGCCGACCTGGTTGCCCTGCGCGGCACAGGCCGGCAGTGCGGGCAGGCCGAAGGCGGCCAAGGCCACGGAGGCATTGCGGAGGAAGTCGCGTCGTTGCATGCAGGCAGCGATGGCAGGGAAGGGCCGGCCATCATAGGCACGCAGACGTTAAATCGCCGAGGTGAATGCGCGGTGGCGTTCAGCCAGCGCGCTCAGGGGCCGGCCGCGAGCTGCGCCGGTGCGCAGTCCTGGCGCGCCCGGCTCACCTCCTGCGGCAGCTGCCCGCCCTGCGGCCACTGCGCCTGCAGCTCCTGCTGCAGCTGCCCCAGCGCCTCGCGCGCGCGCGCCGGTGCGCGGCTGCAGTCCAGCTGCGCCATCGCCGCGCGCGCGCGCCAGCGCAGCGCACGGCTGTCGGGGTCGGCCGCATCGCCCACCAGCAACGGCGCCAGCGCCCGGCGCGCTTCCACGGTCTGGCCCATGCGGCCCAGGTTGCGGCCCCAGGCCAGCTGCAGCGCGCGCTGCACGGCCGGGCTTCCCGGTCCGGCACGGTCGACCCGGCGCATCAACGCCGCCAACTGCTCCCCGGCCTGGCGGGGATCGCCGTACGCGCTGACGAGCTCGGCCATCTGCCGATCGGCCTGCTGCACGGACGCATCGTCATCGCCCCGCTGCGCGGCCTGCCACTGCCGACCTTCATGCAGGGCGGCCAGCGCGGCCTGCCAGCGGCCGGCCTGGGCCTGGGCCGCGGCATAGTCGTACAGGCCCTGCGGCAACAGGCCGACGCAATCGGGCTGGCGCCAGATCGCCACTGCGCGGCCCAGGTCATCGATGGCGGTGGCACTGTCGCCGCGCTCCAGCGCCAGCCGACCCAGTGCATGCCAGGTCAAACCGGTGTCGCGGTGCTGTTCGCCGAGCGCCTGGCGGGTCAGCCGATGCACCTGCTGCAACTCGGTTTGCGCCTGCTGCAGATCACCGCGCTGCAGCGCCAGGAGGGCACGCAGACGGCGGATCGACAGCGTTTCCGGGTGATCCGGTCCGTACAGACTCACCGCGTCGGCACCGGCGAGCTGCAGCGCCTGCCCGGCAGCGTCGAGGTCGCCCTGCGCGGCCAGCGTCTCGCCCATGTGCCGGCGCAGCGCGATCAATTGCGGGTGGCGCTCGCTGACCCCGGCCTGCAGCAGCTGCAACGCCTGGCGGTAACCGGCCAGCGCCGCCGCGGCACGTCCATCGTCGCTGTCCAGCGCGGCCAGATCGGCCAGGCTCTCCGCGGTACCCGGGGTATCGCGCAGCACGTCGCGACGCAGCCCCCGGGCCTGCTCGAAGGCCGCGCGCGCGTTGTCGCGGTAGCCCAGCAGCTGTTGGCAGCGCCCGAGCTGGGTGTGGTACTCGGCCACCACCGTCGGCAGCCGCAGCCGCTGCTGTGCGGCCAGCGCCTGCATCGGCATGAGGTGGGTGACGCACTCGCGCGAACGGCCCAGCATGCGCAACGCACGCCCCCGCTGGGTCACCGCCTCCAGCTGCAGCGCCGGCGGCACCTCGCCGGCCTGCTCGAGCAGCGCGCGCTGCCGATCGAGCGTCTGCAGCGCCAGCTGGTAGTCGCCCATGCCGATCCGCAGCCGGCCGATCACGCCCTCCAGTTCGGCCAGCGACAGCGGCTGATCCTGCAGTTCCGCCTCGCCCCGCTGCTGCCCGGTGGCCAGCAACTGGCGCAGGTCGAAGCTGCCGTGGCGCACCCCGGCGGCCTTGTCGAACAGCCCGACCGTGAAATCCTCCATCGCCTGGGCGCGTGCCACTTCGCGGCGGGCCTGCTGCATCTGCCACAGCGCGGTGAGCGCCAGTGCAACCAGTGCCAGCACACTCAGCGAGCCCAGCGCCACGCCCCAGCGGTGCCGGCCCAGGTACTTGCGCAGCCGGTAGCCCACGTGGTGCGGCCGCGCATGGATCGGGCGACCTTCAAGGAAACAGCGCAGGTCCTGGGCCAGTGCTTCCACCGAGGCGTAGCGCTGCGCGGGTTCCTTCTGCAGGGCCTTGAGCAGGATGGTGTCGAGGTCGCCGCGCAGGCGCCGCGACAGGCGCCTGGCCGCCACTGCCTGCTCGCCACCGGCGGCAGCCTGGCGGGTCATCACCACCGAGGCGCGCGGGGCCTGCACGTCCAGGATCGAGCGCTCCCACTCGGCGTCGCTGTGCCGGCGCAGGCGATAGGGCTTCTGCCCGGTGATCACTTCGAACAGCACCACGCCAAGCGAGTACACGTCGGTGAGCGTGGAAACCGGCTCGCCACGCACCTGTTCCGGCGCGGCATAGTGCAGGGTGAAGGCGCGCGCTTCGGTAGGCGGATGCGCGGGTGGCCTGCCGTCGTCATCGTCGAGCAGCTTGGCGATGCCGAAGTCCAGCAGTTTCACCTCGCCTTCGGCGGTGACCAGGATGTTGGAGGGCTTGAGGTCGCGGTGCACGATCAGGTTGGCATGCGCGTGGCTGACCACCGCGCATACCTGCAGCATCAACTGCAGCCGGCGTTCCAGCGGCAGCGCCAGCCGCTGGCAATGGTCGGTGATCGGCTCGCCTTCCACGTACGCCAGTGCAAGGTAGGGCTGCCCCTGCAGATCCACGCCGGCATCGAACAGCTCGGCCAGGTGGGGGTGCTGCAGCCGGGCCAGGATTTCGCGTTCGCGGCTGAAGCGCTGGCGCAGGCCGGGATCGGCGTAGCCGCTGCGCAGCAACTTCAGGGCGACCTGGCGCTCGTACAGGCCATCGGCGCGTTCGGCCAGCCAGACCTCGCCCATGCCGCCCTCGCCCAGCGGGCGCAACAGTCGGTAAGGGCCGACCCGCGAGCCGACCCGGCTGTCTTCCGGCGCGGCGGTCCACAGCGGCTGGGCCAGGAACTCGTGGCTGTCGCGCTCGTGCGCGAGCAGGCGCTCCACATCGACGGCCAGGCCCGGGTCTTCCTCGCGCAGGCGCAGCAACCGCTGCTCGCGCGCCGGTTCGGGCAGTTCCAGCAATTGATCCAGCAGGCAGGACAGCTGCCGCCAGCGTGACGCCTCCATCGCTCCTCTCCCCGGACGATGCGTGGCCGCTCAGGACGCCCCGACCGAGGCCAGCAGGAACATGCGCGCCTTCTGCCAGTCGCGGCGGATGCTGCGCTCCGAGCGCTGGCAGAGGTCGGCGATTTCCTGCTCGGACAGGCCGGCGAAGTAACGCAGTTCCACCACCTTGGCCAGGTGCGCATCCACCGCATGCAGCTGCGCCAGCGCGACATCCAGCGCCAGCAGGTCTTCATCCAGGCGTACGCCGCTGCTGCTGTTCTCCGGCAGTTCCACCCGCTTGAGATCGCCGCCACGTTTGCGCGCCAGCCGGTTGCGTGCGTAATCGACCACCACGCTGCGCATCGCCGAGGCGGCATAGGCGAAGAAATGGGCGCGGTCCTCGAAGCGGGCGGCACCTCGCGAGCCGAGCAGCTTCAGGTACGACTCGTGCACCAGCGAGGTGGCATCCAGGGTGCGTCCCTGCTGCCCGGCAAGCTGCCGACGGGCCATGCTGTGCAGCTCGTGATAGAGCAGGGTCAGGACCCGGTCGAGCGCGGCGCGGTCCCCCGCCCGGGCCGAATCCAGCCACACGGTGATATCCGGTCCTTCGTCCATCGCACACCCCCGCCGGTGACGTTGGCCGGACTATACCGCCGGGCAGGCGACAGGCGCGCGACGAGTCAGCGCTGGCAGTGCCCGCACCACACGCTGGCGCGCTGGCCGATGGTGGCGTGGCGGAGCAGCCGGCCGCACTGGCGGCAGGGCTCGCCTTCACGCCCATAGACCAGCAGTTCCTGTTCGAAATACCCTGGCGCCCCGTCCGGGTTGATGAAATCGCGCAGGGTGGTGCCGCCGCGGGTGATCGCATAGGCCAGGATCTGCTTCACCGCGTCGGCCAGGCGCTGGTATCGCGCGCGGGAGATCTTCCCGGCCTCGCGCAGCGGGTTGATCCCGGCCATGAACAGGCTTTCGGCGGCGTAGATGTTGCCGACCCCGACCACGATAGCCTGGTCCATCAGGAACGTCTTCACCGAGGCGCTGCGGCCGCGGCTGCGGGCGAACAGATAGTCGCCGTCGAAGGCCGCGTCCAGCGGCTCCGGGCCCAGCCCGGCCAGCAGCGGGTGGATCTCCCCGGCCGGCTGCCAGAGCAGGCTGCCGAAGCGGCGCGGGTCGTTGAAGCGCAGCAGCCGGCCGTTGTCCAGGCTGATGTCCACGTGATCATGGGCGCGCACCGGCGTATCACCCGGCAGCACGCGCAGGCTGCCGGACATGCCCAGGTGCAGCAGGGCGCTGCCCACGGCGGTATCCAGCAGCAGGTACTTCGCGCGGCGGCGCACCCCTTCGATGGCCTGGCCGGGCAGCTGCGCGCTGACCTCGGGCGGGATCGGCCAGCGCAGATCGGGCCGACGCAGGATCACGCCATGGACGCGGCGGCCCTCCAGGTGCGGCGCGAGGCCTCGTCGGGTGGTTTCTACTTCGGGAAGCTCGGGCATGCGGAGATTCTAAGACCTCAGGCTCAGCGCGGCGGCGCGGCCAGTTCGCGCGCGCTCAGGAATCCATCGCCGTTCGCGTCCTGTGTGTGGAATCGCTGGATCAGCGTCTGCCGCTGCTGCTCACGGGTGATGGACGGGCCTTTGCCGCCGGGCAGCTCATCGGCGCTGAGCACGCCATCACCGTTACGGTCCATGCGATCGAAGGCGTAGAGCATCCACCGCACGTACTCGTCCACGCTGACCCGGCCATCACCGTCGGTATCCATGCGCTGCAGGTAGCTGCCGGTATCGGTGACCTGGGCCTGTGCCGTCGCGCCCAGCAGGCCGATGGCCAGGCCCAGACACGCAGAACGCCGCACAAGGCGGCGTTTCGCGGATACGTTCCCGGTCGGGAGACGCATCGATCAGTGCGCCGTCAGCGCGTAGCCCTTCAGGCGCGCGGCGTAGTTCTGCAGCGCGGCGATGCCACTGGCTTCTGCTTCGTGGCACCAGGCCTGGAGCAGCTTCAACCGCTCGGCGGCGTCGTTGCCGCGCGCTTCCAGCAGGGCCGCCAGGCGGGCACGGTGTTCAACCAGCACGCGGATGCGCGGGCGCTGCTCGACCCAGGTGCTGAGCTGGGCGCGGCAATCCGGCTTGAGCCAGCGGCCATCGTTGACCAGGCCACGGCGCATGCGGCGCGGCAGCAGCTTGCGCAGCTTGGCGCCGGCCATCGCGGCCTCTTCGCGCAGGGCCGGCACGAACACATTGCGCTGGTAGTCGGTCATCGCCTGGAAGCGATGCGACAGCAGGGCCTTGAGGGTTTCGGCATCCGGCACGGCGATGTTCGGGCGCACGTCCATGCTCGGCGCCACGCGCAGCACCTTGGCCAGGCGCACCGCCTGCAGGCCACGGATCACCGCCCAGCCGATATCGAACTCCCAGCGGCGCATCGAGAAGCGGGCCGAGCTCGGGAAGGCATGGTGGTTGTTGTGCAACTCTTCACCGCCCACCCAGAACGCCCACGGGGTCAGGTTGGTGGAGGTATCGGCCGATTCGAAGTTGCGGTAGCCCCACCAGTGGCCCAGGCCATTGATGACGCCGGCCGCCCAGAACGGGATCCACGCCATCTGGATCGCCCACAGGGCCACGCCGGGCAGGCCGAACAGCACGCTGTTGATGACCAGCAGGGCGACCGGGCCGAGATTGGCATGCGGGGTGTACAGATGGCGCTCGATCCAGTCATCCGGCGCACCGCGGCCGTACTGCTCGATGTCCGCGCGCATCGCGCGGGCCTCGCGGTACAGCTCCACGCCACGCCAGAACACCATGCCGATGCCCTTGGTCACCGGGCTGTGCGGGTCTTCCTCGGTTTCCACCTTGGCGTGGTGCTTGCGATGGATCGCCACCCACTCCTTGGTGATCATCGAGGTGGTCAGCCAGGTCCAGAACCGGAAGAAGTGCGCGATGACGGGGTGGAAATCCACGCCCCGGTGCGCCTGGCTGCGGTGCAGATACAGGGTCACGGCAAAGATGGTCAGCTGGGTGAAGACCAGCAGCACCAGGCCCATGCCCCACCAGCCGAGGCCGACGACACCGCCGGTCAGGAAGTTGAGGAGCGTATCGAACATCGCAGGACTCCGGGCCGCACTGGGCCAGCAAGGAAACGGGTGCACTTTCGGACATGATGGGGCCTGACGTTGCAAACTTCATCCCTTCGATGCCATTTTTGCGCAGTCATTCAGTTCTTCCCTTACCTTCGTGAGCATGCCCCCGCATTCATGACAGTCGCAGCCTCGCCGGTGGTGCCGGCCTCCCCCGTTCCCTTGATCGAGCTCGACCGCGCCTGCGTCATCCGCGGCCAGGTCCGGGTCCTGCACGATCTCAGCCTGCGCATCGAACAGGGCCAGCACACTGCCCTGCTCGGCCCCAACGGCTGTGGCAAGTCGTCCTTCATCAAGCTGATCACCCGCGAGCTGTATCCGCTGGCGCACGGCGACGGCACGGTGGCGGTGCGCGTGCTCGGCCAGAACCGCTGGCAGGTGGACCGGCTGCGCTCGCAGCTGGGCATCGTGACCGGTGACCTGAGCAGCAACCTCTCGGACATGCCCGGGCTGACCGTGGAAGAGGCGGTGCTGACCGGCTTCTTCGCCAGTTTCGTGGTGCCGGCGTTCCGCGAAGTGACCCCGGAGATGCGCGAACGCGCGCGTGAAACCCTGGCCATGACCGGCGCCCTGCCCTTGCTGCAGCGTGGCTATGCCGAGTTGTCGGCCGGCGAAACCCGGCGCGTGCTGATCGCCCGGGCGCTGGTCAACCGGCCGCAGGCGCTGCTGTTGGACGAGCCGTCCACCGGGCTGGACCTGATCGCCCGCGAACAGCTGATCGCCACCATGCGTGGGCTCGCCCGCCAGGGCATCACCCTGGTGCTGGTGACCCACCATATCGAAGAGATCATTCCCGAGATCGAGCGGGTGGTGATGCTGCGCGGTGGCAAGATTCTTGCCGATGGCTCACGCGCGGAACTGCTGCGCGATGGACCGTTGTCCGAGCTGTTCGGCGGCCCGATCCGGGTGGTGGAACAGGCGGGCCGGTTGAGCGCATTCGCGGGCTGAGCGCAGCCGGCCCACCCCGGCGCATGTGGGAAGCGAAAGGACGCGGCCATGCCGGATCTGGCCGGATGACGAACGGCCGCTGTCGCCGCCGGAGGAAGCTGCGATCATGCGGCTCCCCCTCTTCGAGACCTGCCGATGTCATCGTCCCTGCGCTCCGCTGCCGTCCGCCCGATGCTGATGACCGCCCTGCTCGCCGCCCTCGCCGGCTGCGCGTCAACGGTCGCACCGGGCACCACGCCGGTGGAAGCCTCGGTCACCACCAAGGCGGTCGGCTACCTGCAGGGCAGCGCCGTGCCGGACAGCCTGGCACTGGTACCGGCCCCGCCGGCCGCCGGTTCGGCCGGCTTCGCACTGGACGAACAGGTCAGCCGTGAAGCGCGCGCACTGCGCGGCAGCCCGCGCTTCGAGCAGGCCCACCGTGACGCTGAGCTTGCCTTCCCGGCCGGTGCCAACCAGTTCTCCTGCGCGATCGATGTCGAGGTGGATGCGGTGAAGACGCCGGCGCTGTACCGCCTGCTGGAACGCAGCCGGATCGATGCCAGCGCGGCCACCCGCACGGCGAAGAAGCACTACCAGCGCGCGCGGCCGTTCATGGTCAACAACGAACCCACCTGCTCGCCGGAAGACGAACAGGACCTGCGCGGCAATGGCTCCTATCCCTCCGGCCACACCTCGATCGGCTGGGCCTGGGCGCTGATCCTCTCGGAGATCGCCCCGGACCGCGCCGACGCGATCCAGGCACGCGGCCGCACCTATGGCGAGAGCCGCCTGGTCTGCAACGTGCATTGGCAGAGCGACATCCTCGAAGGCCGCTTCATGGGTGCCGCCGCGGTGGCACGCCTGCACGACAACGCCGCGTTCAACAGCGACCTGCTGGCCGCACGCAAGGAGATCGTGGCGGCGCGCAAGGCGGGGCTGCATTCGGCACGCGATTGCGCAGCAGAAGAAGCAGTGCTGAAGGTGCGGCCGGCGAGCGCGTTGTAAGGCGGGGGGGGGGCAGCCGACCAACGGTCGGCTCTACCGAAGCGGCGAAATGGCAGAGGCCATCAACGAAAACGGCGCGGATTTCTCCGCGCCGTTTTCGTTTCAGGAGCGTGCGCACCAACGGTGGGCACCTACCGCATGACGTGCATCAGAACTTCGCGGTGAACTCCACGCCGAACGTGCGCGGTTCGTTGAGGAAGCCGGTCAGGTTGTTGAAGTCGATCGCGCCGACCACGCGGACCTGATCGGTCAGGTTGCGGCCGTACACGGCGACGTCGTACTGGCCGTAATCCCAGTTGTAGCCCAGGCGCAGGCCCCCTTCCAGCGAGGAGCGGCTGCGGAACTCCGGCGACTCGTACAGGAAGAAGTTGACCGGGCTGCGGTACGCCCAGTCGGTGTAGACGTAGAACTCGCTGGCATCGTTGACCGGGAAGCCGGCGCGCAGGGTCAGGTTGTGGATCCACTTCGGCGCCTGCGGCAGCGGGTTGCCGTTGACCAGCGCATAGGTGGCGCCATCGATGACCGTGGTCGGATCGGTGATGGTGCAGCCGCCGCCACAGATCGCCACCGCCAGATCCTTGTCCTTGATCTCGGTGTCGTTGTAGCTGCTGCCCAGGGTCAGCAGGACGTGGTCGGTCAGGTAGGCTTCGAAGTCGAGCTCGGCGCCCTGGCCGATGGTCTTGTCGGCGTTGAGCAGGGTCGCGGTATTGTTGCTGCCACCCACGGCGATCAGCTGCTGGCCGTCGACGTTGTAGCGGAACACGTTGAAGCCCAGGCGTGCGCGGCGGTCGAACAGGTCGGCCTTGATGCCGGCTTCATAGGAGATCACCTTTTCCGAATCGGCCTGCGAGACGCCACCAAAGGCCAGGCGGCCCTGGATCGACGGCGCGCGGAAGCCCTTGGCCACGCGTGCGTACGCGTTGAGGTTGTCGGTGATCTGGTAAACGCCGCTCAGGTCCCAGCTGACGTCGTTGACGTCGGTCTTGGCGATGTACGGGCCGCTGACCGGGGTGCCGAACGGGACGGCCTGCAGCACGCTGGCGCTGAAGTCCTTCTTGTCCTGCGTGTAACGCACGCCACCGCGCAGCTTGAAGCGCTCGGTCACGTCGAAATCGCCGGAGGCGAAGGCGGCCCACGCCTTGTTGCGCTGCTGCTGGACGGCATGGCCGGTCTGCGGATTGCCCGGGGTCAGCGAGTCGTAGTTGAAGCTGTCGATGGTGACGTCTTCATCGAAGTAGAACACGCCGGCCTGCCAGTCGAAGCGACCCCACTCGTTGGATTCCACGCGGAATTCCTGGGTCCACTGGCGGTGGTGCGGCAGGCCATCGGCCGATTCGGAGGCGAACGGGATGTTGCCAGGGCCGTAGTTGCCAGCGCCGAGGAAGCTGGCACCGTAACCGCCGTCGATGTCGCCGTGGTTCAACGATTCGGCGGTCTCGTAACCGGTGATCGAGTGCAGCGTCACGCGGCCCAGGTCCCACTTCAGGCGCGCGCTGCCGCCCCAGGTTTCCAGGTCGGAGAAGTTCTGGCCATCGGTGGAGACTTCATCGCGGTCGAAGTTCTCGACCAGCTGGTTGGTGCCCGGCTTGATGATGTTGGCGCGGAACAGGCGCGCGGTGCCGTTGAGCTTGCGCTTGTGCAGGTTGAACAGCGCTTCGACGTCATCGCCTTCGTACAGGAACTGCACGCGGGCGGCGGCTTCGTCATAGCCTTCGAAGCCCTGCGCCGGGGCGCCCTGGCGGGTGTTGGTGACCCAGTCGTCGCGACGCTGGTACAGCGCGGACACGCGCGCCGACCAGCGGTCGGTCAGCGGGCCGCCGTAAGCACCCTGCGTGTTCCAGGTGTTGTAGCTGCCGTAGGCGACCTTGATGTAGCCGTCGGCATCCTGCGAGGGACGCGCCGAATCGAACTTGACCACGCCGGCCGGCGTGTTGCGGCCGAACAGCGTGCCCTGCGGGCCGCGCAGCACTTCCACACCGGCCAGGTCGAACAGCGGGAAGCCCTTCAGCAGCGGGCTTTCCTGCACCACGTCGTCATACACCAGCGAGACCGGCTGCGAGGCATTGAGGTCGAAATCGGTGTTGCCCAGGCCGCGGATGTAGAAACGCGGGAAGGCACGACCGTAGGACGATTCGATGTTCAGGCTGGGCACACGCGCCGACAGGAAGCGGATGTCATCGCCGGCCGAACCGAGCACGTCGAGCTTTTCACCCTGGATGGCCGAGATCGAGACCGGCACGTCCTTGGCGTTTTCGACGCGGCGTTGTGCCGTCACCTGCAGGGTATCGAGGGCGACCGGGTCCTTGGTGGCAGGGGCGTCCTGGGCTGCGGCCGTCAATGGCAGCAGGGCGGCGAGGGCGACAACGAGCGGGTGCACGGACGGGAAACGGCCGTGGGCAGTGCGGTTCGGGAACATGGCGTTTAGGCTGTGTTGGGAGGGGTGGTGGACCGGCGCTACCAGACAATTGTTGCAGTACAGCAACAGAGCCGCAAACAGCTGCTATTCATTACCTCCTCCCGGGCCCGCGCGTTGTGACGGCGGTCGCGGCCTGACATCCCCGGTCATGGCCTGAATGCCCGGCCCTGCTGCCCTGCCGGGTCCGCGATCGCTTCGGTATGCTGGCGCCCCTCGATGCCCATTCACGTTGCCACGCCGATGACCTCACTGCGCCGTACCCGCCTGACGCTGTCCGTTGCCCTGCTCGGCCTGCTCGCCGGCTGCGGCGGTGATCCCGTGCGCCCGACCCCACCGCCGGCGGCGGTTCCCGTGATCCCGGCCAAGCCGGTCAAGATCGGCATCGCGCTCGGCGGCGGCGCGGCCAAGGGCTTCGCCCATATTGGTGTGATCAAGATGCTGGAGGCCAACGGCTTCGAGCCGGTGGTGGTGTCCGGTACCAGCGCCGGCAGCGTGGTCGGCGCGTTGTACGCCAGCGGCATGGATGCGTTCCAGATGCAGTCCAAGGCGGTGGCCCTGGATGAGGCCAGCATCCGCGACGTGCGCCTGTTCTCCGGCGGCCTGGTCCAGGGCCAGAAGCTGCAGGACTACGTCAACGCACAGGTCGACAACCGCCCCGCCGAAAAGCTGAGCAAGCCCTTCGCCGCGGTCGCCACCCAGCTGGAGACCGGCGAACGCACCGTGTTCGTGCGCGGCAACGTCGGCCAGGCCGTGCGCGCCTCCAGCAGCATTCCCGGCGTGTTCGAGCCGGTGAAGATCGGCAAGTACAACTACATCGACGGTGGCGTGGTCAGTCCGGTGCCGGTCGATGCGGCGCGCCAGCTCGGCGCGGACGTCGTCATCGCCGTGGACATCTCCAGCAAGGCCAGCGGCAAGGCCCCGACCGGCATGCTCGGGATCGTGAACCAGTCGATCTCGATCATGGGCCAGCGCCTCGGCGAGCAGGAACTGGCGCGCGCGGACGTGATCATCCGGCCCAAGGTGCTGGACATCGGCGCGGCCGATTTCGGCCAGCGCAACAACGCGATCCTGGAAGGCGAGAAGGCCGCGATGGCGGCGATGCCGCAGATCCGTGCCAAGGTCCAGCAGCTGCAGAAGGCGCGCGCAGCGGCACTCGCCCCGCCACCGCCGAAGCCCAAGTGCGATGAACCCTCGCGCGTGGGCCGCCTGATGGGACGCAAGGAAAAGTGCGAGGGCTGACGCCCCGCCACCGGTAGAGCCGACCGTTGGTCGGCTGCTTCTGGTCCTGGTCTCCACGAAGCCGACCAACGGTCGGCTCTACCGTGCGATCGCGAGGGCGGTCCGCGTCATTCCAGCTGCGACAACGGCAGCGCGCGGAATTCCTTGACCGTGCGCAGCACGAAGCTGGAATTGACGTCGGCCACGCCGGCGGCATTGAGCAGTTTGTCGAGCAGGAAGCTGGAGAAGTGCTCCAGGTCGCGCACATAGATGTGCAGCAGGTAGTCCATGTCGCCGGTGAGCGCATGGCAGGCCACCACTTCGTCCCACTCCACCACGCTGTCGGCGAACACGCCGATGGCGTGCTGGTCGTGCTTTTCCAGCTGCACGCGGACGAAGGCCTGCAGGCCCAGGCCGATCTGGCGCGGTTCAAGCCGGGCCCCATACCCGGCGATCACGCCCTCGCTCTCCAGCCGCTGGACACGACGCAGGCAAGCCGACGGGGACAGATTCACCCGGGCGGCGAGCTCGGCGTTGGTGGCGCGCCCGTGTTGCTGGATTTCCGCCAGCAAGCGCAGATCCGTGCGGTCGAACTGGGCATCTCCGGTCATTGCTGCCCCGCAACATGAGGTGGACGCAACGATATTGCGCCAACAGGCTATATCCGCGCAACTTTGCAAACCTCTTGCGCGCGCCCTGCCCTAGCATCGACAGATGACTTCCCAGGAGACCACCACGATGGAAACCGCCACCGCCCCCCGCCGCGTCGAACACCAGCAGACCGACAAGGGATACGTGCCGGTCTATACCACTGCCATCGTGGAACAGCCCTGGGACAGCTACACCGCCGACGACCACGCCACCTGGAGCACCCTGTTCCAGCGCCAGCGCGAGCTGCTGGTCGGCCGGGCCAGCAAGGAGTTCCTGCACGCGCAGGACGAGATGGGCATGAGCGCGCACATGATCCCGCGCTTCGACCAGCTCAACGAAGTGCTGGGCGCCGCCACCGGCTGGACCCTGGTCGGGGTGGAAGGCCTGCTGCCGGAACTGGATTTCTTCGATCACCTGGCCAACCGCCGCTTCCCGGTGACCTGGTGGATCCGGCGGCCGGACCAGATCGACTACATCGCCGAGCCGGACATGTTCCATGACCTGTTCGGGCACGTGCCGCTGCTGATGAACCCGGTGTTCGCCGATTACATGGCCGCTTATGGCCGTGGTGGCGTCAAGGCGCATGCGATCGGCCCGGAAGCGTTGCAGCACCTGACCCGGCTGTACTGGTACACGGTGGAGTTCGGGCTGATCAACACCGACGAGGGCCTGCGCATCTACGGCGCCGGCATCGTCTCGTCCAAGGGCGAATCGCTGTACTCGCTGGAGTCGGCCGCGCCCAACCGGATCGGCTTCGACCTGGAGCGGATCATGCGTACCCGCTACCGCATCGACACCTTCCAGAAGACCTACTTCGTCATCGACAGCTTCGAGCAGTTGATGGAAGCGACCGCGCCGGACTTCACCCCGATCTACGCAGCGCTGGAAGCCAAGGCGCATCTGCCGGCCGGGGACGTGCAGGACGGCGACACGGTGTTCCAGAAGGGCACCGGCGAAGGCTGGGAAGACGGCGGCGACGTCTGATCGGTAGCGCCGACCGTTGGTCGGCTGCCGTTCGCGCGGCGTCGCGGCGGGCGCCGTGGAGCTGGAGCAGCCGACCAACGGTCGGCGCTACCGGGGATAGGCGAGCAGCAGCACCAGGTCATCGTCTCCCACCTGCTGCAGGGCATGCGAGCTCCCTGTTCGGGTCAGCAGCGCATCGCCCGCCGCCACGGCGTACTGCTTGCCATCCAGCACGTAGCTGCCCTGCCCGCTGACGATGTAGTAGATCTCGTCCTTGTGCTGCGGGTGCAGGCCGATGCCCGCGCCCTTGTGCAGCACGCGCTTGCGCAGCACGAACGGCAGGTCGGTGTCATTGGCGAAGAACGGGTAAGCGGTGGTGGGGCCGGCGCCTCCATGTGGGCCCGGCTGGGCGATCGCGATGTCGCGCTCGTGCACCACGCGCGAGGGTTTCGACGCATCCGCGCCCTGCCCTGCATTGCGGACCTCGCAATCGATATCGCGTTTGAGCGCGGGTTTCAGCGCAGGCTGCAGCGCAACCCAGTCGCGCACGACCAGGCACGCGACAGCGTTCGCACCGGCGCTACTGAAGTGGGTGCCGTCGGACTTGTTCTGTTCGGGCACGAACAGGAAGTACCGCCGCGCGCCCTGCTCGCCCAACGCGCGGATCCAGCGCGTGGAGCTGTCGTTGAGGTCGATCAGCGCGACCTGCTCGCGCGTGGCCAGCTGCTTCATCGCCTGGGTGTACAGCGCGTGGGTGTCCAGCAGCGACCCGAAGTCGTACAGCAGCCGCGCCACCGGGGTGATCAACACGGGCGTGGCGCCCTTGTCGCGGGCCAGCTGCACGTAACGCATCAGGAACTGCGGGTAGGCAACGGCAGGATCGGTATAACGGGTGGGGTCTTCAACCTTGGCGTCGTTGTGACCGAACTGGATCAGCAGCACGTCACCACGCTGGAGCTCGGCGGCGATCGCATCCAGGCGCTTCTCATCGATGAAGCTGCGCGTGCTGCGGCCGCCCTTGGCGTGGTTGCGGACCTCCCACACGGCGGGATCGAGATAGCTCTGCAAGGCCTGGCCCCAGCCGGCCTGTGGCGCGCGCTCCGGGCCGTACTCGGCGGCGGTGGAATCCCCGGCAATGAAGACGCGGTGCGGGGCGCACAGCGCGCTGGGGGCCGCCATCAGCAGCGACAAAGACAGCAGCAAACGCAACATGGTCATGCTCCTGGGTGGAGAGCTGCCGGCCAGCGGCCGGCACTACCGGCGTGCATCTGAGGAACGCCCCCTGTATCAGAGGGCGACCGCGAGGCGGTGGGGGTCTGGTGGCAATTGCTCGGTCCCACGAACCGCAGCGCAGATCGTGGGAGCGCCAGCGCAGGGCAATGGTGTTATCGGGCGAGCCAACCACCGTCGACAGGCAGGACCGCGCCGTTGACGTAGTCCGAGGCGCTGGAGGCCAGGAACACGGCGGTACCGCCGAGGTCTTCCGGCGTGCCCCAGCGCGCGGCCGGGATGCGGTCGAGGATGGACTTGTTGCGGTCCTCATCGGCGCGCAGCGCGGCGGTGTTGTCGGTGGCCATGTAGCCCGGGGCGATCGCGTTGACGTTGATGCCCTTGCTGGCCCACTCGTTGGCGAGCAGGCGGGTGATGCCGGCGATGCCGCTCTTGCTGGCGGTGTAGGACGGCACGCGGATACCGCCCTGGAAGGACAGCATCGAGGCGATGTTGATGATCTTGCCGCGGCCCTGCGCGATGAAATGCTTGCCGGCGGCCTGCGAGATGAAGAACGCGGACTTGATGTTGACGTTCATCACGTCGTCCCAGTCCTGCTCACTGAACTCCACCGCGTCGGCGCGACGGATCAGGCCGGCGTTGTTGACCAGGATGTCCAGGCCGCCCAGGCCTTCGATGGTTTCGCGGATGACCCGCTCGACCGGCTCGATGCTGATCAGGTTCGCTTCGATCGCCAGGCAGCGGCGGCCCAGCGCGGTGATCTTCTCGATGGTCTCGGTGGGCGGCGCGATGCCCGCCACGGCGACGTCGGCACCGGCCTGCGCCAATGCGACCGCGATGCCCTGGCCCAGGCCGGTGTTGCCACCGGTGACGAGGGCGACCTTGCCTTCCAGACTGAACGGATTAGCCATTGCGTATGTGGTCCTTGTCCAATGCATAACAGACGCCGCCGGCGCGATGCCGGCGGCGCGTCGGGGTCACTTGAGCTGACAGATGTCCAGCACGTGCATGTCGGTGTAATCGAGGTTTTCGCCGCCCATCGCCCAGATGAAGGCGTAGTTGCTGGTACCGGCCCCCATGTGGATGGACCACGGCGGCGACACCACGGCTTCGTTGTTCTGGATGACGATGTGGCGCTGCGCGTCCGGCTCGCCCATGAAGTGGTACACGCGGTCGTTCTGGCCCAGATCGAAGTAGAAATAGACTTCGCTGCGGCGGTCGTGCAGGTGCGGCGGCATGGTGTTCCAGACGCTGCCCGGCTTGAGCACGGTCAGGCCCAGCAGCAGCTGCGAAGACTGGCAGGTGGCCGGCACGATGTACTGGTAGATGGTGCGCTCGTTGCTGGTTTCCAGCGCGCCACGGTCCAGCGCCACGGCGTCCTTGATCGACAGCGCCTTGGTCTCGAAGCGCGCATGCGCCGGGGTCGAGGCCAGGTAGAACTGCGCCGGGGTGGCCGCGTCATCGGAGGCGAACACGACGTCTTCGCTGCCCATGGCCACGTACAGGCCATCCTTCGGGCCCAGCGTGAACACGGTGCCATCCACGGTGACGGTGCCGCTGCCGGCGCCGACGTTGATCACGCCCAGCTCGCGGCGCTCCAGGAAGGCATGGCCGGCGGCCGAGGCCGGTTCGGTCTGCCGGGGCAGCGACACCGGGCCGTTGACCGGGGCCGCACCGCCGAGCACGAAGCGCTCGTAGTGGGTGTACTTCAGGGTCACCGCATCGGCGTTGAACAGACCATCAAGCAGATACAGATCGCGCAGGTCGTCATTGCTGGCGCCCTTGATGGCGTCGGGATGGGTGGCGTAGTGGGTCTTGCAGTACATGGCGTCTCCAGAGCAGGGGTGGGGCGATGCGTCGGCCCCGGCGCGATTTCAAGTGATTGTAGCCATTTGGTAAACCGGTGTCATTTTGCAGCGCACGATAGGCCGGGTCGGACCCGGGCGAGAGTGTCAATGTCAGAAAGACCGGGCGGTCGACAACCGATTGCACGGGCGCAGGGCGACCCGCGTTGATCATGAACGCGCGTCGTTGCCAACGCGGTGCGGTCAATCCTCGGGCGGCTGGCAGGAGTCGCGCACGATCAGGTGCGGGCGCACGCTGGCGTGCTGCATCACGGCCTGGCCTTCGGGCTGGATCAGCATCGCGGCGGCGGTCCGGCCGGTGTCGCGGGTGTGACGGCGCACCGAGGTCAGCGACGGCCACAGGCGCGAGGCCAGCGGGCTGTCGTCGTAGCCGATGATCGAGAGCTGGCGGGGAATGTTGATGCCCGCCCGCAGGGCGACCTTGTAGATACCGGCGGCCATTTCATCGTTGCCGGTGAAGATCGCGGTCGGGCGCTGCTTGCCCAGCAGCAGCTTCTCGGCTGCGGCGACACCGGATTCAAAGGTGTAACCGGCTTCGACGATGCGTGCCGGGGGCAGCTCGATGCCGCGCTTGGCCAGCGCATCGATGAAGCCGGCGGTGCGTTCGTGCGCCGAGCGGTACGCGCTCGGGCCGGTCACCAGGGCGATGTCGCGATGGCCGAGCGAGAGCAGGTAATCGGCTGCCTCGGCGGCACCGTCGCGGTCGTGGGTAACCACCATCTGCGAGGTGTCATCCAGCGGCAGCGAGGCGATCCGGGTGAAACGGCAGCCGATTTCATCGAGCATGTCCACCAGCGCCTGGTCTTCCGAGGCACGCGGCACCAGGATCACGCCATGCAGCTTCTGCTGCTGCACGAAGCGGCGCACGCCTTCGATGTAGCCGGGGCTGCGCGAATCGCAGGGGTGCACGACCAGTTCGAAACTGGAGCCCCGCAGCGCGTCCAGCGCGCCGTACTGCATGTCCACGATGTACTGCGCGGTCGGGTTGTCGTACACCATGCCGATCAGGAAGGAGCGCCGGAATGCCAGCCCACGGGCCAGCGGGTCCGGCGAATAACCAACCTCACGCATCAGCGCTTCGACTTTCTCGCGCGTGTCCTTACGCACCAGCGGCGAGTTGTTGATGATGCGCGAAACGGTCTTCTTCGATACCCCGGACAGACGCGCGATGTCGTTGATCGTGGCGGCCTTGCCTTTGGTCAATCCGTGCGGCGACGGATCGGTTTTGCTGCGCAATGACATGTCGTTCAAACCGGGGATGAGTCAAGGGATTCTAGCGGGGAGCTCAATCGAGGGCGCGGTAGCGGAAATTCCGGAACTCGACCTTGCCGTCACCGGCAGCATAGATCGCCGGCTTCAGGGCCAGGAACTTGCCCGCCACATTGTGATGGTAGCCGGAGACTTCCATCTGAACCGGGTACTTCTGCCAGGTTTTACCGTCGGTGCTGGAGTGGAGGGTGACGATATGGCGGTTGTTGGTCACCCGCAGCCACAGCCTGCCGCCGGTGGCGCTGGGGGCCAGCCGGGTGGGGCGCTCCTCGCCGTAGCGGTGCGTGATGAACTTCTCGCCGTTGCTGCCCACGCCCACGTAGAGGCGGTCGCTGTAGAAGAGCAGGGCACCGCCCACCGCGCCCGGGGCGATCACCATCTCGACCTCGAACTGGTACGCCTTGTCGCCGGCGATGGCGGTCAGCGGCGAACTGTCGCGCGGGGTGCTGCCCTTGCCCTGCAGCACCAGGCCCTGGCCGGTGAAGGCCAGGCGCTTGTATTCGTCCTGGGCCGGGTTGAAGAACGACCATTGCGGGCCGAGGGCCTTGCCGCGGAAGTCATCGCTCAAGGCCATGCCGTGCGCGCCGACCGAGGTGCCCGAGGGCATCGCCAACGGCTGGCCGAGGTCGCCGCCCTTGGCTACGAACCAGCCGTCGGCGGTCCATTCGATCGGCTCCAGCAGCGCCTGCCGGCCCAGCGTCCAGTACCCGTTCTCGTAGCCGTGGTACATCATCCACCAGCGCCCGTCGGTGCCTTCGATCACCGTGGCATGGCCGCGCGACCACCACGGCTCGGCGGCCGACCGGGTGCGCATGATCGGGTTGTTCGGTGCGTTCACCCACGGACCGTGGATCGAGCGCGAGCGCGCGGTGATCACCATGTGCCCGGTCGGCGGGCCGGCGGTGCCGCCCACGGCGGTGGTCATGTAGTACCAGCCGTCGCGGAAATTGATCTTGGGGCCTTCCTGGGCATAGGCCTCCACGTCCCAGCTTTCCGGGTACTTCCAGCCGTCGTAGACGTGCTTGGGGGTACCGACCACGCTCAGGCCGTCATCGGCCAGCTGCACGTAGTCGCCGCCGCTGAGGAACAGGTAGCGCTTGCCATCTTCGCCCACCGCATGGCCGGGATCGATGTAGCTGCCCAGGCCGATGTCGATCGGCTCGCTCCACGGGCCCTGGATGCTGTCGGCCCAGACCACGAAGTTGCTGCGGGTCTCGCCGGTCCGCGCGGGGAAGTAGATGTAGTAGCGGCCGCCATGCTTGACGATGTCCGGTGCCCAGATCGCGCCCACGTTCCTGGTGATGGCATGGCCCAGCGGCTGCCAGTTGACCAGATCGCGCGAGTGCCAGATCGGCAGGCCGGGGTAGGCATCGAACGAGGACAGGGTGAGGTAATAGTCGTCACCATCCTTGAGCACCGAGGGGTCAGGGCGGTCGCCAGCGAACACCGGGTTGAGGAAGGTGCCATTGCCCAGGTCGGCCTGGCGCTGGTTCTCGATCCCGCGCTTCCAGGCGGTGGACGGCTCGGCGGCGTGGCCGGCGCCGGCCAGCAGCAGGCAGGCGGTGGCGACGCTCGCCAGGGTCTTCCTCAGGTGCATCGTCTCTCTCCCTTGAACGTATCGTGGGCCGGCGGCGCTCAGCGCGCCCTGGTCCCGGCAACACGCTGTTGCCAGCGTGGGTACTCGGTGGTGATCAGGGCCTGCGGCCAGGTGCCGTACCAGTGATAGCCGGTGCGGCGCTCGCGCGGGACCTGATCGAAGGTGGCCACGCGTTCGCCCGCCCGGTTGGCCAGCAGCACGCCACTGTCGCGCAGGTCATGGAAGCGCCCCCACAGCAGCGGGGCGCCCGCCTCGGCGACCAGGCGGCGATCCACCGTGGTGCGATGGAACTGGAACTGTTCCGGCGTGGTCTCGAAGGTCTCCAACCGCCATCCGGTCAACGCGTGCGCCTGGAACCACGCCACGGCGGCATCGACCGAGGCGACCACGTCCGGCGAAGGATCCGGGATCGACATCAGGTAGCGGACCACGCCGACACTTTCGTCGGTGACCAGCGCCGGCAGTTCGAACGCCCGGCCCTGCGCAGGCTGCAGCGTGGTGGCGTCGTACTGACCGGCCCAGATCGTGGGCACACCGCTTTGGCGCACCTGCAGGCGCAGCAGACATGCATCGCCAGCGGCCACGGCAGCGTCCACGCGCGCGCGCTGATCGGGAGTGATGAAACCGAACACCGGCTCGCGCTGCACCCGCCGCAGCGTGGTCAATACGCCGCTGGTGACGTCATCGGCGAAGGTGATGTGGCCGTGATACGAGGTACGCGATGGCACCGAATGCGGCCAGCCACCACACGTTGGAATCTGCTCGGCGAGGATGAAGTCCAGGCCGCGCACGGCCGCGTCGCGATAGCGGCTATCCCCGCTGCGCGCGAAGGCCTCGGCCAGGTAGCCGACCTGGGTGTAGATGTTGCGGTTGTCGAAGCTGCCGCCGGGCGTGGCCTGGTCGGCCGATACCTGGGCCCTGGCGGCCTCGTCGAGGATCCGCTGCGGATCCTGGTTGACCACCCAGCCACCCCCACTACGCTGCAGCGCGACCAGGTTGTCGGCGATCTGCCGGTACTGGTCGGGCCGGTAGCGCGGGTAGTCCGTGCCGTGCCCGCTCTGCCAATGGTTGATGCCGTCCTGGAAGCCGCGCAGCGGGATGTCCTGGCCCTGCGCCATCGCGGCGCAGGGCAGGGCGATCCACAGCAGGGCTGCCAGCCTCCGCACGCTTACGCGCGCAGCAGGGCGGGCAGCCACAGCGACATTTCCGGGAAGAAGGTGACGATCAGCAGCACGCCCAGCGCGGCGAACCAGAACGGCCAGATCGAGCGCATGCTCTCACCGACGCTGATCTTGCCGATCGCGGTACCGATGAACAGCACCGAGCCCACCGGCGGCGTCACCAGGCCCAGGCCACCGGTCAGCACCAGCACCAGGCCGAAGTGGATCGGATCGATGCCGTAGGCCTTGGCCACCGGCAGGAAGATCGGCGTACAGATCAGGATCATCGGCGCCAGGTCCATGAAGGTGCCCAGCAGCAACAGCATGATCACGATCATCAACAGCACCATGAACTGGCTGTGCGCGAACGACTGCAGGAAGTTGACCGCGGCCGCGGGCACTTCGAGATAGGCCAGCAGCCAGCCGAACACCGCCGCGGTGGCGATCACGAACAGGATCACACCGGTGCTGCGCGCGGCATGGGTGACCGTGCCGAGGAACTCGCGCCAGTCCAGCTGGCGATACAGCACGGTGGTCACCAGCAACGCGTAGACCACGGCGATCGCCGCGCTCTCCACCGCCGTGAAGATACCCGCACGGATGCCGATGAAGATCAGTGCGACCAGGCCCAGGCCGGGCAGCGCCGAGACCAGCCGCAGCAGCACCGCGCGCCAGCCCGGGAAGATCTCCACGCCGTAACCACGGCGACGCGCCACCACGTAGCCGGTCACCATCAGGGCGACGGTCATCAGCAGCGCCGGCACGATGCCGGCCGCGAACAGGTCGGCGATCGACAAACCACCACCGGCAGCGGCCGAGAACAGGATCAGGTTGTGCGACGGCGGCACCAGCAGCGCGACCAGCGCCGCAGTGATGCTGACGTTGACCGCGAAGTCACGGTCATAGCCGCGCTTGACCATCTGCGGGATCATCGTGCCGCCGACCGCCGAGACATCGGCGATGGCCGAACCGGACACACCGCCGAAGAACAGCGAGGACAGGATCGAGACCTGGCCCAGGCCACCACGCATGCGCCCGACCAGCGAGGACGCCAGCGAGATCAGGCGCTCGGAGATGCCGCCGCGCATCATGATTTCGCCGGCGAAGATGAACAATGGAATGGCGATCAGCGAGGCCGAGCCGGTGCCGGCCGAGATCTGCTGGACCAGCACCAGCGTCGGCAGATCCAGATACCACAGCGTGGCCAGGGCAGCAGCGGCGAGCGCGAACGCGACCGGCACGCCGAGCAGCAACAGCACCGCGAACACGGTGAAAAGAATGGTGATACCCATGACTCAGCGATCTCCCTCGGCAACGGCATCGGCCGGCCGTACAGCCAGCGCCATCTGGTTCACGGCGAAGATCGCCATCAAGGCGCCACCGATCGACAGGGGCAGGTAGTTGATGCTCTGCGGCAGGCTGGCGCCGGCGGCCTTGATGTCCAGGCCGTCCAGCAGCAGCACCGCGGCCCACCAGGCAATGACCACGCCCAGCACGGCCACCACAAGCGCGGCGAATACATCGACCGCGCGGCGCAGGCCCGGGCCCATGTGCGCGGCCAGCAGGAAGAAGCCGAAATGGCGCCGGGTATGCACGCCGGTGGCCGCCCCCAGGCTCATCGCCGTGGCCAGCAGCAGCAGCGTGACCGGCTCGGTCCAGCTGGGCGAATCATTGATCACGTAGCGGGCGAAGACCTGCCAGCCCTGTACCACCACCAGGCCCAGCAGGGCGATGACGGCAATATGGATCGCCACATCGGCGATGACGTTGAGCACGCGCTGCGGCACGGTCGGGGTGATGATGGTGTCGGAACTCGAGTCGGACATCGCGGCGGGCCTCAGGCGAAGTCGCGGATGCGACGGGTGAGGGCAGCCAGGTCCGGCTGCTGCAGGTAGCGCTGCAGCAGCGGGTCGGCGGCCCTGCGGAAGGCCGGCATGTCGACCTCGTTGAATTGGATCCCGAAATCGGCCACGGCCTGGCGGGCCGTGTTTTCCGAGGCATCCCACTGCGCGCGCATCACCTGCACCGATTCGCGCGCGGTCTCGATCACCAGGGTGCGATCGGCCGGGCTCAGCGCATCGAAACTCTGGCGCGACATCAGCAGCACGTCCGGCGCGTAGGAGTGATCGCTCTGCGACCAGTAGTGCGCGGCCTCGAAATGGCGGCTGGAGTGGAAGCTGCGCATGTTGTTTTCCGCCCCGTCGATCATGTGCGTTTCCATGCCCGAGAAGGTGTCGCCCAGCGACATCGGGGTGGGGTTGGCACCGAGCAGGCGCATCAGCTGGATGAAGATGTCCGAGGACGCCACGCGCAGCTTGAGGCCATGCAGGTCCTTGGGTTCCACGATCGGGTGCTTGGTGTTGTAGAAGCAGCGCGCGCCGGAATCGTAGATGGCCAGGCCGACCAGATCGCGGGTTTCAAAGCCCCGCAGGACCGTATCGGCGACGCCGCCATCCAGTGCACGGCGCATGTGCGCCACCGACTCGAACACGTACGGCAGGCACAGGCCCTGGGTCAGCGGGAACGCGTTGTTGAGCGCGCCGGAGTAGACGCGGGTGATGTCGATGGCACCGAAGCGGGCCATGTCGATCGCCTCGGACTCACGGCCGAGCTGGCCGGAGTGGTACTGGCGCAGCCGCAGCCGGCCGCCGGTTTTTTCTTCCAGCGTCTGCCCGATCCATTTCACCGCGGTGACGGTGGGGTAGTCGGCAACGTGGACATCGGTGGCGGTCAGCAACTGCGCACCGGCCGGTGCGGCGTTGGACGACCGCGAACAAGCCGTCAGCGCCGGCGCGGCAAGCGCGCCGACACTGGTGGCCAGGAAACTTCTGCGAGTGAACATCTGCGCCCTCCCAAGCGTGCTCGCCATGTCCGCGCGGTTATCCGGCGGCGATGGCCTTGCAGGTAATGTCGCCGTAGCCGACGAAACGGATCAATGCTTGCTGGCCCACGGCGATGTCGTGAATGCCGGTGGCGTTGCCACTGGCGATCAGATCGCCCGCCTTCAACGGCCGCCCACGCTGCGCCGAACGACCCAGCGCGAACGCGTAGGCGGTGCGCAGGCCACCGGGCAGCAGGGTCGCGCCACCGGTGCCGACCACTTCGCCCTCGATGCGGGTTTCCGCACGCAGGTCGGCATCATCCAGGCGGGTCCAGTCCGCGATCTCGGTGCCGAGCACCAGGCCGTTGTTGTTGCCGAAGTCCGACACCACCACGCGCGGGCCGAGCTTGTTGATCGTGGCCAGCGGGCTGCTGGCGACTTCCACGCCGATGAAGAGCCTGGCGGGCAGCGCCTCGGCTTCTTCGGGGGTCCAGTGCAGCTTGTCCGCCGGGGCGTCCTCCTGCAGCTGGATCACGTACTCCGCCTCGACCGCGCCGAAGCCGCCGACGAACACCGGAATCTCCACTGTTCCACCGGTAGCATTCCAGAGCTGGCGCGAAAAGATCGGGCCCAGCAGACGGTCATCCCCCGAGCCATCGCGGCGCTCGGCGGCGATGTAGCCGACCTTCCAGCCCACCACCTGGTCGTCCCACAGCGCGATGGCCTGGTCCTGTACCTGGTAGGCGGTGACGAGGTCGTCCGGGATGGTTCCCGGGAAATCCGGCAGGGATTGGCCGTGTTGGCGGGCGCTGACGAAGTGCCGGGCGATCTCGCCCAACCCCTGGTCGGGCAGGTCCTGTTTGCCGTGGTCGTTGCTCAAGCGGGTCTCCCGGAAAAATTGTTGCACTGCCAATCGACAGCGGTTGGATGTGCTGTATATGGTAAACCGGTGTCATTGGCAATGTGCAGCGCATCAGAACGGCTGCGGGTCAGGCACGATGCCTGTTCCCTCTGCCCGAAGGACGTACCCGGATGCGCCGCCCCCTCGTATTGCCGCTGTTGACCCTCCTGCTGCTGGCCAGCGGTCTGGCCCACGCCGCCGGGCGTGCCGTACCGGACACCGAACCGGCCGTCGGCGCCCCGGACCGGATCGCGCTGTGGCCGGAGGGCCAGGTGCCGGGTGAATCCGGACCTGCCACCGTGCCCGATGTGATCGAACGCAGCCACGATCCGGCGCTGCCGGACCGCTACATCGACAACGTCAGCGCACCCTACCTGGTCGTTTACCGGCCGGCACGCCCGAACGGCAGCGCCCTGCTGGTGGTGCCCGGTGGCGGCTACCAGCGCATCGTGCTGGACAAGGAAGGCACCGCCCTGGTGCCGGCTTTCGTCGACCAAGGGGGCGTGACCCTGTTCGTGCTGCGTTACCGGCGGCCTGCAGGCCGCAGCGATCGCCAGGCCGCACTGGCCGATGCGCAGCGTGCAATGCGGGTGATCCGCGCCGATGCCACCCGCTGGCAGATCGATCCGCAGCGCATCGGGGTCATGGGCTTCTCGGCCGGCGGGCACATCGCGGCGCGGCTGAGCAACGGCTTCGATGCGCCGGTCTATCCCCACCGCGATGCCATCGATGCGCTCAGCGCGCGCCCGGATGTGGCGCTGCTGATCTACCCGGTGATCGACATGGGCACGCATGCGCATACCGGCTCGCGTGCGCGCCTGCTCGGCCCGCATCCGGAAGCCGCGCTGCAGGCACGGTTCTCGATGCAGGACCAGGTCCGCGCGGAGACGCCGCCGACCTTCCTGGTGCATGCGCAGGACGACAACGTGGTCTCCGTGCACAACAGCCTGCTCTATTACCAGGCGCTGCTGCGCGCAGGCGTCTCCACCGAAATGCATCTGTTCCCGTTCGGCGGCCACGGCTTTGGCGTGCGCATCCCGGCCGGTCGGACGGTTGCGCAGTGGCCCGGACTGGCCCTGCGCTGGATTCCCTCGCGCCACACGGAGCCTGCGCGCCATGACTGATTCTCCCGCCGATCTGCAGCGGCGTCGTTTCCTGGGCGACAGCGCCCGCTACGCACTGATGCTCGGTGCCACCAGCCTGCCGCTGCTGCCTGCCTTCGCCGGGGTGCCCGGGCCGCGCCACGATGCCGCGCCGCTGGCGCGCGTGCGCAGTGGCCGCGTGCGTGGCCAGCTCGAGCAGGGCATCAATGTTTTCCGCGGCATGCCCTACGGCGCCGATACCGCCCCCCGGCGATTCCAGCCGGCATTGCAGGAGACGTCATGGCGAGGGGTCCGTGACGCCCTCGCGTACGGCAACGCCGCGCCGCAGGGGGGCAAGGAAGGGCCGGGCAGCGAAGACTGTCTGTACCTCAACGTGTGGACCCCGGCACTGCGCGACGGCGGCAATCGACCGATCGTGTTCTACATCCACGGCGGTGCCTACAACAACGGCTCCGGCAGCGACCCGCTGTACGACGGCAGCGCGTTGTGCCGGCGTGGCGACGTGGTCGTGGTGACCGCGAACCACCGGCTCAATGTGTTCGGCTACCTGTACCTGGCGCAGCTGGGCGATGCGCGCTTCGCCGATTCGGGCAATGTCGGCCAGCTCGATCTGGTCCAGGCATTGCAGTGGGTACGCCAGCATGCGCACGAGTTCGGTGGCGATGCGGACAACATCACCGTGGTGGGGCAATCCGGCGGCGGTGCGAAGATCGCCACGTTGATGGCCATGCCCGCCGCTCGCGGCCTGTTCCAGCGCGCCTGGACCATGAGCGGGCAGCAGGTCACCGCGGCCGGCCCGCGCGCGGCTACCCAGCGCGCACGGATCGCGATGCAGGCGGTGGGGGCGGCCGATGCCGAGGCGCTGCGCACGATGCCGATGGACGCACTGCTGGCCGCCACCCGGGCACGCGATCCCTCGCGCGTGGAGAACAGCAGCCTGTACGTGGGCCCCGTGCTGGACGGTCGTTCGCTGCCGGTGCATCCGTTCTGGCCGGAAGCACCGGCGCAGTCCGCCGGGATCCCGCTGGTGATCGGCAACACCCACGATGAAACCCGCGCCTTCCTCGGCAACGACCCGGCCAACTTCGCCCTGACCTGGGAGACGCTGCCGGCCAAGCTGGAGAAGGAGCAGTACGTGGATCTGCTGCCCTCGGTGGTGATCGCCGAGTACCGCCGCCTGTATCCGCACTACACCCCTTCGGAGGTGTTCTTCGCGGCCACCACCGCCGGTCGTTCGTGGCGCGGTGCGGTGGAGGAGCTGGAGGCGCGTGCGCGCCAGGGCGCGCCGACCTGGGCGTATCAACTCGATTGGGGCTCCCCGCTGGACGGCGGCCGGTTCGGCGCGTTCCACACGCTGGATATCCCGCTGGTGTTCGACAACACCGACCGCCCCGGCTCGCGCACCGGCGACGGCGAGGAGGCCAGCCGCGTGGCCGCCACGATGAGCGAGGCGTTGATCGCGTTCGCCCGCCACGGCGATCCGAATCATGGCGGACTGCCACGCTGGCAGCCCTATTCGCTCGCGCGCCGCGAAACGATGCTGTTCGATGCCACCCCACAGCAGGCCGACGACCCGCGCGGTGGCGAGCGTCGGCTGTATCAGCAGGCCCCCTTCATCCAACGCGGTACCTTCTGATGCGCTGCGTGTCCTGGCTGTTGGGCAGCGCGCTGTTCGGCCTGATCAGCGCGGCGCAGGCCGCGGTGGATCCGGCGTTGCTGGATCGCCCGGCACCGACCCCGATCCGGCCCAGCAAGATCGTGCTGGTCGGCGATTCCACCACGGCGGTGCAGGGCGGCTGGGGGCCGGCCTTCTGCGCGCGGCACGTCACCTCGGTGCTGACCTGCACCAACCTGGCCCGTGGCGGCCGCAGCACCTACAACTACCGCGCCGAGGGCTCGTGGGCGCTGGCCCAGGCGGAGATGCGCACGCCGGGCTATGCACGCACGTGGGTGCTGGTCCAGTTCGGCCACAACGACCAGCCCGGCAAGCCGGGCCGCTCCACCGATCTGCAGCGCGAGTTCCCGGAGAACCTGCGCCGCTACGTGCGCGAGATCCGCGCCGCCGGTGCGCAGCCGGTGCTGCTGACCCCGTTGACCCGACGCCAGTTCGCCGATGGCGTGCTGATCGATGACCTGGCGCCCTGGGCCGAGGCGGTCCGCACCGTGGCGATCGAGATGCAGGTGCCACTGGTGGACCTGCACGCACGCAGCCGCGCGGTCGTGCAGGCGCTGGGGCCGGTGGCGGCCATGCCGCTGGCCCAGGCCGCGGCCACACCCGCACAGGTCAGTGCGGCGCTGGGCGGTACCACCGTGGGCGCGGCGCCGGTAGCGGGCGCCCCGGCCGCGCAGAACAACGCCACCACCGAGCCGATGGGCCAGGCCAAGGTCGCCTTCGATTACACCCATCTGGGCCCGGACGGCGCGGCGCTGTTCGCCACGCTGGTGACCGAGGAACTGGCCCGGCAGGTCCCGTCGCTGCGGCCGTTGCTGATTCCCTGATCGATAGGCAAACCCCACGTTTTCTTTCGAATGGATCGCTACGTCGGGGATTGTGGGTCGATTGGATGTGATTCAGGTCAAACACGCTGTTCACCGGGATCGCCTAGACTCGACCCATGCAAGACCAATGCAACCCGTTCCCGCCGTTCCATGGCCGTGATCGACTGATCGCCGCCGTGGACCATGCCGTCCAGCACGAACACGCGCACCAGATCGCCGCCACGCTGCGCACGGCGCTGCGTGACGCGATCGCCGACAGCCGCATCCAGCTGCCGGCCTGCGTGCACCGGCCGATCGAGGATCACTATGCCCGCCGCGAGCTCTATCGCAGCCCGGTGCACGGTTACAGCATCGTCGCGATGAGCTGGGGCCCCGGGCAGGGCACGCCACTGCACGATCACAGTGGCCTGTGGTGCGTGGAAGGCGTCTGGCTGGGCCAGCTGGAGATCACCCAGTACCAGCTGCTGGAGCGCGACGGTGAGCGGTTCCGGTTCCGCCCCGAGCCTGCGGTACTGGGTGACTGCGGCAGTGCCGGCAGTCTGATCCCGCCGCACGAGTACCACACCATCCGCAACACCAGCGAAGAGGAGCTGGCGATTTCGGTGCATGTGTACGAGGGGGAGATGACCCGCAGCGCCATGTTCGACCCCGAGGGCGATGGCTGGTACCAGCGCCGCCTGCAGGAGATGGAAACCGACGCCGCCTAGGCCGCGACCGGGCGCAGCGCTCGACCGGACGCCGCGGTGGCGCGCATCATGCCTGCTGCACCCGCTTACCGACGTTCCGCCATGCGTACGCTGCCGTTCCAACAGGTCAATGTCTTCAGCCGGGATCCGCTGCGCGGCAATCCGCTGGCCGTGGTGCTCGATGCCGACGGCATCGAGCACCACGCGCATGGCCGCGTTCGCGCAATGGACCAACCTGAGCGAAACCACCTTCCTGCTGCCGCCGACCGATCCGCAGGCGGACTATCGGGTGCGCATCTTCACCACGCTGGAGGAACTGCCGTTCGCCGGGCATCCCACCCTGGGCAGCTGTCATGCGTGGCTGGCGCGCGGCGGCGTGCCGAAGGGCGAAGAGATCGTGCAGGAGTGCGGCATCGGCCTGGTGCGGATCCGCCGCAGCGAGGCGGGCCTGGCGTTCCTGGCGCCGCCGCTGCTGCGGGGCGAGGCATTGGCACCGGCGCTGCGCGAACAGGTGCGCCGCGGGCTCGGCGTGGCGGCGGAGGACGTGGTGGACGCGCGCTGGGCGGACAACGGCACTGGCTGGCTCGCGCTGCGCCTGCGGGATCGCGCGGCGGTGCTGGCGATCCAGCCGGACTACGCGCAGCTGCAGGGCCTCAAGGTCGGCGTGTTCGGGCCATGGCAGGCCAGCGATGGCGACGACGCCCAGTATGAAAGCCGCGCGTTCATCGCCGGCGATGGCGCGCCGGAAGATCCGGCCACCGGCAGCCTCAATGCCGGCATCGCGCGCTGGCTGCTGAGCACCGGCGAGGCGCCGGACCGCTATGTGATCAGCCAAGGCACCGCCATGGGCCGTGCCGGACGGCTGCGGGTGGAGCGCATGGGCGATGCGCTGTGGATCGGCGGAGACTGCGTCACCTGCATCGAGGGCCGGGTCACGCTGTGATCCGACGCTGCCATGCATGGCATGGCACTACCGGTCCAGCACCACCAGGTTGTTGCGCTGGGTCACCTCGGCGGCGCCATCGGCCTGCATGACACGCACGCGCAGCCCACCGCGATCACCCGCGGGCAGCGGCAGGCTGACGGTGGTGGTCTTCGGCACCAGATCGCGCGGCGCGGCCAGGCTCGGAATCTCGACCCGGGCCAGTTCACGGCCCTTGGCATCTTCCAGCACCGCCACGCCCACGCCGGTGCCGACATGACCCAGGCTGTGCACGGTGACCTGCAGCTGCCCACCGTCCACGCGGACATCGCCCCGGCCAATGCCGAGATCGGCCCGCTGCTCGACCGGGGTCCCGGCCTGCACCAGCTCGAACTCGAACACCTGGCTCTGGCCCGGCGCGAAGCGCAGCGTGGTCGAGGCACTGCGTTCCAGCGCCAGATCGCGCGTGGTGGCCTTGCCGTCGATGCGGTCATCGCCGTCACGGTCCACGCCGCTGGTCATCCGCCATTGCCCGGCGGTGACGTTCCAGGTGCTCATCTCCGCATCCACCGCGTGCGTGCCCAGGTTGTAGGCGATCACCTTGAAGCGGTCCGGCGAGGGCGCGTGCACCAGCAGCGCGACCTGCTCGGCCGCGTCCGGCTGGGCGAAGCGCCAGCTTACGGTGTGGCCCGGCCAGCTCTGGTTGCGTTTCAGCGCGATGCCGCCCAGGCGCGCACGCTGCAGGAACTCGCTGGGCGCTTCGACACGGTCGGACCACCAATGACCCTCGGTGTTCATGTATTCGCGCTGCGCCTTGGCCTGGATGCCGTCGGCGTGCAGGGCTTCAAGGTACGTCTTGTCGCCGGTGGCCTGCCACGCCATCAGACTGGAAAAGCCGGTGTTGCCACTGTCGGCGTCGCTGATGAACCGCGGGTTCCATTCGGCGCCGCGCCCCAGCACTTCAACATAGTTCTCGCCCAGGTTGGACAGCGCCCCCGGCCCACCGCGCTCCACGCGGTAGTCCAACGCCTTGAGGTACTTGTCATCGCCGGTCCAGCGCCATGCCGCCCAGAAGGTATGCATGATGTCGCCGCTGCCCGAGCCGTTGTTGAGCTCGCCGCCGCGGGTCTTGCCGGTCGCCCAGTGGATCTCGTTCGGCAGCGCCCAGCGGCCCTTGTCGTCGGTGTAGGCATGGGCGAGGTAGCCGTCGGCCAGGCCGGTGACCAGCTTTCGCCCGGTCGGGTCGGCGTTGTACTGACCGATCAGGAACGCCGGGTGCAGCACCGGGAAGGAGTATGGTTTCTGCCACTGCCAGTTCGGCTCGCGGTACACCTTGTTGCCACCGAACCAGTTGCTGGAGAACAGCAGATGTCCCTGCGGGTTGGGCAGGATGATGCGTTCGTCGAAGGCCCTCACCGTCTCCATCAGGCGCTCGACGGTGAGCGGATCGCCCCAGTTGAGGTAGAGCATCGCGCTGTTGGTATTGATGCCTTCCTCGTAGGAATGCAGCTCGTCGGTCTCGATGGTGCTCAGGCCATGGCTGAACATGCCATTGCGATACACCGCATCGGACAGTGCGGTGAGCGAGGCGTTGAGCTTGTCCGGCTGCACGCCCATCAGGGCCAGGCCGGGCCACTGCTGGGTGAGGTCGGAATCGTCGGAGATGCCGCCACCGAAATCTCCGTACGCAATCTGGCGGTTGTCGATCCACCAGTCGATGAAGCGGCGCACGTACTTGAGGTCTTCGGTCTGCCGGAAGGCCCACAGCGGTACACCCTTGGGCGCGTCGGGCTGGGTGAACGGCGGTTTGCCCTGGCTGTTGTAGCTGATGTAGTTCCAGTACAGGCGGCCGAGCGCGTGGTCCGGGTCGACCCGCAGCAGGTCGCTCAGATCGGCGTAGACACGCGCATACAGGCGTTGGCGCTTGGAGGTGGTGTGTTCCTCGACCAGGAACCCCCAGTTGTCACGGACCTGGTTGAAGCGATCGGCCAGGTGTTCTTTCTTCGCCTCTTCGCGGTCCTTGTAGACCATGCGGATTTCCGCACCGTCCAGCGAGGCGGCGTTGAAGCCCGGCGCCGCCGAGGCGATCGAGATCCACAGGCTGTCAGCGGTCAGGATGCGATCGCGCAGGTCCAGCCACAGCGTGCGCTTCTGGCCCGGCTTGACCGAGACCGACACGTCGATCATGTCGCGCGCCGGCCAGATCGGGTCCTTGATGCGGATGTTGAGCGGGATCAGGCCGTCATGCGTGGCCGGCAGATCGAGCCCGGGTAGATCGATCGCGACGCCGTCCAGGCCGTCGTGCATGTTCTCCCAGCTGTGCGCCCAGCTGCGGATCAGCGGCTGTGCGGCGGGTGCGTCGCTCACACCGGAGGGAATCAGCACGTGCACGATCGGCAGTGCCTGCGCGGGCAGCGTGTCGGCCGGACGCCTGCGCGAGCCGGCGCCCTTGGGCAGCGCCATCACCGTGCTGCGTTCGGCCGCCGGGTAGCGGCCGTCGATGTACTCGCGCAGCGCGGCGATGTTGGTGTAATCCGGCAGCGCCTGGCTGTCGATCAGGTAGCGCTGCTTGACCGTGCCTTCCGGCTCGGCCGCGTCGCTGACCTGGTAGGCCCAGATCTCCTGGATCGGGGTTTCCTGCTCGGCATTGCGGAAGTGCAGCACGCCGCCGGTCTGTGCGGCAATGGTGTTCACGCTGCGCACCACGCCCTGCGGGCGCTGGAACAGGGTCTGCGGTGGCTGGCCATCGGCGCTGTGGCTGAGCCCGCCGAAGGCGGCACCACGCACTTCGATGCGGTTGACGGTCTCACCGGCCGGCAGGGTCAGGTCCAGCTGCTGGCCGCCCTCGACGTAGGTGTTCCAGTCGGGCAGCTGGAAGTAATCATTGCGGCCTGGCAGGCGCGAGCGGTTGTACACGCCCGGCCAGGTGGTTTCGGCGATGCCGTCGGTGGCCTTCCACATCCACTGCTTGTGGTCCTTGGTATCGGCGAACTCGACCTTGCGGATCGTGGTGGTCGCGGCGGTCAGCGCCGGCGGCGGGCTGGCGTCCCAGCCATGGCGGTGGCGCCAGGCGCGCATCGGGTCCGGCGCGGCCACGGCGGTGGTGGGGGCGGCATTGCGCGCCAGGGCGGCCATGCCGGCCGGATCGAGCAGGCGGTCGTAGACGCGGATCTCGTCGACGTCGCTGCCGCGCAGGAAGTTGTAGCGGCTCTGCACCTGGTAGGGCGCCATCACGCGGGCCGCCAGGCCGAGCTGGTCGAGCGCGGCGTCATAGTCGGCGGTGGTCTCCTGGCGGGCGACCTCCTTGCCGTCCACGTACAGGCGCACGCCGTGGTTTTCGTCCCAGCCGAAGGCGATGTGCTGCCACTGCTGCGGCGAGGGGTTCTGGTCGAGCTTGAACGACACGCGCGTGCGCGCCAGGTTGGCATCGGTGACGAAGGCATCGAAGCCGTGGCCGTTCCAGTCGATGCGCAGCCAGGCCATGTCCCAGCTGCTGTGGTCGGCATAGCCGACCCGGAAGATCACGAACGGCGCTTCGCCCACCGCGTAGCGCGAGCGCCAGAAGAAGCCCAGCGTGCCGCGCTGTGCCTGGATGTTGCCCGGCGCGTTCCACGACAGTACGCCGTCGTCGGCCCATTCGATGGCGCTGCCGTACGCCCCGTTCGGCACCCGCTTCACCTTGTCCACGAAATTCGGTACCGGATCACCGGCGGCGGTGTCGGCCTGCAGGCCCTGGTCGGCAGAGACGTGGAACAGCAGCTGCGGCGCGGTCTGCGCCCAGGCGGAGCCACTGCCGGCGAGCAGCAGCGCCAGCAGGCTGGCGGACAGGCGGGAGGGGCGGATCGAGGCGACGACAACGCGATGCATGAGACCTTCCTTTCGACAGCAGAAACAGTACAGCGGAACCAGCAGCGGGGCTCAGCCGCTCACGGTGGCCTCCCGCCGCCGCACCGCGCCCGCCATCCCGGAGAGAAGGACGGGGACGGGCGCGATACCGGTGGCGGAAGACGCAGCACGGTCAGAACTTGTAGCGCAGGCCGAGGTAGTACTGGCGGCCGGTGTGGGTGTAGCGGTCCGGCAACGACAGGGCCGAATCGACATAGCGCTCGTCGGCGGTGTCCAGCAGGTTGATCGCCTCGAAGGTCAGCGAGAGGTTCTTGTTGACCTTGTAGGACATGTTGAAGTCCACGTTCTCCACGCTGTACTTGCCCTGCACATCGGCGGTGGCGTACGGGTTGCCGTCCAGGTCCCACACGTTCTCCTGCGACAGGATCGTGCTGATGTACGCGTCGCGGTAGCTGGTGGAAACGCGGGCGCTGAAGCGGCCGTCGTCGTAGTACAGGGTGGCGTTGTACGAGTTCGGCGACAGGTTCAGCAGGTCGTTCTCGGTGTAGGTGGTGACGATGGTGCTGCCGGTGCCCGAGCTGAACATGTACTTGATCTTGGATTCGACGTGCGTGTAGTTCAGCTGCACGCCGAAGTTGCGCCAGAAGCCGGGCAGGAAGCTGAAAGGCTGCTGGTAGGACACTTCATAGCCCTTGAGCGGGCCGCCCGGGGTGTTGAAGTAGCTCTGCACGTTGAACACGGTGTCCGCGCTGAAGCCGGTCGGCAGCAGATCCAGCGAGTAACCCATGTCGGCCCAGGTGGTGAGCAGGCGGGTGCGCTGCACGTAACTGTCGATGTCCTTGTAGAACACCGCCGCCGACAGCAGCGCGCCTTCGTCGAAGTACCACTCCGCGCTGAGGTCGTAGTTGGTCGAGCGGAACGGGTCCAGCTTGGGGTTGCCCAGGTTGATCGAGTACGCGCGGTCATCGTCGAAGTAGGCGGTCGGGCCACCGCTGACGCTGGGCGACAGGTTGGACAGGGTCGGGCGGGCCATGGTCTTGGCTGCGCCGAAGCGCAGCACGAAGGTATCGCTCAGGTCCCAGGCCAGGTTCAACGAGGGCAGCCAGTCGTCGTACTTGTGGCCGACCCGGGTGGCGACCTGCAGG
Source organism: Stenotrophomonas sp. GW821-FHT01H02A (assembly GCF_059422145.1). Lineage (NCBI taxonomy): Bacteria > Pseudomonadati > Pseudomonadota > Gammaproteobacteria > Lysobacterales > Lysobacteraceae > Stenotrophomonas > Stenotrophomonas sp. GW821-FHT01H02A. Next base: position 269,394 of record NZ_JBWKWI010000004.1, read on the forward strand.
CGTTCGCCCGGGTCGGCGGTGGCGCTGGCCACGCCGAAGAACGGTGCGCAGGCCGCGGACAGCTCGTTCGCATTGGCCGCGGTGCACGGCGCATAGCCATCGGCGGTGATGCGGGTCTGCACATAGCGCACGCCGAGGTTGCCGCGGAACGCGCGGCCGAGCAGATCGGTGTTGAAGTCCAGCTGCAGGTAGCTGCCGTAGCTCTTCTCGTTGACGTCGAAGTTGTTGTTGGACGCGCCGAAGTGGCCGACGCTGGCCAGGCGGTAGTCGCCGCCCAGCGCGCCGGTGTCGCAGTTGCAGTAGATGTCCAGCAGCTTGGCGATCTGGTTGAAGTCCGGCACCAGCCAGGCATTGGGCAGGTTGCCGTGCATGCCCTTGCCGAAGCCGCCCAGCGTATCGCTCAGGTCACCCACGCCCACACCGTCCGGCAGGGCCTGCGACAGGCGCCCGTAGCTGATGTTGCGGTACTCCTGCGTGCTCATGTCGTAGTCCTTGTAGGCCAGACCGCCGCGCAGGGTGAAGGTGGGACTGATGTCGAAGGTCAGGTCGACCTTGGCCGTATCGAAAGCGTTGTCGACGTACTGCGGATTCAAGCGCACTTCACTGATGTTGCCGCCGCGCGCGGTGCCGTTGGCGTTGACCGGCGTGCTGCCGTAGCCGAGCCATTGCCAGTTGTCGACGGCGTTTGGATCGAACGGGAAGGACATCGCCGGCACCTTGCCGTTGCGCATGTCCAGCACGAAACCGTCCAGGTTGCTGTTGTCGAAGCTGACCATCGAGAAGATCGGCCGCTCGTAGTTCGATTCGGAATGTCCGACCACCGCATCCAGGCGCACCGCGTCGTTGAAGCGATGCTCCAGGTTCAGGCTGAACTGCTTGAACTCGGTGCTTTCTTCGATGGCAGTGGATTCGGTGCGGAAGTCGACGTTGTCGAACACCCCGTAAGTGAGGCGGTTCTGCGCATCGGCCTGTGCCTCGCGGACCACGATCTGGGTCTTGCCGCCGTACTGTGCGGTGCGGTGCAGGTTGGCGCCGAGGGAATCTTCGCGCACGTTCTTGTCGAGCTTCGAGTACAGCAGGTCGAGGTTCAGCTGCGTATCGTCGTTGACCTTGAACTGCAGCGCGCCGGTGACACCCAGGCGCTCGATCTCGTGCTCGGTGCGGACGTAGCGCGGGTAGCGCGGGATCCACGCATTGGTCGCGGTCTCGTAGGCAGCGATGTTCCCGGCCGTCGCCGCAGGGCGATCCAGGCCGGGGCCGCAGTGGGTGGCATCGATCCCGTAGCTGCCCCAGCCGTTGCTGCGCGCCTGGTTGGCGGCGCTGCCGACGCCGGCGGCGGTTTCGTTGGCCAGCGGGTTGCGTGGGGTCTGCGGGTCGTAGCCGGCCGGGCTGCAGAAACCGTACGTGCCGTTGTTGGCCGCGGTGCTCTGGTTGGAATTGCGGTAGTTGCCATGCTCCCAGCGGACCGGGTTGTAGCCTTCTTCGAAGATGGTGCGCTTGCTGTACGCCACCGACATCAGCGCGCCCACCCGGCCATCGGCCCAGGTGTTGCTGATCAGGCCGGAGATGCGCGGATCCTTGTTCCTGGACAGCTCGTTGTAGCCATACTGGCCGCCGAGCGACGCCTGGAAGCCGTCGAAATCGAACGGGCGTGAGCCACGCAGGTCGACCGTGGCGCCGAGCGAGCCCTCGTCGGTCTGCGCCGACTGGGTCTTGTTGATCTTGACCCGGCTGAACAGCTCCGAGGCGAACGTGTTGAAGTCGAAACCGCGGCTGCGGTTGACCCCGGTGGTGCCGCTGCCTGCGGTGGACAACGCTTCCAGGCCATTGATGCGCACGCGGGTGAAGTCCGAGCCCAGGCCGCGCACGGAGATCTGTTGGCCTTCGCCGCCTTCGCGGTCGATTGAAACACCGGCGATGCGCTGCATCGACTCGGCAAGATTCAGATCGGGGAACTTGCCGATGTCTTCGGCGTAGATCGCATCGACCTGCTCGACGCTGTAACGCTTTTCATCCAGCGACTGCTGCAGGCTTTCGCGGTAGGTCGCTTTGACCTCCACCTTGTCCAGGTCGACCGCGTTGAGTGCAGCGGCCTGTTCGGGGGTCTGCTGGGCGGCGGCGATGCCGGCCGCGCTCTGCAGCGCCAAGGCGATCGAGACCGCGAGCAAGGTAACCGGTGTCTTTTTGCGGGTGTCCTGTCGTTCCATCGTGTGTAACCCCCTCCCAGGGTGCGCCGCCATGCGACCAAGATGTTGATGAGTCATGACGTCCGGCCTCCCCCGGAGCGTCTGTCGCGCGTTGCCGCGGTGACACCGCTGGTCATCCGAAACGTAACAAACCCTTCACGGGGCGGCATCTTGCGCCGCAGCAGCGTGCGTGTGCTGGCAAGGGTCGGGGATGGCAGCGATGGCGGCGGGCGCGCAGCCGGCGGCGTGATCACTCACGCCGCCGGTGGGTATCGCCGTTGCATCAGAACTTGTAGCGCACGCCCAGCAGGAACTGGCGGCCGGTTTCGGTGTACTGCAGCGGCAGCTGACCGGTGGCCGGCGAATAGACCCACTCGTCGGACGCTTCGTTGGTCAGGTTGATGCCTTCCAGGCTCAGTTCGAGCTGGTCGCTGATGGTGTAGCGGATCGAGGCATCGATGACGGTGGTGCCGGTCATGCCGTGGTAGCCGTCGATGTTGAAGCCGGTTTCGGTACCCGGGGCCTGGGTCAGGTAATCGTCGCGGTTGGTCGCCGAGACGCGGCCGGAGAACACCTTTCCTTCGTAGAACAGGGTGGCGTTCCAGGACGACTTGGACAGGCCGGTCAGGTCGGTCTTCATCACCGGCTGGCCGGCGGCGTTGAGGTACTGGATCTGCGACTCCACCCAGGTGTAGTTCAACTGCACGCCCAGGTTCGACCACTTGCCGGGCAGGAAGGTGAAGGGTTGGGTGTAGTTGGCTTCCACGCCGTGCAGTTCCCCACCCGGGGTGTTGACCGGCCGGCTGTAGGTGAAGTCATCGGTGGGCGATGCGCCGGTGCCGATCAGCAGCGAGGCGGGCAGCCCGCTGTCGGAGTACGGACGCACCTCGCGGGTGGTCTGCACGAAGCTCTCGATGTCCTTGTAGAACAGACCGATGCCGGCCATCGCGCCTTCGGCGAAGTACCATTCGAAACCGAGGTCGACGTTGGTCGCGCGGATCGGCTCCAGGTCCGGGTTGCCGCTGGAGATGGTGCGTGCACCACCGGCCACGGCCACCGTTGCGCCCGGCGTCAGGCTGCCCAGGCCCGGGCGGCTCATCACTTTGGCCGCGCCAAGGCGGATCAGGAAGTCCGGAGTGACTTCCGCCACCAGGTTGAACGAGGGCAAGGTGTCGTTGTAGGTGCGGTTTTCAGTGGTGGAGACCGTACCGGTGGCCAACGTGGACAGGCCGGTGGAGCTCTGCTTGGTGCGCACGTAACGCACGCCGACGTTGCCCGACAGCGGCAGGCTGCCCAGCTCGGTGGAGAACTCGCCCATCAGGTAGGCGCCACGGTCCTTTTCTTCGACGCTGCGCACGTTGTTGGCGCGCGGAGCGACGGCGAAGATGCCGCTGTTGCTGTAGATGTCGAACTGATCGGCGATGGCGTTCAGATCCGGCACCACCCAGTTGGACGGCGTGCCGTTGATGCCCTTCAGGCCGGCCTGCTCGGTCATGTCCACCGGCACGATCTTGGTGCCATCGGGGAAGTTCGGCACGGCCAGTTCGCTGGCGCGGCGCAGTTCAGTGGTCTTGAACGTGTAGTCCTTGGCCAGCACGCCGCCCTTCAGGCGGAAGCCCGGGCTGATGTTCCAGTTGAAGTCCAACTGGCCGGTATCGAAGTCATTGTCCACGTATTGCGGGCGCAGGCGGATCTCCGCCAGTTCCCAGCCGGCCGGGTTGGTCGGATCGATGCCGTAGTTCAGCGTCGGGAACCGGCTGTTGCCCCGGTAGTCGTAGCTGTAGTTGTCGACATCGTACTTGTCCATGATGACCGTGGTCTGGATCGGGTTCTCGTGCTTGGAGCGCGAGATACCGACCTTGCCGGACAAGGTGAAGTCGTCGCCGAAGCGGTGCTGGCCGTTGAGGCTGAGCTGCTTGAACTCGGTGCTCCACTCGTCATGGCGGTTTTCGGTGCGGATGTCGACATTGTCGAACTCGCCGTAGACCAGGGCGTTGTTTTCGATCACGCCGTTCTTGACGATGGTGGCCGGTTTGCCGACCAGGCGTGGCGTGGTGCTGGTGCCGCGGCTGAAGGAGATCGCCTCGATGTAGTGCTCGTCGCGGGTGGCATCGATCTTGGAATACAGCGCGTCGAGCGAGAACTCGGTGGCATCGCTCGGCTTCCACTGCAGGGTACCGGTCACGCCCAGGCGCTTCTGCTCATGCTCCATCTGCACGTAGCGCGGGAAGCGCGGGTGGTAGACGTCGGCCGAGCGCGCTTCGGCGAACGGCGAGGCCGCGCTGAAGTTGCCGTTGCTCGGGCCATTGGCCCAGCGGCCGGTGTTGGAGCCTTCTTCCAGCGCCTGGCGCTCGGAATAGGCGACCGACAACAGCGCACCGAAGGTGCCATCGGCGAAGGTGTTGGAGATCAGTGCGGCCATGCGCGGGTCGGCCTTCTCAGCCATCGCGTTGTAGCCGGCCTGGCCGCTGGCGGCGAAGGTGAAGCCGTCATAATCGAACGGGCGCGCCGTGCGCAGATCGACCGTGGCCCCCAGCGAGCCTTCCTCGACATCGGCCGAGGCGGTCTTTCGCACCATCAACTGCGAGAACAGGTCGGAGGCGAACACGTTGAAATCGAAGCCGCGGCCACGGTTGGTGCCGCCACTCTGGTCACCAGCGCCAACCGTGGTCAGTGCTTCCATGCCGTTGATGCGCACGCGGGTGAAGTCCGGGCCGAGACCACGCACGGAGATGTTGCGGCCTTCGCCGGCTTCACGGGTGATGACCACGCCCGGAATACGCTGCAACGACTCGGCCAGGTTCAGATCCGGGAACTTGCCGATATCCTCGGCGACGATGGCATCGACCACGCCGGCTTCGCCACGCTTGATGTCCAGCGCCTTCTCGACACTGGCGCGGTAGCCGGTGACGGTGACGGTATCCAGATCGGTGGGGTTGGTGGTGCCCGCATCCTGGGCCAGCGCGGTACCACTCAGCGCCAGGCCAATCGACAATGCGAGCAAGGTAACCGGTGTCTTTTTCTGCGTGTTCTGGACTTGCATGTTTTCCCTCTCCCAAGGTGCTACATGAAACAGCTATCCAACGACATGTCAGTGCAATGACACCGCTGGTCAGGGCGGACGTTAACAGCACGTTAGCGATCCGGCATCTTGCACCGCAGCAGATACGCAATGTCCCGGAGACGCTTGCGGGACAATGGTTCCGACATTCGGGACAGGTGGACGGGACGGCGTCCATCGCTAGAATGACACCGCTAGCCATTGCTGTCGGGCGCCTTGGTGGTGCCTGCAGCCCTCACAAGGATCCAGGACCATGAGTCGTGTTGTCTGTTTCGGAGAGTTGTTGCTGCGCATGAGCGCTCCCGGCCGCGAACTGCTGCTGCAGCGCCCGCAGTTGGCCGTGCATGCCGGTGGCGCGGAAGCCAATGTGGGTGTCTCGCTGGCCCATCTGGGGCATGCGGTGGCGGCGGTCAGCACGGTGCCGGCCAACCCGCTGGGTGAGTATGCCGTGGGCGAACTGCGCCGGCATGGCGTGGATACCACGGCGGTGCGCCGCACCGAAGGCCGCATGGGCCTGTACTTCCTGACCACCGGCGCCGTGCAGCGCGCCAGCGAAGTGGTCTACGACCGCGCCGATTCGGCCTTCGCCAACAGCAGCGCCGCCGACTACGACTGGGACACGCTGCTGACCGGTGCCGACTGGCTGCACCTGTCCGGGGTCAGCCCGGCGCTCAATCCGGCGATGGCCCAGGCCACGCTCGCTGCCGCGCGCGCGGCCTGCGCGCGCGGGGTGAAGGTGTCCTTCGATGGCAACTTCCGTCCGTCGCTGTGGGCACGCTGGCAGGGCGATGCGCCCGGCATCCTGCGCGAGCTGTTTGCCTGCGCTGATCTGGTCTTCGCTGACTACCGCGACATCGGCGTGGTGCTTGGCGGTGACTTCGCGCAGGCCGATGTGCGTGAGCGAGTCGATGCGGCCGCGGCGCAGGCCTTCGCCGCCTTCCCGCGGCTGCAGTGGATGGCCTGCACCCAGCGCACGCCGCACAGCGTGGACAACCATGCGCTCGGGGCGATGCTGATCGGCCGCGACGGCACCCGCGCGGTGGCGCCGACCCGCGAGATGATCGGCATCGTGGACCGCATTGGCGGTGGCGATGCCTTCGCCGCCGGCATCCTGCATGGCATGATGCGCGGCTTCGCGCCGGATACGATCGTGCGCTTCGGCCTGGCTGCAGGCTGCCTGAAGCATTCCATCCCCGGCGACTTCAACCCTGTCAGCGAGGCTGACATCATGGCCCTCACGGGCGAGGAGCGATTCGATGTCCGGCGCTGATCCGCGCGTACGCGCAGTCCTGAAACTGGCCCCGGTGATTCCGGTATTCACCCCGGAAAACGTCGACGATGCCGTCGAGGTCGCGCGTGCACTGTTCAATGGCGGCCTGCCGGTGATCGAAGTGACGCTGCGCACGCCGATGGCGATGGACGCGATCCAGGCGATGGTCGAGGCCGTACCCGATGCCGTGGTCGGCGCCGGTACCGTGCTGACGGCCGCGCAGATGGAGAAGGTCAAGCAGGTGGGTGGGCGCTTCGCGGTGTCGCCGGGCGCGACCCCGCGCCTGTATGCCGCTGCACGCGATACCGACCTGCCGTTCCTGCCGGGCGTGGCGACTTCCTCGGAGTTGATGCTCGGCCTGGAACACGGCCTGGACACCTTCAAGTTCTTCCCGGCGGTGCAGGCCGGCGGCGCGGCGATGCTGTCGGCGTGGAACGGCCCGTTCGGCGATGTGCGCTTCTGCCCGACCGGCGGGATCAGCGCGCAGATCGCGCGCGACTTCCTGCACCTGCCCAACGTATTGTGCGTGGGCGGTTCCTGGCTGACCACGCGCGCCCTGCTGCAGGCCAGGGACTGGGCCGGCATCGAGCAGCTCGCACGCGATTCGGCCGCGCTGGTCGGCTGAGCCCGCATGGCCTGCCGCCTCAGTGGCGGCGGGCTGTCGCGCCGACGCGGCGATACAGGGTGCTGCGGCTGATGCCCAGCGCGCGTGCCGCCTGGGCGACATTGCCATGGCTGGCCCGCAGCGCGTCGCGCATCGCGGTTTCGGTCATTGCGTCCAACCCCTCGGCCGTGGACGGCATCACCGGGGTGGGCGCTGCCTGCAGATAGGCCGGCGGCATCGCATGCCGGATCACCTCACCCGGATCGCTCAGCGCCACCAGCGTGCGCAGGCACGAACACAGCTGCCGCACGTTGCCCGGCCAGGAATACCCGGCCAGCGCCTCCAGCGCCGCGCTCTCCAGTTGCCGGCCCTGGCCGAGCCGTTGCCACAGGCCCCGCACGAGCGCCGCACGGTCGGCATGCTCGCGCAGTGCCGGCAGGCGTACACCGTGGTCGGCGATGCGGTAGTAGAGATCGCTGCGGAAGCCACCGGCGGCCATGGCCTGATCCAGGTCGCGGTGGGTGGCGCAGATCAGGGCGAAATCCAGCTGCACCGGCTTGCCGCCCCCCAGCGGTGACAGCGTGCGCTCCTGCAGCACGCGCAACAGGCGCGGCTGCAGGGCCAGCGGCATGTCGCCGATTTCATCGAGGAACAGCACCCCGCCCTGGGCCTGCCGCAGCAGGCCGGCATTGCCGCTCTTGCGCGCGCCGGTGAAGGCACCTTCCTCGTAGCCGAACAGCTCGGCTTCGATCAGACCTTCCGGCAGCGCCGCGCAGTTGACCGCCACGAAGGGCTTGTCGGCACGCAGGCTGCGCCGATGCAGTTCGCGGGCGAAGACTTCCTTGCCGGTGCCGGTTTCCCCCTGCAGCAGCACCGGCAGCTGCGCATCCAGCACGCGGCAGGCGCGCTCGAGCACCTGTTGCTGGGCTGCGTCGAACAGAGGGGCGGCATCCACCCGCACCGCAGCCGCGGCGGCTCGCGCGGGTGCCGCCGGGGTCGGACGCGCGGGCAGCGGCGAGCGGACCGTGGCGCCACCGCATGGGCTCACGTGGCCGTACAGCGCGCGCCCCTGGCGGTCGACCAGCGCGCCGTCATCGTGCAGGCGGGAGAGCGGAGCATCGAACAGCGCCTCGTAAGGCGCTCTGCCGATGTCGCCGTGGTCCAGACCGAACAGCGCCAGCCCGGCACGGTTGGCGGCCACCAGGCGACCATTGCGAAAGCCCAGCACGCCTTCGCGCGCGGTGCCGAGCAGCCCGGCGTCGTGATGCAGGCGGACCACCTCGCAGTCGCCCAGCCCCGCCTCGAAGTAGCGGTGCTCGATATGCGCCACCGCCTGCCGCGCCAGCACACGCGCATGCAGGTGCTGCTGGCGCGCATCACCGGAGATATCGAGCACGCCGACCCGCTGACCGTACGGATCGAAGATCGGCGTCGCCGAACAGGTCAGGATCCCGTGCGGGGCGAAGTAGTGCTCGCCACCGCGCACCTCCACCGAGCGGCCTTCGACGATCGCGGTGCCGATCGCATTGGTGCCCACCGTGGTTTCATCCCAGCGCACGCCCGGCATCAACGCCACCCGCCCGGCCTTGTCCAGAAACGCCGGGTTGCCCTCGGCATCCAGGATCCAGCCGGCTTCGTCGGTGAGCAGCGCGATGCTGCCGGTGGCGGCGATGTCCGCGGCCAGGCCATCCAGCTCCGGCCGCGCCAACCGCCACAGCGTTTCCTGGCGCTGGCGCAGCTCGCGCAGGCGTGCGTCCGGCAGCGGCTCGACCTCCGGCTGTGCGTCCACCGAGAGCCCGCCGCGCTGGCAGCGCTGCCACGACTGCAGGATGGTGTCGGGCACGATGCCGACCGGCGCCGCACCGCGCTCGAAGAACGAGCGCCGTGCATTACCGAGACGGTGCTGGAGCGGAAGCTGGGACACCTGGACTCTCCAGTGTCGCAATCTGCGACAGTTGTAGCGGGGCCTGTTCCGATAAACACCACACCCGTCGTTACCGTGCAATGACCGGCCGTGGTGCACCGCATCAGTTTCCGGGGTGTTCTCCAATCCGTATGCCGGGTGAGGCCATGCCGCACTGCACCACACCGAACCTGGCATCGTCCTTGCGCCATGGAACAGACCCTTACCGGGCCTGTCCACCGCCATCCGGAGATGCACATTTCGAAAACACCACCCCGGTGACCGGCAAGGTGTTCACCGAGGTCGCCCGTTCCAACGCCGAAGACATCGAAGCGGCGCTGGACGCGGCTCACGCGGCCAGGACCGCCTGGGGCCAGGCCTCGACCACCGAGCGCGCCAACATCCTCAACAGGATCGCCGACCGGATCGAGGAGAACCTCGAGCTGCTCGCCCACGCCGAAACCTGGGACAACGGCAAGCCGATCCGCGAAACGCTCAACGCCGACGTGCCGCTGATGGCCGATCACTTCCGCTACTTCGCCGGTGCGGTGCGGGCGCAGGAAGGCAGCCTGTCGGAGATCGACAAGGACACCATCGCCTACCACTTCCACGAACCACTCGGCGTGGTCGGGCAGATCATCCCGTGGAACTTCCCGATGCTGATGGCGGCCTGGAAGCTGGCGCCCGCGCTGGCCGCCGGCAACTGCGTGGTGCTCAAGCCGGCCGAGCAGACGCCGGCCTCGATCCTGGTGCTGATGGAAGTGATCGGCGACCTGCTGCCCAAGGGCGTGCTCAACGTGGTCAATGGCTTCGGCGTGGAGGCGGGCAAGCCGCTGGCCTCCAACCCGCGCATCGCCAAGATCGCCTTCACCGGCGAAACCACCACGGGCCGCCTGATCATGCAGTACGCCAGCCAGAACCTGATCCCGGTGACGCTGGAACTGGGCGGCAAATCGCCGAACATCTTCTTCGCCGACGTGATGGCCGAAGACGATGACTTCCTCGACAAGGCCGTGGAAGGCTTCGTGCTGTTCGCCTTCAACCAGGGCGAGGTGTGCACCTGTCCCTCGCGCGCGCTGATCCAGGAATCGATCTACGAGAAATTCATGGAACGCGCGCTCAAGCGCGTGGCCGCGATCAAACAGGGCAATCCGCTCGATCCCAACACCATGGTCGGCGCACAGGCCTCCTCCGAGCAGCTGGAGAAGATCCTTTCCTACTTCGACATCGGTCGGCAGGAAGGCGCGCAGGTGCTGATCGGCGGCGAGCAGGCCGGGGGCTTCTACGTGAAGCCGACCGTGTTCAAGGGCCACAACAAGATGCGCGTGTTCCAGGAAGAGATCTTCGGGCCGGTGGTCTCGGTGACCACGTTCAAGACCGAGGAGGAAGCGCTGGAGCTCGCCAACGACACCCTGTACGGCCTCGGCGCCGGCGTGTGGAGCCGCGATGCCTCGCGCCTGTACCGCATGGGCCGCGGCATCCAGGCCGGGCGGGTGTGGACCAACTGCTACCACGCCTATCCGGCGCATGCCGCGTTCGGCGGCTACAAGCAGTCGGGCATCGGCCGCGAGAACCACAAGATGATGCTCGACCACTACCAGCAGACCACGAACCTGCTGGTCAGCTACTCGCCCAGGAAGCTGGGCTTCTTCTGAGCCTGCCCCGGGCTTGATCCCGATCAAGGCGCCGGCATGCGGCCGGCGCCACAGTGCTGTCATTGGCAATCCACGGAGATCCACGCATGAACAAGACCATGAAGGCCGCTGTCGTCCGCGAATTCGGAAAGCCGTTGCGCATCGAGGAAGTCGAGGTGCCGCGCCCCGGCCCGGGCGACATCCTGGTGAAGATCGAAGCCTGTGGCGTGTGCCACACCGACCTGCACGCGGTGGACGGTGACTGGCCGGTCAAGCCCAACCCGCCCTTCATTCCCGGCCACGAGGGCGTGGGCCATGTGGTGGCGGTCGGCGCCGGGGTCAGCCATATCCGCGAAGGCGACCGTGTCGGCATCCCGTGGCTGTATTCGGCGTGCGGCTACTGCGAGCACTGCCTGGGCGGCTGGGAAACCCTGTGCGAAGCCCAGCAGAACACCGGTTACTCGGTGAACGGTGGTTTCGCCGAATATGCCTTGGCCAATGCGGCGTATGTCGGCCTGCTGCCCAAGAGCGTGGGCTTCATCGAGGTCGCGCCGATCCTGTGTGCCGGCGTCACCGTCTACAAAGGCCTGAAGGTCACCGATACCAAGCCCGGCCAGTGGGTGGTGATTTCGGGCATCGGCGGGCTCGGCCACATGGCCGTGCAGTACGCCAAGGCGATGGGCCTGAACGTGGCCGCGGTGGATATCGACGATGGCAAGCTCGCGCTGGCCGAGCGGCTGGGCGCGACGATCACCGTCAACGCGCGCAACACCGATCCGGCCGCGTTCCTCAAGAAGGAGATCGGCGGGGCGCACGGCGCACTGGTCACCGCGGTCTCGCCGAAGGCCTTCGAGCAGGCACTGGGCATGGTCCGCCGCGGCGGCACCGTCTCGTTGAACGGCCTGCCGCCGGGCAACTTCCCGCTGGATATCTTCGGCATGGTGCTCAACGGCATCACCGTGCGTGGCTCGATCGTCGGCACCCGCCTGGACCTGCAGGAATCGCTGGAATTCGCCGAGCAGGGCAAGGTGGCCGCGACGGTCACCAGCGATTCGCTGGAAAACATCAACGACATCTTCGCGCGCATGCAGGCCGGCAGGATCGAAGGCCGCGTGGTGCTGGACATGAGCGCGTAACCCGCTGCGCGTTGCCGTCCTGCGCCGCTTCCCCTCTCCCGGTGGCAGCAGGACGGCAGCGCCGGTTCTTCTGCCCTGCCGGCCACTGGGCGGCGCCCATGGCACCCCGATCATGACCGACCTCCCGCTCCAGGTAATGGCCACCCTCCCGGCGCTGCAGCTGATCGAGACACTGCAGGCACGCCACGGCGACCTGCTGTTCCACCAGTCCGGTGGCTGCTGCGACGGCTCCTCGCCGATGTGTTTCGCCCAGGGCGATTTCATCGTTGGCGACCGCGACGTGCGCATGGGCGAGATCGGCGGGGCGCCGTTCTACATCAGCCCCGCGCAGTTCGAGTACTGGAAGCACACCCAGCTGATCATCGACGTGGTGCCCGGCCGGGGCGGGATGTTTTCACTGGAGAACGGTGAGGGCGTGCGCTTCCTGGTCCGCTCGCGCTTGTTCAGCGATGAGGAGTTCGCCCGGCTCCAGGCCGCCGGCCGGGTCTGAAACTCCCTGCGGCAACCCGTCCATAATGGCGGCTCTCCCGCCGTGACGTCCCTGCCATGCCTGTGTGGTCCGCCCTGAAGAATCCCGTGCTGTCGGTGCTGGCCGTCGTGTTCGCCTTCGCGGTGATGGTGCTGGTCAACAGCCTCGGCTCCTGGCTGGTGCCGCTGCTGCGCATCCCGCCCGGCGGCGAGCCGCAGCTGGCCTGGGACCTGGCCTGGACGATCCTCAGCGGCATCGCCGCGATCGCCTTCGCCAGCCGCTACGCGCCGACCTGGCCGCGTAGCCATGGTGGCGTGGTGTGGGCGGTGATCGCAGCCGCGTCGATCTACACCGCCTGGGATTTCGGCAGCGATTTTCCGTTCTGGTTCGTGGTGATCCTGCTGGTCTCGCTGCCGGTGCAAGCGGTGGTTGGGCTGTGGCTGGGGACCCGCTTCAGGCCAGGGCGGCCCTGATCAGCTGCCGGGCAGCACCTGCTTCACCTGCGCGATGCCCTCCCATGGGTCCTGCTTCAAGCGCTCCGCGCGCTGCAGCGCCTTCGCCATCGGGAAGGCGTCCGGCGCCGCGATGCGACCCAGTTCTTCCCAGCGCAACGGCACCGCCACGCCGGCCCCCGGCCGCGCCCGCAGCGACCACGAGCTCACGCTGGTGGCGCCGCGCGCATTTCGCAGCCAATCGATGAAGATCACCCCGTCGCGCTTGGCCTTGCTCATCGTCGCCACATAGCGGTCCGGTGCCTGGGTCGCCATGGCCTGCGCGAACGCCTCGCAGAAGTCCTTGGCGTGCGCCCAGTCGGCCTTGGGTTGCAACGGCACCACCACGTGCACCCCCTTGCCGCCGGACAGCCGGACGAAGCTTTCCAGCCCGGCTTCCTCCAGGCGCGCGCGCACATCGCGTGCGGCGGCCTTGATCTGCGTCCAGTTCACGCCTTCGCCGGGATCCAGATCGAACACCAGCCGGTCCGGATGTTCGGGATCATCGACGGTGGCGCCCCACGGATGCAGCTCCAGGGTGTTCATCTGTACCAGCTGCAGCAGGCCCTCCACATCCTCGATGTAGAGGTAATCTTCGCGCCCGCTCTTCTGCTCCAGCGGAATCGCCTTCACCGCCCCGCCCAGGCCGGTGCCATGGTGTTTCTGGAAGAAGCAGGGTTTGTCCACGCCGTCCGGACAGCGCAGCACCGACAGCGGACGGTGCGCGACCCCGGGCAGGATCCAGCGGGCCATGCGCCGGTAGTAGTCGGCCACCTCGCCCTTGGTGATCTTCGCCTTGGCGAACACCATGCGCTCGGGATGGCTGATCGTCACCGCGTTGTCGCCCTGCGCGGCGGCAGCCTTCTTGCGGCCGCTGGCGTTGGCCGGCGTGGCGGCGGTGGCGACAGCGGCGGTGGCAGCGACGCCCAGGTCCTTTGGCTGTTTGTCCTCGCGCAGGCGCTTGAAGCTGGCCTGGCGCAGCAACCCTTCCTTTGCCCAGCCGCGGAAGGCGACTTCGGCCACCAGCACCGGCTTCACCCAGTGCACGCTGCGCGCGTTGAACGGCACGTGCGAGGGCAGTTCGACCACGGCCGCCTTCACCGACAACGGTGCCAGCTGCTTGGTCAACGCACGCAGCGCGGCATCGTCGAATCCCGTGCCGACACGGCCGACATAGCGCAGCCCGCCCTTGTCCGGTGCGGCCATCAGCAACGAGCCGAAGCCGCTGCGCGATCCCTTGGGATCGGTATGCCCGACGATCAGGAACTCGTCGGTGTTCTCATGCTTGATCTTGATCCACTCGCGCGAACGCGCGTTGACGTAGGGCGCGTCGATCCGCTTGCTGATGATGCCTTCGAAGCCGGCCTCGCCACTGGCGGCGAATACCGCCGGCCCATGGTCGCGCACGTGGTCGCTGTAGGCCAGGGTGTCCGGCTTGCTGCCCAGCAGATCCTTGAGCAGGGATTTGCGCTCCAGCAGCGGGACACGGCTGACATCCACGCCGGCGATGCCCGGCATATCGAACACCACATAGCGCAGCGGCTGTTTCGCGGTGCCGTCGATGACCTTCTGCAACGCAGTGAAGTCACTGCGGCCCTGCGTATCCAGCACGACCAGTTCGCCATCCAGGCGCAGATCGCGCACCGGCAGCCGCTCGATCGCCTGCACCACCTCGGGGAAATCGTCGGTCCAGTTCAATCCGCCGCGCGAGCGCAGCGCGACCACGCCATCGCGCACATCGGCCAGCAGGCGATAGCCATCCCATTTGATTTCGTGCAGCCACTGCTCGCCATCCGGCGCGGTGGCACGGTGATCGGTCAGCTGCGGCTTGAAGTCGTGCGGGTAGGGCGTTCGGCGTGCGCCCTCCAGGGCCAGCGCGCGTTTGGACCAGCGCGCGTCGGCCTTGCGTGCGGCGCTGCGCGTCGCGGCCTTGGCCGGCGCGGTCTTCCTTGCCGGAGCGGCCTTGCTGGCCCTGGCAGCGGCGATCTTCTTCGTGCTCGCGCGTTTGCCTGGGCTCGGCGGCACCTCCAACAGGTCATCGGCCTCCATATCCCTCGCCTCGTCGTCGTCGCGTTTGATCAGCAACCACTGGTGCTGCTTGCCCTTCATCGCGGTGCGCACCAGTTTCCAGCCGCCCTTGAGGCGCTCGCCGTGCAGGACGAAGTCCATCTTGCCGGCCGCGATCGCCTCCAGCGGATCGCCATCGCAGGCCCAGGTGCCGTGATCGTAGACGTCCACATGCCCGGCGCCGTAGTGGCCGCTGGGGATATCGCCGGCAAAGGTCGCGTAGGACAGCGGGTGATCTTCGACCTCCACCGCGAGCCGTTTTTCACCGACGCGCAGCGAGGGGCCTTTGGGTACTGCCCAGCTCTTGAGCACGCCATCGGCTTCCAGCCGGAAATCGTAATGGCGCGAGCTGGCGTGGTGCAGCTGCACGACGAAGATCGGGCGCCGCGCCGGCGCACCGCGCCGCTCGGCGTCCGGCTCGGGGGTGCCGTCGAAGCGGCGTTTGCGGCGGTACTCCTGCAGGGACACGTCGGCTTACCCGGCTTTGCGCGCGGGTGCGCGCTTGGTGGTCTTCTTGGCCGCTTTGCCCGCTGTCTTGGTCGCCTTTTTGGCCGCAACGGGTTTGGCGACCTTGGCCGTGGCCTTCTTCGCCGGTGCCTTTTTCGCGGCCGGCGTGCGCTTCTTGGCATCCAGGCTCTTCTGCAGCAGGGACATGAAGTCGACCACGTTGGTCGCATCGTCCTCGCGCGGGGTCGGCTCTTCCTCCACCTTGGTGGTGCCGCCCTTGGCCTTGATGCGCTTTTTCAGCAGCACGTGCAGGCGCTCGCGGAACTCATCGTGGTACTCGTCCGGCTTCCACTCGCCGGACATCGAGGCGATCAGCTGCTCGGCCATCGCCGTTTCCTTGCTGTTGATGCGGTACTCGGAAAGGCTGCCGCTGGGCAGCTTGTACTCGTCCGGGTCCACCAGCTCCTGTGGATAACGCAGGATCATCAACACCAGTGCATCGCCGTGCGGCATCACCGCGCACAGGTACTCGCGCGTGCGCACCACCACCCGCGCGATGCCGACCTTGCCGGTACTGCGCAGCGTTTCGCGCAGCAGCACGTAGCCTTTCTCGGCTTTCTTGGCGGGCACCAGCAGGTAGGGCTTCTCGTAGTAGCGCGGATCGATCGTGGCGGCGTCGACGAAGGTCTCCACCTCGACCGCTTCATGGCTTTGCGGCGCGGCCGAGCGGATGTCGTCTTCTTCCAGCACCACGTAGCTGCCCTTGTCGTACTCGTAGGCTTTGACGATCTCCTTCCACGGCACTTCCTCGCCGGTATCGGCGTTGACCCGTTCGAAGCGGATCGGCTTGCGGTCGCGCGAATCCAGCATGCGGAAGTGCAGGTCGACATTGCGTTCGCCGGACATCAGCGACACCGGGACATTGAGCAGCCCGAATGACAGCGTGCCGGTCCAGATCGGTCGGGCCATGGTGGCGCCACTCCAACACTACAGGGAGGGCAGCTGTACCGCGGCTCGCGTGAAACGCCTGTGTCCGGCCTGTGCAGGCCGTGGCTGCATGGCCGCTGCTACTGCAGCAGGCCGTGCACCCCCGCGGCCGGCATGTGGTCCAGCGCCAGCCAGGCGTCTTCCACGACCGCACGTGCCTGCGGCCAGCCCAGCCGCGATTGACCGCGCATCTGTTCCCAGTGCTCGGCAAGTTCGCCATCGGTGTCGTCGGCCCCGCGCGGCCAGTCCGCGTAATGGGTGGTCAGCGCGAAGGCATAGGCCGGGTAGAGATCGCGCCAGCTGCGGCGTCCGTGGCTGCGACGCTGCTCATAGTCGCTGCGCATGTACTGCAGGTAGTCCTGGGCGACCGCCTGCGCGTCCTCGGCGCGGTCGCGGCGCGCGCGGCGCCCGCTCCGTTCCGGCTGCAGGTAGGCGTTGAACAACGCAGGTGCGGCACGGCGGTCCAGGCGGGGCATGACACGACTCCGACAGCGGTGGGGGAGGCAGGAATAGACCCGCCGCCGTTATCCAGCCGTGACAGATTCGTTGATGCACCGGGATTCGCAGTGACTTCACCCGCCGCGCGCTGTAGTGGGGCTCTCAGCTCTGGAGAACTCCCATGCCACGCGATCCCCTGCGCGACGCCACTGCACCGGTCCCCGGAGAGCAGCGCGCCAAACATGACAACCAGGACGCCGAAGACCGCGGCGCCGGTATGTCCGTGCCCAATGACGAGCCCGATAACCTGCCGGTGGCGGTCACCCCGGATCCCGTCCCGCGCGACCGCAAGGATTCGGCGGCCGGCGAGAAAGGCCCCGCCGGCCATCATCGCCGCGAAGATGAATACCAGCGCCGCCAGCGCAAGGAGCACGCCAGCGACAACCAGGACGAGGCGCTGGAAGAGACCTTTCCGGCCAGCGACCCGACCTCACCGTTCGTGCCGGCCAAACCGCCCAGGTAAGCCCCTTGTTCAGGGCGCCCACTGCCACTGCAGGCCCACGTTGTAGCGGCGCTCCGGTCCGGGCTCGAAGAAGCGCTGGTTGCCATCGTTGACGATCACCGAGCCGATGTAGCGTTGGTCCAAGGCATTGTCGATCCGCGCGAAGGCACGCAGCGTGCCCTGTGACGTAGTCCAGCGCCGCGACACTTCCAAGTTGAGCAGGGCGTAGCCCGGCGCGCTTTCCGTGGCCAGATCATTCACCACGGTGTCGCTGGAGGCCACCAGTTCGGCCGCCCACTGCCACGGACCCGGGCGATACTGCACCCGCGCGTTCCACTGTTGCCTGGGCACGCCGGGCAGGCGAGAGCCGGCAGCCACCGTGTTGCAGCCCGTGGCCGCGCACAGCGCATACGGGTCACGCACCGAGGCCTCGATCCAGGTGTAGGCCAGCGAGAGATCCGCCCGCGCGCCCAGCGGCTGCACATAGCTGGCCTCCGCGCCTTGGCGGCGGGTGCGGCCGATATTGCGGTAGGTGCTGCGGCCGCCCGTGTTGCTGGCCACCGCCAGTTCGTCATCGGTATCGGCGCGGAACAGCGCGGCCTCGACCTGCGCGCCACTCTGCCCATGCCATTTGCTGCCCACTTCCAGGTTGCGGCTGCGCGCGGCCGAGAGATCCAGCGCCAGCCCGGCCTGGCCATCGGCGCGGTAGCCCAGCTCGTTGAAGGTCGGGGTCTCGAAGCCGCGGCCGGCCGAGGCATACAGCCGCCATGCATCGCTGGCGCGGAACACCACGCCGGCCACCGGGGTGGTCGCCTGGTAACGACGCGACCCGCTGTCGTCGGGATTGCCGGCGGTGATGTAGTGGTCGTTGGAGCGGAACCGGACCGTGCTGTGGCGCACCCCCAGCAGCAGCGACCAGCGCGGCGCCCACTGCCACCACGCCTGCGCGAACTGGTCCACGTTCTCGACCCGGTCGCTCTGGTCACGGCGCAGACGGCCCTTGATGCCGACCTGATCCCCAACAAAGTTCTCGTAACCACGGCGATCCTGCTGCTGACGGTCGGCATTGGCGCCGATCACCACATCCAGCGGTCGTCCGGCCCAATCGCCGTGCCAGGCCCAGCGCGCGTCGAGACCGCCGTAATCACCGTCCAGATCGATCACCCCGCCGGCATGCAGTGGATTGGCCTGCGGCCCCGGCGGGATCGCCAGGTACTGCTCGACGCTGCGCTGGCCGGCATAGCCCATCGCACGCCAGGTCTGCGCGCCTTCGGTGCGGGTAAAGACCAGCCCGGCCTGGGCCTGGCGTACGGATTTGCGGGTGTTGTACTGGGTGGCCACTGCGGTGGCCTGGCGCGGGTCCTCGCGCACCTGGACCCGCGTGAGGCCAAGCGGGTCCTGCGCGTCGGGCGCATCGAAGTAGTTCAGGACCAGATCCAGCTGGCCGCCGCCGACATCCGTACCCAGGCGGGCGTTGACCGATTCGCGCCGGGCCTGGCTGTGGTCGCGCCAGCCATCGGTGCGGAAGTGGTTGGCGGCCACGTTGTAGCGGATCGGTCCCTGCACGCCGCGCAGCTGGGCGCCGGCGCTCACGGTGTTGTCGCTGCCGGTATCCACCCGCAGGCGCCATGGATCGCCGTCGGCGCCGTCCGCGCTCCAGACCTGGACCACGCCGCCGGAGGAGTTGCCGTACAGCGCCGAGAACGGACCCCGCAGCACCTCCACGCGCTGCGCCGAGAGCAGGCTGGCGTGCGAGAGCTGGCCCTGGCCGTCGGGCATGGTGGCCGGCACACCGTCCACCAGCACGCGCACACCGCGCACACCGAAGGTCGAGCGCGCGCCGAAGCCGCGGATCGAGAGCTGGGTGTCCTGCGCGTAGTTCTGCCGATCGCGGGCGACCACCCCAGGGATGCCGTTGAGCGCCTCGGAGAGCTGGGCCAGCGGGCCGGTACGGTCCTCGTCCACCCAGACCGTGCTCAGCGAGGCCGGCAGGTCGATATCGGCCACCTGCGCCACGCGCGCGGCCTGGACCTGGACCGTGGTCAGCCGCTCGATCGGGGCGGCGGAGGCGGGGGTGTTCTGGGCCTGCGCCAGCGATGGCAGCAACACGGCCGAGGCCAGTGCACAGTGGCGGGCCAGCGGGGTAAGACGGAGCATGCGGGGCGGGATCCTCGGTGAATGGGCGTGCCGCACGCCATGGTACGGAAGGGGACGTGACGACCGCCTCGGCGCCCTCGGCAGGGCTTTGTTACGATGGGTCGGTTTTGGCTGATTCTGCCGCCAAATCTGCGTCGCGCCACCCTCCCCCTTCCGTCATCCGAATGAGTACCGCCGTGTCCTTCTTTGCAAATGTGGAACTGGTCCCAGGCGACCCGATCCTGGGCCTGACCGAGGCTTACAACGCCGACAGCCGTCCGATCAAGGTCAACCTGGGCGTGGGCATCTATTACGACGAGAGCGGCCGCATCCCGCTGCTCCGCGCCGTGAACAAGATCGAACAGCAGCTGGCGAATGACGCCAAACCGCGCGGCTACCTGCCGATCGACGGCCTGCCGGCCTACAACCAGGCCACCCGCGAGCTGGTCTTCGGCAAGGACTCGCCGCTGCTGGCCGCCGGCCGCGTGGCCACCTCGCAGACCATCGGCGGCAGCGGTGCGCTGCGCGTCGGCGCGGACCTGCTGCACAAGCTGCTGCCGCACGCCACCATCGCCATCAGCAACCCGAGCTGGGAAAACCATCGCGCGGTGTTCGGCGCGGCCGGCTTCGACGTGGTCGATTACACCTATTTCGATGCCGCCACCCATGGCGTGGACTTCGACGGCATGCTGGCCGACCTCGGCAAGCTGCAGCCGGGCACCGTGGTGCTGCTGCACGCGTGCTGCCACAACCCGACCGGTGCCGACCTCACCGTCGCGCAGTGGAAGCAGGTGGCCGAACTGCTGAAGGACCGCCAGCTGTTCCCGTTCATCGACATGGCCTACCAGGGCTTCGACAAGGGCATCAGCGAAGATGGCGCCGCCGTGCGCATCATCGCCGAGGCCGGCATCGACAGCTTCGTGGTCGCCAACTCGTACTCCAAGTCGTTCTCGCTGTACGGCGAGCGCATCGGCGCGCTGTCGGTGGTCGCCCCGGACGCGAACGCGGCCAAGGCGGTGCAGTCGCAGGTCAAGCGGATCATCCGCACGATCTACTCCAGCCCGTCCAACCACGGTGCGGCATTGGTGTCCGGCGTGCTCAACAGCGTCGAGCTGCGTCAGGTCTGGGAAGCGGAACTGACCGAGATGCGTGAGCGCATCCACGCCCTGCGCCATGGCCTGGTGGAAAACCTGGTCGCCGCCGGGGCACCGGAGTACGCCTTCATCAACGACCAGGCCGGCATGTTCTCGTACTCGGGCCTGAGCCGTGCCCAGGTGGACCGCCTGCGCGACGAGTTCGCGATCTACGCCGTGGGCACCGGCCGCATCTGCGTGGCCGCACTGAACCAGGGCAACCTGGAGTACGTGGCCAAGGCCGTGGCGACCGTCAGCAAGGGCTGAGCGGCATCGCCCCGGTGAGGAAGAACGGCCGCCCTGTGCGGCCGTTTTTCTTTGCCGCGCCGGTAGCGCGTTGCGCGCGGTGGGAACGGTTACGGCGACCGGCGCCTCGTAATGGCTCCGGCGAAGGGCGACAATAGGCGCTTCCCCTTTGAAGGCCGCCTGATTCCATGTCCCAGACGTCGCTGACCCGCTATCTGATCGAAGAGCAACATGCCGGCCGCATCAACGCCGATCTGCGCCAGCTGATCGCGGTCGTTGCCCGCGCCTGCACCAGCATCTCCATCGCGGTCAGCAAGGGCGCGCTGGGCGGTGTGCTTGGCGAAGCCGGTACCGGCAACGTGCAGGGCGAAGCGCAGAAGAAGCTGGACGTGATCAGCAACGAGATCCTGCTGGAAGCCAACGCCTGGGGCGGTCACCTGGCTGCCTGTGCCTCCGAAGAAATGGATCACTGCCAGCCGGTGCCCGACACCTACCCGCGCGGTGACTTCCTGCTGCTGTTCGATCCCCTCGATGGCAGCTCCAACATCGACGTCAACGTGTCCGTCGGTACCATCTTCTCGGTGCTGCGCTGCCCACCGGGCACCGAGCAGCCCAACGACGCCAGCTTCCTGCAGCCGGGCACCGCGCAGGTCGCGGCCGGCTACTGCATCTACGGGCCGAGCACGCAGATGGTGCTCACCGTTGGCCACGGCACGCATGCGTTCACCCTGGACCGCGAGAAGGGCGAGTTCGTGCTGACCACGCCGGACATGCAGATCCCGGCGGACACCCAGGAGTTCGCGATCAACATGTCCAACCAGCGGCATTGGGAAACCCCGATGCAGGGCTACGTGCAGGATCTGCTGGCCGGCAGGGAAGGCGCGCGCGGCAAGAACTTCAACATGCGCTGGATCGCCAGCATGGTCGCCGACGTGCACCGCATCCTGACCCGCGGCGGCATCTTCATCTACCCGTGGGACAAGAAGGATCCGTCCAAGGCCGGCAAGCTGCGCCTGATGTACGAAGCCAACCCGATGGGCCTGCTGGTCGAGCAGGCCGGTGGCGCCGCCACCACCGGCCGCGAGCGCATTCTCGAGATCCAGCCCGATCAGCTGCACCAGCGCGTGCCGGTGTTCCTCGGCTCGCGCAACGAGGTGGAAGAAGCCACCCGTTACCACCGCGAACACGACAGCGCGGCAGGTTGATTTCCTACACAGGGCTGGCCGATCGGTCAGCCCTGTTGTGACGTGGCAACGGCGTGACATCGGCCACGGCAGCGGTCACCATCGGCCATTCGTGCCCACGGACAATCCCATGACTGCCGACGCGCCGCTCGATTTCATCGAAGTAATCCACAACGCCGTTCCCAACGAGGTCTGCGCGGCCCTGCAGGCCCAGATGCGATCCAGTGCGCAGTTGCAGCCGGGCGAAGTGGGCAGCGGTGTGTTCCCGGAACTCAAGCACAGCAAGGATCTGCGCATCAGCGGGCGCCCCGAGTGGCGGCAGGCCGAAGCGGTGCTGCAGCAGGCGGTTTTCAAGGGTTTGCTGACTTATCTACGCCGTTATCCACAGGCCTTGATCTCGCCGTTGATGTTGCAGATCCAGGACAGCCAGGGCCAGCCGCGCCGGTTGGCGGCCGAGGATTTTCCCGACATGGACGATGCCACCTTGTCGGATCTGGCCCGCACCTGCCTGCGTCCCGGTGCCATCAATCTGCAATGGTATGCGGCGGGCGAGGGCGGCTATCCGTACTGGCACTGCGAGCTGTATCCGCGCGATCCGGCCGGCGAAACGCTGCACCGCCACCTGCTGTGGACGCTCTATCTCAACGACGATTTCGACGCCGGCGAAACCGAGTTCCTGTTCCAGGGCCGCAAGATTGCGCCGCGCACGGGCAGCCTGTTGCTCGCACCGACGGCGTTTACCCACACGCACCGGGGTAACCGGCCGCTGGGTGGGGACAAGTTCATTGCGACGAGCTGGGTTCTTTTCCAGAGTGCGCAGAAACTGTTCGGAGCAGACTGATCAGCGTGTCGCCACCAGCAGCACGGCGCCAATCACCACCGCGACCGCCAGCACCATCACCGTGACCAGCACATTGCGCCCGGTGCGCTTCGCCTTGGCCTTCAGCCCGGCCAACACGTCCAGATCCAGATACAGACGATCACTGCCCGCGTCGCGGATGACCCCGTTGTCGCGGTAGTACTTTAGCGGTATCTGCAATGCAGGGTCGATGGTGTCGGCCGCGATCGCACTCTGCGGAGACAGCGCCTGACGTCCGGTGAAGTGTGCGATCACCGCGTCGCGCTGCTGCTGCACCGCTGCGGTGATGGCGGCATTGATCGCGATGCTGGCCGCGTTCGACGCGGCCGAGGTGGCTGCCGATGACATGTGGATCCCCCTGGATATCCGATGTGGACGTCAGGCCACCGCGGCGCGGCGCCTGGGCCCGATTGTTGGGCGGGCGCGCCCTAAAGTCCATCGGGGGCTGATCAGAACAACGAGCCCTGCGGTGACTCCGCCCGCGGCGGCAACGGTCGCAGGAAGCGGGTGCAGTCCAGCTTCGGCCAGTGGCTGTGCTGCGCATCGAAGCCCAGGCGCTTGCGGGCCAGCTTGAAGCGGTTGGACAGCAGGTCGGCGTAGACGCCTTCGCCGCGCATGCGCGTGCCGAACTGGCTGTTGTAGTCCTTGCCGCCGCGCAGCTGGTTGATGGTGCTCATCACGTGCGTGGCGCGGTCTGGATGGTGGGTGTCGAGCCAATCGCGGAACAGTGGCGCCACTTCCAGCGGCAGGCGCAGCAGCACGTAGCCGGCGGTGGAGGCACCGGCATCGTGGGCGGCCTCGAGCACGGCTTCCAGTTCGGCATCGTTGATCCACGGAATCACCGGCGCGACCATCACCCCGACCGGGATGCCGGCATCGCTCAGGCGACGCATCGCGCGCAGCCGTGCATGCGGGGCCGAGGCGCGCGGTTCCAGCTTTGCCGACAGATGCGGGTCCAGCGAGGTCACCGAGAAGTGCACACTGACCAGGTGCTTTTCAGCCAGCGGTGCGAGCAGGTCGATGTCGCGCTCGACCAGCGCGTTCTTGGTGATCAACGAGAACGGGTGCTGCGTTTCGAGCATCACCTCGATCAGCTGACGGGTGAGTTTGAGCTTGCGCTCGATCGGTTGGTAGGCGTCGGTGTTGATGCCCAGTGCGATCGGCTGCGGCACATAGCCGGGGCGCGAGAATTCCTTGCGCAGCAGCTGCGGCGCATTGGTCTTGGCGAACAGCTTGGTCTCGAAGTCCAGACCGGGCGAGAGATTGAGATAGGCGTGCGAGGGCCGGGCGAAACAGTACGAGCAACCATGCTCGCAACCGCGATACGGGTTCACCGACTGGCTGAAGCCGACGTCCGGCGATTTGTTGCGGCTGATGATGCTGCGCGCGGTCTCGGCGCGCACTTCGGTACGCAGCCGCGGCGCGGCGAACTCCTCGCTTTCGTCCGGCGCCCAGCCGTCGTCCATCGCTTCGCTGACGGTGACCTCGAAGCGGCCCGCCAGATGCGTGCGGGAACCTCGGCCTTTGATCGCAATACCCATGGTCAAAGGCTATTGCCGTGAGGTCTCAGGAAATGAGACGTCGTCGCCGGGCGCAGCGGGCTATAGGAGATATCCATGGTTAGTATTATTACTAACCACAGGCGTAATTGGAAGTGAAACCCTTGGCAGCAAAGGTTTGCCGGCGGAGGGAATCGGATTGATCCCCAAAATTATCCACAGGGAGGGAGCGCCTGCCAGAGCCGACCAACGGTCGGCTCCTACCGGATCTCGGGCACGTTACGCGGCATGGGGACGCACCGGCATCAGAGCAGCCGCAGATACCCCTTCACCGTGGCATCCAGCCCGTTGTACAGCGCCTCGCTGATCAGGGCGTGGCCGATGGAGACCTCCAGCACGTCGGGTACCGCCTGCAGAAACGCCGCCAGGTTGTCCTGCGACAGGTCATGCCCGGCGTTGACCCCCAGGCCGGCCGCCTGCGCACGCCGGGCTGCATCGGCGAACACGGCCAGCATGGCCGTGGCGTCACCAGCGGCATGGGCCTCGGCGTAGGGGCCGGTGTAGAGCTCCACGCGGTCGGCCCCGATCCCGGCGGCTTGGGCGAGGTCGGGATTGCCGGCGTCCACGAACAGGCTGACCCGGCACCCGTACGCCTTCAACTCGGCGATCAGCGGGCGCAGGCGCTGCGCATCACGGCCGAAATCGAAGCCATGGTCGGAGGTGAGCTGGCCATCGCCATCCGGCACCAGGGTGGCCTGGGCAGGGCGGGTCTGCGCGCACAGCGGCAGCAGCCCGGGGTAGCCCTCGCGCGGTGGCGCGAACGGGTTGCCCTCGATGTTGAACTCCACCCCACGCTCGGCCGTCAACGCGGACAGCGCCAGCACGTCCTCGGCGTGGATGTGGCGGCGGTCCGGGCGCGGGTGCACGGTAATTCCGTGCGCACCGGCATCCAGGCACGCACGGGCAGCCTGCAGCACGTCCGGGTCGGTGCCGCCGCGCGAGTTGCGCAGGACGGCGATCTTGTTCACGTTGACGCTGAGTTGGGTCATGGCACTACGAGGGGTCGGATTCACCCTGAGCGGTCCGGGTACGCGCCTGGAGGGCGAGCTCCCGCAGCCGACGGAGTTCGTTGGGATCGGTGATGGCCGCGCGGGTGGGCTGCACATCGCCGAAGCGGGCCACGTAAAGGCCGCGGACCCACGCCAGCAGGAACACCAGGGTGCCCAGCAGCGACAGCGCCATCAGCCCCATGTGGGGGGTCTTGAGCGCCATGCCGAAACAGGCCAGCGCGAACAGCAGAAACAGCCAGTACATGTCGTTCTCCCCGATTGACCGGGCCAGTGTAGCGCCGGCGCCGGGTGTGGTTCCACGGGGAGCGATGGCTACAGCAGCGGCGAGGCCAGGCGCGCGAAGGCCTCCGGCACACGGTGCCGCCACAGCGAGCGCTGGCGATCGTTGCGCACCGGTGAGGCACTGCTGTACTCGGCCAGCAGGATCTCGGCCAGCGCCGCCACCCGGCCGGTGTCGCTGATCATCATCGACAGCTCGAAATTGAGCCGGAAGCTGCGGTGATCGAAGTTGGCGCTGCCGACGATGCACACGTCGTCATCGGCGATGAAGGCCTTGGTATGCAGCATGCGCGGGCCGTATTCGTAGATCTTGACCCCGGCCTGCAGCAGCTCGTCGAAGTAGGAGCGCGCGGCCTGGGTAACGAACCAGGAGTCGCTCATCTTGGGCACCAGCAGGCGCACGTCCAGGCCACCCAGCGCGGCCGAGGTCAGTGCCATGCGCGCGGCTTCGCCGGGGACGAAGTAAGGCGTGACCAGCCAGACCCGCTCCTTCGCTTCGTGGATGGCGGCCACGTGCAGGCGATGGATGGTTTCCCATGAGGAGTCCGGGCCGGAGACCAGCACCTGCGCGTTGATGCTGCCCTCGCTGCGGCTGGGCATCGTCTCCGGCCACAGCTGCGCGATGTTGAAGCGCGCCGGTTCCTGGCCGGTGGCGTAGATCCAGTCCTCGATGAAGACCAGCTGCAGGCTGCGCACCACGTGCCCACGCAGGCGCATGTGCAGATCGCGATACGCATCCGGGCGTACGCTCTCATCTTCCTCATCGGTGATGTTGATGCCGCCGGTGAAGGCCTGCAGGCCGTCGACGATGACCAGCTTGCGGTGCGTGCGCAGGTTCAACCATGGCCGCTTGAACGGCTTGAGCAGCTGCCGCGGATGGAACCAGACCACCTCGGCACCGGCATCCAGCAGCGGCTGCAGGAAGCGTTTGCGGATGGAGGAGGAGCCGACCGCATCCAGCAGCAGGCGTACCCGAACCCCTGCCGCGGCACGCTCGGTCAGCGCATCGCGCAGCGCGGTGCCGGCGTGGTCCGGATTGAAGATGTAGTACTCCAGGTGCAGGTGATCCTGCGCCTTGGCCACGGCGGCCAGCAGCGCGCTGTAGGTGGCCGCGCCGTCGACCAGCCACTCCACTTCGGTGGCCGAGCTTGGCGACAGGCCGGTGGTGGCCTGCGCGATCTTGGCCAGCTCGGTGCAGTCCGCGTCCGGTGGGCAGACGCTGCTGTAGTGCTCCATGCCCGAGCGCGAGCGGCCACGGCGCAGGCGCTGCCGCTTCACCTTCTGCGGGCCGAGCAGGTAATAGATGAAGAGGCCCAGATAGGGCAGGGCCGCCAGCGAGAGGATCCAGCTCAGCGTGGCGACCGGCTCGCGCTTCTGCAGCATGATCCAGCCGGTCAGCCACAGCAGATACAGAATGTAGGCCGCCACCATCAGGGGGCGGAGGTGGGGGATGGCGTCCAGCCAGTCCCCGAAGACGTCGAAGGTTGCGAGCATGGCCGGATCATAGCGGGCGGCGTGCCGCCGGCGTGTATCGGCGGCGGTCGGCACAAAAAAAACGCCCCTGTTTCCAGGGGCGTTTTCCAGTCGCGTCATGACTGCGTCTTGCGTATTACTGCTGCACGAAGCCGATCTTCTTCA
Organism: Stenotrophomonas sp. GW821-FHT01H02A; assembly: GCF_059422145.1. Taxonomy (NCBI): domain Bacteria; kingdom Pseudomonadati; phylum Pseudomonadota; class Gammaproteobacteria; order Lysobacterales; family Lysobacteraceae; genus Stenotrophomonas; species Stenotrophomonas sp. GW821-FHT01H02A. The sequence continues at coordinate 296,633 of NZ_JBWKWI010000004.1, forward strand.
TCTGAGCATTCTTCGCGGCAGCCAACACCTTGGCCATCACGTCGTACTCGGAGTCCGGGCTGGCATCGATGCGCAGTTCCGGCTGGTTGGTCGGATCACGCTGGACTTCCTGCTCCATGCGCTGCTGCAGCTCGCTCACAGCCACGGGGCTGTTGTTCCACGACACCTGGTTGCTGGCGTCCACCTTCAGCTCGATCGGCGGCGGCGGTTCGACAGTCACCGGCGGTGGGTTGAGCACGCGCTGCGGCAGGTCAACGGCGATCGGGTACGTCATGATCGGCGCGGTGACGATGAAGATGATCAGGAGCACCAGCATCACGTCCACGAGGGGCGTGACGTTGATGTCGGCCATGGGGCCTTTGTTACCACCAGTACTGAACGCCATGGCTTACTGCCCCTTCTCTTTGGTGGCGACGAAGCCAACGTCGAGCATGCCCTGTTCCTGCGCGATCTTCGTCATCTCGTTGATGACGCGCATCTTGGTGGTGCGATCACCACGCAGGTTGAGGGGCGGCTGCGGGGTCTGCTGGGCGGCGGTCGCCAAGCGCGACTCGAGCGTCTGCTTGTCGATTTCCTCGTCGTTCCAGTAGATCGAGCCGTCTTCCTTGACTGCCAAGGTGATCGGGCTCGAACGCTTCTCAGCGTCTTCCGGATTCTGCACCAGGTTGGCCTCAGGCAGATCCACCTTGACCTTGTGGGACATCAGGGGCGCCGTGATGATGAAGATGATCAGCAGCACCAGCATCACGTCCACGAGGGGCGTAACGTTGATGTCGGCCATGGGGCCGCCGCTGTTACCACTACTGAAAGCCATAACGGGCTCCGTCTAGATCGTGTTGACTACGTTCTCGCTGGGTGACGCGCGTCGCTATTAGCGAACGCGCGAACCGGTGGCGAAGAAGTCGTGCAGGTCGTGAGCGAACGTATCGAACTTGCTGATCGTGGCGCTGTTGATCTTGCTGAAGAAGTTGAAGGCGAACACGGCCGGGATAGCCACGAACAGACCGATGGCGGTCATGATCAGTGCTTCACCCACCGGGCCGGCAACGGCGTCGATCGAGGCGGAACCGGTGGCACCGATCTTGATCAGCGCGCCGTAGATGCCCCACACGGTACCCAGCAGACCCACGAACGGAGCGGTCGCGCCGACGGTGGCCAGCAGGGTCATGCCCGACTGCAGGTTGTTGCTTTCGCGGGTCACGGCCTGACGCAGGGCGCGATCGACGAACTCCGAACGGCTCAGGTTTTCACCCAGGCCACCCGAGGTGCCGCCTTCCGAACGCTGGTGGTGCGCAGCAGCCTGTGCAGCGTCCAGAGCGATCTTGGAGAAGGGCTCCGAAGCCGGCTGTTCTTCCATCGCACGGATGGCGTCCTGGGCGTTCGGGGTGTCCCAGAACAGGCTCACGACCTTGTCGGCAGCAGCCTTCAGGCGGGTGGCGCGGAAGATGTTGATGACGGTCCAGTACCAGGACATGGCCGACATGATGATCAGGGTCAGCAGCACGACCCAGGAGACGGCGAAGTCACCCGGCTGGGTGGTCATCTCGTGGATCAGGTGCTCGAAGCCCATCTGCGACAGGGCGTTGGAGTTGCCCCCGGCAGCAGCGGCGATGAAAAGTTCCTGCAGCATGACGCTTACCTTTGTTGTGTGTGGTGATAAAGGGTATTGCTAGAAATAACCGCTAGGGGCGGTGGCCGGCGGGCCACCGGCCACTATCAGTTCAGCGCAAAGTTGACCGGGACGCGAACGCGACCTGCGACCTTCTTCCCGCCCGATTCCGCGGAACGGAAGCTCCACTTGCGAGCTGCTTCCATGGCGGCGCGGTCAAGGTCACGGTTACGGCTGGACTTCTCGACCGACACATTGGTGACGTTGCCATTGGCATCGACGTCAATGATCAGGATGACTTCACCCTGGATACCAGCACGGAACGCGGCCGGCGGGTAACGCGGGGGGTTCATGTTCTTCGACGAGATGTCGACGCTTGCCTCGATGGTGCTCGGCGGCTGCGGCGGCGACGGCGGCGAAGGCGGCGTGACGATGTCGGTCGGACGCGGGTCCGGGATATCGACCACAGGAGCCTGCGGCGGCGGCGGAACCGGGGACGGCTTCGGCGGCGACAGGTTCTTCACCGGCGGCGGCGGGGTGTCATCCGGCGGCGGCGGCGGCGGCGGCGGTGGGGGCGGCGGCGGAGCGTCGACCAGGGTCACCATGATGTTGCGTTCTTTCTCCGCGACGGCCTTGGGAGCCACAGCCGGGATCAGAAGCATCATGAAGGCGGCGAGATGCAGTGCGATTACAAAAGCGATACCCACGATACGCGGCCAGGAGAGGCCGGTGTCATCGCGTTGTTCGTACCTGTGAACGACTAGTTGTTCCGTCATGCGCCAAGAGCTCATTAGTGGGGCCGGGATACCCGGGGACAGGTAGCCCATGATCAGCGGTGCATGACACCGCAGGAACCTCCAAGCTTATACCAATCCTGAGCGCCTGCGCATCACTTGTGCAGGCGTTCAGGCGTTATTCCTACTTACTTCAGGTTGATGATTTTCTTGGCATCCGCCTGGTTCTTCACACCCTTCGCCAGCGCTTGCTGGGCGGCCTGCTTGGCCTCCGGAATGCGACCTTCCGAATGCAGCACGCGTGCCAGATTCAGGTAGGTCTCGCCGTCCTTGGAAAGCGGGGCAGCCTTCTGCCACGCCTCGATCGCCTTGTCCGTCTGCTGCGGGTCGGAGTAGTAGTACGCCTGGGCCAGGGCCAGGTATACCTGATAGTCCGGCTTCAGGATGTTTTTCTGCAGGCCATCATTGATAACGGCAATGACGTCCTTTTCTTTGTTCTCGCTGTTGGCGTAGATCGAGTACAGCTGCTTGTACTCGCGCTCGTCGGTCAGCTGGCCGGCCGTGTAGAGCTTGCCCATCACCGCGCCGGCCTTGTCCATCTGGTCGGCCTGCATGTACATGCTGGCCAGGTTCAGCTGGGCCTTCTTGTCGTTCGGGTTCTTGGCGGCCAGCGCTTCGGCCTGCTTGACCGCTTCACCGGTCTGGCCGGCTTCGGCCATGGCGGCCATCAGCAGCTGGTTCCAGTTGTCCTTCGGCTCGGGCGAGGCGGCGATGGCCTGCTGCAGCACCGGGACGGCCTCGGCGTAGCGCTCGGCCTGGTACAGGGCCTGACCCTTGGCGATCAGCTCTTCAGGCTTGTTCGACTTGGTCTCGGCGAAGTACTTGTCCAGAGTCGCCAGGCCTTCGTTGATCTGGTCGTCCTGCAGCTGCAGCTGGCCGAGCATCAGCATCGACTGGTAGTGGCCGTTGTTGTCCAGGCCGCCGAGCTGCAGCACCTGCTCGAGGTACTTCTTGGCCGCGGCGACGTCATCCAGCTGGTAGGCCGCCTGCGAGGCGAGCTGCGCGGCCAGCGACTTGTCGTAGGTGTTGGCAGCGGGGTTGGCCAGGATTTCGTCGGCCTGCGCGCGCGTCTCCGGGAACTTCTGGTCGTTGTAGCTGTCAATCAGTTTCTGCAGCTTCGGGCCGACCTTGGCCGAGGACTTCTGCTCCGGCTCCTGGCGGGTCGCCTCCGGGTAGAGCACTTCTGCCTTGGCCTGCTTCTTGCCGCCACGGTTGCCGCGTTCCGAGGAGCGGGACTGGGCGAAGGCATCGGTGATCATGGCGCCACTTACAGCGGTCGCGATGAGGACGGAAAGGACGGCTTGCTTGTGGTTGCTGAAAATCATCTTTCACCTCGATCGAACCGCCGCAGCGGCATCAAAACGGACTGTCAGAAAAATCTGAGCCGCCAAACGTATCAGAAACTGATGGCGTGAGAAATCGTTTCCGATGCTGCAATACAGCATCTTTTAGTCGTATGCGGGCGCGTCAACCGCACTTCGGCCGCCGTCCGGCGGCCTGGGCCTGTTGGTATACACCACTCAGGGAGGGCGCGTCTCGCTGCAGTTCGCGGATCCGGTTGGCGGGATCGGGATGGGTGGACAGCCACTGCGGTGACCGGCCGCCGCTGGCAGCCATCATGTTCTGCCACAGGTCCACCGCTTGGGCGGGGTTGAAGCCGGCCTCGGCCATCAGCCGCTGGCCGACGATATCGGCCTCGCTTTCCTGGGTCCGCGACCCCGGCAGCAGGAAGGCCGCCTGGGCGCCGGCACCGCCGAGCTGGCTGACGGTACTGGCCGCGCCTTCACCGTAGGCGGCGCCTGCCAATGCGCCAAGCACCGACAGACCGGTCTGCGCCCCCATCTGGCGGGTGATGCGTTCTTCGTGGTGGCGGGAGATGACGTGCCCGATCTCGTGCCCGATCACCGCAGCCAGCTGATCCTGGTTCCTGGCGACGGTGAAGATGCCGGTATTGACCCCGACTTTGCCGCCCGGCAGGGCGAAGGCATTGGGCTCCTTGTCGACCATCAACGCCGTCTCCCACCGTACGCCACGGTACTGTGGGGGCAGCTGGGCGACCAGCGCGTTCACCACGCACTGCACGTAGGCGTTCTGCTTCGGATCCTTGCTCAGCGTCCCCTTGGACTTGGTCTCGGTGAAGGCCTGTGCGCCGAGCTGATCCAGCTCGGCCTGCGATACCCCGCCGATCATCTGGCGGCGACCGGTCGGCGAGGTCGTGGTGGCGCAAGCGCTCACCAGCATGGCGATGGCGATTCCCAACAGCACCGGTTTCATGTGCGATCCCCCGTGTTCATATGCGCAGTGTGGAACGTGGCGACGTAAATTTTCGTCAAGCCGCGTGGTCGATCATTGGATGCCCAGGAACATCAGCGCCGCCAGCGCGATGCCATTGTTCAATGCATGCGCGGTGATCGGCGCCCACAACGTGCCGGTGCGCTGGTAGAGCCACGCGAAGGCCGCGCCCATGCCGCCGTAAACCAGCCAGAGCTGGGCGATTTCCCAAGGACCGTTGGCGCTGGTGCCGGGAATTTCATGCACGAGGGCGAAGGCCAGGCTGCTCAGCAGCATGCCCAGCAGCGGTCGACCGGCCTGCCACAGGCGCCCGAACAGGACCCGGCGGAACAGCAGTTCTTCATAGGCCGGCGCAAGCACCACGGCAAACAGCGCGAGGAACCACGGGAAGCGGGTCATCGCCTGTTCCATCAGCGCCAGATTGGTCGGCACCGGTTCGATGCCGCCCTGTTTGGCCAGCCAGGCAATCAGGTTGCTGCCGATGATCACCCCGGTGGCGACCAGCAGGGTCCAGCCCCACGTGGAGGGACGACGCGCCGCCTGGAAGGAGAGTGTCCGCTCGGCGGGCGTCGCGCGACGGCGGAAGAAATACAGCACCAGGGCCGCGCCACCGGTGGCCACCAGGGCCATGAGGATCTGGGCGAGGGCACCGGGTTGGCCGAGCTGCTGGGCGAGCCCGGCAACAGCGGACGCATCCGCACCGTCGCGCGCGGCCTGGTAGCCGACGATGGCCCCCCGATACAGGCCCCAGATCAGCCCGCTGATCAGACTCAGCGAAAGCAGTACTGCCGCGCCGATGCCCAGATCGATGAAGAACCCCGCGAGCGGGGAACCCGGCCTGCGCGGCGATGATGGAACGGCGGGAGGCAACGGAGGCGTCATGGACGCCGGGGTGGTAGCGGACATCGGATTCCTGGCATCGGGGAGCGATGGCCGGCCGGGGTCGCACCCGGCCGGCCTTGCCCCGATTGTGTCAGATATCCAGGTTGGCGACCTTCAGCGCGTTGTCTTCGATGAAGTCACGGCGCGGCTCGACCACGTCGCCCATCAGCGTGCTGAAGATCTGGTCCGCAGCCACGGCATCTTCGATCCGCACCTGGAGCAGTCGACGGGTGTCGGGATTGACCGTGGTGTCCCACAGCTGCTCGGGATTCATTTCACCCAGACCCTTGAATCGCTGGATCTGGCGGCCCTTCTTGGCTTCATCCAGCAGCCAGTTGCGTGCCTCTGCGAAACTGCCGATCTCGGCCGATTTGGCCCCGCGGCTGATCTTGGCACCGGCGCGGACCAGACCGTGCAGCAGCAGCGAGGACTGGTGCAGGGCACGCAGTTCGCCGGTTTCGAATGCGGCCAGCGGCAACACCTGGATCAGCTGTTCGCCCATGTGGCGTCGGGTGACCAGCACGGCAGCCGGACGCTCGTCGGTCGGTTCCTGCAGTTCCAGCGTGTAGCGCGGCGAACCGAGGCTGCCCTGGTTGAGGCGGGTCGCGAGCGCGGCCAGGCCTTCGTCGGCGCCGGCCTTGCGCAGGTGCTCCAGGTCCATCGGGGTGAAATCGATCAGCGCTTCCAGCACCTGGCGATCATAGCGATGGCTGTTGCGCGCGATGGTCTCCTGCGCCGAGGCATAGGAAAGCAGCAGCTTCTCCAGCGCCACGCCTTCGATGCCCGGCTCGCTCTCGGCCGGGATCAGCGACGCGTTTTCCACGGCGCTGCTGGCCAGATATGCATCCAGCGCCGGGTCATCCTTCAGGTACAACTCCTGCTTGCCCTGCTTGATCTTGTAGAGCGGCGGCAGGCCGATGTAGATGTGGCCACGCTCGATCAGTTCCGGCATCTGACGGTAGAAGAAGGTCAACAGCAGCGTACGGATATGCGCGCCGTCGACGTCGGCATCGGTCATGATGATGATGCGGTGGTAACGCAGCTTGTCCGGGTTGTACTCGTCCCGGCCGATGCCGGTGCCCAGCGCGGTGATCAGCGTACCGACCTGGTCCGAGGCAAGCATGCGGTCGAAGCGGGCGCGTTCCACGTTGAGGATCTTGCCGCGCAGCGGCAGCACGGCCTGGTTTTTGCGGTTGCGGCCCTGCTTGGCCGAACCACCTGCCGAGTCACCCTCGACGATGAACAGTTCGGACAGCGCCGGATCCTTTTCCTGGCAGTCGGCCAGCTTGCCCGGCAGACCGGCGATATCCAGCGCGCCCTTGCGGCGGGTCAGATCGCGCGCCTTGCGGGCCGCTTCACGTGCACGCGCCGCGTCCACGATCTTGCCGGCAATCGCCTTGGCTTCGTTCGGGTTTTCCTGCAGGAATTCTTCCAGACGCGCACCGAACGCACTTTCCACCGCCGGGCGCACGTCCGAGCTGACCAGCTTTTCCTTGGTCTGGCTGGAGAAGCTCGGGTCCGGCACCTTCACCGACAGCACCGCGATCATGCCTTCGCGCATGTCATCGCCGGTCAGGTTGATCTTGGCCTGCTTGGCGATGCCGTTCTGCTCGATGTAGTTGTTGAGCACACGGGTCAGTGCACCGCGGAAACCGGCGAGGTGGGTACCGCCGTCCTTCTGCGGAATGTTGTTGGTGAAGCAGTACATCGTTTCCTGGTAGGAATCCGTCCACTGCAGTGCCACGTCCACGACGATGCCGTTGGACTCGCCAGTGACCGAGATCACGTTCGGGTGCAGCGGCGTCTTCAATTGCGCCAGGTGCTCCACGAAGCTGCGGATGCCGCCTTCGTAATGGAAGTCGTCGCGGCGGCCATCGCCGCGCTCGTCGACCAGCACGATCTTGACGCCGGAGTTCAGGAAGGACAGTTCGCGCAGGCGGCGGGCCAGGATGTCGTAGTGGAATTCCACGTTGTCGTGGAATGCCTTCACCGACGGCCAGAAGCGCAGGGTGGTACCGCGCTTGGTGCTCGCTTCGACCTGCTTCAGCGAGTTGACCGCAGCACCATCCGCGAATTCCTGCTGGTAGTGGAAACCGCCCTGGTAGATATCCAGCAGCAGCTTCTGCGAGAGCGCATTGACGACGCTGACGCCGACGCCGTGCAGGCCGCCAGACACCTTGTAGCTGTTGTCATCGAACTTGCCACCGGCGTGCAGGACCGTCATCACCACTTCGGCGGCAGAGACCTCGCGATCGAGCTTCTTGCTCATCTGCTCATGCTTGCCGGTCGGGATGCCGCGCCCGTTGTCCGACACCGAGACCGAACCGTCCGCGTGGATCATCACCGACACATGGTCGGCGTGGCCGGCCAAGGCTTCGTCGATCGAGTTGTCGACGACCTCGAACACCATGTGGTGCAGACCGGTGCCGTCATGGACGTCGCCGATGTACATACCAGGACGCTTGCGGACAGCCTCGAGGCCTTCCAGGGCGGTGATGCTGTTGGCGTCGTAGTTGCCGCTGTTTGCGGGGATGTTCTGTTCTTCAGTCATTGCGCTTGCCGTAGGCTCCGCAGGTCGGTCCGCCGCGGTGAGGCGGGGCGCCGAGTAATAAGGGGTTGCAACAGCAATTATACCAGCCGGGCACCGTGGCCCCTGGGGGGACCACTATGGCACAGGCTGGACCTGTCCATGTTCCACGTGGAACCGGGTGATATCCGTTGCGTCCATCAGCGCCGCCGGAACTTCGGTGGCGGTGATGAAGATCTGTGCCGGGCCGGCCTTCAGCCGCTCCAACACCCGCGCCTGATGATGGCGATCCAGCTCCGAAGACAGGTCGTCCAGTGCAATGACCGGCCATTCGCCGCGCTGCTCGGCATAGTCTTCCGCCTGTGCCAACAGGCAGGTGAGGGCGGTCAGCTTGGCCTGGCCACGTGATAGCGCATCCCGGCCGGGGATGGCCTCAAACCCGACACTCCAGTCGGCCCGATGCGGCCCCACCGAGGTGTAGCCGGCCATCCGGTCGCGCTCGCGGGCCAACAACAGGGCGTCGGACAGCGACAGTTCCTGTTTGCGCCAGCCGGGGCTCAGGCTCAGCGACTGGATACCCAGATTCGGGGCCAGTATGGCGGCCAGTTCCACGGTGCGCTCCTGCAGCCGCTCCAGGTAGTGCTGCCGCCGGGTGGTCAGCGGTTCGCCGGCCTCGGCGAGCTCGCGATCCCACGCGTCCAGGGCATAGGGATGCCCTCCCTGTTTGAGCAAGGCATTGCGCTGCTTGAGTGCGCGCGAATACCGCCGCCACAGCCCCATGAAGTCTGGTTCCACGTGGAACAAACCCCAATCGAGGAACCGACGTCGGGGCTCGCCACCGCCACTGACCAGGGCGTGGCTGCCGGGTTCGAAGGTCACCACCGCCAGCGCGGCGCAAAGCGTCCCCAGCTGGGCCACATCCTCCCCGTCCAGTCGACCTTTCCATTCCTGACCGCTGTGGCGCAGCCCGGCCTTGCGCCGCGTCGGAGTGTCCGCACCTTCGCGCTGCTCCTCCCATTCCACGAAGACATCCAGCGCGTCCCGGCCCTGCCGCACCAGCCCATCCCGTACACGTCCGCGGAAGCTGCGCCCGTACGCCATGACATGCAACGCCTCCAGGACACTGGTCTTGCCGGCGCCATTGTCGCCGGTGATCAGATTGATGCCCGGTTGCGGTGCCAGTTCGACGGTATCGAAGCGGCGGACCTGGTGCAGGGACAGACGGCGGATATGCATACGGACGATCAACGCCGCACGGGGCGGCAGACGGGCAGGGGGAATCGATCAGCTTACTGCATTGCCCCGGTTCCACGTGGTGCCCGGCCTGCCTTGGAGTGGCCTGCGGTGGAGCCGCCAGCTCTGAACCAAACCGATCGATCAGTCGTCGGTCATCCGGGCAATGGCCATCTGCCTTCTAGGCCATGAGGTGCGGAAGCGCGATCGGCCGGAGACGGCACGCCTGCGCTGTGCCACGTGGAACACGTCCGTCGCCGTCGCGTGGCAATGCCAAAGACAGCTCGAATTCCTTCAAATCTGAAGCGCGCGCAGCACTGCGGGGCTGCAGATTTAAAGAAATTTGCCCGAATTTCCACGACGCCCTCCAGGTCGATCGCGCTGCCAGAGGCAGATTCTTTGAATTCCACGGAAGCAGCCGTCCTACCGGGCGTCAGAAATGAATGACTGCCGCGCAGACCCAAACGAGACTGCCCACACCCCCCATGTATGACTTATGCACATCCCATGGGCAATCTGTGGATAAAAAAGACCTTCTGCGCCCCCTCTAAACATATCCACAGGATCACCCCCAGGCTCAGGCCCTGTTTTACCGGGGGTTTCGAGGCTGCATTCTCCTTAAAAACCAAGTACTTAACCTACTTTTCAACCAAATCTGGTCCTACCACCACCACCTAGCTTTAGATTTATATACAGTTTTTAAAAGCATAGAGCAGTCATCCAGCCGTTCAAAAGCCGCCTCCCGCGCCGCGCCGGAGCAAGGAATAAATTCCGACCGTTCGCAACGTAGATTCGTCCAGAATCGACAGATGCCGCAGCAGGCGATCGGCTTGGACCAAGGATTGCTCTGCCCCAGGTCAAGTTGCAGATCGCCATGGACCTGATCCTCAAGCGGATCAAATACTGCTGACAATCACGGCTCGGTCCCCGGCGACCTGCTGCTGACCGCTTGGTTCTGGCGTTGGTTTTCGCGCAGCGGCTCAGTTGATCCAGGCACTGCAATCAGCTTTTGCCACCAGTGCGCTGATGCTCCACGTGGAACATCGTTTGCTTCACCCAAAAAGAAACCCGGCAGTGCCGGGCTTCTCAAAACAACGCGGTTCCACGTGGAACCTGCGCGGCTCTGGTCAGAGACGCAGCGGCATCACCACGTGGCGGGACTTCTCGCTGCTGGCCTCACGCACCAGGGCAGAGGAGTTGGAATCGCGCAGCTGGATCACGACATGCTCATCGCGCAGTGCCGACAGCGCGTCCAGCAGATAGTTCACGTTGAAGCCAATGGCCAGATCGCTGATCGTGGTATCGGCCTCGATCTCTTCCTGGGCTTCCTCCTGCTCCGGGTTGTGCGCGCTGATCTTCAGGTTGCCCGACGAGCACTCCACGCGGATACCGCGGTACTTCTCGTTGGAGAGAATCGCGGCACGTTGCAGCGACGCACGCAGGGCTTCGCGATCGACCCTCACTTCACGGTCCGCACCGATCGGGATCACGGCCTCGTAATCCGGGAAGCGACCGTCGATCAGCTTCGAGGTGAAGGTCACATCGTCGCGCTTGACGCGGACGTGGCAGCGGCCAACTTCCAGCTCGATCTCACGGTCGCCGTTTTCCAGCAAACGCTGCAGCTCGGTCACGCCCTTGCGCGGCACGATGATCTGGCGCTTGGCGCCGCTGGCTTTTTCCAGCTCGGTTTCGCACAGCGCCAGGCGGTGACCATCGGTCGCCACGGTACGTAGTGTATCGCCGCGCAGGTCGAACAGCAGACCGTTGAGGTAATAGCGCACGTCCTGCTGGGCCATCGCGAACGCGGTGCGCTCGATCAGTTCCTTCAGGGTCGCTTCGCCGATGGCGACGCGCTCGGTGGCTTCGACTTCGTCTACCGACGGGAAGTCATTGGCCGGCAACGTTGCCAGGGTGAAACGGCTGCGCCCGGCTTGCACGGTGATCTTGTCACCGGTCTGCGAGACGGTGATCCGGCTGCCATCGGGCAGGGCGCGGATGATCTCGAACAGCTTGCGGGCGGGGATGGTGGTCTCGCCGTCCTGGGCATCTTCCACCGCGATCCGCGACACCATTTCCACTTCCAGGTCCGTACCGGTCAGCGACAGCTGTCCGTTCTGGACCTGAACCAGGAAATTAGCCAGAACCGGCAGGGTCTGGCGGCGTTCGACCACGTTGACGACTTGTGCCAACGGCTTGAGAAAGGCTTCGCGCTGCAGTGTGAAACGCATGTGGTTCCGTGCCCCTATGCTTTAAAAAAATGTGGAATAAATCAAAAGCTTGGTGGTGCTGGTAGGGCCAGAATCGCGGGAAAACACGACTAAGCCTTTGTAAACAAAAGGATTTCTGACCTCGAAACCCTCTGCATTACTAGCCCCCAAGGGGTGGGGAAAGATGTGGATAACTTTACCGCCGAATCGAGCGGCATTTTTATCCACAGCCTGTCCCGCGCTTACTACCGGATTCTGCACCGTTTTATGCGATGACGCCTTAGCGGCGTACATGCATCATTCGCTCAACTTCCGGATCAGCTTGTCCCAGTCTTCCCGCAACTTGCCGTCCGCTTCCATCAACGTCCGGATCTGCCGGCAGGCATGCAGCACCGTGGTGTGGTCCCGGCCGGCAAAGGCGTCGCCGATTTCCGGCAGGCTGTGCTCGGTCAGTTCCTTGGTCAGGGCCATGGCGACCTGACGGGGACGGGCCAGCGAACGGGTCCGACGTTTGGACAGCAGATCCTTGATCTGCAGCCCGTAGTAGTCGGCCACGGTTTTCTGGATGTTGGGAATGCTGATCGCCTGCTGCTGGGCGCGAAGCAGATCGCGCAGGGTTTCCTGGGCGAAATCAGTGGTGATCGCACGGCCGGTGAAATTGGCGCGTGCGGCCAGGGTATTCAACGCACCTTCGAGGTCGCGGACATTGGAGCGCATCTTCTTGGCAATCAGAAACGCCACATCGTCGGGGATATCGGTGCCACGCTCGCGGGCCTTGGCCAGCACGATCGCTGCGCGCGTCTCGAAGTCCGGCGGCTCGATCGCCACCGACAGGCCCCAGGCCAGCCGCGACTTCAGCCGTGCTTCCAGGCCCTCGACTTCGCGCGGGTACCGGTCGCAGGTCAGGATGATCTGCTGCTTGCCGTCGAACAGGGCGTTGAACGTATGGAAGAACTCTTCCTGGGTACGGTCCTTGCCGGCAAAGAACTGGATGTCATCGATCAGCAGCGCGTCCACCTGCTGGAACTGGCGCTTGAACTGGTCCATGGTTTTTTCCTGCAGCGCACGGATCATCGCGCTGAAGAACTGTTCCGAACGCAGGTACAGCACCTTGGCCGCCGGGTTGGCCTGACGCATCGCATTGCCAGCCGCGAACATCAGGTGGGTCTTGCCCAGGCCGGTCCCGCCATACAGCAGCAACGGGTTGTGGGCACGGTCGCCCGGCTTCTGCGCCGCCTGGAACGCCGCGGCCAGGCCCAGCTGGTTGCTGCGGCCCTCCACGAAGTTGGCGAAGGTGTAGTGCGAATCCATGTTGCCGGCGAACGGCACCAGGGGCTCGGCCGGCACCGCCGGCGCGGACAGGCCCGGAATCGGCGCGATCTGCGCCTCTACCGGACGCGGACGCGAGCCGATTTCAAGAAAAACGTCGCCGAAACCGGCGAAGTGCGCCAGCAGTTCCTTGATGCGCGGCAGATACAGCTCGCGCACCTGGTCGACGATGAAGGCGTTTGGCGCATAAAGCACCAGGCTGTCCGCGCGCAGATCTGCCTGCAGCGGCTTCAACCAGGTGTGAACATCCTCGGGCGGAAACTCCGCTTCGAGGCGTTCGAGAGAACGAGACCAGGCATCCATCGGCAATAATCGTCTGGGGCCAGCGGATAGGCGAACAAAAGCGCCGCACCGCAGGCCGGAAGGGGGGAAGAATGGATGGCGCAGACTACCACCGACGAGGGGGGCCGGGAATGGTTGTCCCAAAGTTATTCACAAAATGATCCACAGCTATTGCACAGCCCGGTGAATTCCCGTAGTGACAGACACTTGACGGGACCTCGATGAGGTCTATAGAATTTCCGGTTCTTTCCGTCCCCTTCATATAGAGGCCCGCATGGCCACCAAGCGCACTTTCCAACCCAGCAACCTCAAGCGTAAGCGCGACCATGGCTTCCGTGCCCGTATGAAGACCGCTGACGGCCGCAAGATCCTGTCGCGTCGCCGCGCCAAGGGCCGTAAAGTCCTGAGCGCTTGATTGCAATGCCGCTTCCCGCGGCAGACGCAATCCTGACTGTGAGCAGTTCCGACCCGCGCAAGCGATTTCCTCGCTCTGCGCGGGTTCGTACGCGTGCCGAATATACAACGGTCTTCAACGGCGCCCGCCGTGTGTCCGATCCGCTGATGACCCTGCACTGGCTGAAGAGCGATACGCCAGCCAGGTTGGGTCTTGCGGTGTCGCGCAAAGTCGATCCCCGAGCCGTGGGTCGCAACCGAGTGAAGCGTGTGCTGCGCGATGCCACACGCCATCTACGGCCGTGGATGAGTGCCGGCGATTACGTCGTCGTTGCCCGCAGTGCCGCCCGTACCGCCAGCAATTCAGAAATCCGCCAGGCCTTTGAACGCCTGCTGCGCCGCCTTGGCGCATTGCCCATGCCGGGCGCGGACGGCACAATGCCGCCGCCCCTGGGCGTTGCACCCCTTTCCCAGTCCGAGCCGGCATTGCGTGCCGGCCCCGCCGAGCCTGCACGCTGATGAACCAGACCCGCGTTTTCCTGATTTTTGCCTGGCTGATGGTGGCCGTGTTGCTGTGGATGGAGTGGGGCCGCGACAAAGCCGCGCCGCCGACCCCGGCCGTGGCCACCCAGACCACCCAGGCCAGCGTGCCGGGTGCGGCTGCCGGCAGCATCCCGGGTGCGCCCGTGCCCCAGGCCGACGGCTCCCTGCCGGCGGCACAGCCGACCGCACAGACCGAGGCCGGTCCGGCCCGCGTCACCATCACCACCGACGTGCTGCGTCTGGTCCTGGACGGTGGCACGGTGCTGGATGCCGAGCTGCTGCAGTTCCCGCAGACCAAGGAAGAAGGCAGCCCGCCGGTCCGCCTGCTGACGGAAGAGGCCACCCACCCGTACCGCGCGGTCAGTGGCTGGATCAGTGAAGACAAGACCATGCCGGTGCCGGCCGCCAACGGCTTCAAGCTGGTCGGCGACAACCACGACTTCGTGCTGGCCAAGGGCCAGGACGAGGTCACGGTGCCGTTTGAATGGACCGGCCCGAACGGCGTGACCATCCGCCGCACCTACTCGCTGGGTCGCAACGAGTACGCGATCACGGTCAAGGATGAAGTCGTCAACGGCGGCAGCGCCCCGTGGAGCGGCTACGTGTTCCGCACCCTGGACCGCACCCCGACCATCCTGTCGCGCAGCATGACCAACCCGGACTCGTTCAGCTTCAACGGCGCGACCTGGTTCAGCCCGCAGGACGGTTACGAGCGTCGGGCGTTCAAGGATTATCTGGACGACGGCCACCTCAACCGCACCATCACCGGCGGCTGGCTGGCGATGCTGCAGCACCACTTCTTCACCGCGTGGATTCCGCAGGCCGACCAGGCCGCGCAGTACTCGCTGGCGCAGAACAACGGCCGTGACCAGATCGAAGCGCGTGGCCCTGCCTTCACCGTGGCTCCGGGCCAGCAGGTCAGCACCGAGGCCCGCCTCTGGGTGGGCCCGAAGCTGGTCAACCTGATCGCCAAGGAAGACGTGAAGGGCCTGGACCGCGTGGTCGATTACAGCCGCTTCTCGCTGATGGCCATCATCGGCCAGGGCCTGTTCTGGGTCCTCAACCAGGTCCACAAGGTCGTCAACAACTGGGGCTGGGCAATCGTCGGCTTGGTGGTGCTGCTGAAGCTGGTGCTGTACCCGCTGTCGGCCGTGCAGTACAAGTCCGGTGCCAAGATGCGGCGCTTCCAGCCGCGCATCGCGCAGCTCAAGGAACGCTATGGCGATGACCGCCAGAAGTTCCAGACCGCGATGATGGAGCTGTACAAGAAAGAGAAGATCAACCCGATGGGCGGCTGTCTGCCGATCCTGATCCAGATGCCGATCTTCTTCGCGCTGTACTGGGTGCTGGTGGAATCGGTGGAACTGCGCCAGGCCCCATGGCTGGGCTGGATCCAGGATCTGACCGCGCGTGACCCGTACTTCATCCTGCCGGTGATCAACGTGGCGGTGATGTGGGCCACGCAGAAGCTGACGCCGGCCCCGGGCATGGACCCGATGCAGGCCAAGATGATGCAGTTCATGCCGCTGGTGTTCGGGGTCATGATGGCCTTCATGCCGTCCGGCCTGGTGCTGTACTGGGTCGTCAACGGCGGCCTGGGCCTGCTCCAGCAGTGGTGGATGACCAAGCGCCATGGCAGCGACCCGCTGCCGGTCGTCACCGCCAAGAAGTAAGCTGCACAGGAGACCCGCCGCAAGGCGGGTTTCCTGCATCTGCGGCCCGCGCAGCCGTGCGGTCCGTAGAATGCCCCCTGATTCCCCGCATGCTGCAGTGAGCCCGACATGACCCACGCCCCTGACACCATCGTGGCCATCGCCACCGCGCCCGGCGCGGGCGGCGTGGGCATGCTGCGGCTGTCCGGCCCGCAGGCGCGCTCCATCGCCGAGGCGATCGGCGTGCGCGCGATGCAGCCACGGTACGCGCACTACGCGCGCTTCCGCGATGCGGGCGGCGAGGTGATCGACGACGGTATCGCGCTATGGTTCCCGGCCCCGAACAGCTTCACCGGCGAAGAAGTGGTGGAACTGCAGGGGCATGGCAGCCCGGTGGTCCTGCAGCAGCTGGTGGCGCGCTGCATCGCGCTGGGGGCACGGCAGGCGCGACCCGGTGAGTTCAGCGAGCGGGCCTTCCTCAACGGCAAGCTCGACCTGGCCCAGGCCGAAGCCATCGCCGACCTGATCGCCGCCAGCGATACCCGCGCAGCGCGCGCGGCACGCCGCTCGCTGGATGGCGTGTTCTCGCGCCGCGTGGATGAGGTGGCAGAACAGCTTGTTCTGTTGCGGATCCACGTGGAAGCGGCGATCGATTTCGCCGACGAGCCGCTCGATACCCTCGGCGGCGCGCAGGTCCGCAGCGGCCTGGTCACCGCGCTGCAGGCGTTGATCCGGCTGCGCGACGATGCCGAACGTGGCCGCAGGCTGCGCGACGGCCTGCATGCGGTGCTGGTCGGGCCACCGAACGCCGGCAAGAGTTCGCTGCTCAATGCGCTGGCCGGCAGCGAGCGCGCCATCGTTACCGACATCGCCGGCACCACCCGCGACACCCTGCGCGAGACCATCCGCATCGACGGGTTGGAACTGACCCTGGTCGACACCGCCGGCCTGCGCGAAGGCGGCGATGCGATCGAACGCGAAGGCATGCGCCGGGCGCGTGCGGAGATGCAGCGCACCGACCTGGCCATCGTGGTGGTCGATGCGCGCGATCCCCAGTCCGGCCGCGACGCGGTGGGCGACAGCATCGCCGAGGTGCCGCAGCAGCTGTGGATCCACAATAAGAGCGATCTGCTGGGCGCGATTCCGTCTGACCCCGCTGCGGACGTGGTGCATGTCTCGGCCGCGACCGGACTCGGCCTGGATCAGCTGCACGCGCGCCTGCGTGCGCTGGCCAGTGGCAGCGCCGGCGACAGCGTGGACGGCGAGTTCTCCGCGCGTGCCCGCCACGTGGAGGCGATCAGCCAGGCCATCGGCCATGCCGAGCGCGCCGAATCGGAGCTGGTCCACGAGCACCTGGAGCTGGCCGCGGAGGAACTGCGCCTGGCCCACGAAGCACTCGGCGGGATCACCGGGCGGATGAGCGCGGATGATCTGCTGGGGCGGATCTTCTCGAGCTTCTGCATCGGCAAGTAGGTGGCGCTGCCGTTCCCTGCGTTGTCATAAAGCCACCGCATACTGCGCAGGACGATCACGCCCCGCACCGGTGGGGCCTTGAAGCCAGGGGTTTGCAGTGTCCAAGCAGTTGTGGGGAGGTGTGTTGCTGGTGTCGCTGGCCGTGGCACCATCGGTGGCCATGAGCGCTGAATCGTCTTCCCCTACGCCGGCCAGAGCCGCCGTCTACGGCCACCGTGGCGCCAGTGCGCTGCTGCCCGAGCACACGCTCGCCGCGTATGCCCAGGCCATCGCCGACGGCGCCGACTACATCGAGCCGGACCTGGTGATGACCAAGGACGGCGTGCTGGTATCGCGGCACGAGAACGAGATCGGTGGCACCACCGATGTGGCCGACCATCCGGAGTTCGCCAGCCGCAAGACCGTCAAGACCATCGACGGCGAGCGCATCGAAGGCTGGTTCACCGAAGACTTCACCCTGGCCGAGCTGAAGACGCTGTATGCCCGCGAGCGCTTGCCGCAGCTGCGCAGCACCGCTTTCGACGGCCAGTTCCGCATCGCCACCCTGGACGAGATCATCGCCTTCCTGGTGCAGCAGGCCGGCCGCGCCAGCCGCGGCATCGGGCTGGTGCCGGAGATCAAGCACGGCACCTACTTCACGCGCATTGGCCTGCCGATGGAAGACAAGGTGGTCGCCGCGCTGCAGGGCAACGCCTATACCAGCGTGGCGCCGGTGACGATCCAGTCCTTCGAGGTCGGCAACCTGCGCTACCTGCGCGGCAAGCTCGGCCGCGACAGCAACATCCGCCTGCTGCAGCTGCTCGGCGATCCCACCCAGCAGCCCGGTGACGTGCTGGCCGCCAAGGGCCGCCAGCGCTATGCCGACCTGATCACGCCGGCCGGGCTGCGCGAGGTGGCCACCTATGCCGACGGCATCGGCCCGAGCCTGCGCATGGTGATCCCGCTGGACGCGCAGGGGAACCTGGGCACCCCGACCGCGCTGGTGCGCGACGCGCATGCAGCGGGTCTGATGGTGGTGCCGTATACCTTCCGGCCGGAGAACTATTTCCAGGCCGCGGAGTTCCGCAAGGGCGAGCCGAATGCCCGCAATGCGGATGGCTCGATCGCCGAGATGCGGGCCTACCTGGCCACCGGCATCGATGCGTTCTTCACCGATGACCCGGCGCTGGGCCGGCGCGCGGTGGACGGCGATGGGACACCGGCGACCCGGTAGGTACCCACCGTTGGTCGGTACGATCGTGATCGGTGCTACGCGCATCGACCTTGGTCGGTGGACGCGATATCGGAATGTCCGGCGCACGGCAGACACGCATGGCGTGGCTCTACCTCGGCATGCCATCAGATGGCGTCGCCGGTCAGTCCAGCGATGACCCTTCATCGCGCCGCCGGAACGGCAGCACCACGAAGTCACGTCCCTCGCGCGGTTGCCACAGCACCGGCACGCGGGTCGGGGAGGGCGGCTCCAGATCGGCGTCGCGCGCGGCCTCGAGGTCGTCCTCTTCCTCGTCCTCCCAGCTGTAGCGCTTGCGCGGTGCCATCGGGTCGGAGAGGCGGAACAGCAGCGCGCTGATGATGCCGGCGAAAGCGCCGCCCATGTGCGACTGCCAGGACACGCCCGGCTCGTGCGGCAGGATGGTCAGCAGCATGCTGCCGTAGAACAGGAAGGCGATCAGTCCGGCCGCGATCGCCGGCCGGTCGCGGCGCAGCAGGCCGAGCACGAACACCAGGAACATCAGGCCGTGGGTGATACCGCTGGCGCCGAGATGGCGGCTGCCGAGATCGCCGAGCAGCCACGCACCCAGGCCCGAGCCGACCCACAGCAGGGGCAGCGCGCGCAGTGTTGCCTTGGGATAGACGCTGCCGGCCAGGGTGCCGAGGATCAGCAGGGCTGCCGCATTGGCGCCCAGATGCTGGATCGAGCCGTGCAGCAGCGGGGCACCGAGAATGCCGAGCAGGCCGGCCTTGTCCAGCGGGGCCACCGCCCACGGACGCCAGTCGAAGTGGCCCTGGGCGGTATACACCGCGACCAGCAGCAGCACGAAGGCCAGGCTCAGGTTGAACGCCCGCAGTACTCCACCACGGTCGTTGCGGGACGGGACCGGCGACGCGCCGGTGGGCTGGGGCAGGTTGGCGTTCATACCCTTAGGGATGGCGGCGCCCTCGATGAACACAAGGGCAACGCCGTGGGAGAGAGAGGTACCGCCTGCGGGACAATCCCGCAGGCGGCACCGTGGGTCAGGCGTGGCCGCCTTCCTTCGGCGGGTTCTTCAGGCTCAGCACCACGGTCGCGGCGATGATCACCGCCACCACGCCCAGCGAGATCGGGGTAGGGATCTTGAAGAGGTCGATCAGCATCATCTTGATGCCGATGAAGGCCAGTACCAGGGCCAGGCCGTACGGCAGCAGGTGGAAGCGATCGGCCATGCCGGCCAGCAGGAAGAACATGGCGCGCAGGCCCAGCACCGCGAAGACGTTGGAGGTCAGCACGATGAACGGGTCAGTGGTGATCGCGAAGATCGCCGGGATGCTGTCCACCGCGAAGATCACGTCGGTCACCGCGATCAGGATCAGCACCACGAACAGCGGGGTGAACCAGCGCTTGCCGTCGCGCATCACGCTCATCGCGTTGCCGGCGTAGTCCGGCAGCAGGCGCAGGTGCTTGCGCATCCAGCGCAGGGCAGGGTTGGTCTCCAGATCCGGCTCGCTGCCGGCCGAGAACCACATCTTCCAGCCGGTGAAGAGCAGGAACGCGCCGAACACGTAGAGCAGCCAATGGAACTTGGTCAGCAGTACGCTGCCGGCGAAGATCATGATCGTACGCAGCACGATCGCGCCAAGAATGCCGATGATAAGCACTTTCTGGCGCTGTTCCTCGGGCACCGCGAAGTAGCCCATGATCATCAGGAACACGAAGATGTTGTCCACCGCCAGGGCTTTCTCGACCAGGTAACCGGTCAGGAACTCCAGCCCGACCTTGTTGGCCACTACCTGGCCGGCGGTCTCGTTCAGGTAGTACCAGAGGCCACCGTTGAAGGCCAGGGCCAGCACCACCCAGCCGATCGACCACCACAGGGCCTCCTTGAAGGTGACCTTGTGCGGCCCGCCGTGTCGCATCAATACGAGATCGACCAGCAACGCGATGATCACCACCGCGCCGAAGCCGCCCCACAACCACAAATTACCGATCGTCTGCATGGGTATGTCCGTTGGAAAAAATAGATGTCCTCAAGCCGGACGGCGAGGATCTGCAACGGAGGATCGGGGGGATCCGGGGACAGAGCTTCGCCATTCGGCGAAGGTCTCGCTCGCAGCCCCGATGGGTGGGACTGCCGTTGCACCGGAGCCTGCGGGCTCGAATTGACGGCGACAACGTCTGGGAGCTACTCCCCTTCTGGCGCCGATTCTGCGGGGTGCCCGGGCCGGCGTCAAATCCTTTCCTTGCCCAGACCCCGATCCCCCGTACAGAGCGCTGCGGGCTTCCCGTTTACAATACGCAGATGAATACCCCCCTTCCCGTTGTCCGCCTCAAGAACGCCTGGCGCTCCAGCCACCCGTGGATCTTCCAGAAACTGGTCGAAAAGCCGGCCGTCCGTCCCAAACCCGGTGCCATCGTCGACGTCGTCGGCGTGGACGGGGAGTGGATCGGGCGTGGCTTCTACAACGGTCACTCGCGGATCGCCGTGCGCATCCTGGAGACCGATCAGGCCATCCCGGTCGACGCCGGCTGGTTCTCGCGCAAGATCGCGCAGGCGGTGTCGCTGCGTCGTGAGGTGCTGAAGCTGGACCAGGTCTCCGACGCCTGGCGCGTGGTCCACAGCGAAGGCGACGGCCTGTCCGGCCTGGTCGTGGACCGCTATGGCGACCTGGTCGTGGTCGAATTCTTCGCCGCCGGCATGTTCCGCCACCGCGAATGGGTCTACGAGGCCCTGCGCGAACAGTTCCCGGGCTGCCGTTTCCACAGCTTCGCCGACGAGCACGTGCAGAAGCAGGAAAGCTTCGACTTCCACGGCAACACCACCACCGAAGCATCGGTGATCACCGAGTACGGCGTGAAGTTCCGGGCCGACCCGGCCGGCGCGCACAAGACCGGCTTCTTCGCTGACCAGCGCGAGAACCGCCAGTGGCTGAGCCAGCAGGTGGAAGGCAAGACCGTGCTGGACCTGTGCTGCAACACCGGTGGCTTCGCGGTGTATGCCGCCGCGCGCGGTGCGGCTGAAGTGGTCGGCATCGACATCGATGAAGACGTGATCGCCATCGCCAAGGGCAACGCCAAGCTCAACAACGTGCGCCCGAAGTTCATCCAGTCCGACATCTTCCCGTGGCTGCGCGATGCATCCAACCGTGGTGAGCAGTACGACGTGGTGATCCTCGACCCGGCCAAGATGACCCGCGACCGCGACCAGGTCATCACCGCGTTGAAGAAGTACCTGGACATGAACAAGCTGGCGCTCGGCGTGGTCAAGCCGGGCGGCCTGCTTGCCACGTTCTCGTGCACCGGCCTGGTGGCCGAGGATCAGTTCCTGGACATGCTGCGCCGCGCCGCGTTCTACGCCGGCCGCACCATCCAGATCCTGAAGGTGGCCGGCGCCGGTCCGGATCATCCGTTCATGGCCCACGTGCAGGAATCGCGCTACCTCAAGGCCGTGTTCTGCCGCGTGGTGGATTGATTCGCAGGCGCCCGGCTACGTTCGGCATCGGGTAGTGCCGGCCGCTGGCCGGTTCTTCCTGGTCTTCGATGTCGCGGGGAGCCGGCCAGCGGCCGGCACTACCGTTTGTTGTCCGCTCGGCGCTATGGTCTGACGCTTCCCATCCAAGGTGAGGCGTCATGACGTTGCGCAGTCTGTCTTTGCTGGTCTCACTGGCGTTGTGCACGCCGCTGGCGGCCTACGCGATCGAGTTCACCCCGCAGGAGCTGGCCCGGGCCTCCACGCTGCAGCAGCGCCTGCTGACCCTGGACAGTCATCTCGACACACCGGCCAATTTTCACCGCGACGGCTTCGACATCGCCCAGCGGCACGACCACAACGCGCTGTCGCAGGTGGATTACCCGCGCATGGTCGAAGGTGCGCTCGACGGCGGCTTCTGGGCCATCTACACCGACCAGGGTGACCGCAGCGCGCAGGCGCATCAGCATGACCGGGATGCCGGCCTGCTGCGCCTGAGCGAAATCCGCGAGATGCTTGCCGCGCACCCGGACACTTTCCAACTCGCGCTGACCCCCATCGACGCTGCGCGCATCAAGGCCGCCGGCAAGCGCGTGGTCTACATCAGCATGGAGAACGCCAGCCCGCTGGTCGACGATCCCACGCTGCTCAGTTACTACCACCTGGCCGGCCTGCGCCTGCTCAGCACCGTGCACTTCGCCAACAACGAGTTCGCCGATTCGGCCACCGATCCCAAGGGCGCCGAATGGAAGGGCCTGAGCCCGGCCGGCAAGGCGCTGGTGGATGAAGCGGTGCGGCTGGGCATCGTCATCGATCAGTCGCATGCCTCCGATGCGGTGTTCGATGATCTGATCGAGCGCATGCCGGTGCCGTTCGTGCTCTCGCACAGCTCGGCCAAGGCGATCTACAACCATCCGCGCAATCTCGATGATGCGCGTCTGAAGCGGCTGGCCAAGGCCGGTGGGGTGATCCAGGTCAATGCCTATGGCGGTTACCTGATCGACACCGGCAAAAGCGAAGCGCGCACGGCGGCCGAGTCGGCCCTGATGGAGCAGCTCGGCACCGATTACGACGGGATGAGCATCCAGCAGGGCGTCGCGCTGAAGCAGGGGCTGGAGGAAATCGACCAGCGCATCCCGTTGCGCAAGGCCACGCTGGACGATTTCTTCGCCCACTTCGAGCACATCCTGAAGGTAGTCGGTCCCGAGCACGTCGGCATCGGCCTGGACTGGGATGGTGGCGGTGGCCTGGCCGATCTGCCCGACGTGAGCCAGCTGCCGAAGATCACCGCCTGGCTGCTGCGCAAGGGCTACAGCGAGAGGCAGATCGCCGGCATCTGGGGCGGCAACCTGCTGCGTGTCATGCAGCAGGCGCAGGATCACGCCGCCAAGGTCGCCGCGGCCGCGAAGCCCTGAGCACCAGTGCTGCGTCGCGCGCTGGCGGGACTCTCCTTCGCCAGCGCCAGTAAAGAAAAAGGCAGGCCCTGGGCCTGCCTTTCTCATGACCGCTTACGCCGACCGTTGGCCGGCACCGCCACTCAGCCCTTGCCCAGCACCGCATTGCGGCGCCCGTAGGCGAAGTAGGCGATCAGGCCCAGTACGTTCCACGCCAGGAAGTACAACTGCGTGGTGCTCGGCAGGCTGAAGAACAGGTACACGCAGCCGATCACCGCCAGCGGGCCGACCACGTAGGCCAGCGGCGTGCGGAACTTGCGCACGCGGTTCGGCTCGCGCTTGCGCAGCACCACCAGGCACAGGCCCACCGCGGTGAACGCGGCGAGCGTGCCGGCGTTGGCCAGCGCGGCGATTTCATCCAGTCGGGCCACGCCGGCCAGCGCCGCAACCAGCACCGCAGTGAACAGCGTGGTCGCGATCGGGGTGCCGGTGCGCGCGCTGACCTTGGACAGCCCACGCGGCAGCAGGCCATCGCGCGACATGACGAAGAAGATGCGGCTCTGGCCATACAGGAAGGCCAGCAGCACGGTCGGCAGCGCGATCACGGCGGCCGCGCCGATCCACTTGGCCGCGCCCGGGCTGCCCAGCTCGCGCAGGATCAGCGCCAGCGGCTCGGCGCTCTGGCCGAAGATCGTGTAGCTCATCGCACCCACGGCGGCCAGCGCCACCAGCACGTAGATGATGGTGCAGCCGACCATCGAGCCGATGATGCCGATCGCCAGGTCGCGCTCGGGCTTCTTGGTCTCTTCGGCGGCGGTGGAGATCGCATCGAAGCCGTAGAACGCGAAGAAGATGATCGCCGCTGCCGCCATCACCCCGCGTTCCACACCATCAGCACCCAGCGACTTGACGAAGCCGAACGGCATGAACGGCTCCATGTGGCCGGTGTCGAAGTGCGGCAGGGCGATCGCCACGAACACGGTCAGCGCGATGATCTTGACCACCACCAGGACCGCGTTGAGGGTCGCGCTCTCCTTGGTGCCCGCCATCAGCATGCCGGCCACCAGGAAGGTGATCAGCACCGCCGGCAGGTTGATGAACCCCCCGGCCACGTGCGGGCCCGCGGTGAGTGCAAGCGGCAGGTCGATGCCCCAGCCGTGCAGGAAGCCGACCGCGTAGCCGGACCATCCGACCGCGACCGTGCTGACCACCAGCGAATATTCCAGGATCAGGCTCCAGCCCACCACCCAAGCCACCATCTCGCCGAGTGCGGTATAGCTGTAGGTGTAGGCGCTGCCGGCGGCGGGCATCATCGTGGCCAGTTCGGCATAGGACAGCGCCGCGCAGGCGCAGACCGCGCCGGCGATGGCGAAGGAGATCAGCACGGCGGGCCCGGCCAGGTTGGCGCCCACGCCGATCAGGGTGTAGATGCCGGTGCCGACGATCGCGCCGATGCCCAGCGCGATCAGATGCGGCCAACTCAGGGTCGGAATCAATTGCCTGCCGGCTTCATGGACGGTGACAGTGTCTAGGGACTTGCGCCGGAGCAATGACATGGGGCCTCGCGGTGGATGACTGTTAACGACAAGTCTGCGAGTTTTACCGAACGCGGCGCAGCATTACTACTGCCAAGCGTCGTAAGCGGCTGCACGACGGCCATGACTGGGGCGAAGGTGACGAAACCGGCACAAAGCCGGCGATTCACTCCCAGTGGCAGCCGGTATCGGTGATCGCCCCGACGTCTTCGTCGAACGCGGTCTGCCTGCCCGTGCGTGCGTTGGTATACGAGAAGCCATAGATGCGCGCGCCCTGGGTGCTGATCGCGTAGTGGCCGATCACCTTGCCATCCAGATGCTCGTCCCAGACCGTGTCGAACTGCCAGGGGCGATCCTCGGCCAGCACCGTGCTCTCCTGCGAAGCCAGGGTCAGCCGCAGCCACGGGGTCTTGCCGGCGTAACGTACGTGGCTTACCCGCTCACCCTCCGCGGTGCCTTCAGGGAGTTTCCATTCAAGGTGGATCTGCCCGCGGCTGCCGCCGGTCAGGCAGCGGATTTCATCGGCGTGGGCAAGGGCCGGGGCGAACAGCACCAGCAGGGGCAGCAGGGCAGGCCAGCGCATCGGCGGTCCTTGGGTAAGCAGAGGGGACAGCGGCCCCGCCAGCGGGGCCACCATCGGGTCAGGCCGGTGGCTGCAGCGGAACGCTGGCCCGGCTGACATCCACCACGGGTGCGGCATGGTGGGCCCGCAGCTGCTCGACGACGGTGTCGAAGTCGTGCTGCTGGCCGAAGGCATGTTCTTCCAGGGTCAGCGGCAGTATCTGCAGGAAGCGGAATTGGCCGCTGATCAGCGTCTGGATGTCGCCGAACTGCTCGGCCGCGACGAATACCAATGCCTGCAACTGGCTGTCGGCATGGTCGATCGGTGCGCCGATGCGCATGCGGTCCCCCAGGTCCAGCGGCTCATGGTCGCCCATGCGACCGGCCGCCAGCAGCAGCTGGTAGGCGCAGAACCGCTGCACCAGGGCCAGTGCCCAGGGCGCGCGTTCGGTGGTCTGCAGCAGGAACTCCATGCCCAGCCCGGACACGCTGTCCGGGTCGGCTGCGGCGTCCTCCCAGGGGTTGGACAGCCCCGAACTCACATAGGCCCAACCGGGCCTGTCCGGTGTAGGTGGACATTCGAACACGCCGATGGTGAGCCAGCGAGGGTCGACGCCGTCCTGGCCGAACACGGTGGAGAACACCGCCGCCTCCAAGGGGTACAGGCCGGGCCCCAGGGCACCGAGCAGGCGGGGATACAGAACTTCTTCGCGCTCTGCCCATGCGTGGGCCAGCAGGTCATCGGGAAGGGACATCCATTTACTCACAGGCGATGGCCCACCATTGTGGACCATCGCCTGGCCGGACCAACCGTTGGTCGTGGCCTCAGCGGTTCAACGTCGCCATCGCCGCGGGGGCATAACGCGGGCCGGCGGCGGCATTGGCCGGGAAGATGGCGTCGATCCGGGCCAGCTCGTCGGCACTGAGCTGGACCTGCAGCGCGCCGAGGTTCTCTTCCAGATAGGCCAGGCGCTTGGTGCCCGGGATCGGCACCAGGTCCTCGCCCTGCGCCAGCACCCAGGCCAAGGCCAACTGCCCAGGACTCACGCCCTTGTTCTTTGCCATCGCGGTGACTGCGTCGACCAGGGCCAGGTTGCGGGCGAAGTTA
Source organism: Stenotrophomonas sp. GW821-FHT01H02A (assembly GCF_059422145.1). NCBI lineage: Bacteria > Pseudomonadati > Pseudomonadota > Gammaproteobacteria > Lysobacterales > Lysobacteraceae > Stenotrophomonas > Stenotrophomonas sp. GW821-FHT01H02A. The sequence goes on from NZ_JBWKWI010000004.1 coordinate 323,111, forward strand.
TCGCCCTGGAAGCGCGGCGACTGGCGGCGGTAGTCATCGGCGTCGAAGTCGTCCGGGCTGCGGATCGCGCCGGTCAGGAAGCCACGGCCCAGCGGCGAGTAGGGCACGAAGCCGATGCCCAGCTCGCGCACGGTCGCCAGCACGCCGTTGTCTTCCGGATCGCGCGACCACAGCGAGTACTCGGTCTGCACGGCGGTGATCGGATGCACCGCATGGGCGCGGCGGATCGTGCCCGCCGATGCTTCGGACAGTCCGAGGAAGCGCACCTTGCCCTGCTCGACCAGGCGCGCCATGGCGCCTACGGTGTCCTCGATCGGCACCGTGGCATCCACGCGGTGCTGGTAGTACAGGTCGATGTGGTCCACGCCCAGCCGCTGCAGGCTGGCCTCGCAGGCGGCGATCACGTACTCGGGGCGGCCATCGACGCTGCGTGCCGCGGTATCGCTCGGCTCCAGCTTGATCCCGAATTTGGTGGCCAGGAACACCTGGTCGCGGCGGTCGGCGATCGCCTTGCCGACCAGCACTTCATTGGTGTGCGGGCCGTACATGTCGGCGGTGTCGAGCAGACTGACGCCGTGCTCCAACGCGCGGTGGATGACCGCGATGGACTCGGCATCGTTGCCGCGGCCGCCATAGAAGGCACTCATGCCCATGCAGCCCAGGCCGAGCGCGGAAACGGTGGGGCCATTGCGGCCAAGGGTACGGGTCTGCATGCGGTACTCCAGGGGAAGGGGGAAACAGGATCAGCATCCTCCTGCTGACTATGTGGATAAACTGGCTGCTCCTGCATCGTCCTTGAAGCCAGCCTTCACAATGACTGTCCAGCACCCGCTGCCCGCCGTGGTGGCCTTCGCCCGCGTCGCGCACCATGCCAGCTTCACCCGGGCGGCCGACGAACTCGGCGTCTCGCCCTCGGCGCTCTCGCAGACCGTACGCGCGCTGGAGGCCCATCTCGGCGTGCGGTTGCTGCAGCGGACCACGCGCCGGGTTGGGTTGACCGAACAGGGGGCCCGTTTCCTGGACCAGGTGCGCGAAGGCCTGGCACGCATCGATGCGGCCTTCGAGGATCTGGACCAGCAGCGCGACGTGCCCGCCGGCAAGCTGCGCATCAACGTGCCGCGGATCGCCGCCGAGCTGCTGGTGCTGCCGCACCTGCCCGGCTTCCTGGCTCGTTATCCACAGATCGAGGTGGAGCTGTTCGTGGAAACCGCGCTGACGGATCTGGTCGCCGGCGGCTTCGACGCCGGCATCCGGCTCGGGGAAAGCCTGGCCCGCGGCATGATCGCGGTGCCGATCGGGCCGCTGGAGCGCCAGGTAGTGGTCGCCACCCCGGACTATCTGGCCGCGCATGGCGTACCTGCGACCCCGGCCGACCTGGTCGCGCACGAGTGCATCGTGCACCGGCTCAGCACGGGCCGGCGGATGGCGTGGGAGTTCACCCGCGAAGGGCGCGACTTCGAGGTCGAGGTCGCTGGCCGGCTGGTGTTCAACGATGCGGGCCTGATCCAGGCGGCGGTCCGCAAGGGGCTGGGGCTGGCGCAGGGTTTCGAGGCGCTGTACGCCGGCGATGTGGCCGCCGGCCGCCTGCAGTGCGTGCTGCAGGATTGGCAGCAGCCCTTCGCCGGGTTCCATCTGTATTACCCGGCGCGGGAGCAGATGGCACCCAAGCTGCGGGTGTTCATCGACTACCTGCGCGGTCAGGATCTCAGCCGCTGACCCCGAGTCGCACGCCGAACCCGACCAGGAACACTCCCGCCACCCGCCTCAGCCACAGCCCGACGCGGGGGTGCTGGAGAATCCGACGGCGCAGCAGGTTGCCGACCCCGATCAGCACCGAGCAGTAGGCCAGCCCCATGGCGAAGATGATCAGCGCCATGCTCGCGAACGTCACCACGCCCTGGTGGCGTGCCGGATCGATGAACAAGGGCAGGAACGCCATGTAGAAGATGATCGCCTTCGGGTTGAGCAGGTTGATCAGCACGGCCTGGCGGAAGTAGTGGCCCGGCGTGAGGCGGATTGCGCCTTCCTCACCCTGCGCGCGCGGCTGGCGCAGCAGGCCGATGCCGATCCACACCAGGTAGGCGGCGCCCAGATACTGCACCGCGTGGAACACCAGCGGGTTGGCCTTGAGCAGCGCGGCCACCCCGGCTACCGCCAGCCACATCAGGATCTGGTCGCCCAGCAGCAGCCCGAACAGGGCGGTATAGCCGCCGCGCACGCCACCGCGGCCGGTGGCGGTGAGCAGGGTGAACGTGCCTGGGCCCGGCAGCGCCAGGAACACCAGCACGGCAGCGACGAAGGTCCACAGATCCTGGATGCCCATCCACGGCATGGCGGCGGTCTCGACAACGGGGGACGGGCATTGTCCGGCAGCCGCGCGCTGGGCGATAGCGTCAGCGCGCGCTGGCTGGCAATCCGGCGAGCAGGGGCTGCAGGCGTTGTTCGAACATCGCGTGCAGCTGGCGGATCGCCGGCGAGAACTGCTTGCGGTGCGGGCACACCAGGTTCAACGGCAGGCTGTCGCCCACGCCATCGAGCAGCACCTGCAGGCGCCCGGCCTCGACGTCGGCGCAGACATCCAGCCACGACTTGAACACGATGCCCTGCCCGGCCACCGCCCAGCGGCGGACCACGTCGGCATCGTCGCAGACCATGTTGCCGCGCACCGGGATGACGGTGCGCCGCCCATCGACCTCGAAGCTCCAGCGGTCATACGCGCGCCCGGCCAGTTGATAGAGCAGGCAGTGGTGCTCCTTCAACGCCTCCAGACTGTCCGGCGCGCCGTGCCGGGCCAGATAGTCCGGTGAGGCGGCCAGCACCCGGCGATTGCCGGGCAGCAAGGGCAGGGCCACATAGCTGGCGTTGTCGAACCGGCCCAGGCGGAACGCGATGTCGACCGGATCGCGGAACACATCGGCGACCTGGTCGGACAACTGCAGGCGCAGCTGCAGCTTGGGGTGCGCCGCGCGGAACTCGGTCAACCATGGCAGCAGCAGGTTGCGGCCCAGATCCGATGGCGCGGCCACCTGCAGCGTGCCGCGCAGCTCGGCATCCTCGCCACGCACCCGGGCCTCGCCCTCGCGCAGCGCGGCCAGCACCTCCTGCGCGCAGGGCAGGTACAGCGCGCCTTCGGCGGTCAGGCGCAGGCTGCGGGTGGAGCGCACGAACAAACGCAGGTCCAGTTCGCGCTCCAGCCGCGCCACCGCCGCCGCGACCTGGCCGGGCAGCAGGTCGGCCTCGCGCGCAGCGTTGGAGAAGCTGCCCAGCGCCGCGGTGCGGACGAACAGGGCAAGGTCGTCGAACCGGACCATTTTCATTCCTGGAGTGAAAGTGCTGCCCGATTTTGCGCCTTTCTCTGTCCCGTCGTGAAGCGCACGCTGTCCCTCTTCCCCAACGGATCCGCCCCCGATGAAAGCCGTCGCCTACACCCAGCATGGCCTGCCGATCAGCGACCCCACTGCACTGGTGGACATCACCCTGCCGATTCCCACCCCCGGCCCGCGCGACCTGCGGGTCGAGGTCCGTGCGATCTCGGTGAACCCGGTCGATACCAAGGTCCGCAACGGCGTCGCGGTGACCGGGCCGCGCGTGCTGGGCTTCGACGCGGTCGGCATCGTGGACGCGGTCGGTGACGAGGTGACGCTGTTCCAGCCCGGCGACGCGGTCTTCTATGCCGGCGCGATCGCCCGCGCCGGCAGCAACGCCGAGTACCAGCTGGTGGATGAGCGCATCGTCGGGCACAAGCCGGCCAGTCTGGATGACGCCGCGGCCGCTGCACTGCCGTTGACCGCGATCACCGCCTGGGAGTTGCTGTTCGACCGCCTGCGCATCCCCGAGAACGGTGGTGAAGGGCAGACCCTGCTGGTGATCGGCGCGGCCGGTGGCGTCGGCTCGATCCTGGTCCAGCTGGCCCGCCAGCTGACCCGCCTGACCGTGATCGGCACTGCCTCGCGCCCGGATACCCAGGACTGGGTCTACGCGCTGGGCGCACACCATGTGATCGACCACACCCAGCCGCTGGGCGAAGGCCTGCAGCGCCTGGGCATCACCGAGGTGAGCCACGTCGCTAGCCTGACCCATACCGACCAGCACTACGACCAGATCGTCAGCGTGCTCGCCCCGCAGGGCCAGCTGGCGCTGATCGATGACCCGGGCCAGCTCGATGTGATGGCGCTCAAGCGCAAGAGCCTGTCGCTGCACTGGGAATCGATGTTCACCCGCTCCAGCTTCAACACCCCCGACGTGCAGCGCCAGCACGAGCTGCTCGAACGCGTTGCCGCGCTGATCGATACCGGCGTCCTGCGTACCACGCTGGGCGAGCACTTCGGCCGCATCAACGCCGCCAACCTGCGCCAGGCCCACGCGCTGATCGAGAGCCACCGCGCGCGCGGCAAGCTCGTCCTCGAAGGTTTCTGACCTTTCCCGCCCCCATGGATTACCCGCACATGACCCTCGCTCCGGTGGCCCGTCGCCGCCACACCACCAAGGCCTACGATCCGGCCCGCAAGCTGCCGCCGGCGGTAATGCACGATCTGCTCGACGTGCTGCACCACGCGCCGTCCTCGGTGAACTCGCAGCCCTGGCATTTCCTGGTTGCCGGCACTGACGAGGCGCGTGCCCGCATCGCGCGCGCCACCCAGCCGAACCAGCCCTACAACACCGCCAAGATCACCGATGCCTCGCATGTGATCGTGTTCGCCACCCGCACCGGCATCGACGATGCGCACCTGTCGCAGGTGATCGAGCAGGAAACCGCGGACGGCCGCTATCCCACGCCGGAAGCGCGCGAAGGCCAGCGCGGTGCGCTGCACCACTACGTGGACCTGCACCGCCACACGCTGGGCGACGTCCAGCACTGGATGCAGAAGCAGACCTACCTGGCCCTCGGGACGCTGTTGCTGGCGGCCGGCGTGCACGGCATCGACGCCACCCCCATGGAAGGCTTCGACGCACAGGTGCTGGATGCCGAACTGGGCCTGGGCGAGCGCGGGCTGACCAGCGTGGTGCTTGTCGCGCTTGGCTACGGCAGCGAGGCCAACTTCAATGCCGACCTGCCCAAGTCGCGCCTGCCCAAGGACCAGGTGTTCACCCACCTGTAAGCCGTCCCCGGCCGCACCCCGGCGCAGCCAATGAGACCGCCGCGGCCTACACTTGCCGCATGCAAACCGAATTCCTCATTCTCGGCGGCCTGGTGTGTGCCGTCCTCGTGCTGCAGCTGCTCGTGCTGCTGCGGCGTTCCCGCCACGGCGACCTTGAACAGAGCCTGCGCGAGGAAGCGCGGATCGGCCGCAGCGAACTGCGCGAGCAGCTCGAAGGCCTGGGCCGCCAGCAGGATGCCCGGCTGGAAAGCTTCGCGCGTGCGCTGACCGATCTGTCCACCCGCACCGACCAGCGCCTGGACCTGCTGCGCGACGCGCTCGGCGAAGACGCGCGCAAAGCGCGTGAGGAAAGCACGCTCAGCCAGCAGCGCACGGACAGCCACATGGCGGCGCTGCGCCAGGCCCTGGCCGACGACGCACGGCTGGGCCGTGAGGAAACCGGGCAGTCGCAGCAGCGCCTGGCCGAATCGCTGGGCCTGCGCCTGCAGGAGATGACCCAGCGCAACGAGCAGCGCATCGGCGAGATGCGCGCCACGCTGGAGCAGCAGCTCAAGAGCCTGCAGAGCGACAACGCCGAAAAGCTCGACCAGATGCGCGTGACCGTGGACGAGAAGCTGCAGACCACGCTGGAAACCCGCCTGGGTGCTTCGTTCCAGCTGGTCTCCGAGCGCCTGGAGCAGGTCCAGCGCGGCCTCGGTGAAATGCAGCAGCTGGCGACCGGCGTGGGCGACCTCAAGCGCGTGCTGACCAACGTCAAGAACCGCGGCAGCTGGGGCGAAGTGCAGCTGGACAACATCCTCGAGCAGACGCTCACCCAGGAACAGTACGGGCGCGGCGTCAAAGTGCGCCCGGACAGCAACGAGATCGTCGATATCGCGGTGCGCCTGCCGGGTCGCGGCCACGAAGACACGCCGGTCTGGCTGCCGATCGATTCCAAGTTCCCGCGCGAGGATTACGAGCGCCTGCTCGATGCGCAGGAGCAGGGGGATGTCGACGGCGTACGCGTGCAGGGCGCGCAGCTGGAGCGGGCGATCCGCATCCAGGCCAAATCGATCTGCGACAAGTACATCGCCCCGCCGCACACCACCGATTTCGCGGTGATGTTCCTGCCCACCGAAAGCCTGTATGCCGAAGTGATCCGCCGCCCCGGCCTGATCGATCTGCTGCAGCGCGACCACCGCGTGGTGGTGGCTGGCCCGACCACGGTCACCGCGCTGCTCAACAGCCTGCAGATGGGCTTCCGCACGTTGGCGATCGAACAACGCTCCAGTGAAGTGTGGGGCCTGCTCGGTGCGGTCAAGAGCGAGTTCGGCAAGTTCGCCGGCATCCTGGAAAAGGCCGAGAAGCAGATCAGCACGGTCGGGCGCAGCCTCGGCGAAGCCAGCCGCAAGACCCGCACCATCGAGCGCCGCCTGCGCAGCGTGGAAACGCTGGGCAGCGAACAGACCCAGGACCTGCTCGGCGACATGAGCGGCGAGGACGAGGACGTGGCCGGCGACGACACCAGCACCGCGCAGGAGTAAACGCCGACGCCGACGCCCTGCATGCATGCGGTCACGCATGCTGCGCGGCACATCCTTTCCCTGCCGCCTTCAACCTTTCAAGGAACCGCCCATGCGCCTGACCCTGATGCTGTCCCTCCTGTTCGCCCTGTCCGGGTGCAGCAGCACACCGCCTGTCGATACCACCGCGGCCACGCCCGCCACGCCGAGCGCCGCCGAATGCACCGCCGCCGGTGGCAGCCTGCAGCCACTGGGTCGCCTGCAGCGCGTGCAGTGCGTGGTGCCTTACGCCGATGCCGGCAAGGTCTGCAGCGCCAAGGCCGACTGCAGCGGCCAGTGCCTGGCCACCGGCGATGCCGCACCGGGAACGGCCGCGCGTGGCGTCTGCCAGCGCGATGTCAGCCAGAACTTCGGCTGCCGCCAGCGCATCGATGGCGGCGTGACGCTGGGCACGATCTGCGTCGACTGACGTCTCTCCGGCACGGCTATGCTGTGCCTCCCCTGATCCAACGCAAGGAACCTGCAGTGAGCCAGACCGTCTACGACATTCCCGTCACCACCATCGAAGGCCAGCCGACCTCGCTGGCCGATTACCGCGGCAAGGTGCTGCTGGTGGTCAACGTCGCCTCCAAGTGTGGCCTGACCCCGCAGTACGAAGGCCTGCAGGCGCTGTACGCCGACAAGCAGGCCGCCGGCCTGGAAGTGCTGGGCTTCCCGGCCAACAACTTCCTGGCCCAGGAGCCGGGCAGCGAAGCGGACATCCAGCAGTTCTGCCAGCTGGAATACAACGTCAGCTTCCCGATGTTCGCCAAGATCAGCGTGGCCGGTGAGGACACCCATCCGCTGTACCAGCAACTCACCGCCGCCCAGCCGACCGCCACCGGCGAAGGCCCGATGCGCGAAAAGCTGCAGGGCGCCGTGGCCAAGTATCCGGAGCTGGTGGTCAACGCCGCCCCGGGCGTGCTGTGGAACTTCGAGAAATTCCTGATCGGCCGCGACGGCCAGGTCATCGCCCGCTTCGCCCCGGACGTGCCGGCCGATGACGCCCGCCTGGTGGCCGCGATCGACGCCGCGCTGGCCGCCTGATCGGCTGACCCGGGAACAAAAAAAAGCCCCGCTTGAGCGGGGCTTTTTCGTGGGGATCAGTTGCCCCAGCTCGGCATCGGCATCGCATCGACCGGGATCGGCGCGTCCGGATCGTCCTTGCCGCGCGCATGCTTGCCGCGCAGGTCGTTCTCGATCTGGTAGTTGCGGCGCTGCAGCCAGGCATCGCGGACCAGCGAGTACTCGTCCACGGCGTTGGCGCGCATGTCGTCGACCGCCAGCAGCTGCGAACGCGTGTCCACCAGCTGCAGGCCCTGCAGGCCGATGCGGATCTTGTCCTCTTCGATCGTGCGGATCGGCGAGAGCGGCATGTCGCCGGCCAGGCCGAACACATCGCGCACGGTACGCGGACCGAAGAACGGCAGTTCCACATAACGCGAACGGCGCCAGCCCCAGGTGCCCAGGGTCTGGCCGAAATCTTCCTTGCGGTGCGGCACCATGGCCTTGCTGGCCGGATCGAACAGACCGCCGATACCCAGCGTGGTGTTCATCAGGAAGCGGCCCAAGCTGTCCCAGGCATCATCCGGACGGCCCTGCAGCAGCTGGTTGGTGATCGTCACCGGCGCACGCAGGTTGCTGAAGAAGTTGCTCACGCCGGTGCGGGCGAAGCGCGGCACCACATTGGTGTAGGCCACCGCCAGCGGCCGTGCGACCGCCCGGTCGACCACGTTGTTGAAGCTGTGCACCTTGCGGTTGAACGGTTCCCACGGATCGTACGGGGTACCGCTGGGTCCGGTGCCGTCGGCGGTCGGGGCCGGGCCGCCGTACAGCGCGGCGAAGTCGTCCTCTGCATTGGTCGGCGCGGTGCCGGCCGTGGCCGGTGCGCTTGCCGGGTCGGTAGCGGCCTGCGCGGCCGGGGCCGGGGTGTCGGCAACGGCCTCGGCCGGTACGGCGGGCGCGTCGGCCACATCGGCCACCGGTGCCGCCGCAGGGGCGACCTCGACGCTGGCGGGTGCGCTGTCGCGTGCGGGCTTGCCGGCACAGGCGCTCAAGGCCAGCGCCAGCACGAGGAGGGGGAGGGTGCGTATGACGTTCATGTCAGCTCGCCGCAGGAAGGGCATGGAAATCCAGGGAAGGTGCCAGCCGGTAGGCGGCACTGAGGTCGGTGAAACCGTCCGGGCGGCCGATGATGGTCGGCGGGGTCCCGGTTGCACGCAGGCGTGCGGCCAGCTCGGCCAGCAGCGCCAGACCGGCACTGTCCAGCCCGCTCACCGCCGCCAGATCCACCTGCTGCACGCCGTCCAGCGCGGTCAGCGAGGGCCACAGGGCCGTCACCGCCGCGCGGTCGAGCACCCCGCTGAACACCAGCGAGGTGCCGTTGCGCTGCACGCTGGCGCTGTTACTTGCCACGCGGGGCCTGCCCGGCCTGCATGCTGCCGTTGCGCAGTTCGGTGGCCACCTGCTGGATCGACTTCTGGCGCAGCGGGGCGTCGAACTGGGTCTTGAAGGTCTGCACGTAGGAAATGCCTTCGATCATCACATCGAAGATCTTCCACTGGCCGTTGACGTTGCGCATCAGGTAGTCGACCGGGGTCGGCTCGTTGCCGGCACGGATCAGCTCGGTGGACACGCGCACGCCGCGGTTGCCCGGCAGCGGCGACTCGCTCTTCAGGCGGAAGGTCGGCTTGCCCTGGATCTCGAGCAGGGCCGAACCGTAGCGCTGCATCAGGTTGTCGGCCATCGCATCGGCGAACAGCTTGACGTCGGCATCCGAGGCGCCGCGGCCGTGCACGCCCAGCACCAGGCGGGCGGCGTAGTCGCGGTCGAAGGTCTTGTTGAGCTCGCTGTTGATGAAGTCACGCAGCACGGGCGGGTTGGCCCGGAACTCGGTGCGGCGCTGCTGCAGCGAGGTCAGGATGCGGGTGCTGGCGTCCATCACCGCCTTGCTGGCCTGGCCCTGCTGGGCGGCGGCGGCGGCGGCGGCCGGAGCGGCCTGGGCGAAAGAGAGCGAGGGCGTGGCGGCGAGCAGGGCCGAGGCCAGCAGCGCCGGGATCAGGGTCTTTTTCATGGTTGCGGTTCCGTTGCAGGCGCGGGCGCGCCGTTGCCATCATGGGAGTCAGCGCCACCGGTGTTGGCCGGACCGCTGAACATGTACTTGCCGACCAGCTGGAGCAGGTCCACCGCCGGCTGGGTGAAGACGATCTCGTCGCCGGACTTGAGCACATCCGGATCACCGCCCGGTTGCAGTCCGATATAGCTCTCGCCAAGCAAACCGCTGGTGAATATGCCGGCCGACGTATCGGCGGGCAGGTCCTTGAACTTGCCGTCGAGCTTGAGGGTCACGATCGAGTCGAACTTCTGCGGATCCAGTTCGATGCCCGAGACCTGGCCGATGGTCACCCCGCCGATCTTGACCGGCGCCTGCTTGCGCAGCTGGCCGATCTGGGTGAAGCGCGCCTTGAGTTCGTAGCCGCTGCCACCGGTGCCCCACCGTTGATTGGTGGAGGCCACGGCCAGCACCAGCAGCGAGGCCAGCGCCAGCAGCAGGAACGCGCCGACGGAAAATTCGAGTCTGGGACCGCGGATGGCCATGGGATATCTCACTGTTCTTTGTCAGGTGCCTGGACAGGTGTCCGGGCGGGAAGTCTTTGCGTACCGAAGAGGCGTACCGACCAACGGTCGGTACCTACTGGAACATCATTGCCGACAGCACGAAGTTGAAGACCAGCACCAGCAGCGAGGCGTTGACCACCGCACGCGTGGTGGCGACCGAGGTGCCCTCGATGGTGGGTTCGGCATGGAAACCGACATAGGACGCGACCAGGGCAGCGGTACCGCCGAAGATCGCCGACTTGAGCATCGCCACGCCGAAGTCGTCCCAGAAGTCCACGCTGTTGCTCAGCGCCGACCAGAACACCCCGTTGTCCAGGCCGAGCACATGCACGGCCTCGAAGTAGCTGGCACTGATCGCCAGCGAGCAGAAGATGCCGGTCAGCAGCGGCACCGTCAGCACCGCGGCCCAGAAGCGCGGGGCCACGACCTTGGCGACCGGGTCGATCGCCATCAGTTCCAGTGCCTTGATCTGGTCGGTGGCCCGCATCAGGCCCAGTTCGGCGGCGATCGAGCTGCCGGCGCGGCCGATGAACAGCAGCGCGGTCAGCACCGGGGCCAGTTCGCGGTACAGCGACAGGCCGAGCAGGGTGGACAACGCATCGGCGGCGCCGAAGGTGGTCAGCGTGCGATAGCCCTGCAGGGTCAGCACCAGGCCGACGAACGCACCGCCCACGGCGATGATCGGCAGCGAACGCGCACCGATCTTGTAGATCTCGCGGGTCAGCTCGGACAGGAAATCGGCGGTCGGCAGCGAGCCGCGCAGCACCGTCAGCGAGAACAGGCCGGCGCGACCGAGCGAGCGGGTGGCATCAACGAACGGCATCAGGCAACCCTCGCACGGGGGGCGGCATCGAAGGGGATCGGGCCGTCCGGCTCACCATGCAGGAACTGCCGCAGCAGCGGGTCCTGGCTGGATTCGAGCGCGGCCGGGCTGCCCTGGAACACGATGCCGCCATTGGCGATCGCGATCACCTGGTCGCAGATCGGCAGGGTCTCGTGCACATGGTGGCTGACGATGATGCTGGTCAGCCCCAGGCTGTGGTTGAGGCGCTGGATCAGGCTCATGATCACGCCCGAGGCGATCGGGTCCAGCCCGGTCAGCGGCTCGTCGTAGATCATCAGCGGCGGGTCCAGCGCCAGCGCGCGGGCCAGCGCGACACGGCGTGCCATGCCGCCGGACAGCTCGCGTGGCCAGGCATCGGCGGCGGCCAGCAGGCCCACCGCGTGCAGCTTCATCTGCACCAGGCGGCGCAGCACCGCGGTCGGCAGCCGGGTGTGGGTGCGCAGCGGCAGCGCCACGTTCTCGGCCACGGTCAGGTCGGTCAGCAGGCCATTGCCCTGCAGCAGCACGCCCACGCTCTTGCGCATCTCCAACAGCGCGCGTGCGCCGGTCGGAATCGGCTGGCCGAACAGGGTGACGTTGCCGGCGACCGGGCGCAGCTCGCCGGTCAGTGCGGCCAGCAGCGTGGACTTGCCACTGCCCGACGGGCCGAGCACGGCGGTGATGCTGCCGCGCGGAACGGTCAGCGAAACGTCGCGCAGGATCGTACGCCCGCCGCGGTCAATGCGGACGTTGGACAACTGCACCAGACTCTCTTCGGAAACCGTCATGGGCGCCATTAACAAAATTCCAACGTTGTAAGATCGTGGTGAACGGCTGAACATAACCGAACTGGACCGTGCAGTATTGTCGCACGGGTGGGTGAGGGCGGCGCCGGGGCGGCCATGCCGTCAGTTGCAACACAGCGTGTCGGGCCGGTGCCGGCCAGCGCCTTTTCCTTTTCCAGACAGCCGCAGCGCTGCGTTCGCGCGCCGGCTGCGGCACACTCCTGCGATGACCGACGCTGCTTCAGACTTCCGCCTGTACCACTCCAATTCGCTCGATGTGCTGGCTGCGCTGCTGGCCACGACGTTGCGCACGCCGGTGCCGGGCCAATCGATCCTGGTGCCGGAGGTGGTGCTGATCCCGCAGGTCGCGATGCGCCGCTGGCTGCAGTCGACCCTGGCGGCCGAGTATGGCATTGCCGCCAACCTGGAGTTCCTCACGCCGGGTGAGCTGGTCGCCCGCGCCCTCAATGCCAACGTGCCCGGCGAACAGGGCGATCTCAACGCCGAGGGCCTGCGCTGGCAGTTGTACGCCGCCCTGCGCGACTCGGCGTTGATGGCGCAGCCGCCGATGGCCGCTCTGCAGGCGTACCTGTCCTCGGCCGATCCGCTCAAGCCGTGGGCGCTGGCGGCCGAGCTGGCCTCGGTCTTCGAAAAGTACCAGGCTTGGCGCCGCGATTGGCTGCTGCGCTGGGAGGCGGGCGCGGCCCCCAACGACCCACAGGCGATCCTGTGGCGGCGCATCGCCGGGGGCAAGCAGTACCGTGCGCGCCGCATCGATGCCTATCTGGCCCGCTTCGAGGGCGCCGGGCAGCCGCTGCCGCAGGGCCTGCCGGCGCGCGTGTTCGCCTTCGCCACGCTCAACATCTCCCCGGACGTGCTGCGGGTGATGGCGACCCAGGCGCGGGTCGGCACGATGCATTTCTATCTGCCCACACCGACCCAGGCCTACTGGGGTGATCTGCAGACCCTGGGCGAAAAGCTGCGCAGCGGCGCGCCCGATCCGTTCGGGGAGGCCGCGGGCGAGAACCGCCTGCTGCAGGCCTGGGGCGCGGCGGGTCGCGATTTCATGGCGGTGCTGGGCAGCTACGAGGTCGTGCACCCTTCGGGCGAGATCGCCGCATACGATGACCCCGAAGAGGATGCACGGCCGGACATGGCCGAGGGCGGCTTGTCCGACAGCCTGCTGCACCGCCTGCAGCGCGATCTGTTCCACCGCCGCGGGCAGCCGGCCGGTGAGCTGCGCGACGGTCTGCGCTACGACGATCCCAGCCTGCAGGTGCATGCCTGCCACACCCGCCTGCGCGAACTGCAGGTGCTGCATGACCAGCTGCGCGGCCTGCTGCAGGACCCGCGCTTCGATCCGCCGCTGCAGGCGCGCGACATCGCGGTGCTGGCACCGGACATCGATCCCTACGTGCCATACCTGGAAGCGGTGTTCGGCGGCCGCAGCGGGGGTGACGACCACATTCCGTACGCGCTGGCCGACACCAGTCCGCTGGCCGGCGAGCCGCTGGCCGACGTGTTCGTGCACCTGCTCGGGTTGCCGGTCTCGCGCTTCGGCTTGAACGAAGTGCTCGACCTGCTCGCCAGCGCACCGTTGGCCGAAGCCGCTGGGCTCGATGCGGCGGCGTTCGACCGCCTGCACGACTGGCTGCAGGCGGCCGGCGCGCGCTGGGGCCTGGATGCGGCCCACCGCGGCCAGCACCAGGCGCCGGTCGACGATGCCTTTACCTGGCAGTTCGCGCTCGATCGCCTGCTGCTGGGTCACGCCAGCGGCAGCGACGGCGACATCGCCGGGGTCGCGCCATGGCCGGAGCTGGAAGGCAGTGCGCTGGATGCGCTGGATCGCCTGCTTGGCCTGTTGCGGGTGCTGGCGCGCTACCAGAAGGCGTTGGGCGAAGTGATGTCCCCCGGCGAGTGGCGGAAGCGCCTGCTGGCCCTGCTTGATGCCCTGCTGCCGGAACCACCGCAGGCCGCCAACAGCCAGCGCGCGCTGGAGCGCCTGCGCAAACTGATCAACGAGTTCGCCCGCGATGCCGATACCGCCGGCTTCCAGGGCGACGTGCCGCCGGAGGTGTTGCGCGCCCATTTCGCCGGCGTGCTTGCCCAGGCCGATACGCGTGCACCGCTGTTGACCGGCGGCGTCAGCTTCGGGCGGATGGTGCCGATGCGCCTGCTGCCGTTCCGGGTGATCTGCGTGCTTGGCTTGAACGATGGCGACTTCCCGCGCCGCGACCCGGCCGCCGGGCTCAACCAGCTCACCGCCGAACTGGGCACTGACAAGCGCCGGCATGGCGACCGCTCGCTGCGCGAGGATGACCGCTTCCTGTTCCTGCAGCTGTTCGCCTCGGCCCAGGACGTGTTCTACCTGAGTTACCTGGGCGCTGATCCGCGCGACGGCAGCGTGCGCGAGCCCTCGGTGCTGGTCAGCGAGCTGATCGATGCCGCGGCCGAGTACCACCTGGATCCCCCGGCGGCAGCGCGCAGGATGATCGTGCGGCATTCGCTGCAGCCGTTCGCTCCGGCCGCGTTCGGCGGGGGCGAGGAGCCGCGGCGTTTCAGCTACCGCCGGCAATGGCACCCGGCCGCCGGCTCGCTCGGCGGCGCACGTCGCGCGCTGGCGCCGTGGTTCGCCACGCCGCTGCCGCCGATGGACAGCGGTGCTGCCGAGCCCGAGCTGAGCGTGGATGCACTGCGCCGCTTCCTCACCGATCCGGCCAGCCAGTTCCTCTCGCAACGGCTCGGTCTGCGCCTGCCCGATGACGTGGACAACGCCGACGACGTCGAGCCGCTGGTGATGGCCGTGCGCGGCGGTGACACCGTGCTGCTGCAGCAGGCGGTGATCGAGGCGACCCTCGGCGAGGACGCCACGCCGCTTTACCCGCGGCTGCGTGCGCGGTCGCTGCTGCCCTCCGGCGTCCTGGGCGAACGGCAGTTCGCGCTGCTGCAGGCACAGACCGAGCCCTACGCCCAGGCCTTGGCCCAGTGGCAGGCCGGTACCGCGGCCGACAGCCGCCGCTACGAGGTGGATATCGACGGGCTGCGCCTGCACGGCCGCGTGGACGGAGTGCATCCGCACGGCCTGGTCCGCCTGCGCCCGGGCCCGCTCAATGGCCGCGCCGCGATCCGCCAGGGCCTGGACTGGCTGCTGGCCAATGCCGCCGGCGATGCAGTGCCGCTGGTGCAGTTCCACGACGCAGGCGATGACGGACTTGGCCCGCACACGCTGCCGCCGCTGGACGCCGCGCGCGCACAGCAGGTGCTGCGTCGCCTGCTGCAGTTGCGCGCCGAAGGCCTGCGCGCGCCATTGCTGTACGGTCCGTCCACCGGCTGGGTGCTGTACACCGCGGCCGAAGCCAAGCGCGAAGCCGAGGGCCGCGCCAAATGGCACGGCAGCGACCGCACCTGGGGCGAGTCCACCGGTGCCGGCTACCAGCTCGCCCTGCGCGGCCACGATCCCTTTGCCAGTGCCGACAGTTACCGGCACTTGCTGCACAACAGCTTTGTGGTGTTCACCGCGGTGCGCGAAGGCCGGGTGTTCCCGGGCTTCGACGAGGAAGGAGCCCTGAGATGACCGACCAGCATCTGCTCGACGATCCCTACCTGGCGCTGCCGCTGGAGGGTGTGCGCCTGATCGAGGCCAGCGCCGGCACCGGCAAGACCTTCACCCTGGCCACGCTGTTCACCCGGCTGGTGGTGGAGAAGGGTTGGCGCATCGGCCAGATCCTGGCTGTCACCTTCACCGACGCCGCGACGCAGGAACTGCGCAAGCGCATCCGCGAGCGTCTGGCCTTGGCCGCGCAACTGGTGGAGCGCGCGCCGAGCGAACAGGACGGCCCGGAGGTTGCGTTGACCCGGGTGATCCTGCACCGCCAGCTCGCCCTGGGCGAAGAAACACCCGCCGCGCTGGCACGCCGGCTGCAGACCGCCGCCGACGAGATCGACCTCGCCTCGATCTTCACCATCCACGGCTTCTGCACCCGCGTACTGCGCGAACATGCGCTGGAGAGCGGGCACACCTTCGATCCGCCGACCCTGCTGCCAAGCGAGCGCGAGCTGCACGAGGCGCTTGCCGCCGACCTGTGGCGCGTGCACGCCAACGACCCGGCCACGGTCGATGCGCTGACCTGGTTGTGGTCCTCACCCGAGGCGCTCGCAGGCGATCTGTCCACGCTGATCAAGCCGTTGCCGCTGCTGCCAGCGCGGCCCACGCACAGCTTTGACGATCCTGCGCCGCACCTGCGGCTCACCGCGGCGGCGTTGGCGGAGGCGATCCAGACCCACGCCGAAGACGCGCAGGCGCAGATCGCCGTGGCCTTCGACCGCAAGGTCTTCGACGGCCGCCGCGCGAAACGACCGAGCTTCGACAAGGCCTTCGGTGAGCTGTTGGCCGGACGTAGCGCACAGCATTGGCCGCGCGGCGACAAGAGCCACCTGGGCAAGCTGCTGCCGGTGCAGCTGCTGGCCTTCTGCAAGGAAGGGATGGACGGTCAATGCCCGGCCTCGCCACTGTTCGATGCCCTGCAGAGCTGGTGGCATGCCGCCGATGCGCGCGAGCAGTGGCTGCGCCAGCAGGCCACCGCGTTCCTGCATGATCTGCGCGACGAAGCGCGTGCGCGGTTGGCCGAGCTGAAGCGGATCGGCCGCGTGCAGACCTACGATGACCTGATCGATGGCGTTGCCGATGCCCTCGACGGCCCGCACCGCGCCACCCTGGTGCAGCAGCTGCGCGCGCAGTATTCGATCGCGCTGGTGGACGAATTCCAGGATACCGATGATCGCCAGTGGGGCATCTTCCAGCGCGTGTTCGGCGATTCGGAGGAGACCCGCGCGGCAGGGCTGGCACCGGCGCTGTTCCTGATCGGCGACCCCAAGCAGGCGATCTACGGTTTCCGCGGCGGCGATATCCACACTTACCTCAAGGCCAAGCGCCAGGCCGACGCAGCGCCCGCGCTGGACCGCAACTTCCGTTCGCGTCCGGCGGTGCTGCACGCGATCGAAGCGCTGTACGCCAACGCCGGTGAGCGCGCCTTCCTCGAAGCCGACATCGCCTTCGAACCGGTACACCCCGGCAGCACCCGCGTGGATGCGGATTTCCTGCGCGACGGTATCCCGGCACCTGGCCTGACCGTGCGCGTGCTGCACAACACCGAGGGCGGCGACCTCAAGGCCGATCCTTCGCGGCAGCAGGCCAGTGATGCCTGTGTGGCCGCGATCCACCAGATCCTCAGCGAAGCCCGGCAAGGGCGCGCGCTGCTGCGCGACGTGCCGGTGCAACCCGGCGACATCGCGGTGCTGGTGCGCTCGCACAAGGAGGCCACGCGCATCCAGCAGGCGCTCGGCGCGGTAGGCATTCCCGCCGTCGCCGCGGGCAAGCAGAGCCTGTACGCCACGCCCGAAGCGCACGACCTGCGCCTGCTGTTGCTGGCGCTGCTGCAGCCGGCCGATGAAGGACGGCTGCGCGCCGCGCTGTCGACCGTGCTGCTCGGCGAAGACGCCGGGGCGATCGATGCGCTGGAGCGCGAAGGGGATGCGCAGCGCTCCTTCCAGGTGCGGCTGCTCGAATGGCGTGAGCGCTGGCAGCGCGGCGGCCCGTTCGCAGTGATCGCCGATCTCTGCGCCGAACATGCCGAGCGCCTGCTGGGCCTGCTGGATGGCGAGCGCCGCCTGACCAACTACCTGCAGCTGGGCGAACTGCTGCAGCAGGCGGCCGGGCAGACGCTGGGCATGCACGGCCTGCTCGACTGGCTGCAGGTGCAGATGGCGCATGCCGACCAGAACGACGAGCAGCAGCTGCTGCGCCTGGAATCGGATGCGCGCCGCGTGCAGATCATCACCCTGCACAAGAGCAAGGGGCTGGAGTATCCGCTGGTGTTCCTGCCGTTCGTCGGCATCGGTGGCGGCGCGCCCAACACCGAGGCCCACTGCACGGTGTACGCCAACGGCCGTCGCGAGCTGCACTGGAAACTGGACAAGGACGACAGCTGGAATGCGGCCAGCACGCGCAGCACGCAGGAACAGGACGCCGAAGATGCGCGCCTGCTCTACGTCGGGCTGACCCGCGCCGAGCATGCGCTGTGGATCGCCGCCGGTGATCTGGCGGGGCTGGCGAAGACCCGCCTGGCACCGATGCTGTCGAACCTGGAGGCGCTGCGTGACCACCCGGACATCGCCGTGATCGACGGTCCGGTGGACGCCCGCCCGGCGCAGCTCGTGTTCGAGCGGGACGGCGAACTGCCGCCGGTCCGCGCGCTGACCCGCCGCGTGCCGCACGACTGGTGGGTGTACAGCTTCACCCAGCTGGCGCACGCCGATGCGGGCCACGACACCGACGCCGCCGCCACCGAAGTGCCGGCCCCTGCGGCCGACGAACCGGCCGGCGTGGACCTCAGCCTGGAAGCAGAACAACCGGCCGTGGCCAGCGAAGAGAGCGACCCGCGCTTCATGGGCAGCCGCTTCGGCAATGTGCTGCACGATGCGCTGGAAAACACCGACTTCGCGCAGTGGGGCGGCTGGCAGGCCGGCGAGACCGCACCCGGCGAGGAAGCCGAGATCCTGCGTGCCTCGCTGCGCGCGGAAGGCTATCCCGAGGAAGACCTGGACGATGGCGTGGCCACGTTGACCGGGCTGGTCGGCCAGACCCTGACCGTGCCCTTGCCGGAAGGCGGCGCACTGCACGACCTGCCCGCCGATGCACGCCGTGCCGAGATCGAATTCCACTTCGCGATGCAGCCGACCGCGGTTCCAGCGCTGCTGAGCCTGCTGCACGCGCACGGGCTGGTGCGTGACCGCCATGGTTTCGGCACCCGCCGGCGGCTGGAGGGCCTGATGACCGGCAAGATCGATCTCACCTACGTGCGTGCGGACCGCTGGTACGTGCTCGATTACAAATCCAATCGCCTGCCCGGCTACGACGCGGCCCGGCTGGCCAGCGCCATGCAGCACAGCGAATACGACCTGCAGGCGCTGATCTACACCGTCGCGTTGCACCGCTGGCTGCGCTTCCGGCTGGGCGCGCAGTACGACTATGCGCGCGACATGGGCGGTATCCGCTATCTGTTCTGCCGCGGCCTGGATGCTGGCCGCGACGACAGCCCGGGTCTGTATGCGCATCGCTTCGATCCGGCCCTGGTCGATGCGCTGGATGCCCTGTTCGCCGGCGGCGAGCACGCCCAGGCACGCATGGCCGCGCGCGCACGGGGGGAGGCATGAGCCTGCTCACCACGCTGTACCGTGGCAACGTCCTGCGCACGCTCGACCATGCCCTGGCGCAGAGCCTGCGCCGGCTGCGCCCTGACACGCCCGATGCGGTGCTGGTCGGGGCCGCCCTGGCCTCGCTGGCGGTCTCGGACGGGCACGCCGGTCTGGATCCGACCCAGCCGCAGCGCCTGACCGAGGCCGATGTCGACTGGCCCTCAGCCGACGCGTGGCTGGCGCAGCTGCAGGCGTCGCCGTGGGTGGAGGTGCCCGGCGCAGAGGACGTGGTCGCTGGCGATGCACCGCTGGTGCTGGAGAACGGCCTGCTATATCTGCGTCGCTACCGCGAATACGAACGTCGGCTGGCGCACGGCCTGCAGCGCATCGCCACGCATCCGCTGCCCGAAGCCGATCCCGGTACCCTGGCCACGCTGTTCGGCCAGCTGTTCCCGCAGGCCCGCGACGGGATCGATCATCAGGCCCGCGCCGCGGCCGTCGCCCTGCGCCATCCGCTGGTGCTGGTGACGGGCGGCCCCGGCACCGGCAAGACCACCACCATCGCCCGGCTGCTGGTGCTGCTTGCCGCACAGGCGGTGCAGGCCGACCAGTCACTGCCACGGGTCGCGCTGGCCGCGCCCACTGGGCGCGCCGCCGAACGCATGGCCGAGAGCCTGCGCCTGGCCGTGCAGCGGCTGCGCCTGGTCGGCATCGCACCGGCGCTGTGCGATGCGATGCCGAGTACCGGCACCACCCTGCATCGCCTGCTCGGGGTGATCCCGGATTCACCACGCTTCCGCCATCACGCCGACAACCCGCTGCCGTATGACGTGGTGGTGGTGGACGAAGCCTCGATGATCGATCTGCCGTTGATGACCAAGCTGGTCGAGGCGGTCGCCGATGGCACCCGGCTGGTGCTGCTCGGCGATCCGGACCAGCTGCCCTCGGTGGAAGCGGGCGATGTGCTCAGTGCCATCCTGCGCGCCAGTGGCGACGGTCTGGGCACCCAGGCCGACGATGCCCAGGCCCTGCGCGTGCTGCTTGCTGCCGATGCGTTGCAACCGCTGGCACCGCCACGCCGCTTCGCTGGCCGGCGCGTGCAGCTGCAGCGGGGGTACCGGCAGACCGACGCGCTCGACCTGGCGCCGCTGGCGCACGCCGTGCGCGACGGCAACAGTGCCACTGCGCTTGCCCTGCTACGCGTCGGCACCCTGGCCGGCGTGCAGTTCCACGAGGACCAGAGCGATCCGCTGCAGCATCATCGCGAGCAGCTGCTCGGGCATTGGCGTGGCCTTGGCGAAGCCGCTGATCCCGGTCAGGCGCTGGCCAATGCCAGCCGCATCCGCCTGCTCACCGCCGTGCGCGAAGGCCCGCAGGGTGCGCGTGGACTCAATGCGCGTATCGAAGCGCTGCTGGCCGGCGTGCCACGGCCGGGCATGGCGCCGGGCTATTTCCACGGCCGGTTGCTGCTGATCACCGAGAACAGCTACCGGCACCGCCTGTTCAACGGCGACATCGGCATCTGCCTGATCGATCGCCACGGCAGCGTGACCGCGTGGTTCCCCGGCGAAACGCCGGATCAGCCACGTGGCTTCCACCCGGGTGCATTGCCGGCGCACGAAAGCGCGTTCGCCATGACCGTGCACAAGGCGCAGGGATCGGAGTTCGACGAGGTCTGGCTGCAGCTGCCGCGACGCGACAATCGCGTGCTGTCGCGCGAGCTGATCTATACGGGCATGACCCGCGCGCGGCAGGCGCTGCATGTGCTGGGCAGTGCGGAGGTGCTGGAGGCCGCATTGGCGCGGCACGCCAGCCGCCTGTCGGGCCTGGCCGCACGCCTGCAGGGCACCCAAGGGAACGCAGTGGCCGACGCCGTCGTGACGGCGCCGGCCCAGGGGCAGTTGTTCTAGCCCCGTGTCCGGTCTTACTCCGGAATCACCACGGTGCCATCGGGGAACACGATGGCGCCGTCACCGCTGACATCGAAGAAGCCCAGCTGGTGGGTGTTGGCCAGCACCTGCACCAGGCCGTGCGCGTTCTCGGCCACCTCGTCATCGAACGAGGCGTAGACCACGTGCTGGCCGATGCTGTAGTCGGTCACTTCCGGGCGGTCGTCTTCCTCATCGGACAGCGGACCGTCCATCGGCGGGTAATGCTCGGCGAGCGCGGCGAAGAACGCCTGCAGCGCCGGCACCGACACGGCCGGATCGTCGTAGTCGTGCGTCTCGTTCCACTCGGTCTGCGCGTCGTACCACTGCAGGAAGGCCTCGGCCTCGCGCGGGGCGACGGCGGGGTCGAACACCATCAGGTCGTAACTCATCGGAAATCACCTTGATCCATGCGCAAATGCATGCGTCAGGATAGCCCTGATCGGCGCGGACCGGCCGGCGCGCGCCGGGGCCGGTTCAGCGCGGCGCCGGCAGGCCCGGTGGTGCCGCGGCGGGGTCGGCGGCGGCGTCGATCACCGGTGCCTCGGGGAACAGCGCATAGCGCAGCCCGATCAACCCCATCAGGGCCTCGTCACGGGCCTTGCCCGCCTCGACGGTCTGCACGCGCTTGAGCGAGGCCTCCAGCCGTGCCTGCAGCCCAGGCGGTGCCGGCAGCGGGCGGCGTTTGGCCACCTGCGCGCGGTAGTACGCGGCGACGTCGTCCAGGATGGCCTCGATCGCGGCCACGCTGGCCGGCGGCAGGCCGTGCCGGGAGCGGCGCAGCTGCAGGATGTTCAGGCCGATGCGCGCCTCGGTGAGCATGTCCACCGAGGCGATGTCGCTGCCTTCCGGAGTGGCCGCCAGGCGCGGTGCGAGCAGGCCGAGCAGATCGAGCATGCGCGCGGCGAACTGCTGGCGGTCCTGCTGGCCACGGCCCTCGGCCGCATCGGCCAGCGTGGTCCAGCCCTGCCGCACCAGCCGCCGCGCGGTCCACTCGGCACCCACCGAGCGGAACAGCCGGGTCATCACCACCGCAAAGCCGATGCCGATGAACATCGCCACGGCCGAGTTGATGAAGCTCTGGATGTTGGCGCTGTAGGTGTTCTGTACGTTCAGCAGCGCCACCAGGTTCACCGTCAGCGGCAGGCCGATCAACGCGGTCTTGGGCCGGTGCAGCAGCAGGCCCAGCGGCAGGAAGATCACCGCCAGCACCAGGGCCAGGCTGCCGAAGTCGTGCACCGCCGGGAAGATCCCGAACAGATACACGCCGGCCACCAGGCTGGCGACGATGGCCCAGAGCAGGAAGGACAGCATGCTCGGCGCGGGATCATCCTGCGCGGCGAAGAACGCAGCGGCCACCGCGGCCATCATCGCCCCGTTGCCACCGCCTTCCCAGCCCAGCCCGATCCACAGCACGCAGTACGCCATCAGCGCCACGCCGGCACTGGCGGCGGAGAACAGCGCCATGCCGTAGTCCACATGCCGCACGTGATCCACGCGCTGGGTACGCACGCGGTAGTGCGCGGTAGCGCTGGGCGCGGTGCCGGCATCGATGGCGGCATGCAGGGTGGTGCAGTCCTGCCAGAGGTCGACCAGCTCTTCCAGGCGTAGCAGCAGGGTCACCAGCAGCAGATGATCCAGCTCGCCATCCACCGCCGGCTTGAGCGCGACGATGCGCGCGCGCAGCGTCGCATAGGTGCCGGCACTGGACCGACCGGGCTTTTCCAGCCACTGCGCCAGATCGGCGATCAAGGGTTCCAGCCCCGGCGGCAGCGCGCGGCCGCCCGCGCGCAGCGCACCCAACCGGTCCGCGATCGAAGACAGCACCGGCAGCATCAGCAGCATGCGCTCGCGCAGCCGCTCCATCGAGACCGCCGCACCGGCATGGCGCGGGTCGTCGCGACGCATGAACTCGATCAGCGCTTCGAACTGGACCAGATCGGCGGCCAGGCGGTTGCGCGGGCCGTGCGCGTGGCCGCGCGAGAGGATCTGCCGGCACCAATCGGCGGCATCGCCCATCCAGCTGCCGATCCGCGAGCGCAGCATCGGCCGTACCGAGGCGGGGAAGAACAGCGAGGCGAACAGCACCGCCACCACCGTGCCGAGGATGATCTCCTCGCTGCGTGCGACCACCGTGTCGAAGATGGTGTCCGGCGAGGTCACCGCCGGGAAGCCGATGAAGGCGGTGGTGTAGCCGGCCAGCAGGAAGGCATAACCGCGGGGGCCACGGTTGAGCAGGGCGATGAACAGGCAGGTGGACAGCCACAGCGACATCGCCGCGCTCAGCAGCAGCGGGGTTTCCACCAGGTGCGGCAGCATCCACAGCGTGGCCGCGCCGGCGATCAGCGTGCCGAGGATGCGGTAGGCGCCCTTGGCACGGGTCGGGCCCAGCATCGGCTGGGTCACGATGTAGACCGTGGCCATCGCCCAGTACGGGCGCGAGAGATTGCCGGCCAGCCCGATGTACAGCGCTGCCAGCGCCGCCAGGAAGGTCTTGACCGAGAACAACCAGGCCTGTCTGTCCAGCAGCAGCATGGCTTACCTCGCGGCCGTGCCGGTGGCGACGGCGTCGGCGTTCCAGCCACCGCCGAGCACCAGGAACAACTGGATCTGGTCGCGCGAGACCTGCGCCTGGGCTTCGGCCAGCGTTGCATCGGCGCTGGCCAGGCTGCGGTCCGCGTCCAGGCTGGCCAGATAAGGCGTGCGCCCGCCCTGGTAAAGGCGGCGGTTCTGGCTGGCGGCCAGGTCGGCCTGCTGCTGCGCCTGCTGCAGGAACTGCAGGCGCTGCAGGTCCTGGGCATAGCGGCTGAGTGCGGTCTGGGTTTCGCGCAGGGCCTGCAGCACGCTGTGGTCGAACTCGGCCAGCGCGGCATCGGCACCGGCTTCGGTGGCATGGATGCGCGCGTGCGTACCGGAGGAGGGCAGGGTCCAGGAGATCAGCGGGCCGATCGACCACTGCTGGGTCAGCGGCGTGCCGAAATCTTCCAGCAGGCCGGCCGCGCCGACCGAGGCGCCGAGGCGGATGTCCGGGTAGAGCTCGGCGGTGGCCACGCCGATCCGCGCGGTGGCGGCGGCCAGTTTGCGCTCGGCCTGGCGGATGTCGGGGCGGCGCTGCAGCAGCGCGCGGCCATCGCCGATCGGCAATGCCTGCGCCAGGGTCGGGGCCTGGCTGCACTCGCTCACGCCGTCGGGCAGCTGGCCCGGGGTGCGGCCGAGCAGGGCCGCCAGCTGGTATTCGGAGGCCTGGCGGTGCGCGCGCAGCGGCGGCAACGCGGCCTGCAGCATCGCCACCTGGGCGTTGGCGCGGGCCAGCTCCGGCGGGGTGCCGCGGCCAGCCGTGATCAAGCGCTGGGTGACCTCGCGGCTGCGCTGCTGCAGCTGCAGCGAGTGCTCGGCCACATGCAGTTCGTGGTTGGCGTGGCAGATGTCGACATAGCTGCCGGCCACCTGCGCGACCAGCGATACGCGCGCCAGGTCCATCGCGGCGGCGGTGGCCTGCTCGTCGGCATGCGCGGCTTCGGAGGCGCGCTTGAGCTTGCCGAACAGATCGAACTGGTAGGACACCGCGAACTTGCCGTCGGCCAGGTTGATCGGCGGCAGTTCGTGTTCAAGCAGGAATGATTCGGCCGACAGCTGCGCGCGGCTCACCCCGGCCTCGGCCTCGTATTCGAACCCCCCGGCATCCAGCGCCTGCTCGTACACGGCGGCGGCGCGGCGCAGGTTGGCATCGGCCACCTTGAGTTCCACGTTGTCGCGCAGCGCCTGCTGCACCAGCGCGTTGAGGGTGTCGTCCTGGTACAGCTCCCACCAGCGTGCCGGCAGCTCGGCGCCGGCGGCGACCTGCGGGTTGCCGGTGTCCAGGAACGCGGCATTCGCCTCCGGTCGCTGGAAGGCGGACCCGGCCGGCACCGCGTAGTCCGGCCCGACGGTGCGGCACGCAGCCAGCGTGGTCAGCGCCAGCCCCAGCGCGATGCGGTGCAGCGCCGGGCGGTTCACAGCGCCGTCCGTGCCGGTTGCGCCGGCGTGGCCGGGGCGGTGTCCGGCTGGATGGTGACGGTGGCGGTACGCCCGGCGATCAGGTTGACCCCGGCCGGCACGCGGTCGATATGGATGCGCACCGGGATGCGCTGGGCCAGCCGCACCCAGTCGAAGGCCGGGGTCACGTTCGGCAGCAGGCTGCTGCCCTCGCTGCGGTACCGGTCTTCGATGCCGGCGGCGATGCTCTGTACATGCCCCTGCAGCGGCTGCGCTTCGCCCATCAGGCGGATATCGACCTTCTGGCCGGCATGCACGCCCTGCAGGCGGGTCTCTTCGAAGTAGCCATCCACGCGGAACGAGCCGGTATCGAGGACGGCCATCACCGGGCGCCCGGCGGTCACGTA
Organism: Stenotrophomonas sp. GW821-FHT01H02A; assembly: GCF_059422145.1. Taxonomy (NCBI): domain Bacteria; kingdom Pseudomonadati; phylum Pseudomonadota; class Gammaproteobacteria; order Lysobacterales; family Lysobacteraceae; genus Stenotrophomonas; species Stenotrophomonas sp. GW821-FHT01H02A. The sequence goes on from NZ_JBWKWI010000004.1 coordinate 348,481, forward strand.
GTCACCGGCACGCACGGTGCGGTCGTTGACGTGGCCATCGCTGGGGCTGCGCACTTCAGTGCGGGCCAGGTTGAGCTTGGCCAGGTCGACGGCGGCCTGTGCGGTGGCCATCGAGGCCTGCGCGGCCAGCAGCTTGGCGCGGCGCACTTCGGCGTCCTCGGCGGCGACCAGGTCCTGCAGGCTGCGGTCACGCGCGATCTCGCGGCGCAGCTGGTCCAGCGTGGCACGGCGTTCGCCCAGCGCGGCCTGGGCCTGCTCCAGCGCGATCTCATAGCGCGCCCGGTCGACCACGAACAGCACTTCACCGCGCGTGACCGGCTGGTTGTCGGCGACCTTCACCGCTTCCACCAGCCCGGACACATCCGGCGCCACCTGCACCACGTCAGCGCTGACGTGCGCATCGCGCGTCCATGGCTCGTCCATGTAGTACGCCCACAGGTGGCGCAGCACCAGCACGGCGGCCAGCACGGCCACGACGGTCAACACGACCGGAAATGTCTGCTTGAGGATCTTGTTCACGATTGCATCCAACGCATCAGGGAAAACAACCCGCCGAGCACGATCACGTACACGGCCAGGTTGAACAGGGCGGGGTGCCAGATGTGGCGGTAGGCGCCGGTGCGCTGCAGGACCACGCGCAACCCGCTTTTGAGCAGGTAGGCAAGCAGCATCAACCCGAGCAGGGTCGGGACAAACACACCATAGAGACTGAATTCACCGTACATCGAGGCAAAGGATTCGCAGGGGAGCGGAAAGGGGATCGCCCGGCGTCGAGCGACGACACCGGGCGGTACAACGGGGGAACAGGCTTACGTCACGCGGTCGGCAGCGTCGGCCAGCAGCTGCCACAGCTTCAGCACGGTGCGCAGTTCATCCATGGACAGCTCGCCGAACACGTCCTGGCGCAGCCCGATCAACTGCGTCTCCAGCTCGCTGACCAGGGCCTCGCCCTTGTCGGTCAGCCACAGCAGGTTGGCGCGGCGGTCGCTGGCGTCGCATTCGCGGCGGACCAGGTCGCTGGCGGCCAGCTTGTCCAGCAGGCGCACCAGCGACGGCCCTTCCATGCCCAGCTGGTGGGCCAGCGCCACCTGGCGGATCCCGCCACCGGCGCGCCCGATCATCAACAGCGGCATGGTGCAGGCGGCCGAGATGCCGTAGCTGCCCAGGGCCTGGTCGGCCAGGCGCTGCCACTGCCGCCCTGCATACAGCAGGCCGGAACTGAGCTGCATCTGCAGCTGGGTGCGTTCGTCGAGGGATCGGTTCATCAGAATAGGTAGGATACTACTAATTCGTCTCCTATCAATACCCAGGGCACAACCGCGGCCCAATGAACGCCTGCGCCGGCCCGGCCCGGGTGCCCCGGCGCAGGACGCCCGAGGGGTCTGTCGGGTACGATGCTCGCCCCCCTTCGGGTGCTGTATGTAATGAGCAAGCAAGACAACGACGCCAACCCCGTCACCCAGGCCGAGGCCGAATCGGCGGTGCGCACCCTGCTGCGCTGGGCCGGTGAAGATCCGACCCGTGAAGGCCTGCTGGATACCCCGCGCCGCGTCGCCGAAGCCTATGGCGACTGGTTCAGCGGCTACCGCGACGACCCGCGCGCCTACATGGAGCGGACCTTCGAGGAAGTGGCCGGCTACGATGAACTGATCGTGCTGCGCGACATCGAGTACGAAAGCCACTGCGAACACCACATGGCGCCGATCATCGGCCGCGTGCACGTCGGCTACCTGCCGGCCGGCAAGGTGGTGGGCATCAGCAAGCTGGCCCGCGTGGTCGAGGCGTACGCGCGCCGCTTCCAGGTCCAGGAAAAGATGACCGCGCAGATCGCCCAGTGCATCCAGGACGTCCTGCAGCCGGTCGGCGTGGGCGTGGTGGTGGAAGGTGCGCACGAGTGCATGACCACCCGCGGCATCCACAAGCGCGGCGTCAGCATGGTCACCTCCAAGATGCTGGGCAGCTTCCGCGAGGACGCGCGCACCCGCGCCGAGTTCCTGCGTTTCATCGAAGTGGGCGGCAAGCGCTGATTCTCCGCGCCGTCGCGCGCGGCCGGCAGGTGCTGGGCTCCGGCCCGGCCCTGCGGGCGCGTGCGCGTCCCGTTTCCCTCCCGGCCGCCGCGACCCGCGCGGCCCGTCTTCCCGTATCCGGTCTCGAATGAAGCATCGCGAGCGCATTACCCGTTACCGCCACCTGCGCGAACAGTCGCAGTGGAAGCTGCTGGCGGCCGATCACGCGCCGGAGATCATCGGCCTGCTGCAGAGCCTGCTGATGCAGGACGAGCGCACCCTGTCCACCGCGGTGCTGCACGAACGCCTGCAGCGCGCGCTGGACGATCTCAAGGCCGATGAGCTTTCGCGCGAGCTGCCGCGCACCGCGCAGGCCTACATCGCCCACTGGCTGGCCCAGGGCTGGCTGGAACGCCGCCTGCCTGAAGGCGCCGACCAGGAGCAGTACGAACTGTCCACCCAGGCCGCGCAGGCGATCCGTTTCGCCGACAGCCTGGAGCAGGCGCGCGCTGCCGCCACCGAGAGCCGGCTGGCACTGGTGATCGAGCAGCTCTCGCAGCTGGCCGCGCTGACCGAATCCAACCCGGATGCGCGCCTGTCCGCGCTGCGCGACGAGCGCGACCGCATCGATGCCGAGATCGCCCGCGTCAGCGGCGGCAAGGTGTCTTCGCTGGATGGCAAGCGCGCGCTGGAACGGACCCGTCAGATCATCGGCCTGGCCGACGAACTGACTGAAGATTTCCGTCGCGTGCGTGACGACTTCGAACGTCTCAACCGCGAATTCCGCGAACGCATCATCGATGACGAAGGCGAGCGCGGCGACGTGCTGTCCAAGCTGTTCGAAGGCGTGGACGTGATCGGCGACAGCGACGCCGGGCGCAGCTTCGACGCGTTCTGGCGCCTGCTCAACGATGCCGAACAGAGCGCCCAGCTCGACGCCGCGCTGGAGACCGTGCTCGCCCGTGGCTTCGCCCGCAAGCTGGACCGCACCGAACGCACCTTCCTGCGCGGCTTCACCACCACCATGCTGGAGCGCGGCAGCCAGGTCCACGATGTGCTGCAGCACTTCGCGCGCAGCCTGCGTGGCTTCGTGCAGAGCCGCGGCTACCTGGAACAGCGCCGTCTCAACCAGCTGCTCAAGCAGGCCCAGGGCGAGGCGCTTGGCCTGCGCGACCATATCCCGGCCCAGCGCAGCATCGGCCGCGACCTGCAGCTGACCACCAGCCGCCTGCGCTCGCTGTCGCAATGGAAACTGCACGACCCGCGCCAGGCGCAGGTCGATGGCAGCGTCCAGCGCAACGACACCGCTGCGATCTCGCTGGAGAGCGTCGGCGATCTCGTCGCCGCTTCGGAAATCGACTTCCGCACCCTGCGCCGCGACCTGCACGATCTGCTCGGCGAGCAGCCGCGACTGTCGATTGCGCAGGTGCTCGACCACCGCGAGGCCCCTCAGGGGCTTGGCAGCATCATCGGTTACCTCTCCCTCGGCACCCGCCATGGCGAGGTCGCCATCGATCAACAGGAGATCGCGCAATGGCGCGGCGGCGATGGCCACTGGCGTCGCGCCCGCATTCCGCTGATCTGGTTCACCCAGGAGAAACGCCATGAGCTGGCATGAACAATCCACCGACACCCCGATCGACGGCGGCGCCGACGAGCACGACGACGAACCGGTCGTGGTGACGCCGGTCCTGCGGCGCAGCAATGACGTCTTCTACATGGGCGACACCGGCCGGCTGCCGCTGGATGGTCGCCGCGCGCTGTGCCAGCTGCTGATCGGCCCGAGCATCGACCAGCTGCGGCACGCCAAGCTGTGGCCGGCGCTGATCCGCAGTGAAGCGGCGATCCGCTCGGCGCTCTCGGACCTGTTCCTGGAGCTGGTGCTGGACCGCGAGAGCGGGGTGGCCTTCACCCGCCAGGCCGATACCGAAGATATCGATGCGCCGGTGCTGCTGCGCACCTCGCCGCTGACCTTCATCGACTCGGTGCTGCTGCTGCACCTGCGCCAGCAGCTGGCCGAAGCCGATGCGCGCGGCGTGCGCGCGGTGGTCGAAGATGGCGAGCTGGCCGAAGCACTGGCCGTGTACGAGCGCCATCTGTCCACCGACCGCGCCGGCTTCAACCGCCGCGTCGCCAGTGCCGTGCAGAAGATGAAGGACAACCACATCCTCACCCGCCTCGGCGGTGACGATGCGCGCCATGAAGTCTCGCCGGCACTGAAACTGATGTTCTCCGCCGAAGATGTCGCCGCCCTGGCCCAGGTGTACCGCCGCCTGCGCGAAGCGCCGGCCGACCTCGACGCCTGAGCGCGCGCCCGCGCGCCGCTGCCCTGCCTGGATTGCTAGCCCTGCCATGACCGTCCACATTCCCGCACCCGCCCTGTTCCCCGGCGACCAGCCCGACCCGCGCGCGCAGCAGTTCCGCATGCGCCGCCTGCAGGTCCACAACTGGGGCACCTTCTCCGGCCTCACCGAAGTGCCGATCGCCGAACGCGGCTTCCTGTTCGTTGGCCGCTCCGGCTCGGGCAAGTCGACCCTGCTCGATGCGATGTCCGCGCTGCTGGTGCCGCCGGCCATGGTCGATTTCAACGCCGCCGCGCGTGAAGCCGAACGCAGCGGCCGCGACCGCAACCTGGTTTCCTACGTGCGTGGCGCCTGGGCCGACCAGCAGGACAGCGGCACCGGCGAGATCGCCACCCAGTACCTGCGCAAGGGCGCCACCTGGACCGCGCTGGTGCTGGAATACCGCAGCAATGACGGCCGCATCGTCAGCCTGGTGCGCCTGTTCTGGATCGCCGGCAACGGCGCGGCCGCGGCCGATGTGCGCAAGCACTACATGGTCGCCGAGCGCAGTTTCGACATCGCGCGCGACCTCGGCGGCTTCGACCTTGACCTGCGCAGGCTCAAGCAGCGCCTGGGCGATGTGCATCACTTCGACAGCTTCGCCAGCTATGCCGAACGGTTCCGCCACGTGCTCGGGATCGAGAACGAGATGGCGCTGCGCCTGCTGCACAAGACCCAGTCGGCGAAGAACCTCGGCGATCTGAACGTGTTCCTGCGCGACTTCATGCTGGATGCGCCGCGCACCTTCGATGCGGCCGAGCGCCTGGTCGACGATTTCGCCGAACTCGATGGGGCCCACCAGGCCGTGGTCACCGCGCGCCGCCAGGTCGAAACCCTGCTGCCGGCACGCGGCCACTACGCCGATCTGCAGGCACTGCGCCGCCAGCGCGAGGACCTGGACGAGATGAAGCTGGGCATCGACGGCGTGCGTGAGCAGCGCCGCCTGGCCCTGCTGGAAGCCCGCCTGCTGGAACTGGATACCCGCGACCGCGGTCTGTCCGGTGAAGAAGGCCAGCGCCGCAGCGCGCTGGAGAATCATGAAAGCCACCTCGCCGAGCTGGAGGCGCAGCGTCGCCAGCAGGGCGGCGAGCGCATCGAAGAGCTGGAGCGCGAACAGGGCCGTGTGGCCCAGGAACGCGACCGCCGCCTGGCCAAGCGCAGCCAGGCCAACCACGCCAGCCGCGAGCTCGGCGAAACCCTGGCCGAGACCGCGCACGGCTTCGCCGAACAACTGGCCCGCGCGCAGGCGCGCCTGGACGATGGCCAGCGGGCCGCGGCCGAACTGGACGAAGCCATCGCCGAGCGCATGGGCGGCAAGCGCGATGACGAACGCCGCTTCGCCGAGGTCCGCTCGGAACTGGAAGCGCTCAAGCGCACCCCGTCCAGTATCCCCGCGCCGATGCAGCAGCTGCGCGCGCGCCTGAGCAGCGATACCGGCATTCCCGAGGCGGCGCTGCCGTTCGTCGGCGAGCTGCTGCAGGTCCGCGACGAAGACGCCGCGTGGCAGGGCGCCATCGAACGCGTGCTGCACGGCTTCGCCCAGTCGCTGCTGGTCGATGAGCGCCACCATGCCCAGGTCTCGGAGTGGATCAACCAGACCCACCTGGGTACCCGCCTGGTCTACTACCGTGTGCGCCGCAACGACGATGCGCTGCATGGCCGTGAACCGGGCGCCCGTTCGCTGCTGCACAAGCTGGTGCTGCGCGAGCACGGCTACGCCGCCTGGCTGCGCCGCGAGCTGGGCAAGCGCTTCGACTACGAATGCGTGGATGCGCGCCACCTGCGCGATACCGATCGCGGCATCACCAAGGAAGGCCAGGTCAAGCACCCGGGCGAGCGCTTCGAGAAGGACGATCGGCACAACATCAGCGACCGTCGCCGTTGGCTGCTCGGCTTCAACAACCGCGACAAACTGGACCTGTACGAGCGCGAAGCCATCGAACTGGCGCAGCGCATCGCCGCCTGCGACAGCGACGTGGCCGGCCTGCGTGCGCAGCGCGAACAGGACGGCAAGGCCCGCCTGGCCTGCCATCAGCTGTGCACGCTGGGCTGGGACGAGATCGATGTCGCCGCACCGTTGCAGCGTCTGGACGACATCGCCCAGGCCCTGCACGACCTGCGCGAAGGCAATGCCGACCTGCGCAAGCTGGGCGAACAGATCGAAAAGACCCGCGCCGATGTGGCCCAGGCCAAGCGCACCTACGAAGACGTGCGCGTGGAGCGCGGCCAGCTCGGCCGCGAACACGAACGCCTGGAGCGGTTGCACGAGCAATGCGTGCCGCTGGCCAAGCGTGTGGTGACGCCCCTGCAGCAACAGGGCCTGGGCGAGCGCCTGAATGCCCTTGGCGTGCTCAGTCTGGAAAACCTGGAAGCCCACTTCCGGCAGATCAGCAACACCCTCAACGAGCAGCTCGGCGGTTCCCAGGCCGAGCACAACCGGTTGGAGAACCTGCTGCTCGGCTGCTTCCGCCGTTACTGCCAGGCCTGGCCGGAAGACAGCGGCGACTTCACCGTCAGCCTGTCCAGCGCGGAGGATTTCCTGGCCCGCCTGCAGCGGCTGGAGAACGATGGCCTGCCGCAGCACGAGGCACGCTTCTTCGATCTGCTGCAGAGCCAGAGCAAGAACAACCTGCTCGCCTTGCAGCGGCACACCGCCGAGGCGCGCAAGTCGATCGCCCAGCGTCTGGACGAGGTCAATGCTTCGCTGGAGCAGGTGCCGTTCAACCGCGGCACCCTGTTGACCATCGAACTGACCGACCGTCGCCTGCCCGAGGTACTGGATTTCCACCAGCGCCTGCGCGACGTGCTGTCCCAGCAGCAGACCGAGCAGCGCGAACTGGCCGAAGCGCAGTTCGCGGTGCTGCGTGAGCTGGTCGCCAAGCTCGGCTCGCAGGAAGGCGAGGACAAGCGCTGGCGCGAGCTGGTACTGGACGTGCGCCTGCATGTGGAGTTCGTCGGCGTCGAGCTTGATGCGGCCACCCGCCAGCAGGTCGAGATCTACCGCAGCGGCGCGGGCAAATCCGGCGGCCAGCGCCAGAAGCTGGCCACTACCTGCCTGGCGGCCGCGCTGCGTTACCAGCTCGGTGGCGCCGACGGCCAGCTGCCCAGTTACGCGGCGGTGGTGCTCGATGAAGCCTTCGACAAGGCCGACAACGAGTTCACCGCGCTGGCGATGAACATCTTCGACAACTTCGGGTTCCAGATGGTCGTGGCCACCCCGCTGAAGTCGGTGATGACGCTGGAGCCGTTCATCGGGGGTGCCTGCTTCGTGGAGATCAGCGGTCGACACGATTCCGGCGTGCTGCTGATCGAGTACGACGACGAAGGCAAGCGCCTGAAGCTGCCCGAGCGTGCCCGTGCCGGCGGGGAGGCCGCGGTGGCGCCGGTGACGGCAGCGGCCGTGCTCGCAGCGCCGGACGTGGTCGAGGTGCCCGAAGCGACTGCCGACGCGGTGGTCGCCGAACCGCACGCCGAGCAGCCCGACGCCGCCACAGCGGCGCTGGACGCACCGGTATCGGCCTCGCGCCCGAAGAAGACCGCGGCCAAGGCGCCGGCAAAGAAAGCCGCCAGCAAAGCGGCCAGCAAAGCCTCACCCAAGGCCGCCGCAACGAAGCCGGCCAAGCTCAAGCGCTGAGCAACCGGCGGGTCAGCCCCAGGGCTGGCCCGTCCTGCTAACCGGCGAAGGTATCCCAGCCCATCCGGGCGATCAGGACCACCACCAGACCGACGAACAGCTTGCGGATGAAGGGCGTGCCGCCACGCAGCGCCATCCGCGTGCCGACCACCGAGCCGATGATGTTGGCCGCGGCCATCGGCAGCGCGAACAGCCAGAGGATGTTGCCGGTCGGCACGAAGAACGAGATCGCCGCGACGTTGGTCGCCAGGTTCACCACCTTGGAGGCAGCCGACGCACGCAGGAAGTCCAGGCCGAAGAAACGCACGAACAGGAAGATCAGGAAGCTGCCGGTGCCCGGCCCGAAGAAGCCGTCGTAGAATCCGATCACCGCACCGATCGCCAGCGCCGTCACCAGTTCCTTGCGGCCGATCTCGCGCGGGCGGTGCAGGGCACCGAAGTCCTTCTTCCACAGCGTGTAGCCGAGCATCGCCACCAGCAGCACCAGCACCAGCGGGCGCACCGCATCCTTGGGCAGCAGGCTGACCGCGGTGGCCCCGGCGAACGAGAACACGAAGGCCGTGCCCGCCGCGAACAGCACCGGCCGCCACGGGAAGCGCACATTGCGCGCATAGCGGAATGCCGCGGCCGCCGTGCCGAACATCGAACTGAACTTGTTGGTGCCGAACAGCATCGCCGGCGTGTGCTGCGGCAGGACGGTGAACAACCCGGGCAACTGCACCAGCCCGCCGCCGCCGACCGCGGCATCGACCAGGCCGGCGATGAAGGCGATCGCCACCAACCACAACAGCTCAGGGGGAACCAGCTCAAGCACGGTGGCACATCGCGGCAGAAGGCGCGCCAGCATACGCCCGCTCATCGCGCGACAATACCCCCATGACCACTGCCAACTCCGATCCCTGTCCCTGCGGCCGCCCACTGGCTTACAGCGCCTGCTGCGGCCGCTACCATGCCGGTACGCCCGCCCCGGACGCCGAATCGCTGATGCGCTCGCGCTACAGCGCTTACGTGCGCCACCTGGCCGACTACCTGTTGGCCACCTGGCATCCATCCACGCGCCCGGACGCACTGTCGTTGGACGAAGCACCCGGTCAACGCACCCAATGGCTGGGGCTGACGATCCAGGGCCATACGCAGTCCGACCCGGACCATGCCCAGGTCCTTTTTCTGGCCCGCTACAGGGTCGGCGGCGGCAGTGCGGTCAAAATGCGCGAGCACAGCCGCTTCGTGCGCGACGACGGGCGCTGGTTCTATCTCGACGCGCTGCCCTGAGCCAGCGCGGCCGTGCGCACCGGCACGGCGCCCTGCTGGCCATGCGCGCGTACGCAGTTGCGGCCGGCGTCCTTGGCGGCATACAGGGCCTGGTCGGCCGCCTTGATCACCGCCTGCGGGCTGTCGGCCACCCGGCTGTCGGCCACGCCGATGCTCACCGTCACCTGTACCACCGCGCCGCTGCCACCGCGTCCGCGCTGCAGCTGCCCCACGGCATCGTCGCGGCTGCGCGCGGCCCGGTCGCGCAGATGCATCCGCACCCCCTCGATCGTCGCGCGGACCTCTTCCACCGCCGCCACACAGGCCGGGGCAGCGCGATCCAGGAATACCAGCACGAATTCCTCGCCGCCGTAGCGGAACGCACGGCCACCGCCGCCCACGTCGGCCAAGCGTGCGGCCACCAGCTTGAGCACGTCATCGCCGGCATCGTGGCCATGGGTATCGTTGAAGCGCTTGAAATGATCCACGTCCACCATGGCGATCGTGTAGGTGGCGCCCACCCGCTGCAGGCATTCATTGAACGCGCGCCGGCCCGGCAGACCGGTCAGTTCGTCGCGGAAGGCCATGTGGAAAGCCTCCTGCAGCATCGCCGAAGCGACCAGCAACAGCGCCATGCAGCTGACCGCAGGCAGCAGCGCCGGTGAGATGAACACCCGCGGCAGCATCCACCACAGGCAGAGCAGGGCGATCAGCAGGGCCGTGTGCAGCGGCCTCGGCTGGTGCCAGGCCTGCACCGCCAGCGCGACCGTTGCCACCGCGAACAGCAGCGCCGGCAGCTGGGCCAGCGCATTCCAGCCGCTCGGCAGCCACGTCAGGTGCCGGTCCGACAACAGCGCCTGCATGCCATCCGGGCCCTGCGCGGCCAGCAGCAGGAAAATCCCCAGTGCCATGCCGGTGACCACGCCGCGCAGCAACAGATCCTGGCGCAGCCGCCCGCGCTCGGGCCACAGCCCATGCACCAGGAACAGCAGCGGCAGCCACCACGACACCGCATGGAAGATCAGCGGGGTGTGCACCGAAATTATGCCCTCGCGCAGGAAGGCGCCGACCACGCCGTGCAGGAGCGCGAACGCCAGTGCGATCGCCAGCATCAGGCACACCGCACGCACGCGGGCGTAGATCAACGCCAGGCCGATGCCCAGGCAGGCCAGCACCAGCGGCAGCAGGCGGTGCACGGGATTGCCGACCTCCGCCGCCGGCGTGGCGCCCCACAGCCCCACGGCCACCAGCACGGCAGGCAGCACGAACAGATAGTGGCTGGGCTGGCGTAGCAGGTGCGTCCGCAAGAAGGGGTCCACGTGGTGGGCCGGCGCGCCGTGGTTGCAGCGTGCAAACCGGACAACACAGGCAGGGAGTCTCCCCCGATAGCGGCCCGTGCGTATTCAACTTGAGCGCTGTCACCAGACCGATGCCGTGCCATGACGTGGCACTCACCCCGGCTGGTCGATCCTGATCGCGATGAATACCGCCGTTGCTTCCGCACCACTGCTCACCGCCGCCCCGCCGTCGTCGCTGGCTGCCCGCTACGCTGGCGTGCGCGCCCGCACGGTCGCGCTGGCCGCCCCGCTGAGCGCCGAGGACGCCATGGTGCAGAGCATGGCCGACGCCAGCCCGGCCAAATGGCATCTGGCCCACACCACCTGGTTCTTCGAGCGCTTCGTGCTGGCCACCCGGCCCGGTTACGCTCCGATCGATGCGGACTGGCACTACCTGTTCAACAGCTATTACCAGAGCATCGGCCCGGCGCATGCGCGTCCGCAGCGCGGTCTGCTCTCGCGCCCGTCGCTGGAGCGGGTGCTGCATTTCCGCGCCGAGATCGACCAGCGCGTGATCACCGCCCTGCAGGCCGGCAGTCTCAGCGAACAGGCCCAGCACCAGTTGCTGCTCGGCCTGCATCACGAGCAGCAGCACCAGGAGCTGCTGCTGACCGATATCAAGCACGCATTCTGGTCCAACCCGCTGCAGCCGGCCTACCGCGAGGATCTTGCGGTGGCACCGGCCCGTGCGCTGCCGCTGCGGTGGCTTGGCAGTCCCGAGCAGATCGTGGAGATCGGCGCGCCGGTCTGGCCCACCCAGCCGACATTCGCCTACGACAACGAATCGCCGGTACACCGCGCGTTGGTCCCGGCGCATGCGCTGGCCAACCGCCCGGTCAGCAATGAGGAGTACCGGCGGTTCGTGCAGGCCGGTGGCTACCGCGAGCCGCGCTGGTGGATGAGCGAAGGCTGGACGCTGTGCCAGGACCAGCATTGGCAGCATCCGCTGTATTGGGATGATGCACTGGAGCGTGAGTTCACCCTGGGGGGCTGGCGCCCGCTCGATCCCCACGCGCCCGTCTGCCATCTCAGTTACTTCGAAGCCGACGCCTACGCGCGCTGGCAGGAGGCCCGCCTGCCCACCGAGTTCGAGTGGGAAGCGGCCACCGCCGGCCGCCCGCTGCGTGGCCGCTTTGCCGGTACCGATCAGCTCCACCCTGGTGGGGCGGAAGAGGACGGCGACATCGTCCAGTTGTTCGGCGATGTCTGGGAATGGACCAGCAGCGCCTACGGACCGTATCCCGGCTTCCGCACGTTCCCCGGCAACCTCGGCGAGTACAACGGCAAGTTCATGTGCGGGCAGTGGGTGTTGCGCGGGGGCAGCTGCGCCACGCCGGCCGATCACCTGCGCGCCAGCTACCGCAATTTCTTCGCACCATCGGCCCGGTGGCAGTTCGCCGGCCTGCGCCTGGCCAGGGACGCGGCATGAGTTCGGTCCGCGATGCACTCGAGGCGCTGACCGATCTGCAGCCGGATCGCGACCAGATCACCGCCGACATCCTCCGTGGCCTCTCCGCCACGCCGCGGCAGCTGCCCTCCAAGTACTTCTACGATGCGCATGGCTCGGCGCTGTTCGAGCAGATCACCCAGCAGCCGGAGTACTACCCGACCCGCACTGAGCTGCAGCTGCTGCAGGACTGCGCACGCGACATCGGCAAGGTAGTCGGTCCCCGCCTGCACGTGGTGGAGCTGGGCAGCGGCAGCGGGCGCAAGACCGAACTGCTGCTGCACGCGCTGCGTGACCCGGTCGCCTATACCCCGATCGAGATCTCCCGTGCGGCGCTGCTGGACAGCATCACCCGGCTGGCCCCGTTGCTGCCGGATATCGAAATGCTGCCGGTCTGTGCGGATTTCACCCAGCCGGTGCAGTTGCCAACGCCGCAGCGCGAGCCGGCACGCCACCTGGTGTTCTTCCCCGGCTCGACCCTGGGCAACTTCGCGCATGATGACGCCATCGCGCTGTTGAAGGCGATGCGCCAGACCATGGGGCCGGACGGCATGGCCCTGATCGGCATCGACCTGCACAAGGATGCAGGGCTGATCGAGGCCGCCTACAACGATGCTGCGGGCGTCACTGCCGACTTCACCCTCAATCTGCTGCGTCGGCTCAACCGCGATATCGGCAGCGATTTCGATCTGGATGGTTTCCGCCATCGCGCCCGCTACAGCGTGCCGCGCCTGCGCATCGAAACCGAACTGGTCAGCCAGCGCGACCAGCGCGTGCAGGTGGATGGGCAGAGCTTCGAGTTCGCCGAAGGCGAAGCGATGACCGTCGAGTACAGCCACAAGTACACCGACGCCGTGTTCACGACGATGGCCGCTGCCGCGGGCCTGCGCGTGACCGCCCACTGGAATGCCACCGATCCTGCCTTCGGCCTGCGCCTGCTGCAGCCGGCCTGACCTGGGCGGCATTGCCGCTATGATGCAGGTCCACTGGCTGCAAGGATTCCCGCCAATGCGATGGTCGCCCCTGTTGTTGGCCGGGCTGTGGCTCGGCGCGCCGTCGTTGGCGGTGGCCGCACCGGATCCGTTCTCCAGCTGCCTGGCCACGCTCAAGGCACAGGCCGGCAGGCAGGGGATCAGTGCCGAGCGTTTCGACGTGCTCACTGCCGGGCTGGTCCCGGATCCCAGCGTGCTGCCGCTGCTGGACGCGCAGCCCGAGTTCACCACCCCGTTGTGGGATTACCTGGCCGCCCTGGTGGATAGCCAGCGGGTCGAGGATGGGCGCGCCCGTCTGGTCGAGCACCGTGATCTGCTGGCCCGCGTTTCGGCCGAGTACGGTGTCGATGCCGCCACCATCGTCGCGGTGTGGGGTGTGGAGAGCGATTACGGCCGCGTGTTCGGCAAGCGCCCGCTGCTGCAGTCGCTGGCCACGCTGTCCTGCGAAGGGCGCCGCCAACCGTTCTTCCGCGGCGAACTGCTGGCCCTGCTCAAGCTGATCGACGCCGGAGACCTGCGTGCCGAAGGCCTGACCGGGTCGTGGGCCGGCGCGTTTGGCCATACCCAGTTCATGCCCTCCACCTATGCGCGCATCGCGGTGGATGGAGACGGCGACGGCCGTCGCGATCTGGTTGCCTCGATCCCCGACGCGCTGGCGTCCACGGCCAACTACCTGAAGAAGGCCGGGTGGCGCACCGGGCAGCCGTGGGGCATGGAAGTGAAGGTTCCGGCCGGCTTCAACGCCGGCCTGGCCGGCCGCACCCAGCGCAAGCCGCTGACCGACTGGCGCGCGCTGGGTATCGTCCCGGTGGCCGGCGGGGCGCTGGCCCCGGCTGGCCTGCCCGCCGACAGCACTGCCGCACTGCTGCTCCCCACCGGTGCCAAGGGCCCGGCCTGGCTGGTGTTCCGCAACTACGACGCGATCTACGCGTACAACGCCGCCGAGAGCTACGCGCTGGCGATCGCCACCCTGGCCGATCGCCTGCGCGGTGGTCCGGGCATCGTGGCCGCCTGGCCGACCGACGATCCCGGCATCGGCCGTACCGAACGCCGTGAATTGCAGACCCTGCTGCTGGCCCGCGGCCACGCCATCGGCAGCGCCGACGGCATGATCGGGACCGCGACCCGCCGCGCCATCCAGGCCGAACAGCAGCGCCTGGGCTGGACCCCCGCCGACGGCCGAGCCGGCCAGCGCATCCTTACCGCCCTGCGCGGTGCCCCTCCTTCTTCAACACCCACCATGCCCGCATCCACCGTGTTCACCCTGCCGCCCAACCACGCCCAGTACGTCCAGTCCCCGGCCGGGCCGCGCGCTGCCCTGCCCAAGGTGCCCGGGCTCAGCCTGGCCGAGGTCCAGGGCTTCCCCGCATGGAAAGTGGAGACCCCGTTCGCCACTGCCGCGATCAGCGTGTTCGGAGGCCAGCTGCTGTCCTATGTGCCCAAGGGCGGGCAGGACGTCATGTGGCTCTCGCCCAGTGCCCAGCCATTGCCGACCCCGATCCGCGGCGGTACCCCCGTGTGCTGGCCGTACTTTGGCCGGCAGGGGCAGGGCAATGAGGTGCCTTCGCACGGCTTCGTCCGCAACCTGCCATGGACGCTGCAGCAGGCCCGCCGCGAGGCCGACGGCAGCGTGGTCCTGACCCTGGCGCCGCCGGTGCTCGAGAACCTCGATCTTCGCCTGCGCATGGAACTGCGGGTCGGCCGGACGCTGGAACAGCGCCTGATCACGGAGAACACCGGCCGCCAACCGGTTGCCTTCACCCAGGCGCTGCACAACTACTTCCACGTCAGCGATGCGATGCAGGTGAGCGTGGACGGGCTGGACGGCCTGTCCTACCTGGACAAGTTCGAGAACTACGGCGCTCCCCGCCTGCAGCAGGGCGAGTGGAGCCTGCGTGACCCGCGCGATCCGGGCCGCAGCGACCGCATTTATACCCAGGCCGGTGGCCGCTACCTGCTCAAGGATCCGGGCCTGAAGCGCCGCATCGAGATCACCACGACCGGCAGCCGCTCACTGGTGGCGTGGAACCCGGGGGAGGCCGGTGCCGGCAAGATGCCGGATGTCGGCGCTGGCTGGCGCAACTACGTGTGCCTGGAGGCGGCCAATGCCGGCCCGGACGTGGTGACCCTGGCCCCGGGGGCCAGCCATACCCTGACCCAGACGTTCCGGGTGTTGCCGCTTCAATGAGCTGCACAGCGGGCAGGGCGTCCAGCGCGCTGCCCCCTCAGGATCATGCCGGGCGCGGTCGCAGTACCGCCAGGCAGATGCCGCCGGCCACCAGGCCCCAGAACGCCGAGCCGATCCCGGCCAGCGACAGGCCCGAAGCGGTGACCAGGAACGTCACCAACGCCGCCTCGCGGTCGGCCTCCTCGCGCAGCGCCGTGGCCAGGCTGTTGGCGATCGTGCCGAACAGCGCGATGCCGGCCACGCAGGCCACCAGTTCCTTGGGAAAGGCGGCAAATACCGCGGCCACCGTCGCCCCGAACAGTCCGATCAGGATATAGAAGGCGCCTGCGGCGGCGGCAGCGGTGTAACGCCGCGCTGGATCCTCGTGTGCTTCGCGCCCCATGCAGATCGCGGCGGTGATCGCGGCCAGGTTGAGCCCGTAAGCACCGAAGGGGGCCAACAGCGTGTTGACCACGCCGATCCAGCCGATCACCGGCGACACCGGTGTGTCGTAGCCGGAGGCACGGATCACCGCGACGCCCGGAATGTTCTGCGAGGCCATGGTGACGACGAACAGCGGCAGGGCGATGCCGAACACCGCCGACCACGACAGTGTCGGCCAGGTGAACACCGGCGTGGCCAGTTCCAGTCGCACTGCTTCCATATGAAGCAGGCCCTGAGCGGCCGCGACCATGACACCGACGAGCAGGGTGGCGATCACCGCATAACGCGGGAACACACGTCGACCGATCAGCCAGGTGGCGAACATCGCCAGTGCCATGCCGAGTTGCGTGCCCATCGAAACGAACACATCCAATCCAAAGCGCAGCAGGACACCGGCGAGCATGCCGGCGGCAAGGGCCATCGGCACCCGCTTCATCAGCTTGGCGAAGATGCCCGAGAAGCCGGCCAACATGCCGAGCACGGCGGCAAGGACGAATGCGCCGATCGCATCGCTGTAGCCGACCGCGCCCGCACCGACCACGAGCATCGCCGCACCCGGCGTGGACCAGGCAGTGACCACCGGCATCCGATAGCGCAGTGACAGACCCACGCAGGTCACGCCCATGCCAAGGCCCAGCGCCCACATCCACGAAGCGATCTGCGCCTGATCTGCGCCGACCGCGCGCGCGGCCTGGAACACGATCACCGCCGAACTGGCGAAGCCCACCAACACGGTAATGAAGCCTGCCATCACCGCAGGCAGGGAGAGATCGCGCCACAACGAACGTTTGCCAACCGCCGACATCGCATGCATTCCTGATGACAAGAGATGCATTGTTAGCAAGCCTGCGGCAGCACGCGCAACGCGCGTGCTGCCGCGCTTGTCGATGAGCAGCACGCATGGATGACGTATTGATGAAAAAGATCGACGAAAACGCTTGACGAATTTTCAGAAGTCTTTAGTATTCGCTCCCTCGCTGCGACGCGGTCTTCACCCCGGTGAACACCCACCCGCAGCGACGGCAACAAG